>JAFZRP010000008.1 GCA_017619795.1 Treponema sp.
AGTTCACCCTTTTCAATCTGTTCGAAGGTTGGGTTGATAATGTATTCACCGTTCAAGTATCCGATACGACAAGCGGCAACCGGGCCGTGGAATGGAATATCAGAAATACAGGTTGCAGCAGAAGCCGCAATAACAGCAAGAATATCCTGAGTATGAACACCGTCGCAAGAAACACAGGTCGGAACAATCTGAAGTTCGTGACCAAATGACGGTTCAAAAAGTGGGCGCATTGGACGGTCAATAAGACGAGATACCAAAATCTCTTTATCCTTTGGACGACCTTCGCGTTTTACAAAGCCACCAGGAATCTTTCCAGCAGCATAGAATTTTTCATTGTACTCAACAGTAACAGGAACAAAATCCTGACCTTCTGTTACAGAAGAAGAAGCACAAATAGTTGCAATAATAGCTGCTCCGCCCCACTGTGCGTAAACACAACCATTAGCCTGCTTGCCGATTTTTCCAGTTTCGAGGATGAGGTCGGCATCTCCAAGTCGGTAAGTTACTCTTTCTACTGACATAAATTTAACTCCTACACACGTCACTACATCCGACGCATGCTTTTATCTATTTATTAGTAAAACTAATATACAAAAGTGTAATGATTGATTTTAGTCTATAAAAGAATAATAATCAACACGCCATCAATCCAGCTGTTCTGGACAAAAAAAATCCCACTCAACTATTCGCTGGGCGGGATTTTCAATAAGAACAGACTTACTTACGAAGTCCGAGCTCTTTGATGAATGCACGGTATCCATCGAGGTCTGTGCGTTCATAGTACTTAAGCATCTTACGGCGCTGTCCTACAACCTTGAGAAGAGCACGTTTTGCAGATCCATCTTTTGGAAATGTTTTTACATGTTCTGTAAGCTGTTGTACGCGCTGGGTAAGCAAGGCAATCTGAACCTTTACGTTACCAGTGTCATTTTCTTTTGCACCATATTTTTTAATGGTAGCAGCAGTTGTTTCTTTTGTAAGTGCCATATAGCAACTCCTTGTAATAAATTGACTTTCATCAGCGGAAAGCATGCAGGTCATCATCTGGAGTTCTAGACGATAATCACAAGGCAGTCCGTACCGAAAGCCTGGACAATAATAATAAAAGATATTTAAAAATTATTCAACTGGAAAACCTGAGTGACAGATCTTCAGGACCTTTCACATCATAAACAATAACGTTGTCGGCCGTAATTTCAAGCCGTACATCCTCATCCTTTTTATTTCTGCAATGATAGATTCCCGCAGTCGGAAGCACCTGTTTTATATCTGCTCTGTTGAAAGTGAGATTTTCTTTGCCGCCGGAAGAACCTGTTTCTATACCGCTGAATAAATCGTCCTCGGCAGAACCAGTGTCAGTACCAGTTCTATGCACGGCAGCATCAATTTCCAGCCTAAGCTCATATGGTCGTGCAAGCAGCTCGTTTACCGTTAAGAAAAAGCCCTTCTGAATCATCTGGCGGATAAACGATGAACTTACCCTTTCCTCTTCGTCCGTTCCTTCCCTAAAATAAACAGGATTCACAAACTGGAGCCCAACATCATTCTGTTGGCAAAAATACCTGATTGCCTGATTATCGGTCGCACCCTTGTAGCCGCATCTGAAATCAATTCCTTCGGCAATAAAACGCATGTTGCAGCATTTTTTAAGCATAAGCAGAAACTCTGTTCCCGGGATGTGCGCAAAATCATCATCAAAATCCACAATTACGACATTATTTATTCCAAGCTGCTCAAAAAGCTCAAGGCGATGATTAAGCGTGCACAAATCGCCCATATAGTCTTCGGTATGCTTAATTCCGGGCAGCGGTTTTGAAAAAGTGATGATGAGAGGAGTCAGCTTTCTGGCCGCACACTCATCCACAAGAACCTTAAGCAGAGTTCTGTGGCCCAGATGGATTCCGTCAAAGCAGCCTACAGAAATACCGGTTCCTTGGGGAAAAAGCGTGAGCCCGTCTGAGTTTTTTATATCATTCCAGGAAAAAGTTTTCATTTTCGTATTCATAATTGTACTTAAATATTATATCCTAAAAACAAAGAAAAATAAAAGCTAAATAAACAAGGAGCCCCTGCATGACTGCAACAGAAAAGTATCTTCAAATGAATCACAATTTTATTCTGCTTCGCGATTCAATTTTTAATCCTGATGTTGATGAAGAGCCGGAAAATGAAAAGGTTGAACAGCAGGTTCTGGCAGCTCTCGGCATTCTGGACCAGTATCTCACCTACTACAAGGAGCTTAACCAAATAAAAACGCGACAGAAGGAGTAACTGTTAAGGTTCCGCCGTCTGCCGCGTGGCAAAAGTGTTTTGCAATAAAATGATTTTGTAAAGTGTTTTATTGCAAATAAAACTTAGATTGTATAAATCCAGCCCTCAGGAGCTTCGAGTCTGCCCATCTGAATGCCGGTAAGTGTATCGTAGATTTTTGTAAGAACAGGGCCCATATCTTCTTTGCCACCGTTGTAAACAATCTCTTTTCCGTGGTCATTGATTTTTCCAACAGGAGAGATTACAGCAGCTGTTCCGCAGAGACCGCACTCAACAAAATCACCAAGTTCATTCTTGTTTATCTTTCTTTCTTCTACTTCCATCTTAAGATATTCTTTTGCAACAACAAGCAGAGATCTTCTTGTGATTGAAGGAAGGATTGAATCAGATTTTGGTGTAACAAGCTTGCCATCTTTTGTGATAAAGATGATGTTTGCACCACCTGTTTCTTCAAGATAAGTGTGAGAAGCAGGATCAAGATAAATATTTTCTGCAAAGCCGCAGTTATGAGCATCAACAATATTGTGAAGAGACATAGCGTAGTTCAAACCAGCTTTAATATCTCCAGTTCCGTGAGGGGCTGCTCTATCCATATCTGAAATACGAACTGTAATAGCCTTTACACCACCTTTGAAATATGGTCCAACAGGTGTTACAAGGATTCTGAACTGATATTCATCAGCAGGTTTTACACCGATTACAGAGCTGCTTCCGAACATATACGGACGGATATAAAGTGTTGCGCCGCTGCCATAAGGAGGAACCCAGTCCTTGTTTGCTTCGATTGTCTGAAGAACAGCCTCAATAAAGCGTTCTTTTGGGAAAACAGGCATTTCAAGCCTTTTGCAAGAGTTTTCCATTCGTTCTGCATTCAAGTCAGGACGGAAAGTAACGATGTCGCCGTGCTCTGTTGTATAAGCCTTAAGCCCTTCAAAACAAGTCTGTGCATACTGTAATACACCGGCACATTCGTTGATTTTTACAGTATGGTCTGAAGTGAGTTTTCCTTCATCCCATTCACCATTTTTCCAGTTGGCAACATAGCTTTTTGAAGTTTCTATGTAACCAAAGGACAAGTTGCCCCAGTCAAGATTTTTTACCGTCATATAATCCTCCATAAATGATACATATAATAGCTAATTAACTTTAATTATACTTAATAAGTTTAATATAATTGAAGATAATAATCAACAAAAAAAATTATAAAATTAGAAAAATACTCTCATAAATTTTTCTACACTCTATCTATATAATAAAGCCTCAAGAGCATTATTGCACTATAGCATTATCATTTATTCCGTCCCTATTCATGCATGGTGTATTCTGTGTCGGCATCTATGAGCTCAATCATTTTTTCGGCGACTTCTGGAGCAAACTGAGTTCCGATTCCTTTGAAAATCTCACTGCGGGCAACAGATTGCGGCAAATACTTACGGTAACTTCGGTTAGAGGTCATAGCATCATAGGCGTCGGCCACACTAATGATTCTTGCAAACTCTGGAATCTCAGCTTCGGACAAGCCGTCAGGATACCCTTTTCCATCCAATCTTTCATGATGCCAGCGTACGCCAACCTCCAGATCAGGCATAGTTGTTATATTTTTCAAGATTTCGTAGCCTATTTCAGGATGCTCTTTTACAACCTGATATTCCTCGTCCGTAAGGTTATCGCGTTTATTGATAATCCAGTCTGGTACACCAATTTTTCCAATATCATGAAGAAGCGCAATAAGGTAGATTTTCTGCTGTTCCTTTTCATCCTTTCCAAGCAGAATCGCAATTTTTTTAGAATACTCGGCAACACGCTTAGAATGACCGCTTGTATACTTATCCTTGGCATCTATAGTGGTGGCAAGGGCCTGGGTTACTTCAATAAGGAGCTTTTCTGAGTTATTCTTTTCTTCCTCAAGCTCTTTTGTTCGTGCTTCTACCTGATGCTGGAGATTATCCTGAAGCTCCATCAGATTATTAAAAAGTGTATTCTTATTTTTTTCTGCTTTTGAAAGTCTGATTTTAATAATACTTGCAAAAACAAACTCAATCATATAAAGCATTGGGAATCTAATGCGCATTGTTTGAGAAAACTGATAGCAATACTTAAAAAGAGGTGTCCAGAATGCCAATACTACAAATAATATATAGAAAGAATTGACTAAAAAGAACAGACGCTTTTTACTTGTAAAAAACGTAAAAAACGTAATTATACACATCCAGAAGATTCCAAAGCCTTCCTGTCCGCCGGTTTTAAGATATACGAACTCCATTAAAAAGCTCAGTGTAAAACCAAGAACGAGAAAAAACTTTGTCTGCTTTGTTAAACAAGTGATAATGAAGGAAAGTAAAAAAAGTGGACCATAGATACAGCTCACAAGAACCATAGCCTGGTTACCTTCAATGGAATTTATAACAATCATTGAGGTACCAAGCAGGAACATTGTTAGAGAAACAACTTTTGCAACCAGAAGCATATCTTTTTCTTCTGTAAAAAACAGATTTCTGTATTCTTCAGGAGTTGCTGCATCTTTTATGTCTGACATAAATTAATTGTAACTCAATTTATTTTATTGTCAAAACAAAAAGTTATTTTTTGCAAAAGTTACTTAGTCTTTCTCAGGAAGGCATCCTTATAGCCGTATGCCTTGAATCTTGCAAGAACAGTTGCGTATTCATCTACAGTAAGAGGTCCAATAAGAATCTGCTTAGCTGTTCCAGCAGCATTAGGTACTATAGTCAATGGATAATTTCTTCCGTACTTCTTTACAATTTCCATTATATTCTCGTCATCTCTTAAAGAAGCAATCTGAATATAATATGATTTTGGCTGCAGCTCAGACAGGCTGTTTACTATATATTTCTCATAGCCCTTCTCTACAGGAGCTTTAATAACATCATCCTTCTTTTCTGCAGCTGGTACAGGCTCAACTACTGGTTCTGGCTCTACAGGCTCCGGTTCAACCTTAGAAACACTTTCGGTTACAGGAGGAACTACAGACTCATCTTCTGTATTCTCAGGTGGATTATCATCTGCAGGAACTAGAACTATAGCCTGATATTCATCATATTCAGCTTCAGTATCATCAACAGGCTCTGGTTCATCTTCTATTACAAGCTCAACCTCGTCATCGTCGAACCAGTCTTCATCTTCAACCTTTTCAAGAACTTCTTCTTCCTCTGGTTCTTCAATTTCTTCGATTTCCTCGAAGTCTTCATCTTCTTCGATTTCTTCTTCAACCTCTTCTTCCGGTTCCTCGAAATCGTCTTCGATTACTTCTTCATCAATATATTCTTCGTCTTCTTCAGCTTCTTCGTCGTCGAAATCATATTCATCTTCGTAAGCTTCATCTTCAGATTCTTCTTCAGCTTCCTCAGAGTCGTCATACCAGTCTTCGTCGTCATCGTATTCTTCATACTCATCCTCGTCGTCTTCTACATACTCTTCAGTTTCTTCTTCGTCTTCTTCAACGTATTCGTCATCGAAATCATCAAAATCTTCATCGTCTACGAATGATTCTTCGTATGATTCATCTTCTTCTTCAACTTCTTCGTCCTCTTCAGGCTCTTCATACTCATAGAAATCTTCGTCTTCTATATATTCTTCTTCGTAATCCTCTTCATAATCTTCATCGCCGTAGTCTTCGAAATCTTCTTCGTAGTCCTCATCAGTAAAATCATCTTCGTAGAACTCGTAGTCAGCTTCGTCAACTTCCTCTTCTTCATAATCATCGTCGAAGGTGTAATCATATTCGTTGTCGAGATCTTCTTCAGAAGTTTCTTCAGCATCTGCAGAAGAGTCATCGTAAGAATCTTCAGATTCATAATCATCATAAGAGTAATCTGTATTATCTGATTCTGTGAAATCAGTAGTTTCAGTGCTATTATTGTCTTCGTCGTAAGAATACTCTTCTTCATTTTCAGAATCGATGTAATCAGTATCATAATCAGCACTGTTATAAAGCTGGCTTGCGATTATTGCAGAACCATAATCTCTACCGTCCTGATTTGAACGCTTTGTGATTTTTACGATATTATTGGCTTTTCCGTCAATTCCAATTGCAGCGGCAGCTTCTGGAGAGAGCATAATTGCAACTCCCTCGGATGGATCCAAAGCTCCAATTACAAGAATATCTACAGTTCTGTCGCCAGTGATGTTCGTAACACTAATCATATCTCCAGGCAGGTATCCAACTGTCTTTGCAAACAATCCCTGAGGAAATACGCCTGCTTCTACAACAACAGCCCTTCCATCAAGTGAAGGACTGAAAGATGCCAGCATTAAACATCCTGCTACGACTACACAAATACGTGATACAAACTTCAATAATTTATTACTCATATTCCTACCCATCCTTAGGCTTTTATTGCTTTTTTTATTTCGAAAATCAAATCATCGGAAATCAGCTTCAAGTCATCCTTGATTCCGAGCTTTGCACACGGCAAAGTGCTTTCCTTGATTGTTCTTCCAGTTGTGGCCGATGCAACCGTCCAGTCAACCCTTTCCAGACAAATCACTCTTTTTCCCACACCTTTTTTACCCTTTTCTACCGGTGCAGGAGCAACAGATGAATTGTCGTAATACAGCTTTATCTGAACAAAATAGTCGGCTCCACCCTCGTAGGCATCTCCAATTCCTGAATTAAAGAATGTAAGATCCTGAACCTCAGAGTTTGAAACAGAGGCGGGAGTATTTGACACTATAAAACCGTTGTCAAAGAAACCATCCATAAGCTGGTCTTCTACAACCAGAGAGGATTCTTCAACTGTATCTGTAGTGATGTCATGCTGAATTATCTGTATTGTTATCTGCTTGGCAAAAGCCACTGTTGATAGCGAAATACATAATAGAAACAACATTAACTTTTTTAGTTTCCCCATCAGGCACCCCAAACTATATGTTCTAGACAACTCCGCAAAATTCACCTTTTTAGAGAAGTCCTTACTTTTACATCGGAGAAACAAATAACGATGTTTAGCTTTTTTTTATTCTTTTCGCAGTTTGCGAAAACCCCTCATGTATGGTAAAATAATCTGAGTGGATGGGAAATGGAAAAACGCATTTATATAATTGGTGCCGGCTTTGCAGGTCAGACGATTGCAGACGACATAAAAAGAAAAAAAATATTCGGTAAAGTAAACGCCTTTCTTGACGACGACAAAGCTCTAATAGGAACTTCCATCGACGGCATTCCTGTGCTTGGTCCAATAAGCAGCGTAACTTCAATTCTTAATAATTCTGATAATGATGAAGCAATCATAGCTATACCGTCGGCTCCAGTTGAAAGAATCCGCGAAATCTATGGTATTCTGCAGCAGAATAAGTTCAAGCATATAAAAATCCTGCCTGGAATAAGCCAGGTTATAAACGGAACAGCTCACTTTGTTCAAACAAGAGAGATTGATCCGCTCGATATTCTTGGTCGTACTCCAATTGCAATTTCCTTAAAAGAAAGCCTTTATTATCTTCGCGGCAAACGAGTTTTAATAACCGGCGCCGGTGGTTCAATCGGTTCAGAGCTTTCCAGACAGCTGCTTTCGGGCGGTGCAGAACGACTTTACCTTTTTGGTCACGGTGAAAACTCAATCTGCCAGATATTCCGCGAGCTTAAGGTGCTGCAGGCAGAAGGTGTCGGCGAGAAAGCAACTATTGTTCCAATTATTGGTGATATGCGCGACAGGGAATACGTTGATTACATCATCAAGCAGACAAAATGTAACGTAATTTTCCATTGCGCAGCGTACAAGCATGTTCCAATGATGGAAGAAAACCAGGTTGCAGCAATAGAAAACAATGTTTTTGGTACCAAAAATCTTCTGGACGCTGCTCTAACCCATAAAGTAGACCGGTTTGTCCTTATTTCTACAGATAAAGCGGTTGAACCGGTAAGCGTTTACGGTGTTTCAAAAATGCTTTGCGAAAAAATGGTACTTGCGGCGGCTAAAAAGGCTGAAGCAGACGGCAACAAGCAGGCAATTATGTTTGTACGTTTTGGCAACGTTCTTGGAAGCCGTGGTTCTATTCTTCCGCTTTTCCAGAATCAGATAAAAACAGGCGGCCCGCTTACCGTTACCGACGAAAAAATGGAACGCTTTTTTATGACAATTCCTGAGGCATGTTCCCTTGTTTTGCAGACAGGCGGTGTTGGCGAAAACGGAAAATCTTACCTGCTCGACATGGGTGAACCTATTAAAATAATTGAGCTTGCGGAGCAGATAATTAAGTTCAGCGGACTGGAACCTTACAAGGATATTGATATAAAGGTTGTCGGTGCAAGAAAAGGTGAACGACTTGTTGAACCACTCTGGCTAAAGGAAGAAAATCCTACTCCAACAAAGTATCAGAAAATCCTTCAGCTGGACAACAAGGAATATACAGCGCAGCGGCTCGACACTCTTTTGGAAAAGCTTTACCCGATCTGTTATTATACAAATGGACGGGAACAGGATTTCCGAAACAGAGAGCTTTTGCTTAAGCTGCTTTGCGACGATTGCGAAAGTCTGAAAAAGTTTTACGAAGAGATAAAATCTGACGGACAAAGGCGCACAGATTTATTATAAGGAAGAAAACATGGCAGATAATGCAACACAGATAAAGGTTCCCTTTCACAGGGCAGCAATTACAGACGCAGAAAAAAAAGCTGTTATGGATGTACTCGATTCCGGCTGGCTTACAACCGGAAAATATGCGCTGGAATTTGAGAAAAAGTTCAGTAAAGCACTTGGCGATGAAAAAATCATTAGTCTTGCAGTAAACTCAAACACCTCCGGTATGATTCTTGCGCTTGAAGCGTGCGGTGTAAAAGAAGGTACAGCCGTAATCACAACGCCGTACACCTTTGTCTCTACCGCCACCTGCGCCCGCCATTTGAATGCAGAAGTTTACTTTGCAGATATTGAAAAGGACACCTACAGCATAGATCCTGATAAAATAGAAGAAATCCTTAAAAAAGATGCCGAAAACGGACACAAGGTAAAGGCAATTATCCCGGTTCACATTGCAGGAAATGTCTGCAACATGGAACGAATCCTTGACCTTGCAAAAAAATACAGTACACCGGAAAACAAAATCTATGTAATAGAAGATGCTGCACACTCCTTCCCTTCGCCGACAAAGCTTGGTTATGCGGGAGCAATTGGAGATGCAGGGGTTTTCTCCTTTTACGTTACTAAAACAATTACAACGGCAGAAGGCGGAATGGTCTGTACAAGAAATGCTGAGCTTGCAAAAAGAATGACAATGATGAGAATGCACGGAATGGACAGAACCACCTGGGACAGATATACATCGCCAAGAGCTTCATGGGAATACGACATAGTTGCTCCGGGCTACAAGTTTAATCTTCCGGATGTTCTTGCCGCAATCGGCTGCTGCCAGGTTGACCGTGCACAGATTTTCTACGAACAGCGAAAACGAATTGTAGAAAAATACAATCAGGCCTTTGCAAAGCTCGATTTTGTTCAGCTGCCACCAGACGGCGAAGGAAACTCCTGGCACCTGTATCTGCTGCGAATTGTACCGGAAAAGCTCAAAATCACACGGGAGCAGTTTGCAAAAAAGCTTCAGGAAGCAAGACTTGGAATCTCGGTACACTTTATCCCAATTTTCCACTTCACCTACTGGAAGGAGCTTTATCCAGATTTTACCGCAGAAAATTATCCGAATGCTGAACGCCAGTATTCAAGAACAATTTCAATTCCGCTTTTCCCTGATATGACGGACGAAATGGCGGATTATGTAATCAATACAATTATAAAAACAGGAACAGAAAATCATGCCTAAGAAAAATGCTCCCGTAATTACAAAACGTTCTCTTGAAACAAAAGGCTTTTACAGTGACTACTCACATCATGAACCATATTATGCCGCTTTAATAAGAAGCCCGACTTCAACAGGAATTGTCCGTAACATTTTCTTAGAAGACATTCCGGAAGGTTATCATCTTTTTACAGCAAAGGACATTCCTGGTAAAAAAACTTTCAGCGTAAATGATGTTGAAATAAATATCTTCGGTCACGACAGCGTATCCTTTGCCGGTGAACCGCTTGGAATACTGGTTGGACCTGATGAAGCAATAGTTCAAAGGCTTTTGGAAAAGGTCACAATCAATTTTGATATTGAAACGCTTGAGTCTGCCTTGAAGAATGCAATCAATCAGCATCACAGACCTTTTGTAGATGTTTCCGAAAAAATTGCAAAACGGCTTCCTCGTGCTAAAAACACAGTAGAAACAATTCTTTCAGAAATAAACGAGCTTCCTCCGCTGAATACAGTTCTCGATACAAATCATATTGAAAAGAGCCAGAAGCATATTGTTGCTTCCAGAGAAATTAAAACAGGTGTTTTTGCAGAAAACACAATAGATGAAGCAGAAAAAATCCTCTTTACCGATAATGAAGATTGCTTTATTTCTGAAGAAACCTGGACCGAAAAGCTTACCGATTTATCCTGGCAGGAAACAGCCGGTGCCTTCTGTTATATGGAAAACGGTTGTATGAATGTTTTTGCACCAACAAAGTGGCCGTCGTTATTAATTAACGTACTTTCAGCCTGTCTTGATTTGCCGGAAGAATCAATATTTATAAATAAAACAAATACCTCCGGAATCTATTCAAAGGGACTTTGGCGTACAACACAAATTGCCGCACAGGTTGCAGTTGCCGCCTTCCTTGTAAAAAAGCCGGTAAAGCTCATCCTTACTCAAAAAGAGCAGGACCTTTATATGATTCCAGGTGTAAAAACAGATATCACCTACAAAACTGCCGTCAGAAAGGATGGTAAAGTAAAAGGAATGTCTGTTTTTATAGATGTTGATGTAGGTGCCTTAAATCCTTTTTCACAGGAAATTATAGACAGAATTGCAATTGCTTCGTGCAATTATTATAAGTTCGAAAATGTTCATATTCTGGCGCAGGCTCATACATCTAAAAATCCTCCTTCTTCAATCTGTATAAAGAGCATAGATTCTCAAGCCTTTTTCGCAATAGAAAACCAGATTCAAAAGCTAAGTAATCAGGTTCATCTGCTGCCAGAAGATATAAGAAAAATCAACACAAATGCAAAGGACCGCTTTATAATAGACATTCCTTCAAAAACTGCACTTGAAACATTTTTCAATACAATCCAGATGAGCGACTTCAACAGAAAATATGCCTCGTTCCATATGGACGCGATTGACCGCCTCCAGAAAAACAGCAACCCGTTTTTTGCTGTTCCATTGCGGGGAATTGGAATTGCTACAGGTTATAATGTTTCTGAGTTCTACGGTTCAACAACCTTCTCTTACGATACGAAAATTGAAGTTACTCTTCTCCCTAAAGAGCGGGTTGTTATTCATGCAATCAGACCGTCAGAAGTTATACAGAATATCTGGCGCGAAACTGTTTCTGAAATCCTTCAAATAAAAAAAGAAAACATCTTAATAGATTCTGATTTTTACATAAAGGATATTCCACCTTCTCCAGAGGATTCGTTCAGCACAATCGGCACAATGAACGAGATTATAAAAAAATGCTGTAATGATATTCAGAAAAGACGCTTTCATCAGCCGCTGCCAATTACTTCAAAAAAAGGTTTGACAGGAACTGCAAAAAAGAACTGGGATAAAGAAGCTTTTTCCGGAATCCCGTTTGCAAATATGTCCTTTGCGACCTGTGTTGTAGAAGTTGAGCTCGACACTTATACTTACAGTGAAAAAATCAAGGGTATCTGGCTCACAGTTGATTGCGGCGAGCTTTTTGATGAACAGGCGGCACTCCGCACAATAAGGCTTGAAATCCAGCAGGAGCTTTCAATGCTCGTTGAAGAAAAGTCAATTCATTGCGATAAGATTTCCGTAAAGTTCATCCAGTCAAAAAATAAATCAGGACAGGTTGGAGCTTTAGTTCACAACACTTTACCGGCAGCCTTCTCCTCTGCGCTTTCACTTGCTCTTGCAACACAGCTTACAAAACTGCCTTGTACCGAAGCTCAAATCTTCAACCTGATAAAAGAAAGAGAAACTTCAACACAACTGTCGCAGCTTCCTCATATTCCACAAATCCTGCATCAGATGGATTCAATGGACCTTCACGGAATAGACAATCTGCTTTTGGAGCATATGCCGGCTGATATTTCAGCAACAGAAAAAAATCTGGAGACTAAAGAATGAACATTTCGGTATTTTTAAATGGCAATAAAACAATAATAGAAGCTCGTCCAGAAGAATCTCTGATGAAGGTTTTAAGAAGCCTGTCATACACTTCTGTAAAATGCGGCTGCTCAGAAGGGGTTTGCGGCTCGTGTACAGTTCTTCTCAACGACAAGCCTGTTGCTTCCTGCAGAATACCTGTTGGCATTATAAACAACGAGGATATTGAAACTCTGGATCACTTCCTTGCAACGGAAGAATATACGATGATAAAGCAGGGCTTTGATTTAGCCGGAATAAAGCTTTGCGGTTACTGTAATGCAGGAAAAATCTTTTGCGCCTATCAGATTTTAAAAAAGAACAAGGTTCCGGACCGTCAGGAAATAATTGAACAGGTAAAAACGCTTGCTCCTTGCTGTACAGATTTATCTACCCTTGTAAATGGAATTATTTATGCAACAGAAATAAGAGATAAAGGCTATGCGGCAGTAGCAAGAATTGCAGGAAGAAGAAAATGAAATCAGTATTATTCGCTAAAAATACACAGGATTTACTTTCACAGCTTAAAAACAACCAGGGGCTTGTTGTAGTTGGTGGCTGTACTGGAATAGAAGCTCTTCCCGAGAAAGCAATCTCTGTGCACGGTATAAAAGAATTGTCAAAAATAGAACGTCACGAGCGTTATATTGATGTAGGTCCTGGGGCAACTCTTTCAGAGCTGATTGATGTTGGTCAGCACCATATTCCGCAGATACTTTACGAAGCTCTTGGCAGCATTGCAAACCCGATGATTCGAAACATGGCAACAATCGGTGGAAACATCTGCTCAGAAGGTCACAAAAGAACACTGTACGCTCCGCTGCTTGCTTTGGACACAAGGCTTGAACTTAGAAACCAGACAGAAACTATAATTGAACCGCTTGCGACCTTTAAGGAAATCCCAAAGGGCTTTGTGCTTACAAATATTCGAATCTCGTTGATTGATGAAGACATTGCAATTTTCCGACGAATTGGTACAGAAAATAGAATTACTCAGGCTTCAGCTTCGTATGCGTTTATTGCAAATACCGAGAAAAATACACTTGTTGAAGTAAAGCTTGCTTTTGCTGGTCCTTTTGTTTTCCAGAGCAAGAGCTTTCAAAATCTTCTTATAGGTCACAGGCTGCCGCTTTCTAAAAAAGACATTGACCAGATTCAGGAACGCATTGTGGAAGAATTTGAAACTGTTGCAGAAAACCAGATGATAAGTGATGTTGTTAAGCAGCAGTTTATGAATCTTACGCGCTACAGCTTTGAGCAGTTGACTTAATCGTACTTAATCCTAATCACAGAAACTAGCGGATAAACATACAGTCGCCGTAGCTGAAAAAGCGGTAACGGTTATCTACAGCAGTTTTATAAGCATTCAAAATATTGTCTCGTCCGGCAAACGCACTTACAAGCATAATCAGCGTAGATTCAGGGGTGTGAAAGTTTGTAAACATCTGGTCTACAACCTTAAACTTAAAGCCCGGGTACATAAAAATACTTGTTGAAGAAGTTCCGGCTTTTACCCATTCTGTCTGAGCTGAAGCTGTACCTGAATCTTTACCTGCAGCAGTAGCAACTTCTGCAGCAAACGCCTGCCCTGCACTTTCCAGAGTACGCACGCTTGTTGTTCCAACTGCAAGAATTGGTCTTCCTTCTCTTTTTGCACGATTGATAGCTTCGGCAGTTTCAGGTGGAATTGTGTACCATTCCTCATGCATTTTGTGATTTTCAATTTCTGTTTCGCGTACAGGCAGGAACGTTCCAAGTCCTACGTGAAGAGTTACAAAACAGCGTTCAATTCCAGCGGCATCAAGGCGGGCAAGCATTTTTTCCGTAAAATGTAAGCCTGCTGTCGGACAAGCCGCACTACCTGTATCTGTAGCATAAACATTCTGATAGCGCTCTGAATCCTCTTCTGTATCTCCGCGCTTAATATAAGGAGGAAGCGGAATGTGTCCGTTCCGTTCAAACCAGTCTTCGTTTATGGCAAAATCAAACTTTAAGGCTCTGAACTCTGTTCCTACATTTCCGGCAACATCAATTATCGTTCCGATTGTTCCATCAGGAAACTTGTAACGCATGCCAGGCTTCTGCTTTTTTGCAGATTTTACCATTGTATTCCAGACAGTACATTCTCTGTCTATTGTGTTCAGGAACATAAACTCCTGTTCTCGACCTGTAGTTTCTTTTATACCGTAAACTCGGGCACGTCGTACGCGGCTGTTATTAAACACCATAAGTGTACCCGGCTGGATAAGGTCCGGTAAATCATCCATCATATGATGCTCTACAGCTCCGGTCTGGCGGTTCAAAAGCATAAGCTTGTCCTGTCCGCGTTCTCCGCTCGGATGCTGAGCAATCAATTCTTCAGGTAAATCAAAATTAAAATCAGAAGTTAACATGCGGCTATACTATCACAAAAAAGAAGTCTTAGCCATATTATTTCAGAAGGCTTTTATTTAAACAACGTTCCCTTAAAACAGTGTTCCCTGAACTCCGCCATCCTTTGAATCGGAAGCATGAGTAAGACCAAGATGAGTGTAAGCCTTTTCGGTTACCATTCGGCCACGAGGAGTTCGCTGTAAAAGTCCACATTGAATAAGATACGGCTCGTAGTAATCCTCCAGAGTGTCCATGCTTTCACCGATTGAAATGGCCAGCGTTTCTGCACCAACAGGGCCGCCGCCAAAGTTTTCTATGATTGAACGAAGGATTTCGCGGTCGTATTTTTCAAGACCGATTGCGTCAATTTCAAGACGGCGCAAACCATCATCAACAATATCTACGGTAATTGTAGAACTGCCGGCAACCTGAGCAAAATCGCGCATTCGTCGGAGTACCCGGTTTGCAACACGAGGAGTTCCACGGCAGCACTGTGCAAGTAAAAGCGCTGTATCATCATCAATTCCAATTTCAAGAATTGCGGCAGAACGTTTTATAATGGAAGAAAGCTCCGACTGTGTATAAAACTCAAAGCGTGGAATAAAACCAAAGCGTGAACGAAGCGGAGAGCTTACACTTCCAGCTTTAGTTGTAGCACCAACAAGCGTAAACGGTGGAATTGGAATGCGCACTGTTCTGGCAGCCGCACCCTGCCCGATTATCCAGTCGAGCTCAAAATCTTCCATTGCAATATAAAGCATTTCTTCAATTGCAGGCTTTAAGCGGTGGATTTCGTCAATAAAAAAAACGGTACGAGGTGTGATTGTAGAAAGGATTCCCGCAAGATCCTTTGGCTTTTCAAGGGCTGGAGCAGAAGTTACCTTAAAATCTACGCCAAGCTCGTGTGCAGTAATCTGGGCAAGAGTTGTTTTTCCAAGACCTGGTGGTCCAATTAAAAGAAGATGGTCGAGCGGTTCTTCACGGAGCTTTGCCGCTTCAATAAAGGTAGAAAGATTTTTCTTTACACTTTCCTGTCCCAGAAAATCGGCAAGTCGGGTTGGTCGTAATTTATTATCCTGTTCGTCAAAGGAGTTCCGCAAATCGGCACGTACAATTGAACTGAAATCTATATCTTCGTTTTCCATTTTCTGCTCTCCTTACGCCAGCTCCACAATTGCCCTGCGGAAAATTATGTCTTCTTTTTCTTTCTGTGGTTTATCTGCAAAGGTTGGATCTGCTGCACTTATAGCTTCAGAAAGGAAAGCAACCTTCTGTTCGACTAGACGCTTATCGTAACCCATGCTTGCAAGCGATTCAATTACATCGGCAAAGGCAGCCGGTTTTTCATAACGTACTACATTTGAGGTTTGAGAAAGTGTAAGCTTACCTTTTAGCTGCAGCATCATCTTTCCTGCAGTTTTTTTACCCACACCAGGAATCTTTTCGAGCATTTCAACATCACCACGTTCAAGAATCTCTGTGAGCCGTGAAGAAGAAGCTGAGCTCATTATTTTTAAAGCCCCCTTTGGACCAACACCGTCAACCTTAAGCAGATCAAGGAACAAGGTTCTTTCCTCTGCACTTGCAAAACCATAAAGAGTCATAAGCACATCTGTATGCTGAAGCCAGGTATAAACCTTTGCTTCACTGCCGACTGTCGGCAAAAGCTCAAGGTTTGAGTCAGGAACGCAGATATCCCATTCAATTCCGTGAGTATCAAGAAAAAGCTGTTTGGGAAGCTTTCCTGTAATAATTCCAGTAAGTGAGTTAAACATAATTTAATTATAAATCAAAAATCTTTTTTCGTGAATAAGCACAGCCTGTTTACAATTTCTTCTATACTCAAGCCTGTTTTTCTTGAAATTGCCGCAAGGTCTTCGTATTCAAACTTTTCGCGTTTTACACCATAGCCTTCTGCGCGTTTTATTCTTACCTCGCCGAACTCAGTTTTAATAGTTTCTATCTGGCGTTCAAGGAAATATCTGTTGCTTGTAGTTTCACGGATTCCAAGCGTTGTTGTATGTTTAAAAATAGTTTCCAGGATTTTTTCCTTTAAGGATTCGCGGCACATTACACAAAGAAGATTTCCCTGACGTGATTTTTTCATAACAACCGGGATTGTATAAACTTCAATTGCACCTGCTTCAAAAAGCTGCTCCATCGCAAACGAAAGTCTTTCTGCACTAATGTCATCGAGATTGCACGTAAACTCCAGTATCTGTTCTGCTTTTGCGCTGCTTTCTCCAAGAATTGCACGCACACAGTTTGCCGCTTCAAAATCCTTTTTTCCCATACCATAACCGATTGCTGTCATTTTAATAGCCGGCATATTTCCAAAGGACTGAACAAAATGCTTAAGAAGAGCCGCCCCCGTCGGAGTACAAAGCTCGCCTGTTATATGACCGCTGTAAATTGGAATCTCTTTCAAAATAAACGCTGTTGCCGGAGCCGGAACCGGAAGAATACCGTGAGCACAATGCACGTGCCCCGAACCAACATTTACACTTGAAGCACAGATTTTCTGCACCCCGATTTTGTTCATAAGAAGACACACCGCTGTAATATCGGCAACCGCGTCCATTGTTCCAACCTCGTGAAAATGAATGTCCGTTACAGGAACTCCGTGAGCATTACTTTCTGCTTCTGCAATCAGTTTGTAAACCGCAACAACATCAGTCTTTACGTTCTCCGGAATCTTCAGTGAGTTTATAAGCTGCTCTATTTCCGCCATGCTTGTGTGATGATGATGATGTTCGTTGTCGTGTGAGTGTTCGTGTTCATGGTGATGCTCATACTCGTGGTCGTGTGAGTGTTCGTGGTCATGCTCATGGTGATGTTCGTGTTCGTGGTGATGATGGTCTTCACCCTCTTCTTCACCGTCCACGGTTACCTTAAAATGAGTGCCCGTAATTCCGCATTTTACAGATTTTTCTGCTTCTACCTGAACGCCCGGAATCCCCGCTTCTTTCAGCTCCTTCAAAAAAGCTTCTTTATTTTCTGCACTCAAAAGCTCATACAAAGCGGCACTAAGCATATCGCCCGCAGCACCCATAGGTAAATCAAGATATAGAGTTTTCATTTTTTTCCTTCCTCACAGTCAGCTTTACACATATGATTTATCATACTTGCCTGATAACCGGCACCAAAACCATTATCAATATTTACAACAGAAACTCCGCTTGCACACGAATTGAGCATTGAAAGCAGAGCCGAAAGTCCATTGAAAGAAGCACCATAGCCGGCACTTGTCGGTACAGCAATAACTGGACAATCTGCAAGTCCACCGATTACACTGGCAAGGGCACCTTCCATACCGGCAATTGCAATAATTACAGAAGCACTCATTATTTCATCAAGATGTGAAAGCAACCGATGAAGCCCCGCAACCCCAACATCATACAATCTTACAACGCGGTTTCCGAGCACCTCTGCAGTCCAGGCAGCTTCTTCTGCAACAGGAATATCGCTTGTTCCACCGGTTGCAATAACAATTGTACCGATGCCATCCGGTTCAGGCAGCTTTCCAATAATACCAAGCTGCGCATCCTTTTTATATTCTATTTCAACAGCTTTTTGAATCTCACTTGCTTTCTGCTCATCAATTCTTGTCACCAGGATTGTGTTCTGTCCGGCATTCAGCATTGTCTGAATAATTTTGATTATCTGCTCAGGAGTTTTTCCTTTGCCGTAAATTACCTCTGAAGTTCCCTGGCGGATTTTTCTGTGCAGATCAATTTTTGCAAAGCCGATATCCTCAAACGGCTGTTTTTTTATTTCAAGCAGGGCATCATCTATAGAGATTTTTCCGTCCCGAACATTTTCCAAAAGCTGTTTTATTTCACTATTCATTCCGCATCTCCAGATCAAGCAGCACACGATTGTAATATTTTTTCAATTCCATAACGATTTCTTTCTTCTTTTCAAATAAAAGCGGAAGCTGACTTTCGCGAAGCTCAAGCTTTGCGTCTCCGGTATTCAAAAGCCGTACACGGAAATCTGAAAAACCTAGTCCTGCCATAAAAGCTTCTGCCTTTTCTGTATTTTCAAGAGCTTCCTTAGTTATCTTTTTACCAACCGGCAGTCTTGTTGCAAGACAGGCATACGCAGGCTTGTTCCAGGTAAAAAGTCCCGCTTCTTTAGAAAGCTCTCTTATCTGCTTTTTTGTAAGTCCACATTCCCTGAGGGGAGACAAAACCTTAAGCTCCTTAAGTGCCCTTACTCCCGGGCGGTCTGCAACATCATCACTTGCATTAGTTCCGTCTAACAAAACTTCAAACCCATCATCCCGGGCTTTTTGCAAAATCTTAGAAAAGATTACCCTTTTACAATAATAACATCTGTCTACAGGATTTGAAGTGACGGTTTCATCAGATAAAACATCAGCGTCTATGACACATAAAGAAATCTCCAGCTCCTTTGCAAGACGAACTGCATCTTCGTATTCAAAGGCAGGCTGAAACGCTGATTTTACATAATAGGCTCTTACCTCTGCCGCATACTTTTTTGCAGCATATAAAAGATAAGACGAATCAACACCGCCGGAAAAGGCGACTGCTACCCGACGGTGTTTTTTAAAAAAGTCTTTAAGTTCCAAATTAGTTTTTCTTAAAAAGTGCTGCCTTTACAACACCCTTTGGATCGCGCACAAGAAGAATTACAAGCCAGATAATAAGTCCAAGTGCAACAACAGAAAGACCAAGATACAGATCATTGAGCATATCAAGAGGAGCAGGAACAAACGATTCTGCACCAAGCTCTGCATACTCAAATATTGCATCAATAAGCCACATCAAAGAAGCACCCCAGTACATAAGGCTGAGAGTTCCAACCTTAAGCTTTCTTGCTTCTTCTTTTTTATACCAGATTATAGAACTGATTAAAGCTGCAAAAACTGTTGTAAGAAGTGTCATGCAAGACCTCCTGCCAGAACAGTTCCTTCAGGCTTTTTGTCTGCATATTTTTCAATCAACGATGTAACGCCAACCATAATTCCCCAGACAGCAGTTACAAGTAAAGCCATGCTCACTCCTGCAGTTGCCATCTCGTGAAGCATTTCTGAAGCCTCGCCGTTTTCTACAGCTGTAAGGAATGGGAAGAAAGGAACAACTTCTCCGTGCCATACGTGTTCAAAAGCAAGAAGTGCTGAACCACCCCACAACATTTTATTGAGCCAACCTAACTTAGTTGAAAAGCTGATTTTTGCTGTACCGTCTGTATTTTCCTCAGGCTTTGTACTAACTGCACCGCTAAGTTCTTTTTTCTCTTTAGATTTAATGATTTTTCCTGCGATTGTCGTAATAATTGCCTCGGCAGCAGGAACTGTAAAACATGCCATTTATATCCTCCTATTTATATTCCTAAGTATATTATATACCCACTTATGCCTAAAACTATAAGAAAAAATTATTATAATTGTATAATTCCATACGAATTGCTTTTTCAAGATTTTCTTCTGCGTGTGACATTGCATATTCAAGCGTCTGACCTTCACTAATCGGGAATACGTGGAGATTTTGAGGCAGCTTCATTTCGTTTTCAGCTTTTCCACAGAAAACACAGACAGGAAGCTTCTTTGTTTGCCCCTTATCAGCTTGTGCTTTTTCTATTCTTCGTAAAAGACCTCCGATTGTCTTTCCCATAAGACTCTGGCTGTCAAAGCTGCCTTCGCCTGTTATAAGTAAATCGCAATCGGCAAGCTTTGCTTCAAAAGCACAAAGATCAAGAACTGTATTTATTCCGCTTTTTAGCTCTCCCAGTAAGCCGGCAAGCACAGCAAAGCCAAGTCCGCCCGCAGCACCGGCACCTTTTTCAAGTGAAAAATCCTTGTCGCGCATAAGATTAAAAAGCCCTGCAATATGACGGCAACCCTTTTCAAGCCGTTCTACCATCTGTGGATCGGCTCCCTTTTGTGGTGCGAAAACACGGGAACAGCCCTTTTCACCGCACAATGGATTTTCAACATCACACATAGCCTCAAAACGTGCGCCCTGAAGCCTCGGATACATCATGGAAAAATCCATATCTACCACATCACATAAGGTACCACCAGTCGGGACAAAGGAAACTCCATCCTTATTATAAAAGCAGGCACCAAGAGCGGCCAGCATGCCAAGTCCACAATCATTTGTACTGCTGCCACCAAGAGCAAGGATGATTTTTTTTGCACCTAAATCTACCGCATGACCAATCAGTTGACCAACCCCATAAGTTGTTGTTTCTTCCGGATTCTCGCGCCCTTTAATCTGCGGCAACCCGTTCGCAAAAGCCGCCTCAATAAGTGCCGTCTTCCCGTTATCTAAAAACAGGATCGGCGCATCAATTTCCTCGTAAAGAGAGTTCTGCACATAAAAGTCGGCGGCTTTACAATCCACAGCCTTTTTAAAACACTCTGCAGTCCCTTCTCCCCCATCAGCAAGCGGCATAGAAATAATATCCGCCTCAGGTATAACTGACTTAAGCGTACTCTCACAAATCTCGCAAAATCTTACCGCCGTCAGACTTCCCTTAAAGGAATCGGGCGCAACAAGAATCTTCATAAAAAACCCCGGTAGAAAAATGAATTAAATAAAAAACAAGCTTGAGGCAATCAAAAGCTGCCCGATATAATATAACGAAAGATTTGTAATGCGTAAACTGAAGCGTGATTCTGTACCGAACGTATTGAAAATAAGGACAACATCAGAAACTGTAAAAAGCACAGCACCAATTGCATAAAGCAGAGCGCTTGTCGCAAAGCCCGATGTAATGCAGTTTCCAATTGCAATGCTTGTCATGAGCACTACCGCACCAATGTAGAAAATCCCAAAAATCTTAAAGGCAAGCTTTACCGTAAAGGTTTTGAAAATAATTGTCAGAATAATTGCCGCAACAACAACTCCGCAGATAACACAAATCAAAAGGCTTTCTGAAAGCGGAATAAGAGCCGCAAGATAAAGAATATGACCTGTCAAAAAAGCCGCAATCCCCGAAAGAAAAATCTTCTGATTAAGCTTTTCCAAAACCCATCGCAAATTAAGCAGGATGTCACCCACAGCGCCAAAAAGCAGTCCAATAAACACCAGCCGCGGAAAATCGCCGTCATACCCGCCTTCAAAAGCCAGACTGCAGCCGATTGCTCCAATCACGCAAAACACAACCGAAGCCGCTCCCTTCAGGCACACCGCACCAACATATTTTTCCTTATGTTCCACAGCAATAAAAATCCCCTGCAAAACCGCACCCAAAATCATAAGACAATAAATATAAGCGTCCATAACAGCCTCCTGCAAAGTTTTCTTTACGAAAGTATTGTAACACAGAAATTAAGAAAAAGAATAAGTTTTACCAGTTTTGTTTACAAAACTGGTAGCGGAGACAGAAAAAATAATCAAAAAAATAAAAATATTCAGTCTCCGCTATTGACTTACCTTATCTGTTGAGGTATATTAAATCATAAGCTATCTCAGATTGAGAAGAAGGAAGGTTTCATGTTAAATTATTCAGATATTTTACGTGGATTAACTGACACAATCATTCTGGCACAGCTCGACAAAGGGGACAGCTACGGCTATCAAATCAACAAGACGATAAGCGAGTTGAGTGAAAATTCCTTAGAGCTCAAGGAAGCAACACTTTATACATCGTTTCGTCGACTTGAAGAAAGCAAGCTGATCACTTCTTACTGGGGCGATGAAAACTCTGGTGCAAGAAGGCGCTACTACTCCATTACCGAGAAAGGAAAGCAGGCATTTGCAGAAAACCGGGATGATTGGGAAAAGATTCAGAAGATGGTAACCAGGCTGATTTCGCGGCTTGAGCTGCCAGTATCGCAAAAGTAACACAAAAGGTAACAAAAAGTCTGACCTCAAGTGTTACATTATTACGGGAAATTACAGGAGATTTTAAGCAATGAACACAAAAATTAAAAATTATGTTGAAGTTTTATTCAGGGACATTCCTAATACACAGAAAGCTCAGGAATTAAAAGAAGAAATCCTTTCTACATTAAACGATCACTTTGAAGCACACATCGCAGAAGGAAAATCTGAAAATCAGGCTTACACAGAATCGCTTGCAGATTTAGGTGATGTTGATGAGCTTTTAAAAGGACTGGAGCCGGACAAAGACCTTAAGGAAAAAATTGATGTTTTCAGACAGAAGCGTGCAAAAAACACTTCAATCGCAGTAATGTTGTACATACTCGGAATTGTATGCGTAATCGGCTTTTCTACAATCCCAGATATGTTGAATGTAGGACGAGATGATTTATTTCCAATTATTGGAGTAATTTCGATGTTCCTTTTTGTAGCAGTTGCAACAGGTCTTATCATCTACACAAATATGAGCATGCCTCAGGATGTTTCTCATTATATTTCTCAGACACACGGAAAACATCACGAAATACATTATAACGGTGATTCAAAGGGCTTAAGAATCCTTGCTTCCTTTATGAAGGTTTACTGGACTTTAGTTCTGGTGATTTATCTTACAGTAAGTTTTTCAACCGGAATGTGGGGATGGACATGGCTCATCTGGGTTATTGCATCTGCAATAAAAGAAGCAATTTACATTTTCTTCAATGGAGAAAGCGATGACAACAACTGATACAATATGTATCAAACCCTGGCAAACAGGATATCAAAATCATTATCAGAAGGAACAAATAATTATGAGAGGAAATAAAATCATGGGTTTTGTATGGATTATACTTGCGGCTTGTCTTTTATCAATTTTGATTTATAAGATGAATTTTTCATCACATGCTGGTCCAAGGGGAAGATTCAAAATGGGTGGAGAAAACAATCTGCTTTTTAGTACGAACGATGGAAACGGTCCTATTTTTCTTCCGGGCAGCTACGATCTGGTTGAATCAAAGCAGTTTGATGTTTCAGAAATCGACAGCTTTGATTTTGACATCACACGCGAAACCTTGTGGATTCAGCAGGTGGATGAAAGAAAATACACTGTAGAACTTTATTGTCCTGATGAATGGAAGCCTTCCGTAAAGGCTGTTAATAGAACTTTACAGATTGAATCAAAACAAGGATTTAATCTGGTGAACGCCAAAGAGTGGAAGATAATTGTAAAGGTTCCAAAAAATGAAGAGCTTGACAATATTGATATAGCGCACTCAAGTGGCAGTAATCATCTGGAGGGAATTAAATTTAAGACAATTGACTTGAACTGTACTAGTGGTTCGACTCATTTGAGCAACTGTTCGGGCAAAAAGGTAGAGATTAATACAAGCAGTGGTTCAGTTCATATTAAAGACAGTTCTTACGATGAGCTTGATATAACTGCATCCAGTGGTTCGATTCATATTGACGATAGTGATGCAAAAAAACTTAGTGTTGATACATCAAGTGGCAGTTCGAAAATCAGGGGTAAATTCAATCAGTTTGATCTGCATGCAATTTCTGGAAGTATCAGAATGGATGATGAAATTTCTCCTGATGGCGATTGTGAGCTTAGAGCAGTTTCCGGTTCAATTTATCTTAATCTGCCAAAACATTCTGGATTTAATGCAAAGTATGAATTGGGCAGCGGACACTTCCATAATCACATAACAGGTTTGGATGGTAAAAAAGGTTCTGAAACTGTAAATGGCGGTGGACCTAAAATCTTATTAAAAGCAAACAGTGGTTCAGTTCATATAAATAGCAACTAACTGAAGTACTGTTATTTTAAGGATTGCCCAGACAATCCATTACTGTAATGCAGATGCGTTATTGCTCCGGCAAGCGCGTCTGCAGCATGGTCTGGTTTTGGAAGCGTTTCCAATCCAAGAATTATCTGCACATATCTTTCTACAAGTTCCTTATCTGCCGCCTGACTTCCGGTAACAGCCTGTTTAATCTGTACAGGACGATACTCACCTAATTCAATGCAGTGCTGCGCAAGACAAAGTGTTACTACTCCCCTTGCCTCGCTGACTCCCATTGCACTCTTTGCATTTTTAGCAAAATACAAGGTTTCCATTCCTGCTTCCGTTGGCTTAAACTCATCTATGATTGCACAAAGGCGATTGTAAATGGTCATAAGCCTTTGTCCGTGAGGAAGGTCTGATGGTGTTGTTATACAGCCGTAGCTTACCATTCTGTAGCGGCCGTTATAAAAATCAACTACGCCAAAACCAGTATTTGCAAGACCTGGATCTATTCCAATTACACGACGGATATTTTTTCTGGCTGGATTTTCTCCATCAGGGTTTACAGAACCTGGTAATGTAGTAAATGCAAGATTTTCGTTAATCATTTATAGTAAATATAGTACATTTGCAAAAAAAAATCCGCTGTAAAAGCGGATTTTTTAGAACTGAATTTCTGAGGTAAAAATTGCTCAGATTCTACTCGCAAGTAAGTAAATGCTAAAAAATTGCTCCAAATATTCGCAATTTTTTTTAACGCATTTGCTATCGTTACTCCTCTGGTTCAAAGTCCTCAGGGAATTCAGCTGTGTGGTATACGTTCTGAACGTCGTCGTTGTCTTCGAGTTTGTCGATGAGTTTCTGAACTTTGGCAGCTGTGTCTTTATCAACTGGAGTATAAGCATCAGGAACCATTCCTACGTCAGCAGAGAGTGATTCAAAGCCTTTTTCGTTCAAAGCATCTGCAACAGCTGCGAATGTATCAGGAGTTGTTGTTACTGTGATTACTCCGTCTTCATTTACGATATCATCAGCACCTGCTTCCAAAGCTACTTCCATAACTTCATCTTCAGAAACCTTTTCTGCATCGAACTCAATTGTACCCTTTCTCTGGAACATACGTGATACAGAACCAGAAACACCAAGGTTTCCACCGTTCTTTGTAAAGATGTTACGGATATCAGCAGCAGCACGGTTTTTGTTATCTGTAAGAACTTCTACTAATACAGCAACACCACCAGCAGCATATCCTTCGTAAACAAGCTCTTCATAAGCTGTTCCACCATCTTCACCTGTACCCTTCTTGATAGCGCGCTCAATGTTGTCTTTAGGCATGTTAGCGGCACGAGCTTTAATGATTACTGTTCGGAGACGTGGGTTTGCATTAGGGTCTCCACCGCCCATACGTGCAGCAATAGAAATTTCCTTAATGAATTTTGTAAAAATCTTACCTCGTTTTGCATCGGCCAAGCCCTTTGCATGTTTAATGGTTGCCCATTTACTGTGTCCTGACATAGGAACTCCTTATATTTTAATAGAATTACTGATTTAATTAGAATAATTTATCACAAATATCAAAGTTATTCAATAACTATAGAATTATGTTGAAAATGCTTGAAAAATATACTGTTTTGTAACAAGTGATAATGATAGTGGATATTGATTAGGGAATAGTTAATAGAAGATAGGTTATAAGAATAATGGATTATAAAAAATTGAATGTTTAGTAAAAAAGCGTAGCAAGGGTTCCGGTTATGCGACGCATTGAAGCCGATAGTAAAAATGATTACTAAAATCCAAGTACAGAGCGTTAGCGGCGAGGCTTCTCGGCAGAGCATAATCGGGTTCCTGGCGGAAGCTTTTTTACAGATTAAGTCTATTATTTTATAATATACTTTTTAATATACAAATTTTAGTTTATAATTATATTAATAATATTCCATTCCAGGAGCATACACTAATTATGAATAACACAATCTTTATTACATTAAAATATCAGGAAAAAGAAATATGCAAAAAAGAGGTTCCAGCAGGAACTCAGGTTCAGTCAATAATTGATGATTTTAAGATGGACAGCAGCACAATTTATGCTGTCTTAATCAATAATGAGCTTTGTCCACTGGACTCAAAAATAAAATACTCTTCTGTAATTGAGCCGGTTTTGAACAACACAAAGGAAGGCGCTTCGGTTTACAGACGTTCGCTCTGTCTTCTTCTTGCAGCTGCCGCCCACAACATTTTTCCTAAAACAAGGCTGCTCGTTGGTCACAGTCTGGGCCACGGCTACTACTACACTCTCGATACAGGCAAACCGATTGAAGCAAAGCAGATTACAGCGCTCGGCAGGGAAATGTCGGCACTTGTAAAAAAGGATATTCCTATTACGACAAGTGAGATTTCCTGGCAGCAGGCTGCAGAATTATTCGAAAAAACAGGTCTTACCGAAACAAGAAAGCAGCTGAACTTCAACTGTACGCCTTCAATCAAAATCAACACACTCGACACTTTCTCTGATCTGTACTTTGGACCGCTCGTGCTTTCTACCGGCGTGCTTAAGGTTTTTGAGCTGATGAAATACGGCGACGGCTTCCTGCTCCGCTTCCCAAAATCTTCAGAGCCGGACAAGCTTGCTTCTTTCAAGGACCAGCCTAAGCTTTTTGAGATTTACAGTAAATACAAGGAATGGGGAAAACGAATCGGCGTAACTTCTGCAGCCTCTATAAATCAGATTATTGCAGAAAACAAGATTAAAGACTTTATTGAAATTACAGAAACATTCCAGCAGAAAAATATTTCTAAGATTGCTTCGCAGATTATAGATAAAGGCTCTGTAAAGGTTGTACTGATTGCGGGTCCATCTTCTTCAGGCAAAACTACATCTGCAAAGAAACTTGGTCTTGAGCTTCAGGCAATGGGCTATCAGCCAAAAATCATAAGCCTTGATAATTACTACATTGGCCGCGACAAGACGCCGCTTGATGAAAACGGCAAGCCGGATTATGAATGTCTTGAAGCACTTGATGTTAAGCTTTTGAACCAAAATCTTGTTGATCTGTTTGACGGAAAAACTGTAAACATTCCAAGCTACGATTTCCACACTGGAACAAGCTATTTTGACAGCGACAACATGCTTACCTTAAAGGAAAACGAAATCCTCATTCTTGAAGGTATTCACGGCTTGAATGATAAACTTACTCCAAAGGTTCCTGCTGAGTACAAGTTTAAGATTTACCTTTCTGCCCTAACCCAGCTGAACTTGGACGACCATAACAGAGTTTCTACAAGTGACAACCGCCTTATCCGACGAATTGTCCGCGATAACAACTTCCGTGGAAAACCAGCTGCCGGAACAATAGAAATGTGGCCAAGCGTAACAAAGGGCGAAGAGCTTCATATCTTCCCGTTCCAGAACAATGCAGATGCAATTTTAAATACAGCGCTTGATTATGAGCTTTCTGTTCTTCGAGTTTTTGCAGCACCTCTTCTGCGTCAGGTAACTCCTCTGCAAAAGGAATATGCCGAAGCCAGACGACTTTTAAGCTTCCTTGAAAACTTTTCTACAGTTGCACCGTCGGCTGTACCAAACCGTTCAATTATTAGGGAGTTTATTGGTGGCTCTGCTTTCAAATACTAGCTTCGTTTGGAATTGCTCTTAATAGTTGAAAGCTCTTCTATATTTTTCTTCTCTTCGTTTTCGAGTTCCTGCTTGTATTCTTCAAGCTGCTGGTCTCTGAATTTTTCCAGGGCAGAAGTTTTTTTCATGCATTCCTGAAGAATCTTTCTTTTTTCTTCACTTACAAGCTTAGCTTCTGCCAGCTTTTTCAGCAGCTCTTCCTTCTGATACTCAAGCAGTTTTATATGATTATTTTGGGCAAATACAAGATTAAAATCAGTAACACCCTTCATATTCTGCTTCAACACCGTATACTGTTGGGCAATGTTATTAAGATTCTGGTTTATTTCATTTTCAACAGCGATTGCTTTTCCAAGCTCTATCTGAGCCTGTTCCTGCTCGAAATTGCGAACATCAAGTATTTCCTGTAATTCAAAAACAAACTTAGCCATAGCTTAATTTGCCGAAAGTGCAGGACTTTCAACAAGCTCTTCTTCTGGAATAGGAACACCTGTAATTTCTGCAACTCGGGCAAGTGTATCTCCAATGCTGGAAATCTCATATTCTTCCTGCATAAGGAACTGTTCTATTTCATCATGCTTATCTACGGCTTCATCAATTTCAGGAGAAGTGCCCTTCTGGTAAATACCGGCAGTAATCATTGTTTCTTTGTCTCTGTAGGTTGCCATAAGAGTTCTGATTTTTCCGCAGGCCTTTTTTGTTTGAGGACCGGAAACTCTGTTAGAAAGTCGGCTTATAGAAGCGAGTACATCAATAGCAGGATAATGATAAGCCTGAGCAAGCTTTCTGCTCAAAACAATATGACCGTCAAGAATACCTCGTACCGCATCGGTAATAGGTTCATTCATATCATCAGAATCGACAAGTACATTATAAAAAGCTGTAATTGAACCTTTATCGTTAGTACCTGTTCTTTCCATCAGCTTTGGAAGCATATCAAAAACACTTGGCGGATATCCCTTTGCAATAGGAAGCTCACCGTTTGAAGTTCCAATTTCCTGCTGAGCCTTTGCAAAACGAGTTACGTTATCTACCATAAGGACAACGTCTTTACCTTTATCTCTAAAATACTCAGCAATTGCCGTACAAACATAAGCCGCACGAACACGGCAGATAGCAGGCTGGTCACCGGTTGCAACAACAACAACAGAACGCTTTAAGCCTTCTTCTCCCAAATCACGCTTTATAAAATCAAGAACCTCACGGCCTCGTTCACCAATCAGTCCAATTACGTTTATGTCCGCATTACTGCTTCTGGCAATCATTCCCATCAACGTTGACTTACCAATTCCTGAGCCTGCAAAAATACCAATACGCTGACCTTTTCCAATTGTAAGCAAAGAATCAATAGCACGGATTCCGGTAACAATTCTCTTGTTAATTGGCATTCTTTTCATCGGATCCGGAGCATCGGCAACAGCAGGATAATAAGTTTCCGGTTCAATTTCGCCAAGTCCGTCTGCCGCACGACCAGTAGCATCAACAGTTCTTCCTAAAAGATTTTTTCCTACAGGAACGCGGAGTGTTGCACCGGAAGCTATTACTTCACAGCCAACCTCGATTCCCTTAGTATTACCAAAAGCCGTAAGCTTAACAATTTTTTCATTTAAGCCTACAACCTCAGCAAGAATGGAAGTTCCGTCGCTAAGCTTTATAGTACAAATCTCACCAATTACAGAACGAGGACCTTCACTTTCAATATCAAGACCACGAACAGCAACAACAGAGCCGATATAATGAATTGTCTCGGCATCTACAACCTGTTCCAGATATTTTGAGAAATTAAATTCACCTGTGTAGGAAGACTTCATATTACACCCCTGTAGTCAGAGGATCATTACGCTTAATGTTCTTAACAGGAGAAACCTCAAGAATCTTATTTTCAAGCTCCTGAAGCTGGCTGGAGATTCTTGCATCAATAGCACCAAAGTCAGTCTCAACTATACAACCGCCGCGTTCAACAGCAGAATCTTCAATAACCGTAATGCCTTTTACATTTTCAACATGCTGAATAAATTCATCAATATGAGAGGTAGTAAGTCTTACGTCTTCAAGATTTACGCGAAGTACAACATTACCGCGAGACTTTACCTTTTTGAGGGCAGCAAGTGTATTTGCCAAAACAACATTCTTCTGGTTTTCAGACAGGATTTTTATAACCTTTCTGGCCATAAGAATAACAAGCTCTACAATCTGGCTTTCTGTATCCTGAAGGATTTCTTCACGGCGCATCATAACAGCTTCGATCATTTTATGAATACGCTCAACAAGTCTGTTTACTTCTTCTACACCTTTGTCGTAGCCTTCCTGATGACCTTGATCGAAACCCTCTGAATATGAGTCTCTGCCAATTCTCTCCTTCTCTGCTTCGGCATCTGCAATAATCTGTGCGGCTTCCTGTTTTGCTTTTTCTATAATGGCAGCGGCCTCATTCTCAGCGTCAGCCTTTATTATAGCCGCCTGGTCAGTCTGTCTCTTTACCTCGGCAAAGGCAGCATCCTCAGCTTTTTTAAGGATATTGTCAGCTTCCTCCTGAGCACTCTTAAGCATAACCTGCTTATCCTGCTCAAACTGGAACTTAAACGCATCAGCTTCCTTTTTCAGTTCTTCAACAGTAGGACCTGTATACTCCTCTACAACCTCTTCTTCCTCTTCTTCAACAGGAGCATAATTACGTACCAGAGGTAACATAACCTTGTCATCTTCTACTTTTGTTTCGCTTGGACGAAAAACTGTCTTTGCCATATCCTTTTTTCCTCAATACGATAAATATATGACGATTCTTAAATAAGCTTAAAACATCAGGTTACAAGCTCATCCTCACCAGAACGAGCAATAACAATATCACCACTGTCTTCAAGACGACGAATAATAGATACAATCTTCTGCTGAGATTCCTCTACATCCTTCAAGCGGACAGGTCCCATGAACTCCATATCCTCTTTAAGCATACTTGCGGCACGCTTAGACATGTTACTGAAGATTTTATCCTGTACTTCGGTATCAACAGATTTAAGCGCTTTTGCAAGTTCCTGCTGATCGACATCGCGGAGTACCTTCTGAATAGCACGGTTGTCGAGCATAACGATATCTTCGAATACGAACATTCGTTTCTTGATTTCCTCTGCCAAATCTGGATCGTCCTCTTCGAGAGATTCGATGATTGACTTTTCAGAAGAACGGTCAACAAGGTTCAAGATTTCAACGATAGCCTCAACACCACCGGCAGCTGTGTAGTCTTCTGATGACAGTGTAGAAAGCTTCTTTTCCAATACGTGTTCAACTTCACGAAGAACGTCTGGAGATGTTCGGTCCATTGTAGCAAGACGCTTAGAAACCTCTGCCTGCTGATCTTCAGGTAAGTTCTGTAATACAACTGCAGCCTTTGCAGGTTCAAGGTACGCAAGAATCAAAGCAATAGTCTGCGGATATTCCTGCTGAATAAAGTTGAGCAAATGGGTCGGGTCTGTACGGCGGATAAAGTCGAACGGTCGTACCTGCAGAGAGCTGGTAAGACGGTTGATAATGTCTATAGCCTTTTGTGAACCGAGCGATTTTTCCAAAAGCTCTCGGGCGTAATCAATACCACCAGTCGTGATGAAGTTCTGAGCATTCATCAACTCCTGGAACTCTTCAAGAACAGCATCCTTAAAATCAGGATTAACCTTTTCCTGACGCGCAATTTCAAAGGTTAAAGTTTCAACCTCATCCTCGCGAAGATGCTTCATTATTTCTGCGGAAACATCTGGTCCAAGCGAAATTAAGAAGATAGCAGCCTTCTGCCTTCCGTTAAGACTCTTATAATCCTTAGCATTCTTTTTATTACTTGACGATGAAGACACAGCTGGTTTTAATGAACCAGGTTTAGGTGCCGGTTTCGCAGCCGTGGTTGCAGATTTTGAACTATCATCAGCCATTTGCTATTCCTCCATCAACCATGTTCTTATGAGCATTGCAACATCCTCAGGATGCTCTTTTGCCATTGTAATTGCATTCTCCTGGAGCTCCATACGTCTTGTCTCTTCGACAGACATTGTAACTTCCATTCCTTCGTCCTTTGCATCCCAGAGAGCTCTTTCGCGTGCTGCCTGCTGTTCTGCAAGAAGTCTTGCTTCTCTTTCTCTTCGTCTACGTTCAATTTCTTTACTGATAACACGGAACAGAATAAAGCCGACAAGAACAACAACAACAGAAATAAGAATAAGAACAATCATTCTCTGGCGCTGGATCTTTGCGAAGTATTCAGCATCTTCCTTTGCAAACTCCTCGTCTCTGTCGTACGGAATGTTTGTAACTACTACAAGGTCACCTCTGTCTCTGTCATAACCGATAGCACCCTTAATGGATTTTTCGGCCTCAGACATTTCATTTGCAGTAAGAGGTGTGTAGATTCGCTTAATAGCTCCGTCTTCAATTACAAGCTTACCGGTCTCAGGATCAGTAACCTTTTTCCAGCGTCCGTCAAGGTTTACAGAAACAGAAATCTTATCAATCTTAGGGGAAGAGATTTCAGAAATCTGCTTTGTATTTATTGCATTGTTCTGGGTAACGCCAGTTTCTGTTGATTTTCCAATAACGTTAGACATATCTGAATAAACAGGTGGAGTCTGACCTTCAACACCAGCCGGTCCTTCAGGATTATAACCAGTACCCTGCCACTCTTTTGTAATTGTCTGCTGGCTTATAGGCAGAACATCACGGTATTCAGAGTCGTCGTACGGTGTATCAGGGTTATCTTTTTTGATTATGATTGGAGAATATTCTGTTGATTCACTCTGTCTCTGAGACATATCCATTTCAACAGCAACAATCATATCGCGACAGCGGTCTTCCGTAAACGTATTCTGGAAAGCCTTAAGGATTTTAGCCCTTATCTCTGCTTCGCGTGAAAGAATAAGCTTCTGCTGCTTAGCAATAATGTCTACACGGTCGCTTTCTGCCATTCCTTCAAAATCATTTATCTGTTTACCATCAATATCTGTGATGATGAGGTTTTCTTCTTTAAGTCCTTCTACAGCGGTAAGAATAAGTCTCTGGATTCCTAAAATACGCCTCTTGTCTGTAAGAAGTGTACTTGTTGGTGTTACCTTAAGGATAACGCTGGCACTTACAGGCTCCTGATCTGCAGAGAAAAGCTGTTTTTCAGGAAGAACAATATTTACGTCAGCCATCTGAACATCGCTGATTGCTTCAATATGAGACTTAAGCTGCTTCTGGATTGTATTCTTAAGCTTTACATTCTGATCTGCATCTGTTGTTGACCAGCTTCTGTCGTAAAAGCCTGCCCATGGATCAATGCTTGAAGGAACAAGATTTTCACTGATAAGAATCTCACGCATACGACGAGCCGTAGCATCATCATCTACAGAGATAAAGCCGTTTGCTGAGTCTGCGTTTACATTTTCCTGGGAAAGCCTGTCCAGAATTCTTGAGAGAGCAACTTCATCGGTAACAGGCGCATTGAATAACCTTACTGTCGTAGGCTTAGAAGACAGCCGTACGGTAGCAACGATAACAACGATTACAATTACAATAATGCCAAATAATATGACTTTTTGAACTAGCGACCACTTTGTCCAAAGTTCCTTCAGCTTAGCGGTCACCTTTTTAAGCCATTCGTTCATTAGTTCCCCTCCCTTTGAACGAATTTCAGGAGTTTAAAATAAAACTTTAAAGTAAATTTGATTAATTATAACACACGATATGAATTCTGAAAAGTATTTTATTCTTTTATATTGTAGATTATAGCAAAAAATCGCGTAAATCAGCGTTTAGCGGGTAGTTGTAATTTCATTCCAGCTGCTTACAAGTCTTTCTATTACAGAATGTGCAAGGTTCAGCGACATTCTTGCCTTTGACATTGCAACAGTAACATCATGAACATCAACACTATCAGGATCAGTAATGATTCTTTCCTGAATCTTTGTTACGTCATTCTGCTGGGTATTTACTGTATTCATTGCTTCAAGAAGGAAATCCTGGAACGACTTATTTCCTGTTGTTTTCTGTGTCTGATTTAAGTTAGTTCCTTTTATAGCTGAATTGCCAAAGTGCTGTTCGTTTGTACGAACCATCTGTAATGTTCCAAACTCTTCAATTTTCATATTTCCACCCTATCTACAGTATGACTTAACAAAGTTCTTTTGTCAAACACGACTTACTATCTGCCGATTTCGAGAGCAGCCTTAAACATATCCTTGGCACCGTCTACAACAGTTGCGTTAGCTTCGTAGGCGCGTGAAGCAGAAATAAGGTCAACCATTTCGTTAACGATGTTTACGTTAGGATACTCTACATAGCCGGCATTTGGACCAGACTTAATTGCATCCGGATGGTCAGGATCATAAACAAGGCGTCCCTGAGTAGTATCTTTCTTTATCTCAAGAACCTTTACACCTTTTCCAGGACCGTTATCTAAAGCACCAGGAGTAAACGGAGATCTCCACTGTGCACTCTGGTCGCTTACAGGGCGAAGAATTACACTTGATTTTTTGAAAGCGCCGCCTTCCTGTGTACGTGTAGTTGATGCGTTTGCTATATTGTTTGAAATTACATCACTTCTAAGTCTTTCAGCAGCCATACCGGTTGCCGCAATATTTATACTGGTAAATAATCCCATGACAGTTTACACTCCTTTGCCAGCTGTTTATTTCCTAATTGCAGTATTTACTTGTTCAAACTCAAAATTAGTTAACTGAGTAAGCAACCTGTACTGCATCTGAATCTGTAAGATATTGTTAGCCTCGGTTTCGGCATCTACATTGTTGCCGTTTGCCTTTGCAGTTGTAGTATAGTCAAGCACACGTCGAGGCTGAACATCCCTGTAATCGTAAGGAGTATTTATCTGAATATGGCGAGGATCTGTTGTTGTAAGATGAAAAGATTCCTTTGCGATTTTCTCTGAATCAAAGGCGCGCTTTAATTCACTTTCGAAATTAACTACTGAACGTTTAAAATTAGGAACTTCGCTGTTTGCAAGGTTATTTGCACTAACCTGATAACGCAAAGAAGTTACGTCCATTTCCCGCTGAAGCAAGTCAACAGCTCTGGTAAAACTGTTCATTTTTACATCTCCCTTTTAAAAAGTTTACATCTAGTTGATTTTCGGAGATTGGAAAAAAAAGTTTAGAAAAAAAAAGCCGCCGGATTAAAACCTCCGGCGGCTCTATTCAATTATTTACCCGCAGAAATGCGGATCTAACATCAATTATTTCAAATAATTCTTAGCCTTTGAATTGTTGAAATAAGAGTTGTCTACATAATCCTTTACCTGATACTCAGATTCAAGACGGCCAATGCTTACTAAGAAGCTGCAGGTGTCCTGAAGAGCAGCTGTATCAACTGCATCACACTGTACGGCAAAACCATACTTATTGTAAAGTCTTAAAACCTGCTCTGGAGTAAGCTTAAGGTCATCTGCAACCTTCTGGAGTGTAGCTGCATCTGTAGTAGGAAGTTCCTTTACAGCGCGTGCAAACTGCTCAAGAATTACGCTGATTACATCTGGATTAGCTTTAATATACTCATCGCGAGCAAGGAAGGTGTTTGTTCCGCGAAGGTTTGTATCTGAACCCTTAGCAATGATTTTTGCAGTTCCGTTATCAACAAGGCGAGTTACATTTGGTTCCCAGATTACTACTGCGTCAACCTGACCTGTAGAAAGAACGATTCCAGCATCGCCGGCAGCAATGTTGATAAGTTCAATGTCATCAAAAGTAAGTCCGTTCTTTGAAAGAAGTTTTTTGATAAGGTTATGGCCTGTTGAACCAATAACTGTAGCAATCTTCTTTCCCTTCATATCTGCATCGGAGTTCATAGTATTGTTGTCTGCTTTTGCGAGCATTGCATAAGCATCCGGACCATTACCTGGAACACCAACGATTGTTACCTTCTGTCCTGCAGCAATAGCAGAAACTGTAGGAACGTCTCCATTTGTACCAATATCAGAAAGACCAGCAGCGAGAGACTCGTTGATCGGTGGTCCTGACTCAAAATCATTCCATTTTACTGTAACCTGAGATGAAGCAAGAGCTTCCTCGATCCAGCCTTTTTCGCGGCAAAGATAAAGCGGCATAAATGCAGCTGAAGGCTGGATAGCGATATTAACCGTTCTCTCACCTTTCTTTGCTTCTTTCTTGCTACAGCCTGTAAAAGCACTGATTGCAAGTAATGCAAAAAGCATTATTGTGGTAATTTTTTTCATATTTTACTCCTTTAAATAAAAATGACTTTATAATATATAAAAACCTAAGCTTCTTCTTCAAAAAAATGCCTGTAAATCTGTTTTCTAACATTCAAAAACTCAATACTGTTTCGGTCACGGTATTTTCCGTCAATTTCAGGCAGATCAACATCAATAATTTCTTTAATTGTTCCCGGTCTTGCAGAAAAGACAATTACTTTATCTGCAAGGAATACAGCTTCTTCTATATCATGGGTAACAAGAATCATAGTAGTACCGGATTCTTTCTGAATGCGCTTAAGCTCCTTCTGCATTGTAATTTTAGTAAAAGTGTCGAGCGCACCAAAAGGCTCGTCCAAAAGCAATACCGGAGGATTATTTACAAGAGCGCGTGCAATACCGGTTCTCTGTGCCATACCACCGGAAAGCTGGCGTGGATAAGCCTTTTCAAAGCCCTCCAATCCAACGAGCTTTATATGCTGATTTACAAGTTTTTGTCTTTCTTCCTTAGTCATACCGGACAAACCGTATTTTACATTCTGCCAAACGGTCATCCACGGGAAAAGTCTTGGCTCCTGGAAAACTATTCCACGGCTCTTCTGTGGTCTTGAAACAACCTCACCATTTACTACAATAAGACCAGAGTAATCAGCATCAAGCCCCGCAATTGCACGCAGCAGGGTACTTTTTCCACAACCGCTGGCTCCTACTATGCAGACTACTTCACCTTTATTTACAGAAAAACTAACATCATTAAGAATCTGCAGCTTATCTTCACCCTGATTAAAAAACTTAGTTATATGTTCAACCCTGATATAAGCGCCTTCATCAACACCGTCTATTTTTTCTTCTCTTATTGCATCTTCCATCTTTACGCTCCGTTAGTTCCAGACTACAATCTTGCTTTCAATCAAATGCAACAAGGAATCCATTATTTTTCCAATAAGGCCAATAGTAATCATTCCTGTAATAACAACATCAGTCTGTCCGTACTGACGTGCATCCATAATCATATAACCTAATCCAGTTGTTGATGAAACAAGTTCTGCCGCAACAACACACATCCAGCAGGAAGTAAGCCCTACTCTAAGTCCTGTAAAGATATTTGGAAGCGCACCCGGAAGTACAAGCTTAAAAATATGTTTCCAAAGCGGAATCTCCATTACCTTTGAAACTTCAACCAGGCGTTCATCTGTCTGTTTAATACCGTCAATTACATTTACAAGGATTGTGAAAAATCCACCAAGGAAGATAAGGAATACTTTTCCGCTTTCTCCAATTCCAAACCAGAGAATTACAAGCGGAATCCAGGCGATTGGTGGAATAGGTTTGATAATCTGCACAAAAAGCTGTGTAATTCGCTCAAGATGTTTAGAAAGACCAATAAGGATTCCAAGCGTTACTCCAAAGGCAACAGAAATACCATAGCCTTGAAGAACACGCCCTATACTTATTCCGCAATGCTTGATGAGAGTTTTCTTCAAAAAAAGAGTTTTAAAAGTTTTACCGATCTTTGGCAGGGTTGGCATTACTACAGGATTAAGCTTGCCCTCATTTCCCATAACAATCCATAAGACTACAATAGAGATGATTAATGCAACATATTCCAAAAAATATCCCGCACTTTTTAAAACCAATTTTGATTTCATTTTTTTAACCTGCTTATTATTTTTTGTGTCCGTCAAAAAAAGAATGCGTGTACGTAAAAAAAGACGCACTCTGTATCTATGTATAATAATAGTATAACATACAGATTAATTTTTTAAAATATGATAATATGAAAAAAATTAAAAAAAATTTTATTTTTTGCCCAAAACTATGGAAAAAGACGAAAAAAAACAAAAAATTATTGAAAGACGGCTCAATATTTGTTATAAGCTCACCTCTGTTCTGGCACGTCCTGTATTCAAGCTTTTTTACAATTTTGATTTTGAAAAGCCGGTTACCCTTCCTAAGCCTGCAATCATTCTTGCAAATCATACAACCGATTATGATCCGCTGCTTCTTGCCGGAATGATAAAGAACCAGTTTTATTTTCTTGCCAGCGAAAACTGCTTCAGAAAAGGCACTTTGTCTAAGTTTCTTGTTTGGGCATACAATCCTATTTCTAAAATAAAGGGTGCCTCAGACACAATGGCCGTATTAAAAACCCTCCGTTATCTGAAGGAAGGAAAAAGCGTCTGCATTTTCCCTGAAGGCGGCAGAACCTTTAACGGCAGAACTAACAGCATTGAACCTGCAACCGGCAAACTGGTGAAAGTTTCCGGAGCTTCTCTTGTAACTGCCAGAATCGTTGGCGGCTATATGACAATTCCACGCTGGGGCTTTGGCAGACGAAAAGGACGTGGCAAAGGAAGCTGGGGTGGTAAAATAGTCAACGTTTATTCACCGGAACAGCTTAAGACAATGTCTCCTAAAGAAATTACAGACCTTATCAGCAAAGACTTATATGTTGATGCGTATGAGCTACAGAAAGCAAATCCAATTCACTACAAGGGAAAGGATTTAGCGTACGGTATGGAATGCGGTGTTTGCGTCTGCCCTTCCTGCAGGACAATTGGCAGCATAAAAACAAAGGGTGATTCTGTTTTCTGTACAAACTGCGGCATAAGCACTACGCTCAACGACTACGGCTTTTTTGAAGACGGCTTTATCTTTAAGTCTTACGGCGAATGGGATGAATGGCAGGAAGGCTTCTACAGATATTATGTAAACAGCTTTGAAAATGAAAAAGAACCTCTTGTTTATGATGATGGAGTTAGCTTACGAACTATAAATGCTGAGCACGAAACAAAGGAGCTTGGAACAGGAAGATTCAGCCTTTACAAGAATAGATTCACTTTTGAACCTGAAAACGGCGAAAAAATTGAGCTGCCTGTAAACATAATTCCAGACAGCTCCGTATTCAGCAGAACAAACTTCAACTTTACCGACGACAAGGGTCTTCATTACGAGCTGTACACCGAACATCTCATCAACGACCGTCTCCTGAATGTCCGCAAATACCACTCGCTCTGGAAGCTCCTTAGAACCGGCCTATAAAATGTATCGCGATAAATCCTCGCTCTGAACAACATCTGTAAGCTTTGAATCTACATAAGCCGCATCAATTGTAATTGTTTCGCCCTTATGCTCGTCTGCTTCAAAGTTAATATCAGCAAGCACCTTTTCCATAATTGTATGGAGTCTTCGAGCACCAATGTTTTCTGCCCTTGCATTTACATCTTCAGCAACAAAGCTCATGCGGTCAATTGCTTCTTCAGTGATATTGAGCTTAACGCCTTCAGTTTCGAGCAGCGATGTATACTGCATAATAAGGCTGTTCTTTGGCTCATGAAGGATTCTCTTGAAATCTTCCTTATGCAAAGAATCAAGCTCTACACGAAGCGGGAAACGGCCCTGAAGCTCAGGAATTAAATCGCTTGGAGCGGCAACACTAAAGGCACCGGCTGCAATAAACAGGATGTGAGTTGTATCTACAACACCAAACTTTGTATTTACATTACTGCCTTCTACAATTGGAAGAATGTCTCGCTGAACGCCCTCGCGGCTTACATCCTGACCGTGGCTTTCACCATGAACAGCAATCTTGTCTATTTCATCAATAAAGATAATTCCACTCTGCTCTACCCGCTTCTTAGCTTCGTCAGCAATCTTGTCGTGGTCAACCATGGAATCAAGCACTTCTTCTGTAAGAATCTTACGTGCTTCCTTAACTGTAACAGAACGCTTTTTAGGTCTGCCGCCGCCATTCATAAGGTTGATTATTCCCTGCATGCTGTTCTGTAAATCATCAATTGAACCACCTGCAATAATTTCCATGTTAGGCATAGAAGACTGTCTGCTAACCATAAGGTCAACCTCGCGGTCTTCAAGCTTACCTTCCCGCAGCCACTGGCGGAACTTTTCGCGGGTTGAGTTCTTTTCAGCATTTTCTGCTTCAGAACCAGTGTTTGAATCAGAATTGGTTCCTGCAGATTTAAGGGAAGCATCCTCAGAGTTCATTACCTGTTCAAAAGTATTCTGGAAATCTTCGGCAGCCTTCTTTAAATCAATAGTTATTTCGTTAGGATTTGACTGTGTTAAGAAGCTTGTTGGTGCAGGAGTAGTTTCCTTTTTCTGATTTTCCTTTTCTTTTTTACCGGTTCCTGGCAAAAGCAGATCAAGCAATCTTTCTTCAACTACATCCTGAGATTTTTCCCTAAGCTTGTCTTCCATTTCGGCTTTTACATCTGCGTAACCAACAGCCATTAAATCGCGGATCATGCTTTCTACATCGCGGCCAACATAACCAACCTCGGTATATTTTGTAGCCTCAACCTTAAGGAACGGAGCCCCGCACAATTTAGCAAGACGGCGGGCAATTTCAGTTTTACCAACACCAGTTGGTCCAATCATCAAAATATTTTTTGGAGCAACTTCATCACGGATTTCTTCCGGCAGCTTTAAGCGGCGGAATCTGTTTCTCAAGGCAACAGCAACAGCCTTCTTTGCCTTCTCCTGCCCGATGATGTATTGATTAAGCTTTTCTACAATCTGTTTAGGTGTAAGTTCGTTATTTTCTGTGTTTTCCATTTATCATTCCTGATTTTTATTTTACTATTCCAGAGTTTCAATAGTAATGTTTTCGTTTGTGTAGATACAAATGCTTCCCGCGATGTGAAGGCTTCGTTCTGCAATTTCCTTTGCACTTAAATCTGAGCTGTCCAGATAAGCAAGGGCTGCAGAATAAGCATAATTACCGCCCGAACCGATTGCGATTGCATCCTTTTCAGGTTCAATTACGTTACCATCACCGCTTATGAGCAGGATTTTATCTTTGTCTGCAACAAGGAGCATTGCTTCAAGCTTCTGAAGGCTTCGTTCTGTTCTCCAGGCCTTTGCAAGCTCAACTGCAGAGCGCATTATATCGCCGTTGTATTCCTTAACCTTTTCTTCAAACTTATCAAGCAGTGTAAAGGCATCTGCTACACTTCCTGCAAAACCGGTCAGTATTTTTCCGTTATAAATCTTTCTAACCTTTCGTGAATTACCCTTACAAACTGTTTCTCCAAGAGTACACTGTCCGTCTCCAGCCATTGCAACCTGACCATTGCGGCGTACTGCGAGAATGGTTGTGCTTCTTATTTTTGTTTTTGACATTATTATCTCCAAAAAGAATATGGTTAAAATATAATAAATAAAGGATATATCGGCAAATGTTTTATTTATCTTCTTTTCCGTGCGGATGTGCTTTGTTGTAAACTTCAATAAGCTTTTCGGTAGTTATATGCGTATACCGCTGGGTTGTAGAGATTGATGAATGGCCAAGCATTTCCTGAACAAGACGGACATCTGCCCCGTTAGAAAGCAAGGTTGTCGCAAAAGTATGCCTGAACGCATGCGGATTTATATGATGATTAGTGCCTTCTACACCGGAATACCGTGTGATGATGTAGCGCAAGCCGTTTACAGAAAGAGGCTTTCCCTTCTGGCTTATAAAAAGCTGGTCTGACTGCTCTGCGATATTGTTTTCGGCAAGCACTCTTTTTCTGTCTTCAAGATATGCCGCAAGACATTCACGAGATTTTTTTTCAAAATAAACCTTTCGCTGCTTGTTGCCTTTTCCCGTTACAATTGCTGCCTGTCCGCCATCAGTAAAATCTGAAAGCTTAAGATTGCGAAGCTCACTTATTCGGCAGCCGGAGGAATAAAGCATTGTAAGCACCGCCCTGTCTCTTTTTTCCCATAAAAGCTCTTTCACTTCCGGCTGCTGGCAAAGCTGATTTACCTCTGCCTGAGTCATATAATTCGGAACTTTTTTAGGCTGCTTTACAGTCTTTATTTCTATTGCGGGATCTTTTTCAATGTATTCAAACTTTCTTGCGTAGCTGAAAAGACTTCTGAACGCAGAAATGAATCTGTTGATAGAGGCAGCGGCTCTCTTCTGTCTTGAAAGCTCACCTATGCAAAGCAGAAGATTTTCCTTTGTAACCGACTTAATATCGATTGTAGGGGTCAGAAACTCCTGCAGCTGTGATAAATCATTCCTATAGCCGCAGCTTGTGTTTTCTGACACATTGCGTACGGCAGAAAGATAAAGCAGAAACTCTTCAACAAGTTCATTTAAGGTCATTATTCGGTTTACTCTTCACCCTCACCCTGCATTGCGTCTGCAGTTTCGCCAAGTGATTCACCGGCAGAATGCAGATAATGACAGTCAGGATTTATACAAGATTTATAGCTGCCGTTTTTCTTGTCGAACTTTTCAACAAGGAACCAGCCGCATTCAGGACAATACTGATCAATTGGCTTAAAGTGAGTTATAAACTGACACTTAGGATAATTTGTACAGCCATAGAATGATTTTCCGCGTCCCTTAGTTTTTCTTTCAACAATCTCGCCGCCGCAATCCTTGCAAGGACATTTAGCAAGCGGAATTGATTTTGTATTGTGGCACTGTGGGAAGCCTGAGCACGCAAGGAAGAAACCGAAGCGTCCAAGTTTTTTAACCATCGGTTTGCCGCAAAGCTCGCATACCTTATCGGTTTCCTCATCAAGGAAGCCCTTTACGCTTTCCTGTGTACTCATTACTTCATCAACATGAGCCTTGAAAGAACCGTAGAAATCGCCGATAAGGTTGTTCCATACAATTTCATCCTGCTCTACCTTATCAAGGTCATTTTCTATCTGTGCAGTAAACTCAACATTTATAACATCCGGGAACGATTCAACAAGGATTTTGTTAATCATTCTTCCAAGCTGTGTCGGTACAAGCTGCTTATTGCTTCTTGTAACATAATATCTGTCCAGAAGAACGGAAATAATCTGTGCATAAGTTGAAGGACGTCCAATACCTTTTTCCTCGAGCATTCTTACAATTGAAGCATCTGTGTAGCGTGCAGGTCCCTGTGTAAAATGCTGCTCCGGATGGAAGTTCAAGACATTCAGGTTTTCGCCTTCCTTCATTGCAGGCAATGATGATGATTTGTCTTCCTTTGAAGAAAGAAGCTTAATTACGTTGTAGAAGCCCTTTTCTGTAATCTTACTTGCAGAAACTCGGAACAAAGCTTCGCCTGCTTCAATTTCAACGCTTGTTGTCACCATCTTTGCATTATTCATCTGTGAAGAAACAAATCTTTCCCAGATGATTGAATAAAGCTTAAACTGGTCGTTTGTAATGCCGGTCTGTCCAGGCTTTGTTACAATGTATTGCTTTAAGCTTTCCGGTGAATATTCTGTGTATGTAGGACGAATACCTTCATGGGCATCCTGTGCACTTTTTCCAACTGCATAATGAATTGCTTCCTCCGGTAAATCCTCAGGATAATTATTCGAAATCCATTTTCTTACATCGGCAAGAGCAGTTTCAGAAATACGAACAGAGTCAGTTCGCATGTAGGTAATAAGACCAACACGGTTAGTACCAATTGTAATACCTTCGTAAAGCTGCTGGGCAATCTGCATTGTTTTTCTTGAAGTAAAGCCGAGTCTGTTTGCCGCTGCCTGCTGTAATTTAGAAGTTGTGAACGGAGGCTTTGGTTTTACTGTTTTTTCTGTCTTTTTAATTGCAGAAACAATACATGGAGAGCCTTCAATCTCTTTTATGATTTTTTTAACAATATCTTCAGATTTTAATTCAGGAGTATCACCCTTATATTTTACAAGCTGAGCTGTAAAGGTTGTTTTACCCTTCTGGAAATCTGCATCAAGGCTCCAGTATTCTTCAGGAAGGAAAGCTTCAACTTCATCCTCACGCTCGCAAATAAGTCTTAAAGCAACCGACTGAACTCGTCCTGCAGAAAGACCGTTCTTTACCTTGCTCCACAAAATTGGACTAAGATTGTAACCAACAAGTCTGTCCAGAACTCGTCTTGCCTTCTGTGCATTTACCTTTGACTCAACAATTTCGCCAGGATTTTTAACAGCTTCTGTAATTGCTGTAGGTGTGATTTCGTTAAAAACAATTCGGTTGATTTTTGCCTCGGTTTTATCCTTCATTGCATTATTTAAATGCCAGGCAATTGCTTCTCCTTCGCGGTCATTATCCGATGCAAGAAGGACAACATCTGATTTTTTAGCTTCCTTCTGTAAATCTTTAAGCAGCTTTGCCCTGCCCCGAACTGTAATATACTCCGGCTGAAAGCCATGCTCTATGTCTACGGCCATTCTTGATTTTGGTAAATCAATGAGGTGTCCCTGTGAGGCACGAACCGTATAACCAGGGCCAAGATATTTTTCGATTGTCTGTGCTTTTGTAGGAGACTCTACTATTACGAGAGTTTTTTGTGCGTTTTTCTTCTTTGCTGCCATCTTCTAAAAATCCTTCTTTGTTTCACAATCCTTCATTTAGATTAAACAAAAGCTGCTGTTCTGTTGCTTTTGTTCGTTTTCCCGGCATTTCCGAAAGATACTCGCAATAATCCTTATAATCTTTAACTATTGGAGCACCTGCTTCAAGATACTTGTCAGGTTTATTTTCAACTTTATATTTACTTACTTTTCCTATTCCATAATCCTTCTGCAGCTTGTCTCCGACTTTTTTTGCTACAGAAAGAGCCATATCTCCAAAAGCCGCCTGATGGAAAACTACTTCCCTGTCGTACTCAAGCGCAAAATCTGCCGTAATAAGAGCGCCGCTTCCAGCAGGAGCTTCTATTACTACAGTTGCAGGTGAAAGCCCCGCAATAATTCTGTTTCTTCCGACAAAGTGCCATTTTGCCATATCAAGCTTTGGCTCATATTCACTTATAATACAGCCGCCGGTTTTTAATATCTGCTCGGCAAGCTTTTTATTACCGCTCGGCACAATTTCATCTATTGCGCTCGGAATAACGGCTATAGTTCTTCCAAGGTTTTCAACCGGAAGCTTTTTCTCAACCGCATCAAAATACGCCCCAACCGCTCCCCTGTGAGCATAACTGTCTGCCCCGGCAGCAAGTCCTGAAACAATACAGCAGCCGTCATTTACTGCGTCATAAGCAAAACGGTAAGCGGCATCTTTTCCATTCGGAGTAAGCTGCCTAGTTCCTACAACGGAAACGCATTTTCTGGACAAAAGGCTTTCATCTCCCCTGCAAAACAGCAGATAAGGAGGATCAGCAATCTGACGCAAAAGCTCAGGATAACTTTCAGATGAATGATGCAAAAGCTTTATTCCAAGTGTATCACAATAATGAAGTGCAGCCTTCGCCATCTTCAGATTTTCCTGCCCATCCCATACAGCCTTATTTATAGACCGTTTTATGCGCAGAGATATGTCACCTATAGACATTAATGCAAGGTCAATGGAACTGTCAAGATTTTTCTCTAAAAAAAGTTTTTCTTCGTACGAAAGAAAGGTAATTCTTGCCAGAGAAAGATACAGTAAAGTCTTGTCATCCATTATTTGACCTATATCAGTTGCTGTATGCTGCATCAAGAACTGTTTTTTTATTCTCCTCCGCAGTTGCCTTTGTCTCGGCCGATTTTGTGACAGATATGATTTTGTCGTACATATCTGCCGATTTATCAAACTCATACGATGAATAATATGCTCTTGCAAGCACAAACATTGCATCTATGTTTTTTGTATCTACTTCAAGTGCACGTTCAAGATAAGGGATTGCTTTTTCAGGTTCATTTAATTCAAATACATAAAGAACGCCAAGTCCGTAAAGCGCCCTTACATATCTTTCTTCTATTTCAATTGCCCTTTTATAGGCTTCTTCTGCAAGCTTAAGATAATTGTATTTTATTTCGTTTGTGCCGCTTGCATTGTAATCTAAGGCTGTATGAGACATATAGCCGGCACAAACTCCTACATAGTAATAAAGGTTCTGATTATCAGGGTAATACTTAAGTGCTTCCTCAAAGCATTTTAATGCTTCGCCATACATTTTTGTATCCAGATATCTTGTTCCGAGAATCTTATACCAGATTCCAATCTGGCTTTGTGCAAGCTGAATATCTGCAACCCGTTCACCATACTTGGCAATTGCTTCCTTCAACTCTTCTACAGTAGTCGGACTGTCAACGCCTTCTTCAAGCTTTTGATATCTGATTATTCGTTTATTAGAAACACCGCATGATGAGAATAAAAATAATACGGCACCGAAAAATAAGCAGGTTAAAAAAATAGAACTTGTCTTTTTCATAATATTCCACCCGATTTTATTTTTTACCATTATTTAAACATTGTCAATCGGTAAAATATGTTTCGTGTGCTTTTCTTAACTGATCGTCGGTAACGTGGGTATAAATCTGGGTTGTTGCGAGATCTGAATGACCAAGAAGCTCCTGAACTGAACGTAAATCGGCGCCACCGCTTAGCAGATGAGTGGCAAAGGAATGGCGGAGTGTATGAACCTTTGCATTAACGCCTGCCAGCTGTTCTATTTCGTGAAACCTTTTCCACACACCTTTCCTTGAGATTTTTTCACCCTTATAGTTTACAAAAACCTCCGGAACAGATTTACCGTTTACTAAAGCTGGACGCACCTCGTTCAAATAATAAACAAGCTTCTGTTCGGCACGCTCGCCAAAAGGGACAATTCTCTCTTTATCACCTTTTCCATGCACCATAATAAGGTGTTCATTCAGATGTACGTTGGAAATCTTTAAGTCGCAGGCTTCGCTTATTCGTAAGCCGCAGGAATAGATTAGTTCAAAAAGGGCATCATCGCGTTTTCCGCAAAGATTGTCCGTGTCTATAAAAGAAAGGAGTCTGTCAACTTCCTCTATTGTAAGTACCTTAGGCAGATTTCTTGCAGCCTTAGGTTTATCCAGCAGAAGGGCGTGATTTTCGGTCCAGTAGCCTTTTCTTACAAGGTATTCACCGAATGCCCTTATGCCGGAAATGTCTTTTGCAATTGTAAGCTCAGAGCAGTCACTCGTTTTTCTCATTCGGAAGTAGTAGATTAAGTTTTGTGCAGTAACTTCCCTGAGCTTTATTCTTTCGGAAACAAGCCAATTCAGAAACTCCTCACTTGAGATTCTGTACGTTTCTGCTGTCTGTACAGAGCTTCTTCTTACAAGGATTAAATCCGAATAAAACTGTTCCAAAAGCGTATCTATTGTCATTTCAAAAGCAGCCCTTAGTTATCGCTCAGGTTAATTCCCTTGCCATATCTTTCTTTCTGCCAGATAGCCGGTTGATTAATATCATCCTGGAAAATATAGCCTTCTGGAGGTGTAATAGTCTTGCGTTTAGGCTGAGCAGAGAAAGCACTGTCATCATCAAAATTAAACAGTGACTGTCCCCATTTTTCCTTTTCGTGGCTGTCTTTTTCCAAGCCTTTAACTGTAGGAACTGATTCAAAATCAAACATATTGTTTGATTTCTGAGCTGTCTGCTGTGGTCTTAAAGAATTAATATTTGAAGGCTTCTTTGAGTGGATAAGGCTTGCAAACTCTGTAGATCTCATTACATTCTCATCATCAATAGGAGCTTCTTCAACAACAGGCTTTACTTCTTCTTTTTCTGCAGCAGCTTCATCTTCTGTATCAAAACCTGTAGCAATTATTGTAACACTAATCTTGTCGCCCATCTGAGGAGAAGTAACCTGACCCCAGAACATATTGTAATCGTGAGAAGCCTGAGCTGTAACAACTGTACAGATTTCTGTTACTTCGCTCATTGAAACTTTTTCAGAAGCACAAATATTAATAAGGATATTCTTTGCACCGTTGATGTGTGAATCTTCAATCATAGGATTAGAAATTGCCTTTGTAGCAGCTTCTACAGCACGATTTTCGCCTTCGCCAACACCAATACCAAGGATAGCTTTTCCCTGTCCGCGCATTGCGTTTCTTACATCGGCAAAGTCAGTGTTTACGTCGCCCTTGCTTGTAATGATTGTGGAAATACCTTCAACTCCCTGACGAAGAACATCGTCGGCAACCATAAAGGCTTCCCTTACAGAAGTGTCTTTATCTACAACATCAAGAATATGCTGATTAGGAATTACAATCAAAGAATCAACTTCGGCCTGAAGCTTTTCAAGACCTTCTTTAGCCTGGCGCATTCTTACAGGACCTTCAAAATCAAAAGGAGTTGTTACAACTGCAACTGTAAGGGCTCCAAGCTCACGTGCAATTTTTGCTACAACAGGAGCAGAACCTGTTCCAGTTCCACCACCCATACCGGCAGTAACAAAAACCATATCTGCACCACGAAGCTCATTTGTAATAAGCTCTTTATCTTCTTCGGCTGCCTGTTCTCCAATAGAAGGCTTTCCACCAGATCCAAGTCCCTTTGTTACCTTCTGTCCAATAGCAAGTCTATTCTGAGCCTTTGAACCTTCGAGTGCCTGCAGGTCTGTGTTAATCGATATGAACTCAACATCGTGGATGTTCGCATCAATCATACGGTTAACGGCGTTTCCACCACCGCCGCCACAGCCAATAACCTTGATTACTGTTGGACTGCCCCTATTCACTGTTGGTGTAACTACATCCTCGTCCAATTCGTCATTAATAACTATTAAATCTGATGAATTCATATCTCCTCCCATTTATGAATAAACCAATTTATATATACTTTTTTCCAGAAAAAACTAGAAAAACATCTTTCTAAGCTTCTTCAGAACGCTTTCCTTATCCTTGCTTTTTGTTGTATTCCTTTTTGATTTTCTCCTGCTATCCCGCTTTTCAACGATTCCCTTATTTGCAACTATAAGACCTATAGCTGTAGCAAACTCAGGATTTCTGTACTGCTCTTCAATTCCACCAAGACTTTCAGGTATACCGATTCTTACAGAAGAGGTTTTGAAAACACTCTGAGCAAGCTCTACAATACCTTCCATATTGGCACCAGCACCTGTAAGGATAATGTTTCCTGCAAGCTGTTTAATTGAATCATTAGTATTTTTAATAATAGCAGCTTTGACCATTGTAAAGGTCTTTTCCATTCTTGCCTGGATAATTCGACAAAGATATTCTTTTCCTATAACCTCAGGAGCCCTTCCCCCGACTCCAGGCAGGATTACATCTTCATCAACTTCAACTCCAGGCAGCCAGCAGCAGCCAGATTCTATCTTAATTTTTTCAGCGGCGGCAACAGGAATTTCTGTTACCATCGCAATATCATTCGTTACAATATTTCCACCAACAGGAACAGAAGCAGTACTTATTGGGGCACCCTTAAGAAGAACTATAACATCTGTTGTTCCGGCACCCAAATCAATAATGATTGAACCAAGCTCCATTTCATCTTCGTGACAAACTGCCTGAACTTCAGCAAGAGTTTTAAGCATAACTCCATTAAGTTCATAACCTGCTCTGCTCACACAAGAGCGAATATTTTGAATTGTTGTCTTCGAAGCGGTAACAATATGAACCTCAGCTTCAAGCTTAAAGCCAAGTCTGTTTACAGGATCGGAAATGTGTCCAATACCGTCTACAAGGTAATCCTGTGGAATAACGTGGATTTTTTCACGGTCAGCAGGATAATTAATTGCAGTTGCTGTTTCAATTACTTTTGTTACATCTTCCGGAGTAACCGCCCTTATATTATTCTTACCGTTAGCCCTGATCGGGGTTACTCCCCTGCTGTTTTCACTTTCAATCTGTGCACCGCCAACAGAAGCTATTACAGAAGAAACAATTACACCGCCCTCCTGTTCCGCAGCTTCCACTGCATCTTTAATGGCATCCTTGGCATCCTCAATATTAACAATCACTCCGTTTCTAAGTCCGGCTGACGGTTTAGAAGAAGTTGCAATAACCCTTAAATTTCCGTCTTCATCGACCTCGCCAATTGCCACGCGGATAACACTAGTTCCAATATCAAGTCCTACAATACATTTTTCATCGGCCATTATCAGAATCCCCTATTTTCTACAAGATACAGATCCGTATCGTAAATCAACCTCAGAAACATCCGTATCGAGTAAATTCACAACATCAAGTACTACCATCATATACTTTAACGAATCTTCATTCAATGTTCGGCCAATTAATACTTTTATTTTAGACTGAGCTGGAATAAGTGCAAGCTCATAAGTACCAATTTCCTTAGGAATTACACATATTTCAGAAAGTCCCGCAAAATAATTTTGTTTAAGCGATTTGATTTTTGTTACCTGCTCTATAAGCGGACGATACTTTGTAGAAATCCGCATACCGCCTGTCATATGCTCAACAGGTAAACCAGAGATAATTGGAATTCCTCCCTTCTCCAGAATCTCTTTATTTTTTATAGGGAATAAAACTCCACTTTTATCAATCTGCATTGGATTTGAATAGCCTTCTTCGTCAATAAAGGTAACTGCAACAGGCTCTCTTTCAACAACATCAATATAAATCTTATCAGGGAATTTCTTTTCAACAGATACTTTTTCAAAGCCAGGTTCAGAAGAAAGGATAGCTACTGCACCTTTAACATCAAAGTTAAGCCAGTTCGAGCTGTTCATAGGCAAAAGCTTAACGGCAATTTCTTCTCCGGTATACATCTTCTGTCCGTTAACAGTTACCTTAGGACTGTCAAAGCAAGGAATAATATATTTATAAATGACAAGCTCTGCTACAAGAAAAAAACAGAGAATACAAAAAACAATTTTGATGATTTTGATTTTTTTACCATCATTCTCTTCTTCTTTTTCCACACTGAGTTCTAATTTTTCACTTTCAATGTAATTGTACTCATCACTCATAAGCAGTTCCATACCCTTCACCTTTTATCCTTTATGTTTTTCCTTTTTCTGTTTTTTACTTTCCTTTTTTTATAATACCGTCAGCGAATCTATGCTGATTTCTCCGCCTAAATCCACTTCCTCAACAGCTTCCTCACACCGCGAAGCATTCAATATAAAGCCGCACATCATAAGTGTTACAATTATTGAAGAACCTCCAACTGAAAAGAAAGGAAGCGGGATTCCAGTTGTTGGCAAAAGTCCGCACACAACCATACAGTTTATGAGCGACTGAAGCACAATCATTGTCACACAGCCAAAAGCTCCGTAAGCTGCAAATCTGTTCGGACATTTATATGCGGCACGATATCCGCGCCAGGCAAAAAATCCGAGCATCAGCAAATAGATAATGACGCCAACATATCCCATAGCCTCTGTCCATCCGGCAAAAATATAATCTGCCTGAACTTCAGGAATACTATTCAATTTTGAAAGGCCCCGTCCAATTCCAGCACCCCAGAATCCACCGGCACTAATTGCGCTCTTAGCTGCATTCGACTGATAGTTAAATGAAGCTTCACCCTGGGTCGGGCGGATAAAGCCGATAAGTCTGTTGATTCTGTACTGCTCAGAAAAGATCAAAAGCATTCCAAGCGGAGCTGCAATAATTGAGAACGGAATCAGCCATTTCAGCTTTGCACCTGCAACAAAGAAAATCAAAACCCCAACAAGAATCAGGAAAGCACTTGTAGAAAAATCCTTCTGTAACAGAACAAGCAAAACCATTCCAAGGAAGATTCCTACACAAGGCATTACATCGCGGTCTTCTTCATTTGTAAGAGAGAACTGCTTATCAAAATAATTTGCAAGATAAAGGACAAGAGCAAATTTTACTAATTCTGAAGGCTGGAACGAAAAATTAAATGGCATTTTAATCCATCGTCTTGCACCATTTTTCTCAATCGAAAGCGGCTTTATAAAAGTGAGCACACAAAGGATAACGGTCGCTAAAACAATATAGAATACTGCTTTCTTAATTGTTTTCATATCAACAAATAAGAAAGACAGGAAGAATACAAAGCCTACACCCGAACAGATAATCTGACGTTTTACAAAGTAAAGGGCATCGTTATTAAAGAATCGTGCTGCATAATTCTGAGAGCAGACAAGCATTGTAAACAAGCCTGTTCCCCACAGCAAAATCACGGAAATTAAAAGACCTATATCACAGCGGTAATAACCGTCTCCGCCCTGAAGACGACGTGCATTAAAATTATATCTGCTCATTTTACACCTCCCCTTCAAGTACAAGCATAGGAATCAGTTTTTCCAGCGCCATGCTGTGAGAACCTTTTAAAAGAACTGTATCGTTATCAGCAATAACTGAAAGAAGCTTTTCAGAAATACGCTTAAAGCTTTCCTCATCATTTGTTTCAAAATACGAATAGTTAGCAAACTGTTTTTCAGAAAGCAAATCGGCAGCACTCTTCATTTCCGGTCCAACGAGGCACACAAAGTCGGCACCTGCTGCCAGAAGCTTTTCGGCTACCTTTATGTGTTCGGTTGTTGATTCAGTTCCAAGCTCCTTCATATCACCAAGCACAAATATTTTTTTACCAGCTCCTTCCAGACCGCCGCAGAAATCAATAACCTTACCCATTGAGTCAGGATTTGCATTGTAGCAGTCAGCAATCAGCTGTATATTTTTTCCAGTTTTAGTCTTAAGCTCTTTTATTTCCATTCTGCCTGTAACAGCTGCCATGTTTTCCAAACCAGCCTTAATTGCTTTTGCAGAAACACCAAGTTCCTTAGCAAGAGCAACTACACCAAGTGCATTCTGGAAATTATATTTACCACCCAAAGGAAGTTTTACAATCTCTCCGTCTATAGAGAAAACTGTTCCGGCAAGACCTTCATCCTTAATAAACTTCACTCCGTATTCCTGTGCAGTTTCCAGGCCGTATTTTACAATCTTGCCTTTAACGTTTTCTGTACACAGTTCAGCAAAATCATCCTCAAACGGAACAAATGCTGCACCATCAGCCGGAATATAATCAAACGATTTTCGTTTCTCAAGTGCAATGTTTTTTCTGGAACCAAGAAGTCCGATATGAGCATTTCCAATATTTGTAATGATTCCGTATTTTGATTTCAGCACCTTTGAAATTTCACCAATCTCGTTAACACGATTCATGCCCATTTCAAAAATGCCAATTTTTTCATTTCCTCTGATTTTGAATACTGAAAGTGGAAGACCTGTTTCTGAATTAAAATTACCTTCTGTACAGGCAACGTTATCCTTTCCAAAATACTGGCGCATAACAGAAACGGTCATTTCTTTTGTAGTAGTTTTTCCACTGGAACCGGTAATACTAATTTTTACAAGCTCCGGGAACTTTGCTACATAAGCTTCTGCTGCCTGCTGAAGAGCATAAAGATTATTTTCGACACAAAGGAATACAGCTCCAGGATACTGCTCTCCCAGAGCCTTATAAACCCCGGTTTTTTCCTCAAGCTCCTTTTTATCTATAAACACAACAGAAGCACCCTTTTCAAGTGCCTGAGGAATATACTTATGTCCATTCTGAAGCTCGCCTCTCAACGGCACAAAAAGAGTACCAGTCGTAACATTACGGCTGTCTGTCTGTACAGAAGTAAAGGCTCCGGTTTTGTTTTCAGAAACCAGAGTTCCATTAACGGCAGAGAGAAGTTCATTAATTTCAAGCAGAGATTTTTTTCCGTCTACCGTCATTTCTTCTCTCCTGTCATTTCTACACGAATGATATCGTCACTTTCTGCCTTATGCATGCCGAGTTCTTCGACAGCAATCTGTTCAATTCTTTCTGCGCTTGAAAGAATGCTTATTTCACCGACAAGCTTTTTATTGTCCTCAATGAGGCGTTCCTGTTTGGCTTCAAGCTCCTTTATTTCCTTTGTTAAATCTGTATAACGCTTAGCCTGGAACGCATATAGACAAAGAAGCATAGGAATACTAATTGCGAAGATGATGATGAGAAAAACTTGTATTGCGTTTTTTACTTTTTTCTTTTTAGTCTGATCCACTTTTAATATCCTACAACTCCATTTAATCTATATTCAGAAGCATCCCTCTTTTTTCTAACCACACGCAGCTTAGCACTACGTGACGGTGAATTATCTTTTATTTCCTCCTGTGAAGGACAAACAGGCTTACGGGTAATTATCTCCGCACAAGCTTCTCCTCCACACCTGCAAACTGCAACCTCAGGCGGACAAACACATTCTCTGCCAAGGTTCCTGAAATAATTTTTTACAATTCTATCTTCCAGGGAATGAAAAGTTATCACTCCCATTTTTCCGTTTACCTTTAAGTCGTTAAATGCATTATGCAGTGCCTCAGGGAGTCTCTTTAACTCTCCGTTCACTGCAATTCTTAATGCCTGAAACGTCCTTGTCGCCGGATGAATTGGACCGTACCTGTAATTCGCAGGCACTGCATTCCAGATTATCTCGGCAAGAGCCTTGGAAGACTCTATCTTTCCGCCCCTCCTGGCTTCTACAATTGCTGCCGCAATTCTGCGACTAAGCTTCTCCTCTCCATACAAATATATTAAATCTGCAAGTTTTTCTTCCGGCAGCTCATTTACAAGCTCTCCGGCAGAAGGACCTGCATTTTCATTCAATCTCATATCAAGCTTTTCATCGTACCGGAACGAAAAACCTCTCATAGATTTTTCGTAATGAAAAACCGATATTCCAAGATCAAACAATATAATATCAGGCTTAGGAAACTCCTCAGGATAATTGGCGTAAAAGTCATTGAACCAGCCGTTGTAAAAGCTCATTCTGTCACCAAATTCAGCAAGCCGCTCTTTAGCTCTTTTCTGAATTACGCTGTCAGCATCAAGGCCTATTATCGAGAGATTTTCGTACTTTTTCAGGAAATTATAAGAATGACCGCCTTCACCAAGAGTTGAATCAACCATGACGGCGCAGTTTTCATACGGTTCACCCACAGGCGACAATAATTCGAGACACTCATTCAGAAGAACCGGCTTATGTACAATCTCCATTTTTTGACAAAAACACCGGACACGATCAGTACGAATACTAACCGTGCCGGTAAAATCCCCTTCCACCCAAGTTTATTTAATTATCATTTTTAAAAGCTTATACTGCTAAAGTTTTCTTCAGCCCCAGATTCATCGCAAGCTGCGAGATAATCCTTATATGCACGTGAATCCCAAATCTCTACGAACTTAGCCATTCCTAAAATCGTAACTTCTTTGGTAAGCCCTGCATACTCACGTAAGCTCTGTGGGATTGAAAGTCGTCCGTTCTTGTCAAACTCAATGTCCTGGGCAGGTGCAATATACTTGTGCACAACCATCATGTTTTCTTTATTAAAAATTGATGCATTGCCCATTATCTTTGACTGGAAAGATTCCCATTCTTCGGCAGTAAAAAGCCATAAGCAAGATCCTGAACCCTTGGTAACTATAAGTACGTTTTGATTAATAGCCGTTCTCAGCTTTGCTGGAAATGAGACACGTCCTTTGTCATCAATCGTATTATTGTATTCACCTGTCAGAAGATTCATACCCACTTACTTCCACTTTTTACCACTTTTTCCCACTTATCAACCATTTTATCCCAAAAAAGACTAAAGTCAACGCAATTTTTGACCAATAATTTAAAAAACGTTCATTTTTTTTATATTTTATATATACACAAAAATACTTCTATTATTTCAAGCATTTTGTATAGGTAAATTATGCCCACCGGAATAAATATTTATAACGAAAGCAGCCTCCACAACACGTTAAAAGCGTATTACGCAGTCACAAAAGACGGTAAAATGGAGATAAAGCTCGACGGATATATTTATGATGTTGTTACGGATGACGGTAAAATCTATGAAATTCAGACAAAAAATCTTTCAAAGCTGCTTCCCAAAATAATGACAACGCTTGAAAATAAAAGAAAAATTACTGTAGTTCACCCAATTGTAATTGAAAAAAAGGTTGCTCTTTATGATGATGATGGTAACATTATTTCCAAAAGAAAAAGTCCAAAGAAACAGACAATCTACTCTATTTTCGATGAGCTGACCGGTATATACCCTGTCCTTCTGGATAAAAACTTTACTCTTGAGATTCTTGAAATAAAAATGATAGAAGAGAGAAAAAGAACATCAGAGCCGGTTCAATCAAAAAACAGCAGGCGACGTTTTAAGAAAGATTGGGTAAAAACAAATAAACGGCTTGAAGAAATAATCACAACACATCAATTCAAAAACAAAAAGGATTATCTTTCGCTTTTACCACCGAATCTGCCGAAAGCCTTCTGCGCAAAAGACCTGGCAACAGCGTTTAATACTGCAGGCACTTACCCTAAAGAAGCAGAAAAAAAAGCCCACTTAATTCTCTGGGTTCTTTCACGAATGGAATTGATTGAGTTTATAGAAATTAAAAACAGAAGCCGCCACTATAAGATTGCAAAATAGATTACATTATATAAGTAACTGCAAGAGAAGCTTTAAGAATTAAATCGCTATTAATAAAGCTTGAGAACGTAAGAATCTGATCTTCCTTGGCACTGATTGTAACACCGTACAACGCACCCCAGTTACCGCTTGCATAACCACTAAGTATAAGATGATGATTTAAGAAAGGAATATGGAAGCCTACCTCCGGTTCAATATTAAACTGCATAAATATAGGCGATGTTGAATCTCTTAACAATTTTGATTTTGAAAGCTGTACAATAGCAAAGCCCCAGTTTATCTTATTGTTAAAGTAAAAATATTCACCTGCATAACACCATTTTTCTACAGCACCAAAGGATGTAAATTTTGCAGAATAAATATCTTTTTCATTACCAGTAGTTTCACCGCCCGAAATAATCTGTGTAACCGAATATGGCTTCTGCCACATACTAAAATATGGACCTATTGTTGTATCAAGTGCAGTTATACCAAAGTCCATTGTATCGTTGGAATTGATGAAAAACAGAGAAAAAATAGCAGGCAAAATCATTTTTCCATTGGAATTAATATCAACTCCCATTTCTTCAAACTTTGTATACTGATAAACATACCTTCCTTTAGGAAAACCTCTAAGATCGGTTCCATCAAAATCACAGTATCGTAAACCAGAAACTGTCGGCGTAACACCTATTCTAAAGGTTTCACGGTTGTAATAAAGCGAAACATTAGAGTTGGTTCTCCACGGATTATAATACTGATGCTGAAAATTATTACCGAATATTCTTCCAAGCCCTACTATACCCTTAATTTTATTATAAGAAGATTTCAAGCCGTCATTTTTTTCATGCTCATAAAACAAGCCCCTGGTATTACCAATGTTGTTGATATCAAAAAAAGCTGTTTCCCAGGAAACACGAATTGTAGGAAAAACTCTCTTAAACGTTACTTCTGCATCAAACTTCGCAAGTGGAAGTCCTTTTGTAGTATAGTCAAGAAGATATGATTTATTAGGAATCCAGGCACTATAGCTGTAGCTTGCATCTGCTTTTATAACAAAACCCTTGTCCATAAATGAAGAATAGTCTTTTGTATCATCAGCAAAAATGTAGCCGCAGAAAAAAAGAGAAATTATAAATATTTTTAAAATACGATTAAAAGACATGTATTCTCCAAAAATTTCTTATACAGATTTTTAAATAAAACTCTCCTACCTATATCTATAATAAAATCATCTAATTTAAAATAAGTAACATAAAAGATGAAGGAATATCAATAATTTTCTAAGAAAATTATAAAGACAAAAAAAAAGACAGCTCCTGAGAGCTGTCTTGATTTTGCATTATAAAAGCTGGAGATTACCAGTCATCAAGCATGTCATCTTCATCATGATTTTCCATGTCGTAGAGGTCAGTAACCGCACGAAGGTCATCAAGATAAACATAATATGAGCCTCTTGCCTGCATTGGATTACAGTCAATCTTGAAGCCAAGAATCTTAAGACCAGGCTTGTCGCCATAGTATGCGCTGCTCTGTACAATTCCATGTTCACCGTCAAGGCTAGGTGGAACTACACAAGTAAGCTTTTTCCATCCACTGAATCCGAGGCTTCCCATATAAAGCTCGTAATTTCTTCCAAAATAATCCTGTACCATTACGTACATTTCATGATCCTGGTTTCTACCACAAACCCAGAGAGAAATTGTCTTTACAGTTCCTTCTACAGGAAGTGGACGTCCAGAAGTGATTGTGAATGTATCCAAACCACGACGGAAGAAGTCAACACGAACACCAAGAACCTGTGTATCATCTCCTTCACTATCCTCTGGAAGAGGCTCTTTCATTGCAGGAGAACCATCGAAAAGACGAGATGTAATAACACCATCATCAGAAGAAATATGAACATACCATGAACCTTCGCGTTCAAACTTATCAATAGAAATCTCACGCAAAGACATCATTGCAGAATCTGCACCTACAGTCTCAGGATTCTGGTCATATACACTCTGTGCAGATACAGCAAAAACAGTAAACGCTGTCAACAATAAAGCAATTATTTTTTTCATTTTGCATCATCTCCTACATACTCAACATCATCACCTGATGAAGAAGAAGATTTTCGTGTACCACTCTTATTACTCTTCTTCTGACCGCTCTGACTGTTATTACCGCCACCCTGAGCATCACTGAAGTCAATTTCCTTCAATTCATAACCATCATAGATGTATGCAAGTGAATTAGTTGTATACTTCATCTGGTCAAAGAAAATTACATAGTCATCAACAAACTCTTCAGCATCAGTTCTAATTCTAAAGCCAACAAAAGTAAGGTTTTCTGGACCTGAACGCATATGAGAATGCTGCTGGATTCTGCCAGGAACATTTACAATAATGTTTTTCCATCCCTTGAAAGTAAGGTATCCGCACTGCAGAACATGAATACGTCCTGTTGCATCGCGAACAAGAATTTCAAGAGAGTAATTGTAGTTAGCTCCCCAAACCCAGAAATCTATTGTTCTTACATCACCAATAAAAGGAATCTCAAATGGTTCGCCATCCTTTGTAGGATAAACTTCAAACCAGTTGTCGCCCTTTCGGTTAAAGCTAGTTCTTACACCAAAAACCTTGTGCTCTGCACCATTTCCTTTAAGCAGCTGCTTCAAAGAATTAGGAATTCCTTCATAATAGTTCCACAGAGGAAATCCGTCAGCCACAAAACGACTGGCATTAACACCCCAGTCCCAATTCAAGCTTTCACCGTTGTACAGATACTCCTGTCCGTTAGCAGCATCAAATGTGTCCATAATAACAGTCTCACTGCTTCTTGAACTTGGCTGGCTGAATGCAGGCAATCCAATCACAAAAAGACAAACAAGACTTGCAAAGACTTTTAGTCTCCTTTTCATGCAAAACTCCTTGAAACTTTATACATTCCGAAAGTTACGAATATAAAAGATTTATACTCTTTATTTATCGGCATAGTACTACGAATTTATAAGTTTAAATAATTATATTTTGTAAAAGAACGTTTGTCAAACGGAAACAACTGTAAAATATAGTAACTTATTTTTTGCTTTTTTTAACTATGTGTTGTAAAATATATGTATGCACAGCTTAGTAAACGAGATAATAAAAGGTCGAAAGACGTTTTTTATTGCACCAGACCGAACACTGTTTCCACAGTCCTATCTGGAAGAATACCTTGTGCTCGGATATGAGTGTTATTTTATAGATACCGACATTTTTCTGCCAATAGAAGTTAAGGTAGATATAATTTTATCAGTTTTCAAGGACTCAATACTATTTTTTAATGTAGATGCCCCTGTACAAGGCACAAGCTGGGCTTATATTATTAAAGAAATGCAGGAAAAATACCCTTCTGCCCTATTCGGTGTACTGTATGCAAAACGTCATTCTACTGCAGAACGACAGAGTCTTGAGCATCAGTATCTTTATGCTATGGGTATTCAGTGCGGCTGCATTCAGCTTGAATACCAGAAACGCGACAATTTCCAGATTATTGAACAGGTTCTTTATGCAAACCAGGCTATGGGCCGACGAAAATATGTTCGTGCTCTCTGCTCAAGCAGCTGTTCCTTCTCTTTCAGCTTAGAGCGCCAGGGCGTAATGCAGAACAGACTTACAGATATAAGTATTTCTCACTTCTCTTTTGTTTTACCAGAGGGCCAGCTCCGGCTTGATGATTATGAAAAGGTTTCTGACATTGTATTTACTATTCATGGATTAAGATTCCGTTCAGATGCCGTCCTTTATATGACTCGTCCTGTAGATAACGGAATCCTCTTTGTATTTGCGTTCCAGACAAAATCAGGACAAAGCGGTCTGGATCCGGTAAACAAGCAGCTTCTGACGCCAAAGCTTTACGAAATAATGCTCGATAACTGTATGGAGCTTCTCAACAGACTCTTTGCTTCTGCCTCCCGCAAACGAGAAAACGCCATCACAGACTTACAATCGATTGATTAACTTTTTTTCAACTGTTGTATAAAAACCCATTTTATTCTATTATATCATCAAATAAATCTCGGACGTACAAGCGTCCAAAAAGGATGTTATAAATGGCTATCATTAGTTATAAAGATCTCGGCCTTGTAAACACACGCGATATGTTTGCAAAGGCTATTAAGGGTGGATATGCAATTCCAGCATATAACTTCAATAACATGGAACAGATGCAGGCTATTATTCAGGCTTGTGTTGAAACAAAATCTCCTGTAATTCTTCAGGTATCTAAAGGTGCCCGCGCTTATGCAGACAAATACATTTTGCGCAATATGGCTCGCGGTGCTGTAGAATACGCTCACGAACTCGGATGTGATATTCCTATCGTTCTTCACCTTGACCACGGTCCAAACTTCGAAGTTGCTAAGGACTGTATCGACAACGGTTTCTCTTCAGTTATGATTGATGGTTCTTCTCTTCCATATGATGAGAATGTTAAGCTCACAAGACAGGTTGTAGAATATGCTCACAAGTATGATGTAACAGTAGAAGCTGAGCTTGGTGTACTTGGTGGTGTTGAAGATGAAGTTGCTGCTGAAGAATCAAAATACACAAAACCAGAAGAAGTTGTAGACTTTACATCAAAGACAGGCTGTGACTCACTTGCTATTTCTATTGGTACAAGCCACGGACGCTGTAAGTTCACTCCAGCTCAGTGTACACGCACTGCTGACGGTGTTCTTATTCCACCTCCACTGGCATTCAACGTACTCGAAGCAATTGAAAAAGAGCTTCCAGGATTCCCAATCGTACTCCACGGATCTTCTTCAGTTCCTGTACAGTATGTAAAGATTATCGAACAGTACGGCGGAAAGATCCCTGATTCAGTTGGTATTCCAGAAGAACAGCTCCGCAAGGCTGCTAAATCTGCTGTATGTAAGATCAACATCGACTCAGACGGACGTCTTGCTATGACTGCTGCTGTAAGAAAGTTCCTTGCTGAAAATCCAGAAGCTTTCGACCCACGCCAGTTCCTTTCTGCTGCTCGTGACGAAGCAAAGAAGATGTACATGCACAAGAATATTGAAGTTCTTGGTTCTGCTGGACACGCTCTCGACTAATAAATATGATTTGTCGGGTCAATCCCGACAATGATACTGTATAAAAAAAGCACGATGTTTCCATCGTGCTTTTTTTGTGCCTGAATTATTTTGCAAAAATCCGCATTATTTTTGCGTTTCCTTCTACCGTGACCTTTTCTCCAGGCCGTACAGCATATATTTCTTCGGCTTCAATTTTCTTTCCAAACTGTTCATCGCCAGTACGAATCACAGCCTTATTTTCCGAAATTACATACAAAAGCTGAACTCCGGCAGGGTCATCCTTCTTTCCAGAATTAAGCATACTCCAGCCGCCCTTTACAGTAATTTCATTCATTGCAAAATACCTGCATTCAAAGCCGTCCTTAGGAAATGGAGCAACAGGAATCATATCCTCGCGCTTAATTACGGCAAGTCCCTTTTCAATATGGACTTCTCTACCCCTTCCCCAGTCGTACAAGCGGTAGGTCAAATCACAGGACTGCTGAACTTCCATAAGGCGTAATCCGGCCCCAATTGCGTGAACAGTACCAGCCGGTATAAAGATAAAATCTCCGGGTTTTACATTCACAAACTCAAGATATTGCTCAAGATTGTTTTCTGTAATTGCCTTTGCAAGCACCTCGTTAGAAAAGCCTTCTTTTATACCGTACACCAGTTTTGCATCAGGTGCAGCATCCAGAACATACCAGCACTCAGTTTTTCCGCGGTTGCCCTTTCCTTCAAGTTTTACAGCCCAATCATCATCCGGGTGAACCTGAATGGAAAGAGTGTCATCAGCCTGGATTACCTTTACAAGAAGCGGATAATCGCCGCCACAGAAGTCCTTAAACTCCTGCTGACAGCCGTTTGGATGAGTTGAAGCAATCCAAAGCTCGTAGCCCCAGATTTTGTCTGATTTTATTGCGTTCAGTTTAAGCATTATTTTTCCCAGAGCTTTTCAGGATAATAGCCGGCTTTAATCTTGGCAGCAATTTCATTTTTTACAATCTGGCGATCTTCAGGGTAAGTCATACCGAACCAAGTTTCGTTTGATGTAAAGAACTTAATAATTCCCTGCTTATGACCAATAATGTCTCCGGCAGCTGTTGGAAGAAGTGCTTCTGCCTTTGGAGATTTTGAATTATCCTTGATAAAGTTTTCCCAATAAACGTGGAACTCTTCAAAAGCCTTTGGAGTAAAACCGAACAGGTTCATGCTAACCCACTCTTTTCCAGTAAGCAGCTTTTTCTCGCCGTCCGGCATCTCGCTGATTACCTGGTCGTTCTCGCCATAATAAATCTTAAGGTTTTCAACAATAGTATCAAGCTCAGCATCTTTTCCAATTTCACCTTTTACAGTACAAACACCGCGGCTTACAGAACCGCTTCGGCTCATTGTATTGCCAAGTACATAACCAACCATAGCGTGCTCGCGACAGTCGTTACCAATTGAAGAAAGATATTTTCCAAGAACCTCAAAGGCCTGGCGTCCATAATAGTCATCAGAATTGATTACAGCAAAAGGTTCGTTGATTGCTTTTTCTGCACACAAAACAGCGTGGGTAGTTCCCCATGGCTTCTGACGGTCTACACTGTCCTTGAGCTGCTGCTCTGTAAGCAGAGATTCATGCTGCTGGAAAACATATTCAGCATTGAAATTACGTGCAATTCTATCGAACAAACGCTCGCGGAAAGCAGCTTCAATATCTTTTCTGATAATGAATACAACCTTTCCGAATCCGTTTTTCATTGCATCATAAGTTGCAAAATCAAGCAGACATTCATCATGAAGTCCTACTCCGTCTATTTGTTTTACTCCCCCATAGCGGCTTCCCATACCAGCTGCCAAAACTAATAATGTCGGTTTCATATAAATCCTCTTATTAATTATAATTGTTTATTATAAAATAATATGATTAAACTATAGCAGTTTCAAGTGCAAGCTGAATCATTTTTGTAAATGTAAGCTGTCTTTCTTCTGCAGTAGTTTCCTCATTAGAAACAAAATTATTGCTGATTGTGAGGATAGCTAAAGCCTGTCTTTCAAACTCAGCTGCCAGAGTATACAATTCAGCGGCTTCCATTTCTATTGCAAGAACACCGTATTTTTTCCAGAACTTCCAGGTTTCATTTTCATCATAAAATCTGTCGCCGGAAAAACAAAGACCAACCTTAGCGTCTATTCCAAGGTCCTTAGCCTTATGATAAGCAGTATCAAGTAGTTCAAAGGATGGAACTGGTGCATAATGTCCGCTTCCAAAACGCTGTGTCTGCAAAGCAGAATCAGTACACGCACCATTTGCAATAACAACACTCCTGCAAGGAAGCTTTTCACTTACTCCACCGGCGGTTCCTACACGAATAGCTTTTTTTACATTGTAGAACTGGAACAGCTCCTGAACATAAATGGAAAGCGAAGGTTGTCCCATTCCGGTTCCCTGAACAGAAACCTTTTTGCCCTTATAGGTTCCGGTAAAGCCATACATTCCGCGTACTTCGTTATAGCAGACAGGATTTTCCAAAAATGTTTCTGCAATAAACTTAGCCCTTAATGGATCTCCAGGAAGCAATACAGCCTCTGCAATTGCTCCCTCTGGTGCATTGATGTGTGTACTCATTTTTCCTCCATATATAAAAAATCACCTTCGAATCAAACGACCCGAAGGTGATAAATATGCTGAGACTGCTAATTACTCATAAACTTTCTTTGACTCAGACTTAACGTTGATTGTGTAGAAGTCGATATCGCCTTCGCTTAAGTAAGCTTCGAAGTCACCTTCAACTGCTTTAGCTTTAGCTTCAGTATCGTTATCTTCTCCGAAATCGTATGACTGCTTCCAGTTTGCTAAATTAGGAGCAGTAGCTACTTCTGAATCAAACAAAACCTTATAGTACATTTCTGTACTTTCATCAAGATTTCCAGTTACAGTAGCACCACTGAATACCATTCTGTAAGCATAATTGCTTGTTGTACCAAATACAGGGATGTAGATAGTCTTAGAACTATGATCTGGTACTGCGAAGAACTTGCTGTTTCCATCTGGATAGATAAGGAAGCCGTTCAAAGAAGCAGTGTTGTTTTCCTCTGTGTTTGCAGTAGTGATTGTAATAGGCATCTGTCCTGCAAAGAATCTCAGAGGTACATAGTCACTCCAAACTCGCTTTGTATTCATGTTTTCTACTTCAATCTTGATTTCTGTATCAACAAAGTTTTCAACCAAATCTGCATAAGAAACTTCAAGCTGAATTGTTTTTGTTGCACCAGATTTCATAGAAGAGATAGCAACAGAATCAAGTGTATAAGGTGAATTAACAAGCTTGATTGAAAGCTTAGGATCATCTGTTGAAATCTTACAGCTTGATGTTGCACTCTTTATTTCAGAAATATTAGTAATTGTAAGAGTTAATGGATATGTTTTATAACCGTTTCCGTAAAGATAACCATTATTCTTTGCGCTCTCTGGAATAGTTCCAGTAACCTTCAAAGAGTAATCGTTCTTACCAACGAACGGAACAGTACCCATATTTGAACCATCGTTATCAATCTTAAGACCAGAAACAATAACTATATCGTGAGTAGTTTCATCTTCAATAGTAATTGTCTGTGTATCTCCCTGAACAGGTGCCTTAAGAGTTACATTACCATTTTCATCGGTTGTGCCCTCATCTGTATAAGTAGAATACTTTTCAGACTGGCTCTTAACCTTAAGACCCTTCTTAGCAACAGTTGTATCTGCTGTAGAAGCTGCTCTACCAAGAATAATATCGCTGGCATTTGCGGTACCAATTTCATCTGTAAAGCCTACAACGTGTACGGTATATGCAAGGTTTGTACCACCCTGTCGATAGAATGGAACATCTATATCATGTTCATCATCATGCCAGTTGATCTGACGGTCACTGATCTTTGTAAACTTACCAATACCATTTACATCCAGCTTAGCATCTGTAGAAGAATTAATCTTGAAAGATTTTCCTTCGTAAATTACAGCTGTTTCTTCAATTTCGTAATTCTTACCATTATCCATTCGAGTCCATTTACCCCAGAAGAACTGGTTTGATGAAACAGGAGGAGGTAAAACTTTTACAACTACAGGAGAACTCTTTACACCTGTATTTTCTGAAAGAACAGCATAGATATTTGCAGTACCTGCACTGACAGCCTTCACAGTACCATCACTGGCAACTGTAGCTACAGCTTTATTGTCAGACTCCCAGTATACGTCATTGCTAACACCATCTACATTTACAGTACAGTTTAACTTAAATGTGGCTCCTGGATAGAAATCTGCTGGAATTGAAGAACCATTTGTAATAGAAATACTCCAGCCTTTACTGTCGAGAACTGTAACATAACATTCATCAGTATAAGTAAAGCCATCACTTGTTCCACCCCAAGCTTCCAGCGTTATTTTTGCTGTACCTTCAGCAAGAGCCTTTATATATCCGCTTGAATTAACTGAAACAACATATCCATTTGAAGTATTCCATCTTACATAAGGCTTTCCTGTATTATTCTTTGAATAAAGATAAGTTGAATCGTTTTTATAAACCTTAAGTTCAGTCAGATGATTTCCATTGCCGTCAACAATCTGTACTTCTCTCTTTGGAGTTACTTTTACATAGACTAAATCACAGCCAAACTGATTGTCTTCATAGTTTACAGTACTGTCTACATACATTTTTATCATACAGTCACCTTCGCCAACTGCTGTAATCTTAAAGGATCCTGTAGTTACAGAAGTTGTCAGCGATGTTTTTTCAGGTACTGCAACCGTTGGATCTGTAGATTTAAGAATAAACGAAACAGATTTTGAATTCTCCAGACTATATTGGATTTCATAATCAATTTCGTAGGTCTGTCCAACACTAAAAGTTACCGGATTAATTTGGGTTCCACCAAATTCATAATCATCATATGGATAAAGATAGATACTGTCTGTAGGACAATTAATACCTTCAATGACATCTTGCCAGAAATCCATACAACCTGTAAAAGACAAGCTGATTAAAGTAAAAAATAAAGCAACCTTAAAGCCAAGTTTCTTCATATAATTCTCCCGTATATTTTATTTTACTTCATTACCAAGTAAATCTGCATTTACATAATGTATAATACCATTTTTACCTGACAATTGTAACATATAAGTTCCAATTGTATTAGGTATAATATTTAAGGCATCAGTATAATCACTGAATGAAAGGTTTTCCCAAAGCTTGTTGTTTTTATAATCATAAGCAACAACAAATGGAAGAGCTCCTACACTTGCTCCAAAATCATCACCAGCAATTCCGCAAAGAACAACCTTGTCGTTATACTGGCAAAGCTGATTAAACCAACAGTGCTTCTTACCTTTTGCTACATACAAAACAGGTTCACATTCTGCATTCTTGGCAATTTCTCTGCTAGAAACAAAGCAGCCCTTCAAAATCTTTCCAGTATCTTTATATTCACCGCAAACAACAAAATTAGAACCAATGCCATCCATACTAAAGAATAAACAATTCTCATGCGAATAGATAACATTTGATGAATCGGTAAACTTAAAAGTTTTTCCTGTTATTTCACCAACTGTAGTTTTCCAGATTTTTCCGACATGTGTTGTTGAATAATTTTTTGGCTCCCAGTTTTCATAACCACAGAAATAAAGATTTGTTCCGTCATAATAAGCAGATGTAAGAGAACGTTCTTTTTCAGCAGTAGTACCATCTCCTGCATCATCATAAGAAGCTTCGTCCATGCTGTTTATAATTGTTTTAGCTACAGCTTTTGGATTTGAAGCATCTACATAAATAAGTTCATAGCCGTATGCATTGTTTGCGAAATCTTCCGGTTGTGAATAATTTGAACCAACAAGAATATATTTATCCTTCTCTATAGGAACTAATTTGTTTTTGGAATCATTTCTAAAAAACATATCAGAAAGATAACTATACCAATACAATTTTTTATTTCTAAAATCATAAGAAGAAATAACGTAATCCTGTCCCAGAAGGTCTTCGTCTATAAGATTTCCTGCTGATGTAACATTTTCTTTTTTAGTAAACAGGCGGCTTACAAGGAAAACAACAGAACCATCTTCCTGCTCAATAAAATCTACTACTTCAGACTCTACAAGATAATATGGAGAATCTTTATCAAAGTCATAGGCTATAAAGTTTTCTGCATTGAACTCCTGATTTTTGTATTCATCAACCTTTACGAAGCCTACCTTTGTATAATCTGATTTTGGAGTTCCCATTATTATAGTTGATTTTTTATCGTATGAAGGTCTCATACAAATAGAAAAGTTTGTATCGAATAATTTGTCATCAAAAGCCCAGATTTTTTTCTGAGTGTCTATATTAAACGGTGTTATAGCTTTTAAGGATGCCATAATAACCGATTTTTCCGAAGAATCATCAGAATAAACACAAATCGTATAGATATTACCTTTCTCAAAATTAATATCTGGTAAAGAATACTCTACTGAATCAACTACAAGCGAGAGTAATTTTGTATTGTCAAAAGAAATTGTACTCTCGTCATTAATCTCATATGCTCCAGTCATACCTACGTCAAGAAATTTAGATTCTTTCTTATATGGAATAACAGGAGTATGTTGTAACAATAAATAAATTTCTGAAGTTATTCTGTTCTCCAAAAAAATATAAGCGGATTTTGTATCACACTCTTCAATTTCATCTATGTATATATTATTAATTTTCTTAGCTTCAAGTTTTAAGGATTTGTGATTAATTTTATCATCATTGGGATAGTGAGGAAAAAAAGCTTCCGAACCAGGAAATGTTAGATTATAAACATAATAAAATGTTGTTGAATAATCAGAGACATTTTCAATCTCTTTATCAATACTTTGCTTTGAAGGAACTTCTATGAAAGCAGATGAACTAAAATACGGATTGTTACCATAATAGACAGAGACATCAAATGAACTATTATTAATGAATCTTAAAACAGTTTTCTCGTTATGTTTTTCATTACCACCTTCATCATCAATAATTGTTTTGTCAACAGGAGTTTTTGAAGGATCTTGACATGAATAAAAAATTGAACTTACAAGAAAAACTAAAATGAAAAAAGAAAAATATTTAGATTTGTACATATTAACGCCACCGACATTTATAAACAAAAGCCACCCAGAAATTACCGTTCTGAGTGGCTGTAACTAAATCAAGAATTGATTAGAGAGCTGACCAATCAACTTCCTGCTCTTTTAATGTACCATCTTCATTTGTAAGAGGAACTACTTTGTAACCCTTTTCTGGATCACCTGTAACAGTGTATGTATAAAGATAACCAGCTTTATATGTTACAGATGCATCTGATGATCCATTCAAATAAATATTATCAATTCTGTTTGTTGCTAAGCGATAACCTGCTACAACTTTCGAATCTTCATATTTATTATTTGTAAGCTTTTCCATTGTAATAGAGAAAGTAAGGCTTGTACCATCATTAATTCTCTTACCACCAGCAGATGTAATCATTGGAGTACTTCCAGCGCTCAAGAAGAACTGCATTCCCTGATCTGCATTATTCTGAATCTTTATATAAGCAGCACTTGGAGTAAAATTGATTCCTTCAGCCCATGTTTTTGCATTAAACTGACGTTCTGTAGTTTTTGAATCAAGTGAGAATTCATAAGATTTTGCTTCACCTGCAAGTTCTCCAGCAGAATATGTTGGATATGTAGAAATAATTTCCTTTGAAACTCTGTCATATTTTCTGAATACAGGGAAAATCATATATTCACCTTCATCCATCTTATACTGAGTTTCATAAGTATTTGCCAAAGAGAAAGCCAATACTTCACCATAATCAGGACTCTTGTTTCTCAATTCAACATTATACTTTGAACCATTATTCAAAATTAATTTGTATTTACCCTGCAAAGAGTTAGAAATCTCATAAACTGCTTCATTTACAGTGTTGTCATTAAATACAGCATAGAATGTTGTATATGGAGATGTTGCAAGAGCCTTTGGATTAGACTCGTAGTATTCTTTATAATCTTCTTCTGTTACAACATAAGCAATGTAATCTGTTGAACTTGTAAATATAGATGCATTTTTCTTGAAGTGTTTTGTACTACCACCTTCTACACCACCTAAAATCTGTCCATTCTCAGGTTCGCCCTTAAAAACAACCATTTTCTTGCTTGTGTTATTCTTTACAATCAAAGCAAAATTAGAGTCGTAATCAGTATAATCGATTCCAGAACCATTTCCATTTCCATTGCTATTCTCACCTTCTTTGTTAACATTTACGTTAAGACAAGATGTGAACATACCAACCATTACAGCTGCAGCAACCAATAAACCTAATTTTCTTTTTAACATAACAGTCCTCCGTGTAAAAGAAAATAAAAAAATCGTCCGAATAGCTTCGGGCTTTTTACCAAAATTATAATCCTTCATACGAAGGATTCTCTCTCATTTTTTAACTAATTCAATAATAATTGTACTTTCAAATGGTTACATATACAAGATGATTTTATAAACTTTTTTTTAATATTTAAGTTCTACATATATTTCCGGTCCACAAAAGACATCATGGAACATACCTTCGTCTGGAAAGGTAATTTCGTTTACATTTTTATGTGATAAATTGAACCTGACATTTAAAGAATCCATAAATAAATGTCCACGCACTAATAATTTGACATTAAAATGATATTTCGAACCATTTTCTTGAAAAAATAATAAAAAAAGTTTAAAAATATATATATAAGAGGTATAGCAGTGTATAAGAAATTGAACCTTAAATATTTCATAGCTAATTCAATTCTAGTATTATGTTTAGTATTATCAACATCACTTATTTCTTGCAAAGAAGAAATAGTAATAAATGAAGAGCAAATCACATCAGAAGCACTTGTTGCTACAGTAAAGATCCCTGAATATGTAAAACATCCGGATTTTTCTTCAACTATAAAAGAAGAAATTGAAAAAGATTTTGAAAACTATAAAGAATATGCAGAAATGGATTTTCCCTATTCAAATATAACATCTACTTATAGAACAGAAACAGAGGATTTTTCAAATTCAAAATACCTAAATTGTTTTGTAAAAAAATATATTTATGCTGGAGAAAATATTGAAGACGAATATTTTATAACCTTTGTATATAATAAAAAAACAAAGAAAATTGAAACATTAGAAAATCTTACCGGAAAATCATTAGAAGAAATAGGAAAATACTGTGAAAGAGCTCTATTAGCAGAAGCAAAATGGGAATCGGAATACGAAAAAAATGTTATGACTGATGACATTAAAAACGGTACCCGCCCTGTTCCAAGAAATTACAAAGCTTTTGTGGCAGGCAAAAAAGAAATTACAATTCATTTCTCATCCGGACAAGTACTTTCAAATTGGTGGGGACCTCAGAAAGTAACCATCCCCTTAAAATAAGCTCGAATCATTTAATCTGAAAATTATTGAAAAAAAAATAAAAAAAATCCCCAACTGGCATTTTTTAATGTATACTTTATAAGTATGGCTGATTTTATTATTTCTAATTTGCCGTGGTTCTGGCTGGGGGTGCTGATTGTTTGCATTCTGATTGAAGCTTTTACTATGGCACTAACAACGGTCTGGGGTGGCATTGCGGCTATTCCATTGATTTTTATTGCAAGAACCGGGCTTCCGTTTAAGTGGCAGCTTTTGATTTTTGCAATTCTCACTGTTGTTCTGATTGTTTTTACACGCCCGTTCGCTGTAAAAAAGCTAGGACTTGGAAAAAACAAGACGAATGTAGACACTATGGAAGGAGAGGAGGTTCAAGTTACAAAGTCTATCACCCAATTCCAGAGGGGTGAAGCAAAAGCCAGGAACGGTGTTATTTGGACTGCAACTTCGGAGGATGGGACTGAGATTCCAAAAGGAACGGTCTGCATTATCTCTTCGGTTGAAGGAAACACACTGATTCTAAAGAAAAAAGAATAAAAAAGGAGATTATTATGATGGTTTATATTATTATTGCACTTTTAGTTATCGCTGCTATTCTGATTGTTACAAATATCAGAATTATCCCACAGTCATCTGCCGCTGTAATTGAGCGTCTTGGCGGATATCATAAAACCTGGAATGTTGGTTTGCATGTAAAAATGCCTTTTATTGACCGCATTGCAAACAAAATGTCTTTGAAGGAGAAGGTTTTTGACTTCCCTCCTCAGCCGGTAATTACAAAAGATAATGTTACGATGATGATTGATACAGTTGTTTACTTCCAGATTACAGATCCGAAGCTCTATACATACGGTGTTGAGCGTCCTATAAATGCTCTGGAAAATCTTTCGGCAACAACTTTACGTAATATTATTGGTGAACTTGAGCTTGATGAATCTTTGACAAGCCGTGATGTAATCAATACTAAAATGCGTTCTATTCTTGATGAAGCTACAGACCCTTGGGGTATTAAGGTAAATCGTGTTGAAGTAAAGAACATTGAACCTCCACAGGCTATTCGAGAAGCAATGGAAAAGCAGATGAAAGCTGAACGAGAAAGACGAGAGCAGATTTTGATTGCTGAAGGTCAGAAGCAGTCAGCTATTCTTGTTGCTGAAGGACAGAAACAGGCTGCAATTCTTGAAGCTGAAGCTCAGAAAGAAGCTGCTATTCAGAAGGCTCTTGGTGAAGCTGAAGCTATCCGCGAAGTTCAGAAGGCTAAGGCTCAGGGTTTGAAGATGCTCAAGGATGCAGGAATGGATGATGCAGTACTTAAGCTGCGAAGTCTTGAGGCATTTGAAGCTGCAAGCAATGGTCAGGCAACTAAGATCATAATCCCTTCTGATTTGCAGAACATGGCAGGCGTAGTTACAGGAATTACAGAGTTAGCAAAAAAATAACTAACAGAATATAATTCCGAAAATTGCACCTAAGATTAACAAGAAGATTGGATGAAGCTTGAACTTAAAAAGCAGAAATGCAAACACCGCATAAGCGGCAAGCTTTATCCAATCAAAAAGTCCAGCCCACGTAGAAGCTAATCCAAAATCACTCCAGGCTTCCGGTACATTTAAAAGCGTGAATACGAATATCTGAACGGCAGGGACAAGAATCAAACCTGTTGTTACTGGACGCAAAAAAGCCAGACTTCCCTTTACAAACTGATTTTCCTTAAACTTCTGAAGGATTTTTGCTATAAGTAAAATGATTATTATTGACGGAAGGACTTCTGCCAAAGTTGCAATGATTCCGCCAGGGATACCGTACAGATTATAGCCGATATAGGTTGCCATATTTGCACCAATTGGACCAGGCGTACTTTCCGAAATTGCAACCATGTTATAAAACTGTTCCTGACTTATTAACCCCTGTGCAACTATTGTCTGTTGCATCAAAGTGATTGCAACAACCCCACCACCAATTGTAAATAAACCTATATAAAAGAAGGTACAAGCTAAACCAAACAAACTCATTCTTGTTCCTCCTGTTTGGCAGCTTTTCTGATGTTTACAAACGTAATCACTACACCACACAATATTGCTGCAAGAATAATCCAGAAAGACTGAACCTTTAAAAAATAAACGAGTGAAAACGATATGAGCATAAAAAGTACATGCAAAGGTTTTTTAATAGTCTTTTTAGCGAACTTTACTATTACAGATGTGAACAAAGCGGCTACGGCAACATTTATGCCGCGAAGAGCCTTCTGTACCATAGGATACTCATCTATTGAGTTTATGAGCCCCGCAAGAATTGTAATTATGATGATGGACGGGCTGACCATTCCAAGTGTTGCAACTATTCCTCCAAGAATCCCCAACTGATTATAACCTACAAAAGTTGCAACATTAACTGCAATCATTCCCGGCGTACTCTGCCCTACTGCATAATAATCAATTAAATCTTCTTCGGTCATCCAGTGTTTTTTTTCTATGAGTTCTTTCTGCATCATAGGCATCATTGCAAGACCGCCGCCTATTGTAAACGTTCCGATTTTAGCAAATGTAATATACAAATCGAAAAACTTCTTGATTTTTTCTTTTATTTCCATAAATCTCTATTTTACTTTTTTACTGTTTGATTGCAAGAGTCACCTTTACGCAGGTTCCTTTCGGTTTATTCTTTTTTATCTCGAACGTGGCTCCAATTTGATTTGCCCTGTACTGCATTGAGTTCAAACCGAGTCCTTTTATTGTTTCAGACGTCATTCTAGGAAGACCACAGCCATCATCTGAAATTGTCACAATCACCTTTCTGCCGCTTTGTTCTACACTGACTTTGACATTTTCTGCCTTTGAATGCTTCATAACGTTATGAAGTGCTTCCTGAATGATTCTAAAAACATTGAGTCTTGTTCTTTTATCGAAAGATACGCTATCACTGACCGCCCATTCATACTCACACTTAATACCAGACTGCTTTTCAAAGGAATTGCATAAATTGCTGAGACTGTGATCCATTCCAAGACTTTCCAGCTCTACCGGATACGAATTATGCGCATATTGTCTTGTTGTCTGAAGAGTATCGCTTATAAGCTGGGCAAGCTCCAGCATCTGGTCTTTTTTGACAGGAGTTCCCTGATTTGAATAACTGCGGCAAAGCATAGAAATACCAGCCAGTCTTTGACAGATATCGTCGTGCAGATCGTTGCTGAAGCGCTGACGTTCTATTTCAGTTATTCGCAAAACTTCGGCTTCAACCTTCATTCTGCTGTTGTTTGCCTTTATAAGCTCCTTTGTTCTCTTCTCTACTTCTTTTTCCAGATATTCTGAACGTTTGCTTAATTCCTGCGAAACAATTATTCGGTTTAAGGTCTGTGCTATATTTATTGATATTGAAGACAAATATGGAAGAACATCGACAAGAGAATCGTAAAGAACACAACCGATTAAATCGTTTCCAAGATAAAGTAATTTTACGACAAGTGCTTTTGGATGATTTTCGTCATACTCCAGATATTTGTCATAAAACTCTCCAAGTGTACTGGCTCTGTTTCCATCAAACTCATAGAAAAACCTGCCGTTTCGTCTTACATAAACAGGCTGTATCGGCGACTCAAAGGTTTTTAAAATATCAGAAGAATGTTCGACAAAGTTTAATATACAGAAGTTTTCAACCCCAAGCTGTTCCATATCAGTATTGATTATCTGTTTAAGGCCGCTTTCATTTTCGCCATCATTTAATTCCTGTCCTATGTGGCCAACCATACGCAAAAGCTGTTCAGAACGTATATAATTTGCCTGCATCTGCTCAACAAAGCTTTTACTGCCATCTCCGTAGCCATGATTACAGCCACACGATTCTCGAACAAGCAGCTTTGAATCAAGAGATATTTCATCTGCAACTTTTTTTCCTTCAAGCAGACTTGCAATTGTATTTACAGCCTCTAATCCAATTTCTTCCAGGGGCTGTCTGATTGTTGTAAGCGAAGGCATTTCAAAACGACAGCGAGGAATATCATCAAAGCCTGTTACGGCACATTGCTTTATATGTGCAGAATCCCTGTTCATTTTGAAAAACTTGTATACACCTATTGCCATATTATCATTTGCACAGACAATTACATCGGGATTTTTATCTGGATTCTGCTGGTAATACATATTCATTACCATTATTGCACCACGTTCTGTAAACCATCCGTTTTGTACATTGTAATTGATTTCTGGTATTTTCTGCTTATATTCCTTAAGTGCCTGTACAAACTTTTCTTCACGGATTATTGCATCGTGATGATTTGGAGTACCACTTATAAATAAAAAGTTTCTGTAATGATGTTCTTCCACAAGATGTTCAACAAGCTGCTGCATTGATTTTTCTGTATTTACAAGCAATGATGGAATGCCGTCAATTTTCTGTCCGATTGAAACTACCGGTATTTTTCCCCAGATTTTTTGAATAGCTTCCGCTTTTTTTATTTCATTATTATCTTCAAGAACTGATGTAAGTAAAATAACTCCGTCCAAATTAAAAAAATCTTTTTTTGGAAAGCTGGCTGTAAATGAATCCTCGGAAAAACCGTTATTTTCCTGTTGAAGACAAATCAAGTCTATTCCCAATTCTGAAGCTCTTTGTTTTATACCTTCATAAATTGAGGTCTGATACTCTTCATCAAGAATGTTTAAAACTAATCCAATACGCATACTTTTATTATACTATTATTTTTATTTTTGTGATATTATATAGTTATGGAATATTCAGTTATTATTATAGATGACCATCCGCTTTTCAGCCGTGGACTTTCTCAGTTAATAGAGACTCAAAAATCTTATAAAGTTGTTGGAATGGCAAAAAACAGAATTGAAGCTATTGAAATGCTTAATGAAATTAAACCTAAGCTTGCCATTGTTGACCTTAATCTTGGACAAGAGGATGGACTTGAACTAATTAAGGACATTCTTGTAACCCAGCCAAGCACTAAGGTTCTTGTTCTTTCCATGCACGATGAGCGTTTTTATGCAGAACGAGCTTTGAAGGCTGGAGCAAAGGGCTATATAATGAAGGAAGAGGCTGAAACTCAGGTTATAAATGCCATTCAAACTGTAATGAACGGTGAGATTTACCTGAGCGAAAACGAAAGAAAGAGAATAAAAGAGCTTTCTAAGAATGATAAATCTGGTGAAAATGCAGAGCCTTTTGACTTAATTTCGATGCTTTCTGACAGACAGCTTCAGATTTTTACGCTGATTGGTAAAGGTCTTGGAACTGTTGAAATTGCAAATAAACTGAATCTTAGTATAAAAACTATTGATACACATAAAGAGAATATTAAGCTTAAGCTGCACTGCGGCTCATCTGCAGAATTGCGCCAGATGGCAATAGAATGGACGGCGAAGGCATACACTGGTTAATAAACGTAAACAAGTACGGCCTTCGCCCGTAGTTTTGCGAAGCAAAACTACGCACTTTATCAGTTGCTTTTTTCGTTGCGACCAAACAGATTTGAGAGAAAGCGGAGATCACTGGAGTCTGCTTTTTTCAAATCTGTTTTTTTCATGCGCCAGGACCAGTTTGCACCTGTTGTTGAAGGGGTGTTCATTCGTCCTTCGTTACCAGTTCCGATCAAATCCTGCATTGTTACTACAGCATAAACTGCACTTGAAGCAAGAATTGTTTTAATCATTTCACGACGCAGCTTTCCGTTTTCAACAAGTTTTTTTGCCTGCTCTACAGAAAGCTTTTTACCTTCCACATACTGTGCAACAATAACAAGCAGTTCTTCAGAACAATTTTCGAGCCAGCCCTGCAAAGTATCATTATCGTGAGTACCGGTATAGGCAACACACTCATTTGTTGTAAACATATGCGGCATAAAGTAGTTTGTCATTCCGTTATTTTTTATTTCATCTGTGCTGAATGCAAACTGAAGAACCTTCATTCCAGGGAAACCGCAGTCATCGCGAAGCTTGCTTACTTCTTCTGTTATGACACCTAAATCCTCTGCAATAATAGGAATATCGCCGAGTGATTTTTTGATTGCCTTAAACAGGTCTACACCAGGTCCTTTTATCCATTCACCATTTATTGCAGTTTTTTCGCCATAAGGAACAGACCAGTAAGCTTCAAAACCACGGAAATGGTCTATTCTGAGAACATCTGTAAGTTCAAGAACACGTTTTATGCGCTGAACCCACCATTTATAACCGGTGCTTTTCATTGCGTTCCAGTCATAAAGAGGATTACCCCACAACTGACCGTCGGCACAGAAATAATCTGGCGGCACACCGGCGACGCAGAGAGGCTTGCCCGATTTATCGAGCTGGAAAAGCTTCTGGTTTGCCCAGACATCGGCACTATCCGGTGCAACAAAGATTGGAATATCGCCGATAAGTTTTATTCCCTTTTCTGCAGCATACTCTTTAAGGTTGTTCCACTGTACATCAAAGAAAAACTGTATGATTTTGATGGCTTCTATATCACTTTTGTGTTCAGACTGCCACTCTTTAATTGCGTCTTCCTCGTGGGATGCAAGTGATTTTGGCCAATAAGCATTCCACATAGAGGATGCAGGCTTTTCCTGTGCAGCCTTTTCATCATAAACCTGCTTGATGCTCATAAAGGTTGAATAATCATTGAGCCAGCCGGACTTTGCTTTACAGAAAGCTTTGTACAGAGCTAAATCTTCTTTTGAAGCATTCTTAAAAAAGAACTCTGCACACTTCTTAAGCACTGGAGTTTTCCACCATACAACAGAGCCGAAATCAACATTACCGGTGTCCTTTATATAATCTGGTGGAACAATATGCTTTTTATCTGCCCAGCCTTTTTGCACAAGCAAATCTAAATCAATTAAAAGAGGATTTCCTGCAAAGGTAGAAAAGGAAGCGTAAGGAGAATCGCCGTAGCCTGTAGGACCAAGCGGCAAAACCTGCCATAAAGACTGCCCTGCCTGTTCAAGCCAGTCAACAAAATCATAAGCATATTTTCCAAGCGTTCCGATTCCAGGAGTTCCAGGTAATGAGGTTGGATGAAGCAGAACGCCACTTCTTCTTGTAAAATTCATAATAACTGTTCTATCATATATCGTTTTTTTTTTCCACATATATTTATTTGGGTGTATAATAAAATATGGTGATATTTTTCATTACTTTCCAGCCTGAAATTTGTCACATCATAGCAGATCATATACCAGACCACAGTTGTTATGTTTTCGATGGATTCGACGGGGCCATTTCTGTTATGCAGAATATGAAAAACCTGCCGGATTTACTTGTATTAGATTACACTATGCATAATCATGAAGCTTTTGATGTTAATGAGTTTATGGATATTGTTAAGAGACGTATTCCAAAGATTTATTACAACGATCCGTGCATAATAGCCGGAACCCGCGCGGACCACTGGGATTTTCTTATAAGATATTCACACGGTTATAAAAGAGACATTGATCCAAAGCTTTATTACGACGTATTTGAAAGAATTGAAAAGGTTATAGAGGATCCAGACATTTCTCAGTACATTCCACTTATGCAAAAGCCAAAACCGCTTCCAAAAGATTTTTACGTTACCAAAATGTATAAAGAAGAATCCATGAAGGATGCCTATAACAGGCTTATTTCGTTTAAGATTAGGGCTAAAGTACCGGAAAACCTGTTTTTCCTTATGGAGCTTTTGTACCGCTCGCAGGGAACTCCGTTGTCTTTGGAAGAATTGCAAAAACAGCATGAAGAAGATTCAAGATTTATTAAAATAAGCTCTCTAAAATGCCAGATTTCAAAGCTGAGAAGGATTCTGGAGGATAATCCTGAGTTTAAATATACGATTATAAAACGAAAGAACGGATATTTATTGCTTACGATTTGATATTTTGTATTTAAAATAAAAAAGCTGTCTGAACCTTACATAAAGATTCAGGCAACTTCTTTATTGAGACCTATTGTTTTCTACAGATAATTAGCCCAAAACCTTGGAGATTCGCTCCAAAACCTTCTTTCTATCCAAAGGCTTGATGATGAAGCTCTTTGCACCTAACATCAAAGATTTCTTAACAAGCTCTTCTTTTCCAAGAGCACTTACCATTACAACCTTTGCATTCTTATCAAAAGCCATAATCTGCTCGAGAGCTGTAATACCATCCATCTTAGGCATAGTAATATCCATTGTTACAAGGTCAACCTGTGGACACAATTCTTTATACTTATCCACACCTTCCTTACCGTCTACAGCTGTAGCAACTACATCATAGCCTTCGCTGGCAAGAATCTGGCCTAACTGTTTTGCAACAAACATAGAATCATCTACAACCAGAACTCTGTAACATGTACCGTCACTTTTAATTCCCTCTGGCGGACGTTCATTCAGATTTGGAAAATCCTGTATTGTTTTCATTTCTTATCTCCTTATATATTCCTAAGTACGTTCACGTATAGCAACATTAACTTCAATTTTACCACATTCGGAAATTAAAGGAACGATTAAAGCTTCTACGCTATCGGTAGTTCCACCCAATGCAGCGATTTCCATTTTTTGTCCTACAAACAATGTCGGAGGAGTAAGGTCGAATCGGAAACCTAATTCATGCAGCTTTGTAACGGCCTGAGCAGTAATGATGTTAGCCAACTCACTGATTGTAGCCTTTGCCAGATCATCGAACTCAGGAAGCTTTTCACCATTCATTGCAGATGCAATGTTCAGAGCAGTTTCAGTTGTCATATCAAACAAAACACGTCCCTCAACGCTTCCTGCAAGACCAACCAGTGCAGCAACACCCATAACAGGCATAGCTGTTGATTTCAAGTACAGATCTCCACGTTTTACTTCTGCGCCACCAAGCACTTCCTGCAAAACACGGAATGAAGTTTCTACAAACGGGTTAATATATTCTACTCGCATGTCAATCCCCTCTTATTCTTTATTATATGCTACAAGAGCATCAACACTTTTTTCACCAAATCCATAAGATGCCGGGATTCTTTCGTTTTCACCAACTATGGCTACAGCATTTCCCTTCATCTTCTCTAAGAAATCCTCAAGAATTGTATTCTGAGCATTCACGTCGAGATATGACAATATATCTCTAGCAAAAATTACATCAACCATTGGAAGTACATTTGTGTTTTTACAGTCATGATATTCGAACATGATGCTGTCTTTTATTTCCTGATTGAATGTATATTCATTATTTGCTTTCATTGTTAAGTATTTGCCAAACCATTCGTTAGAAAGCTCGGCAGGAATTGTCATAAGCCCGGCATTAGAAACATTAAGAAGGTCAACATCCTGTGCATAAATTCTGAGTTTTGCTGTTGGATATCTGTCTTTAAGTACACAAGCAAGACAATAGGTTTCTATACCCTTTCCACAGCCAGGATTCCAGACAATAATCTGTTTTGCAGCGTTGTCTGGAAGAAGCTTCTTTATGCTTCCTGCATAAGCGGCAGACCACCATCTTCCTGAGAACTGAGAAAAGAAAGGTTTAAGGAATTCATTTGCATCCTCTTCACCCTGAAGCTGAGATTTATCTTCGCCTCTTGCCTTTTTCCATTCTTCGTAGCGATGTCGCACCCAATCCTTGTTCAAATCTGAAACAAAGAATTTTTTATAGTTAGCAAGGCTTTCGCCTATAAATTTAATATCAAGCTCTGCTTTTTCGTCCTGAATCTGTTTTACAGAAACCTTCTGCTGTTTTTCTGAATCGTAAATCATATTCTGTGAATTATTTACAGGATTTACTGCATTTACAGCAGGATTTACAGGATTCTCTGGTCCAGCATGCTTTTCTTCTTTTTCTACAGATTCCTTAGCGGCAAAAATCTTTATAACATCAAGGAGAACGTAAAGTCTGTTGTTGCTTTCTACAACACCGCTGATGTATTTGATGTTTATGTCGCCAAATAGAGGATGAGGTGGCTGAATTGTGCTCTTCTGAACACCAACAACCTTATCTATCTTATCTACAACAAGTCCGAAGGTCTGATCTTCAACAGTAAGAATAAGAAGATTCTGCATTTTCTTTTCGTTGTCGGTAGAAACATCAATATTGAAGAACAAACGAAGATCAAGAATCGGAATAATTTCACCTCGAAGATTGTAAACACCAAGTACAAAAGGCAAAGTGTTAGGAACATATGTAAAGCGTCCGGCTTTAGCAATTTCCTTTACATGCATGATGTCGATTGCGTAATCCTTTTCTGCAAGAGAGAAAGTAACCATCTTGAAATCTATGAAAGCCGCAGCTTCATTTGCATTCTGTATTTTTTCGTTTACCTGTTCCGCTGCGTTCATTAATTTATTATCATCCATAACTAACCTACCTGAAAAACTGCTAAATTACTGTACAAGACTTTCCTGTGCCTGAGCCAGTAATTCCTGACGAACACCTAATTCAAGGAGCTGACTTACATCAATAATCAACGAAACTGAACCATCGCCCAAAATTGAAGCACCAGCAATTCCCGGAGAATTAGTGAACTGATCACGCAGAGGTTTAATTACGACATCCTCTTCTCCAATCAGAGAATCAACCATAACACCAATCTTCTTTTCCTGTGTTCCAACAATTACGATATAGCATTCATCAGATTTTGCGCTTTCCTTAATGTTGAACAGCCTTGAAAGACGGAGTACACTGATAACCTCATTTCGGACATTCATAATCTCATAATTATCGATATGACTAATCTCATCGAGAGGAATGCACTGGCTTTCAATAACGTTAGCAATAGGAATTGAGTAGATTTCTTTGCCAACTTTAACAAGAAGACCCTGTATAATTGCAAGTGTAAGAGGAATCTTGATAATAAAAGAGGTTCCCTTACCCTTTGTAGAATTAACTGAAATATTACCCTTAAGGTTGCTTATCATAGTCTTAACTACGTCAAGACCAACACCACGTCCAGAAATATTAGAAATCTTGTCGGCGGTAGAGAAGCCAGGCTGCATAATCAGCTGATGAACTTCCTGCTCTGTAAGGAACTTGTCCGGATGAATAAGTCCACGATCAATTGCTTTTGCCCTAACCTTTTCTGCATCAATTCCAGCACCGTCATCTTTAATTTCGATAACAATCATATTGCCTTCATTAGAAGCTTTAAGGAATACAGTTCCTTCTTCAGGCTTTCCGGCAGCTTTTCTTTCAGCAGGAGATTCAATTCCATGATCAACAGCATTGCGTACACAATGCATAATTGGATCAAGAAGGTCTTCTACAACTGACTTATCAAGCTCGGTGTCCTCACCTTCTATTACAAGATTTATCTTTTTATTCAAATCGCGCTGCAAGTCACGAACAACTCGTGGGAATCGGCTGAAAATCTGATTGATTGGAACCATTCGGATTTTCATTACACCTTCCTGAAGTTCACCTGCGATTGTACCAAGATTCTGTGTGTATGAACGGAATCTTCCGGTTATCTGCTTAAGCTCTGCTTCGTAAGAATCGAACATTGTTCCCATTGTTCCGTATTCATCGAGCAGCTGCTTTTTAACTTCGTTCATTGGAACACCGCTCTTGAGGAGTTCAAGGAACTCTGGGAGACGGTCAAACAGAGAATGAATCTTTTCTTTAAATGAAGATTCGAGACCCTGGAAGGTTGAAAGCTCGTTTGAAGTCTGTATAGCAAGCTGGTTGAAGGAAGCCTTATTAATAACTGCTTCAGAAACAAGGTTAAGCAGATTATCGATACGGCGGGAATCAACACGAAGAATTGAGCCCTGCTGAGTGTGCTGAGCAGCAGCCTCCTTCTTAACTTCTGTTTTCTTTTCTTCTGGTTCAGCCGGTTTTGCAGCTGCAACAGGAGTTTTTTCTACAGGAGTCTGAGGTGCAGGAGCTTCCTTTACAGGAGCTTTTTCAACAACAGGAGCTGCCGGAGCTACTTCTACAGGTTTACTCTCTACAACAGGTTTTGCAGCTGGAGCTTCTTTTACAGTAGCAGCTGAACCTCTGTAATTATCATCTGTAACTAATTGTGCGTCTGTAATCAATGTAACATCACTTAAAAAGGCAACATCTTCAATTGCTTCTGCTTCTGCAGATGTTGCAATATAATAGAATACATTTTCGTAGAACTGGTCTTCGTAAAGTGCATCAAAATCTGGAATTGTCTTTAAAACATTTCCTACAGATTTTAAAGCTGCAAATACCTGAATACCACCAACTGTATTCATTGGATTATTTTCATCAAACTTAACAGCTATACACCAAAGCTTCTGGTCTGCCTCGCAGGCACCCTTAAGCTCAACATAATCATCCTCTGAAATACCAGGATTAACCATTCCAGAAGCAGAAGGAGCGGATACTGGAGCAGCTGCTACTGGTGCTGTAGGAGCTGGTGCCGGTTTTGCTGGAGTCTGCATAGAAGCCTGTACAGCAGCTGCGGCTGCCTTAAGTCCACCACCTTTAACAGCACTACCCTTTGCAGGAAGATATGAATGGAGTTTTTCAAGAATAGAATTAATATCCTCCTCGTAAACACTGCCATTCTGCCTTGCTTCAAGCATAGCTTTTATAACATCAATAGATGTGAGAAGAATATCAACCACATCTTCATCAATCTGAACTCTATCCGATCTTATCTCATCCAAAACATCTTCTACAGAATGTGTGAAGTGAGACAATTCATTCATCTCTACTGTAGCGGAACCACCTTTAAGTGTATGTGCAGCACGGAAAACTTCATCAATAGCCTCATGATTCTGAGGGTCATTCTCTATTACGAGAATATTGCTTTCCAACTGCTCAACCTGCTGTTCTGCTTCAGCGAAAAAGTCTTTTAAAAGCTCTTCGTTATTAGGGTCAAGATAATCGCTCATAAGAATATTATATACCGAAAATCATAGTTTTCAAGCGAAAACAATTTTATTTTTCTTTTATTTTTTACATTACAGCAGTTTGTATGTTTTCTTAAAGAAAAGGGTATTTCCAGCCGATAATCAATTTGGAAATCTTTATTTTTAAGATTATGGAGAAAAATATGGGTATTTTTAAGCGTATTCTTCCAATTCTTGCAGTTTCATTGCTTGCAGGAAGTGTTTTTTGTGAATCTTTTTTTAGTGGATACGCCGGAGGAAAATTAAACTACTCTGCAAACAGTACTTCTGAGTCATACAACCCGGATCTTAAGCTTCAGGCTTTTTTCCAGGGACAATTTAACTTTTCCGAGAACCTCTGGAGCCATATGGAGCTTTCTATAGATACTGGTGACTTTATAAGCGAGGAGCTTTTCCACGTAACACCATCAGATTTTAGTATAGATGAGCTTTCTTTTATTGCAAAAGCACAGATTGATAACAGTACAAACTATTTCAGTGCCTTTATGGGAACCTTTGACCCTATCGGTTCAGATATTTTCTTCAGAAGATATTTTGGAGTACAACCGCTTGCTTCTAAAATTACAGAAAGCTGGCTTGGTATGGCAGGTTCTATTCTTTATCCTCATTTTGGTCTTGGAATTAGTGATGTTGTAAAAGTATATAAAGCCCCTATTGCCTTCGGTTTTTACGGATATTTGAACCATGAAGACGATAAATTCTTTGTAATTAATGCAGATTTGCGTTTTGGTTGTGTATTCAGATATTTTTCTTTCGATATTGCAGGTGGAATTGGTGCCCCACTTTCTGATAAATATGAAAATGAAGATGTTTGGTTTGCTGTAGACAAGTTTTACTGGCACGCTGGAACAACAATGCTTATTGGAAACAATTACACACAATCTGTATATATTCAGGCAGGACTTTTTAATGCTCCATTTACAAAGGCTTCTAAAAAGATTGCCGCAACACAGGAAGATGTATATTTACTGCTTGAACCAAGATTCAGAATTGATAATGCACACGTAAATCTTTCTATATTCAGCTTCCCAGAAGGAACTGTTAAAAAGTTATTATTTATTGATGATACCCTTGGTGTAAACCTGAACATCTATACAGATTCTGTAACAATCGGTTCAAAAAGCTTTACAATCGGAACACACTTTGCTTACTCCTTCCCAGGAAAATACTTCCTTGACCTTAAAAACTTCATGGACGTAGTTTCAGGGGATTTCAATATCAACATGACTCCATATATTTCGAGCAACTTCCTTTCCGGTGAGCTTCACTCTCAAATCACCGTCAAATTTATGGAATTTAAACGTTCAGAGTGGTATAATGCAATCTCGGTTGATTTAGGATATAGAACAAGCTTCTAACCTGATTCAATCAGGACAATTTATGACTCTAAATGAATTAAAGGTCGGAAAAACCGCAATTATAACAAAGGTTGGCGGAAAGGGTGCTTTACGCCAGCATTTTCTTGATATGGGAGTAATTCCCGGCACAGAAGCAACACTTGTAAAACTAGCTCCAATGGGCGATCCAATGGAGATAAGGATTCATGGCTATGAGCTTACGCTCAGGTGTGATGATGCTAAAAAGCTTGAGATTCAGGAGCTTGAAGCTGCAAGTGATAATAAAGCAGAAAACACAGAAAATACCGCTGGGGATGAAAAAAAAGGCGCATCATCATCATCAAAAACTACTACAGCCAAAACTGAAAAAACGCTGCACCCTGGCCTTGGAGAAGGCGGCAAATATCACGTAAAGGCAGACGAAAATCCCCTTCCACCGGGAACAAAGCTTACATTTGCATTGGCAGGAAACCAGAACTGCGGAAAAACAACCCTTTTTAACCAGCTCACAGGTTCAAATCAGCACGTAGGAAACTTCCCTGGAGTTACTGTAGATAAAAAAAGTGGCCCGATTAAAGGACATGCCGAAACAGAAATCACAGATTTACCTGGTATTTATTCTCTTTCTCCATATACAAGCGAAGAAATTGTTTCCAGAGAGTTTATCTTAAAAGAAAAACCGACTGGAATAATCAATATTGTTGATGCTTCAAACATAGAACGTAATCTTTATCTTACCCTTCAGCTTATGGAGCTTGAAACCCCGACAGTTCTTGCCCTTAATATGATGGACGAGGTTCACAATAACGGCGGTTCAATCAGGATTAACGAAATGGAAGAGCTTTTGGGCATTCCAGTTGTACCAATTTCTGCCGTTAAAAATGAAGGTGTTGACGAGCTTATAAACCACGCACTGCACGTAGCTCAATTTCAGGAACGCCCCGGAAGAACAGATTTCTGCGATAAGGATGCAGAGGATGGTGGTGCAGTTCACAGATGTCTGCATGCGATAATGCATCTTATTTTTGACCACGCAGAATATGCAGAACTTCCGCTCAGATTTGCAGCCTGTAAGCTTGTAGAAGGCGATGAAGCAGTTACAAAAGCACTTATGCTCTGCCCTAACGAGCTTGAAATGATTGAACACATCATCCTCCAGATGGAAGAAGAACGCGGACTTGACCGTGCGGCCGCAATTGCAGACATGAGATTTTCTTTTATAAAGAAGCTCTGTGATAAAACAGTTGTAAAGCCAAAGGAAAGTAAGGAACACGCCCGCTCTAACAAAATAGACAAGATTCTTACAGGAAAATGGACAGGAATCCCGGCTTTTATAGCAATTATGGGATTGATTTTCTTCCTTACATTTAATGTTATTGGTGCCTGGCTTCAGGAGCTGCTAGATTCCGGAATAAGCTGGCTTGCGGCACTTGTAGACACACAGATGGAAGCAATGAATGTAAACCGCTTCCTTCATTCGCTTATAATTGACGGTATTTTTACGGGAGTTGGTTCTGTCGTAAGCTTTGTCCCTGTAATTGTAGTGCTGTTTTTCTTCCTTTCTATTCTGGAAGATTCGGGATATATGGCGCGAGTTGCCTTTGTTATGGATAAGCTGCTTCGAAAAATAGGACTTTCCGGACGAAGTATTGTTCCTATGCTTATTGGCTTTGGCTGTACTGTTCCAGGTGTAATGGCAAGCCGAACGCTTCCTTCTGAGCGTGACCGAAAAATGACGATTATGCTCACTCCATTTATGAGCTGTAGTGCAAAGCTTCCAATCTACGGCTTTATTACATCAACCTTTTTCCCGAAATATTCCGGTTTGATAATGATTGGTCTATATTTTTTGGGAATTGTGACAGCGATTATAGTTGCGCTCGTTTCAAAAGCTACCGCATTTAAAGGAAAAGCTGTTCCTTTTGTGATGGAGCTGCCAAATTACAGATTTCCAGCCGCAAAGAACGTATTCCACCTTTTGTGGGAAAAGGCAAAGGACTTTTTACAGAGGGCCTTTACCGTTATCTTCCTTGCAACGGTAATAATCTGGTTTTTACAGACATTTAACCTCCACTTCAACTTTGTGGAAGACTCAAAAGACAGCATTCTTGCTGTAATTGCCGGAATAATTGCACCGATTTTCAAACCGCTTGGCTTTGGCGACTGGAAGATTTCTACAGCTTTAATAACAGGTTTTATTGCTAAAGAAAGTGTTGTTTCTACTCTGCTCGTTCTTTTTGGTGGAGCGGGAGAACTTTCAACAGCACTGAATGTACCGGCAACAGCAGCCTTACTTGTATTCTGTCTGCTTTATACACCTTGTGTTGCGGCAATTGCAGCAATAAAAAAAGAATCCGGCACTAAATGGGCTGTTTTGACAGTTATTGGACAGTGTGCGCTTGCCTGGATTTTTGCGCTGCTTGCAAGATTTATCTGCCTTCTTTTTGTATAAGCTATTTTATAGTTTTCAATTCAGCAAGATTTCGCAGTATTTCCTGCATAATAAGAAAAGCGTCCGGGGTAAGGTTTGTGATATTGTCATCCTGAGAATGAAGCATTTTCCAGGTTGGAGGAACCTCGATTTTTGAAGCCAGCGGCTGTGTTACGGCATTTTTAAGAGTAAACAGGGAACGACAATATGCTTCGGCTTCATCACTAGGGAGCATGGTGATTGCTACAGCGGGAATACCATTTGCAAGAAAGCCTGCATTATCGCTGTAGCTTGTCGGTAGCTTAAGCCAGGTTTGAGATGTATTTTTGATTATGGTCTCTGCCCTCTGCTCAAGCTCGGAATATTTTTTAATGAAGGAGTTGGATGCTTTTTTTGAAATATAACTCTGACAGATTATTGGAACAGTTCCCCGCCCCATACAGTCAAAAACAAAAACATCTTCATCGGCAATTGCGAGCCGGCGGAACAAGGCTGCAAGCGCAAAAGCTCCCTGCTCCTGAATACCGCCCGAAGCACCAAGCTCTTCACCATCGGTAAAAATCAGGCGGATATTGTGGAAGCTGCCGGTCATACATTCGGCGCTATAAACGCGCACAAGCTCTGTAGCCCACTGCATCAGACAGTACACGGCAGCAGAATTATCGTTTGCACCAATTCCAACACGATCGTAGTGAGCAATCACTGTTTTTATGCGGAACATAGGATTGTACTGAGACTGCGGAAACTTAACATAGATATGATTTTTTCCTTCAATTTGAAGTATTGGAGCTTCAATTCCGGCTTTTTTAAGATAATTCTGAATAAATGCGGCACGGTCGCAGTCGGGAGCGATAAAGTCGGAAAAATCAGAAGGAATTGAGTACATAAGGGTATTATAGAATAAATTAGGGGATAGTGGATAGGGGATTAGGGAATAGGTTATAGGTTTTAGGGGAATAGGTTTTAGGTGTTAGGTTACAGGTTATAGGTTATAGGTGTTAGGGGGAAACCTTTTTTAATTGAATCTGTTTTTTTTCATGTTATAATTCTATTAATAAGAATGCAGTCTGAGTAAATTTTGGGAGTTTTAATATGCGGGCTGTTTTCGAGGAGTAACCGGCAATGAGTAGAGAAAAAATTAAGAAAAGAACATTATCATTTAAGCTGATTTTATCCATCCTTTGTATTATAGCCTGCATTTCTTTTTCGGGATGTGACTTTATTCAAAATCTTATGAATGAGCCTGCAAAAACAGAAGACGATGTAACAATAACACAATCTGGGCTTGCAGAAAACAAGTATATTATTACGCATATTGATGATTCTGATTATGAAATTACACTTTTTGCTAAAACAGGCAAGCTTTTTGCAGAAAAATCATCAAGAGCCATCAGAACAGCAGTCTCTTCGGCTTCTTTAGACGGACAGTTTGTTTACAATTCCAGCACGAAAACTGTTTTTATGTGTCTTAAGGGGACAACCACTAAATATAAGAAAGCAGATGTAAACCTTGCAGGAAAAAAAGGTTCTGACTCTTCAAAACCGGTTTCTGTATCATTAACCTCTTCTACAAAAAACGAGTTCTTATATGCAATAGAAACTGTAGAAACTCTTCCAGTAGAAACAACAGTTGAGGAGAACAATGAAACTGATAATCCGGGTAATAACGACAATCCTGAAAATAATGATAATCCTGGAAATAATGATAATCCTGGCAACAACGACAACCCGGACAACAACGACAACCCAGGAAATCAGACTACCCCGGATAATCCGAACGGTAATACTGCAACAGAAGAAAAGCTTCAGCAGGGCAAAAAATGGTCTGATTACGAAGGTGGAATGAGAACAATAAGCTTTGGCGAAAGAACTAACAATACAGATTCAATTTTTGTTTCCACAATTCAACCTCTCCCACGACCAGATTATTCGGAAATTGATAAGGCTGCAAAGGCTCTTTCAATTCCAACAACAACAAGCATAGAAGATGCAGCCAAGCTGATTGTACAGACTACAAAAGCTTCCACAGTAAAAGAAAAAGCACGCGCAATTTTCATATGGGTTGCATATTATGTCGATTATGACTATTCGCATAGCAGAAATTCTGCAGAAGAAGCTTTTAAAGACAGACTTGCTGTTTGTGACGGTTATTCTAAACTTGTTGAAAAAATGTGTAAGGCTGTTGATGTAGACTGTGTTGAATATGCAGGCTATGTAACTAACGGTATAGGTGAAGAAAAATTCAATCCTTCAACACACGCCTGGAACCGAATTTGTCTGGATAAAAACAAACAGCAGTACTTTGTTCTTGATGCAACCTACGCTTCTGGAGGCTCCATTAAAAACAATAATAAAACTGTTGCTGACTCGTGGTTTGATCCTGATCCATGTTATTTTGCTACTTCTCACTATAGTGATGAGCTTGGTACACTTGTTTCGCCAAAAATAAGCCGCGATGATTTTGTTTCTTTACCGGTCCTTCAGCCTAAACTTGAAGAATATGGTATTGATGGAAAAGAACTGCTTGAATTCTGTTATTCGCACAAAATCTATTCTACAATTTCAAATATTTTCTACTTGCATTCAGGTACTAAAATTATAAAAATGCCAATAACGGACACTTTACTTCACGACAAGACTTACGTTATTGCTTATGAATATGATGGAAAATACTATGAGGAAAAATTTACAACAGACAAGACAGGCGATTCATATACTGTTCAATTAGGTTCAGCTGGTTTCCTCTCTTACGCACTTGCAGAAGAAATAACGCTCCCTGAAGAAATAGATGAATTTAAAGAACCGGAACCTGTATTTTATGATGATAATATTAAAATAAATTTAAATGATGATAATCCTTATTTGACAAAAAAAGATGGAATTTATAACGTTGGTAACTGGCAGGTCACTTGCAATGAACAAAAAGTTCTGCATTTCTGGGCAGAAGGAGTTTCCAGACACGCATTCTATCTTTCTGCTCAATACGATGCACTGTATCAGGAGTGGAATTTTATAAATGGACATTATCGTCCTGACAACTTCCAGACTCCTTCATCAGATACAAAAAAATTCGATGAAAATCTTGAAGATATTCTCAATAAGCTTATAACAATTGATAAGTCAATTCCTTTGGATAGGAAAGGCTACTATGAGACTTGGGAGTATAATGTTGTTCATGTTCCACTAAGCAAAAAGAACGAGGTTATGGATTCAGTAACAAACTATGACTGGCAAAAAGACACTGAATTTGCAGAATTTGTAAACTGGATGGTAAAACACAATATTCCACAGAAGGACATAGACTTTTACAAGGAAATGGCAAGATACCCTTATCAAAGAGGTGCCATTGTTAGTAATACAGAACCAAACAGACATAAGCTGGCTGGTATAGATTGTACCTCTTATCCTTATGCACGACCTCTCGTTGATGAACAAGGCAACGAATATTATGCAGGTGGAATGCAGAAATATTTTGAATACCGCAAGCAGGAAACCCGCCATCTGTTCCGCAATGAAACAATTCCTATACTGTTAGTTCATATAAAAGACACAGAAGGTGCTGCAGATTCAACAGTTCCGGAGGGTTTCTTTGATGATGAAGCTAAGAGCATAAAGCAAAAGTTTGCAACAGCTGGATTTACCAATACTTTTGATATTGACTTTGTAGAAATAACTATGAGCTACAAGGAGTTTGATGAAAAATGTGTTAAGAAAGATCCTTGGGGAAATCTTTATGAAGGAAAATGGGCAAGCTGTGAATATGGAACAGATGAAGTTCTAGCCGAGATTGCAAAAACAAATCCAACACTTGCTCAAAAATATTCAGACAAGGTAAAAACAGCAGTAATCAAATATTTTGACACCACAAAACTGAATGGCCGTGTAGGAAACATAAACGGTGAATGTCTTGTAAGAAGCCGCTTTGACAATATCATGGCTAATATTGGTTACAGCCGTTTTGACCATATGAACATTTTTGGCACACTCAGAAAAACAAAATCACCATCTTGCTTTGACAATAACTGTCTGCGCGAAGATGCCATATGTCCACTATGTCTGTATTCTCTTGATATTGATTAATCAGGCTCGCTCGGTATTCCCTATTATCAACAAATACGATAAAATCGTTTCTATAAATAAAATCACTATTTGAGGTAAAAAAATGCCAACACCATTGGAAAATTATCTTAGCATGACAAACGGCAAACCAAATGCCGCTATGTGTGCTTATGTTGCAAACCTTCAGCAGGTTGCAGCAGTTGGACCGGATATTGCAGCTTCTATTGTAAACGAGCTTGAAAATCAGAGAAGCCACCTGAAGCTTGTTGCCAGCGAAAACTATTGTTCGCTCAACGTTCAGGCTGCTATGGGAAATCTTCTTACAGACAAATATGCAGAAGGTTATCCAGAACACCGTTATTACGGCGGTTGTGTAAACATTGATGCTGTTGAAAATACAGCTGCCCGCGAAGCAGAAGCTCTTTTTGGTGCTGATTATGCTTACGTTCAGCCTCACTCAGGTGCAGATACAAACCTTGTTGCTTATTGGGCAATCCTTTCAGCAAAGGTTGAAACTCCAACTTTGGAAGAGCTTGGTGTAAAATCCTTGAACGACCTTACAGACGAACAGTTCGACGCTCTCCGCAAAAAGTTCGGAAACCAGAAGCTTATGGGTCTTGACTACTCTTGTGGTGGTCATCTTACACACGGATACAAAATGAACGTTTCTGCACGTATGTTCGAATCTCACCCATACGGTGTTGATCGCGAAACAGGCTTGCTCGACTACGATGCTATTGAAAAACAGGCTATGGAAGTAAAACCTCTCATCCTTTTGACAGGTTTCTCTGCATATCCTCGCAAAATAAACTTTAAACGCTTCCGTGAAATTGCAGACAAGTGCGGAGCAGTTCTTATGGTAGATATGGCACACTTTGCTGGTCTTGTTGCAGGTAAAGTTTTTACCGGCGACTACGATCCTGTAAAATGGGCTGACGTTGTTACAACTACAACACATAAAACTCTGCGCGGTCCTCGTGGAGCTATGATTCTTTGTAAGAAAGAGTTTGCAGACTACGTAAACAAGGGTTGTCCAATGGTACTCGGTGGACCTCTTGGTCACATTATGGCTGCAAAAGCAATCGCTTTCAAAGAGGCTCGCACTCCAGCTTACCAGGCTTGGGCACAGCAGGTTGTTAAAAATGCACAGGCTTTGGCAGAAGGCTGTAAATCTCACAACATCCCTCTCCAGACAGGAGGAACAGACAACCACCTTATGCTCTGCGACGTAACAGTTTACGGACTTACAGGAAAGCAGGCAGAAGCTGCCCTCTTCAAATGCGGTGTAACAGCTAACGCAAACGCACTTCCATACGACAAGAATGGTGCCTGGTGGACATCTGGTATCCGTATTGGTACACCAGGTCTTACAACACTCGGCATGAACGAAGCAGACATGAAGGAAGTTGCAGACATTATCGATTATGTTCTCAAAAACACAAAGCCTGGTCTTACAAAAGAAGGTAAGCCAGCTAAGGGCAAAATTGAGATTTCCGATGATACAGTTGCAGCAGCCCGCGCCCGCGTAAACAAGCTTCTCGGCGCTCACGTGCTTTATCCAGAATTGGATCTCGACTTCTTGAAGAAAGAGTTCGTAAAATAAATTGATTCAGATATAAGAGGGCGGAGCCCCGCCCTACGTCTCAAATAAAAAAAGCACGGTAGTTTCGACAAGCTCAACCACCGTGCCATTTTCTTTAACAAATCCACCATTCCATAGTATAATAATCTTTATGAAACTACGCACATCAAACTTCTGGTCGCTGATTTTTAAGACTATAATAAACGGTATGGTAATGGTGCTTCCTGTTATTTTTGTAGGAAGCTTTGCCGTGCTGGTCGTTAATTTTCCAATTCCGGCTTATCAGACTTTTATTTCCACTTTTGCCGGCGGGGCAATCCAATCTCTTCTATATCTAGTTCAACTTTCTACACTTGGACTTCTTCCTGTTTATATGACTATTTCTATAAACCTCAGTTACACAAATGCAACTCAGGAAGGTCCAAAGCTTTTGAGCAAATTAACAAGTCTTCTGGCAGCGCTTACAAGCTTTGTAATTTTATCAGGGCTTTTTACAGGCAGCTTTGAACTGAAGGAACTGAGCAGTCTTGGATTATTCAGCGCGTTGATTTCCGGAGTTTTTGCTTCTGTGCTTTTTCAAAAGTTCGAAAAACTTTTCGGTAAGGGCAAAAGCATTTTCTTTGAAGGTGCTGACTCTATTTTTAATTCTACCCTTTTAATGGTGCTTCCATATCTATGCGTTGTGCTTATCTTCCTGATTTTCAACTCTTTGATTATTGTGATTTTCAAAGTTACCTGCCTGCAGGAGCTTTTTATCAAGACCTTCAATCTGCTTTTTTCCAGGATGCACCGTTCCTATTTCAGCGGATTTTTATTTACGCTTATTATTTCTGTTTTGTGGTGCTTTGGCATTCATGGAAACAAGGTTTTGGACAAAGTTGCAGTTGATATGTTCGAAGCAATAATTCCAGCCCAGATTGTTTCAAAAACTTTTATAGACACATTTGTTTATATGGGCGGAACTGGAACTACTCTAGGTCTTGTAATTGCAATGTTGATTTTTGGAAAAACAAGTAATTCTAAAAAACTTGCAAAGATGTCTGCCGGCCCTGCTCTTTTTAATATCAGCGAACCTTTGATTTTTGGCTACCCGATTATTTATAATCCTTATCTGATTATTCCATTTATTCTTGCGCCCGAAGTTTGTTATACCTTTACCTATCTTATGGCAAAAGTTAATTTTCTGCCGCCAATCCATAATATGGTAAACTGGACTGTTCCAATCTTTTTAAGCGGCTTCCTTGCAACCGGTTCCGTGCGTGCTATTTTTGTACAGCTCATTAACCTTGCAATTTCGGTTGCAATTTATGCTCCGTTTGTAATTCTTTATGAAAAGAAATATATGAACAAGCTTACAAACACAATGGATTCGCTTGTAAAAATCTTAAAGCACAGTGAAGAAACAACAGAGCCGGTAACTTTGACTGAATGTGAAGGAAACGAAGGTCGACTTGCAAAACATCTTGTAAACGATCTGGAAGAAAGCCTTGCTGCGGGTTTTAAGGAAACTGTTTCTTTAAACGAAAGCTCCCTTTTAATGAAGTACCAGCCTCAGTTTGATAACAAGGGAAAATGCATTGGTTGTGAATCACTTTTAAGATGGAACCATGCAAAATACGGAATCGTCTATCCACCGCTTGTAGTTCATCTTGCAAAGGAAAGCAACCGACTTTATGAGCTTGAAACCCTCATTATAGAAAAATCAATCCACGATTCTGTGGAGCTTAAAAAAGTTTTTGGCGAAGATTTTAAATTGAGCGTAAACATCACCGTCTCCTCGCTGAACGACGAACGGCTTCTTCCATTCCTAAAGGACCTCTGCAAAAAGTACACGTTCAAGAAAAACTCCGTCTGCATTGAAATTACAGAAGAGACCGCCCTTGAAACCACAAAAGATACCGCCGAGCTTATAAATCAAATTAAGAGCCTTGGCTTTATGTTCGCTCTTGACGATTTTAGCATGGGTCATACAAGCCTTCAGTATCTGCAATATAACCAGTTTGATATGGTCAAACTCGACGGCAACCTTGTCCGCTCTCTTTTAGGAAATGAACGCACAAAGGAGATAATTAACTCAATAGTGTATCTTTCCAATTCGTTAGGCTTTAAAGTTCTAGCCGAGTTTGTCGAAACTACCGAGCAGCAGAATGCACTGGAAGCAATAGGCGTAAAGCTGTATCAAGGTTATTTGTACAGTCCTGCAATTGATAAGGCTGCATTTTTAAAGATGCTTAAGTAAAAACTTTTATTCATATATTTTCTAATCTATGTTATACTATTAGAGCTATACTTTCAGGAATTGTTATTAATGAAGTTTACATTGGGTCATAGGAAAATCGGGGTGATTACCGCCTTGATTACCCTTTTGATTTTGTTCACGATTTATTCTCTTTTTATCCAGCATGACATTGCACTTGAGCAGGAGCATTACGGACTTATTGCAGAGGATGAAGCAACCCACATTTTAACTACAATCGACTCTATTATGACCCGAACGAATACAATGGAAATCCTTATACAGGACCACAAGGGCGATACAGAGTTCTTTGATGATATTGCTGAAAATATTTATAACAGCGTACTGCTGGAAACAGGCGTTTCCCTAAAAAATCTTGCAATTGCGCCGGGTGGTGTTGTTTCGGCAGTTTATCCTTATGCCGGAAATGAATCTCTTATCGGCTTTAATTTTATGGATTTGAGTAAAGCAGGAAACGCAGAAGCATACGAAGCCTACGAAAAGGGAAACACTGTCCTTACAAACCCGTTTGAGCTTGTTCAAGGCGGAATTGGTATGGCAGGACGAAAGCCTGTTATAATTGATGATGCTGATAATGGCAAGCGGCTTTGGGGACTCGTAACTGTTACAATCGACTTTGACAATCTTATTAATGTCCTTCGCCTTGAAAATCTTTCTGCAATGGGCTTAAACTACGAGCTTTCGTATATTACCTTTGACAGTACAAGACACTTGATAAAATCCAGCGGAACCTTAAAGAAAAATGCAAAGCGTATTACCTTCAACATAAGGAATCTTATGTGGGAGCTTGCCGTTACGCCGGTTCAAGGCTGGGTGCCTATCCGTCAGATAGTTATATTTATCATCCTCTTTCTTTCACTATCCTATTTTGCAGGCGTGTTTGCAAACCTTTTCCTGCGGCTTCAGGAATCGAACAGACAGCTTTTGCAGCTTTCAATTACCGACCGACTGACAGGCTGCTACAACCGCCGTGCTTACGAAGCAGATTTTTCATATCTTCAGGAAAATCCGCCGGATGAAAACTTTGTTTACTTTGCGGCAGATGTAAATGGATTGAAATCCACAAACGACACGCTCGGTCATGATGCAGGAGATGAAATTATCTGCGGAACTGCAGATTGCCTTACTGAGTATTTTGAAAATTACGGCAAGCTATACAGAACAGGTGGCGATGAATTTGCGTGCATGATTTCTATAGATAAAGAACCTCTTAACGAAATTACTGCTAATATAAAATCGATTATGAATAACTGGGAAGGAATAAAGTCGAAATCACTCTCCTTCTCCGTTGGCTATGCAGAAAAAAGAGAGTTCCCGAATGCCTCTGTGAAAGAACTTGCAAAAATTGCAGATAAACGAATGTACGAAAATAAACGCAATTTTTATGTTGAAAATGGCATTGACCGCAGACAATCAAAAAGAAGCTGATAAAGCAGCATAATACAAGACTCACAAAAGGATAATGATATGCGCCTGATTTTTATACGCCACGGAGACCCAAACTATTTAACCGATAATCTTACCAAAAAAGGCAAACGGGAAGCAGCCCTTCTTGCAGAAAGAGTATGTAAATGGAAGAATATTACACAGGTTTACGTTTCACCGCTTGGACGTGCAAAAGCAACAGCAAAGCCTTTTCTTTCAAAGCTGGAACTCAAAGCAATTACATACGACTGGCTTCAGGAGTTTTATTACAGAACAAAATACCCTGAAAATGTGCCGGAAGATATTTTACCAAAAGAGCTTGCCGGAAAAGAAACAATGTGCTGGGATTTAATGCCAGATTATTTTATTTCCGACCCGTTTTTCTTTGATAAAGACAAATGGACAGACAGTGATTTTATGAAAGCCGGCAACATCAAGGAAAAATACAAAATGGTCTGCGATGGAATTGACGGAATCCTTGCAGAATACGGCTATACCAGAAACGACAAAAACTTTTACAATGTACAGAATCCAAAGCCAAACTTTAACTGGGACAAGCCTGTTCCTAAATATCACCTTAAATCTGTAAAGGACGATTACCCGGAAGAAACAACTCTAGTATTTGTCTGCCACCTTGGCGTTATCTTTGCAATGATTGCTCACCTAACAGGCTTATCTCCAATGCAGCTTTGGCAAGGCTTTTACATCGCACCAACCTCCATCACAATTCTCAACAGCGAAGAACGTAAGCCTGGACAAGCCTGGTTCCGTGTAGAACGCCTCGGCGACACAAATCATTTGACAAACGGTGGAGAACCAATATCCTCTTCCGGTTACTTTGCTGAGGTATTTAGAGAATAAGTGAAGGCATAAGTCCAAAACTGCATAATTTATTGTTTTTTTACTTAAAAAATGTTAATATTTTTCTATGGAAAGAAAAAAGAAAGTACGTCTATCAGACATTGCAGAACGATTAAATGTAAGCACCGTAACAATTTCAAAAGCACTTGCTAATAAAGAAGGTGTAAGCGACGATTTAAGAAAACAGATCAAAGATATTGCTGAAGAAATGGGCTACAAGGTAAAAAAATCAACACCTGCGGCAAACGGCACAATCACCGGTAACATCGGAATCCTTATTCCATCACGCTTTTTCTCGCAGAATATGTCCTTTTACTGGTACCTTTTTAATTTTCTTTCCCAAGAGCTTCTTAATAGAAATTATTACAGCATTATGGAACTGCTTTCCGATGAAGATGAAGAAAAGCTTTCTCCTCCAAGAATGCTCAACGACAAAAAGGTTGACGGTCTGATTATTCTCGGTCAGGTGAGCAATGCTTATATAAATACAATCAGAACCCATTACGACAACTTTATCCTTCTGGATTCCTACACAAACATAATGGGAATTGACTGTGTCTGCAGCGATGACTACTACTGTTCTTATATGCTTACAAGCTACGTAATTTCGCAGGGACACAAAAAGCTCCGCTTCGTTGGCAATTTTGATGCAACTTCTTCTATAAAAGACCGCTTTATGGGCTTTCAGAAGGCCCTGTTCGAAAACCGGCTGCCAGTTGCCTTCAACGAAATAATTGCTGACCGCGATGAAAAAGGCGGCCAGATTGAATTAAAGCTTCCATCAAAGGAAAACATGCCAAGTGCCTTTATCTGCAACAATGACGAAACAGCGGCAATGATTATAGAAGCACTTCAGAAAAACGGCTACAAGGTTCCGGAGGATATTTCTGTTACCGGCTTTGACAATTACATAATCAAGCACCCAAATACAATTCCGTTGACAACCGTTTATATAAATCCTCAGGATACTGCAAATGTTGCTGCCGATCTGATTATTAAAAAAATCACCGGAGAACCTTACATTAAAGGTCGCCACCTGGTAAGCGGCTCTCTTATCATCAGAGACTCAGTAAAGAAAATCTAAGGCAGGAAAGCAATGAGTAAAAAGCAGGAAAAAACTGGGGAAAATCCTACAACATATAAACGCCGATGGGGAGACAGAAAGGACGGCAGACTTCTCCGTTCCATAGAGCCAATTGCAATTTTCTCTCTTTACATCATGAATACCCGCAACGATGCAAACAACTATATTACGGACAGTATTGAGCTTTCTGCCATAGACAAATATGTTCATAAAAAACGCCAGGAAGGCTTTGAAGGCTTTAATATAATGTATGTGCTTGTTGCAGCTTATGTAAGAACTGTAAGCCAGAAGCCCGGCATAAACAGATTTATAAACGGTCACAGAATCTATGCCCGAAACAATATTGAAGTAAGCCTGATGGTAAAAAAGAGACTTGAGTTGAATGCCCCGGAAACTATGTTTAAGTTCTTCTTTAAGCCGGAATATACAATCAATGATGTATACAAGGATATGCACGAAAAGATTTACGCATACCAGAATGAGCCCGACACAGATGTTTCAGATGCTCTTGATAATTTTTTGAAGGGAATTGTAATGTTCCCACGCTGGATTTTACGTCTTGTGATGAAGCTTTTATATAAGCTTGATTATCACGGCTTGATACCTCTTTCACTTCTGGCTATCAGTCCATTCCATGGTTCAATGGTACTTTCTTCCATGGGTTCGCTCGGAGTTCCATCTGTTTATCATCATCTTTTTAACTTTGGTAATGTGCCGATGTTTATAACCTTCAGCACAAAACGTCACGAAAACGAATTAAAATCAGACGGAACAATACAAAAAAAGCATTATCTTGATTTTAATATTACAATGGATGATAGAATCTGCGACGGTCACTATTATTCTACGGCTTTGCATGAGCTCAAAAAATACATCAAAAATCCGGAATTGCTTGAAGTTCCACCAAAAGAAGTGATAAATGATATTCCATAAGCCGCATTTGATTTTTCACTTATCTATGGTATAATTAACATTACAACATTTGGAGACTTTTTTATGAAAAAGATTTTTACAGTAGCCATGACTGCTGCGATTTTTGCATGCCTTATAAGCTGTGGCTCAACACCTAAACCAGAAGATAACAAAAAAGATGAAACTATAACAGCTCCTGTTGTTCAGGAAGAAAAAAAGGAAGAACACAAGGAAAAACCGGCCCCTAAAAAAAAGCCGCTCTTTGGTGACGATGGTTTGCCTATTGGTAAATACGTTACTATGGAAGATTTTGAAGACGGTAATTACTGGATGCCTGTTGGTTCTTCCTGGGATGACGGCGATATGTCTGTTGATGATGATACGACCGAGGAATGGGGAACAAATGGCCCTACTTCGCTTAAGTGCATTTACAAGACAAAAGGCGGCGAGTTTGAAAAATCAGGCTACTACTGCGATGCTCCGCTTGAATCAGACTGGTCAGATGCAAAGTTTGTTGTAATTGACGTAAACAATCCTAACGATTATGCAATTCCACTGAACATAGTTCTCCAGACCGGGGATGACTGGACTTGGAACCAGGCAGAACCACAGATCTGCGAACCAGGAATCAGCACACTTGTTTTCGACATCAGAAAGTTTACCAATACTTCCTATGTTGCCAGAATGATTGTATATCTTTATGGAACACCGGAAAGTAATGGATTTTTCTTCTTTGATAATTATCGCGTAGTATTTTAAAGTTCCTTTATAAAATTGTACAGCTTCTCTGCAGCCAGCTTGTGCGTTTTGGGACCTGGATGGCCGCGAGAACCTTTGTCTTCTAAGGACTCTTCCACATATTCCATAGAATCTAACTTAAGCAAATAAACTTTATTGTCGTTGGCTTCGCGCTTGTACTCATCTATTCCGCGGGAAATAAACTCGGGGATGGCGTTCATGGTGATCATACCGTAGCACCAGATGATTACGGCTTTTTTATTGTGTAAGCGAATTGTTTTCAAAAAGCTTTTTACGGTATCAGCAATATACATTCCGTCTTCTTCGCAGGCTTTTTCGTATGCATCGGTTTTTAGAACATATTCTTTACCTGAGGCATCCTTCCAAGGCTGCTGGAAAAAGGCACCGTTATCGTTAGTTCCAAGGTTGATGATGATGAAGTCGGACTCTGTTTTAAATGAATACTTATCCTTTGCTCCAAGCTGCTTTTGCTTTTCGCCATTCAAAACAGAGCAGACATTTTCGTAATGAGGTGGAAGAGCGGAGTTTCTGTTACCATCCCAGCCCCAGCATATACCCCAGCCGCACTGACTCATCACGCTAAAATCTGCATTGAGCCGCTTTGCCAGTTGAACTGCATACGTTTTACCTGCACAGAACCATTGTGTAATCCAATCCTGTTCGTTTGGCATTCCAGCAAGCCCTTCTCCACTTGTTATGCTGTCGCCAACAAACTCAAGGCTAAGCTCACGAGGAACCGGCTTACAAAATGCACCGTTATCATCAAGCCCAACCTGATGAATAAGCAGAAGGTGTTTTGAATCATCAGACATAGGCTGAGTATCTTTTATAATAGAAATAAGATTTTCTTTTTCCTTATTCATGCCGCGTGCAATACAAATCCACTGAGGTTCACCTTTACAAACCATAAAGCGGCTTATAACGGCACCGTTCACCTCAACTCTAATCCACGGCTCGTATACATCATAATCAGAAGAAACCTGAATCCAGACTTCGCTCGATTTAACATTTACTTCCAGAGCAGCTGCTCCCCAAAAGAGCATCAAAGGTTGAGCTTTCTCCCCTGCTCCGTCTACGTTTCTTCCAAGAATCCTTTTGTTCGGTATTTCGTTAATTTTGTAAGCTTTCATAGGGAGAAGTATATCAAATCTTTGTTTACTTTTGTAGAGTCATAGGCTTCTTTATTGACATCATTATTTGACGAGTCGTATAATGGGCAACAAAAATTGTTTTTCGGGAGCACTTTTATGACAAACTTTTACGATACGACTGACATTCCATGCTTTGGCGTTGCAGGAAACTTCACGGGGCACCTTGAACAGGCCGGCGAAGCGGTAGATTTCAAAAATATAAAAACAAATGATCAGAATGCACCGAAAGCAATTTTTCCGACTTTTATTCCGTTGAAAAAATCACCTGTGGAAAATGACACTTCAGCTGTACCAGCTTTTCTTACAACCTATCCGTTTAATTCCGAAAAAATCATTTTTCCAAAAGGAGAAATTAAGCTCCAGATAGAGCCGGAATGTGCAATTATCTTTAATGCAAGCTGGCAGGGCGATACACTTGTTTCTCTAAAACCAATTTGTTTTGGAGCTTCGAATGACTGCTCAATCAGAAAACAAGGCGCAAAGAAAATCAGCGAAAAAAAGAACTGGGGTGCCTGCTCAAAAGGTTTTTCGGATAATCAGATTGCGGCTGACGGTTTTGAAAAAGGGTGTATTCTGGATGACTACCGTATTGCAAGTTTTTTAATACGCGACAATAAGGTTTATGCTTACGGAGAAAACAGTGCTGTCCGCGACTACAGCTACATTTATCAAAAGCTTACGGACTGGATGCTTGAAAAATTCAACAATCAAAAGTATGAAGGTCCGGCAGAAAACATACACAGCTACCTGATAGCAGCCGGTAGACCTCAGCAGATTATGGTTTCAATCGGAGCAACACGTTACACAGACTGGGGCGAAAATAACTTTTTGCAGAATAATGATAAAGCGGTTGTAGTTGTTTACCCGGAATCTAAATATACACCCGAACAGATTTTTGAAATGGCAGAAACAGGAAAGTTTACGGACAGTGCAATTTCTGCATTGGTTCAGACTGTGGTATTGTAAACAGGAATACTTACTTATACAATAAAGAGTAGACTACTGATTTCTTACAAGCTGGAGTTTCAAAATGACATTTGACGGAACAGAAAAAATTATCGGACGCGGAGCACAGGCGGAAGTTTTTCTTTATCACGACTTTGCATATAAAGTATATAAGCAAACCTACCCTGCTGAATGGATTGATTTTGAAAAGCACCAGCAACGGGAAATAAACAAGGCAGGGCTTTGTCCGGTAAAGTATTATGATACTGACGATCCACATATTATCAAAATGGATTTTGTCGATGGCGAAATGCTGGAAACCAAAATCAACAGATATATTCAGGAAAAGCCTGGAGATATATCAGAAATAATTGAAGGATATAAGCTGCTTGGTCGTGCATTTAATTTTGTTCATAGCGCGGAGATTCAAGAGCTTAAGATTCCGCATCTTCGCGACACAGCAACTATGGGCTTAAAAGAAGTTGGCATGAGTGATGATGAAGTTCAAAAGCTTCTTTCTATTATTAACCGTCTTTCTGCAAAAATGAAGGAATGCGTCTGTCATCTTGATATGCACTTCCTGAACATCATGCTCCCGCGAGAAAAACCGCTTAGTGCTGAAACAGAATACACAATTATTGACTGGATGAATGCCAGAATTGCACCTGCAATTTTTGATTACGCTCGAACTTATGTTATTTTAGACGAGTTTTCAAAGGAAGCACTTGAAATATACAAACAAATTGTTTTGCCGGATATTTGGGCAAACGGAGTCTCTGAAGAAGATTTTGCCGATGCAATAGAAGTTTGCACTGCTATACGAAAACGTGAAAAAGCAGGTTAGAAAATATATTTGACACTCAGAGCAACTACCACTTGGAAACAAATAAAACCGGAACGTGTTGCCTCAGATGACTACCTTAAGTTTATACTTGTTGCAGCTCCCGGCAAATCCAGCTTTTATGAAAAACTCGGTTTTACCAAACGTGACGAGCAGACTGGCTGGGGAATGGTGTTGAATTATAATTTTTAAATCCAATAAAATTGCTGTATAATAAGTGCAGAAGCAATTTTTTTGGAGGCATTCAAATGAAAAAGTTTCTCTTTCCTGCTTTTTTTATGGCGATAATATTTTTAGGATGCAGCAGTAACGATGACTGTTTTCTTAATTTTAACGGCAAAAAATATGAACTCACCTTCTCTGATGATTTTGAATCTGGAAAAATGGACAAAACAAAGTGGCGCTATTCTCCCCAGATGGAACGACAAGATGCAGGCGGCTGGTGGAAAAATAAATGCAGTTCATTCGAAGACGGGAACTACGTCATAACGTGTACAATCGCTGACGACGGCACAACTCCCATAAGCGGCGGGATTCAGACTAACGGAAAATTTGAACAGGCTTTCGGACTTTTTCACATTCGCTTTAAAATAGAAAAAGCAGACGGTCTCTGGTATGCGTTCTGGCTTTTATGTGATGAAATGGGAAATGACACAAAAGCCGACGGAAGTGCTTCAGACGGAGCAGAGCTTGACATTTTTGAAATCGTACCGGGTGCAGACAAAGAAAACAATCGTGCAGACTTTGGCACAAGCGTTCATTGGGACGGCTACGGAGAATCCTTAAAAAGCGCAAGTAAATTTTCCCGTCATCTTTATGATGATTTTTACGGAAAGTACCACGACATCTGGTATCTGTGGGACAAAGACGGCTACAAGCTTTACCTTGACGGAACTGAAAAAAAGAACCTTGTCTACGATCTTCCGGGAGATAAATACGGAAACGGCGTCTGCGAAGTTCCGTGCTACATGATAATTTCTGCCGAATACGGAATCTGGGGCGGACAAATAGACAAAGAACAGCTGCCTGCGCATTTTTACGTTGATTTAGTTGAAGTTTACAAAGAAAAGTAATTTTTTAACTATAATTTTACTTAATTTTACTTAATTTTTTCTTGACAATAAGGCAATTAACCGCTACATTAATTCTAGAAATGATAAATCATTAAACACAAGGAGAACATTTATGTCAAAAATCATCAGCGGCGGTAATTTACCAAACATTCCATGGCAGGACAAGCCAAAAGACTACTGGCTTCCAATCTGGCGTTATTCAGAAAATCCTGTAATCGGTAGAAATCCATTTGTTGGAATGGGACGAATCTACAATTCTGCGGTTATTCCGTGGCAGGGAAAGTTTAAGGGCGTGTTCCGTGCAGAAGATACGTCGGCAAGACCTTTCCTTTATATTGGCGATTCTGATGACGGTATTCACTGGAACTTCCAGAAGGAAAAAATCCATATGCACGACCCGGACGGAACTCCACACGATCCGTTCTATGCATACGACCCTCGCTGCGTAAAGGTTGACGACACATATTATATTCTTTGGTGCGGTGATTTTGACGGAGCTTCAATTGGCGTTGCTTCTACAAAAGATTTTAAGGATTTTACACGACTTGAAAATCCGTTCCTTCCATTCAACCGCAATGCAGTTTTATTTCCTAAAAAGATTGACAATAAGTTTGTAATGCTCTCCCGCCCTTCTGATTCTGGTCACACTCCTTTCGGTGACATTCTTCTTTCTCAGTCACCAGATATGAAATACTGGGGCGAACACAGACTTGTTATGCAGAAAGGCGGACAGGGCTGGTGGCAGGGAGTAAAAATCGGCTGCGGTCCGGCTCCAATCGAAATCTCTTATGAAAATGATGAAGGTAAAACTGAGCAGGGCTGGCTTATGTTCTATCACGGTGTAGCAACAACCTGTAACGGCTTTGTTTACTCTTTCTCTGCTGCAATTCTTGATCACGACAAGCCTTCAATCGTAAAGTATCGCTGCGGTGACTATATGCTCACACCAGAAATGCCATACGAAACAACCGGCTTTGTAGATAACGTTTGCTTCCCTGTTGCTGCCCTTACAGACGAAAAGGATGGCAAAATTGCAATCTACTATGGTTGTGCAGACACAGTTGTAGGACTCTGCTTTACAACCGTAGACGAATGCGTAACCTTCATCAAAGCCCACAACGAATTAGGCTACTGGGACAAAAACGAAGGAAGATTCTAAAACACCAGTCATTGCTGCAAAACACCTGTCATTGCCGTGCTTGACACGGCAATGACCCGTATATTCCCATTACTTACAATGTTTTGAAATATCAAGCATTACGGCATTATCCGAAAAGTTTTCAACTTTAATATTTGAAAAAAGTGATTCATTCAATATATATATACCGCTAATTTTTTCAACCGGAAAATCAGAAATATTCTTAATAGATAATAAAGAAAAAGATCTGTAATTTGATTCTGAATATGATGAAAGTTTATAAGCAACACCATCCGGCTTTTCTTTATGGAATGCAAGGTAAAGCTTTTGTTCATTTGTGCTGGTAGAAAAAGTTACATAGTTCTTTGAAGACAGTTTTAATATATCAGATAATTTTTCATTAACATAAACTTGAAACTGACTTGAGATGCGGATATAAGCATTATCTCTTGATGCTCTTCTTCTTTGGAGAACACTAAAATCAAAATCAGAAATGTTTTCTGGAATATTTCCATCCAAAATACTTAAAATAAGTGATTTGTCAGAAAAATCTTTAATAATTACAGGATATTGAAAATCATTTGCAGAAAAAACTTTATTGGAAACATCTTCTATATTGATATTGTATTGTTTAAACAAGTTTGTAAGAGTAAAACATTTTCCACTTGTTCTTTTTATGTCTGTAATAACAACAGCTTCGTCATCAGAGGGCTTTTCCTTAGTAAAATCTAAAGCAATTATTTTATATTTTTCATTGTATGCAATTCTAACATATTTGCTATCGGAAATGTCTTGATGATGTTTGCAAAATGAACTAGAAAAAACAAGAAACTCATTTTTATGAATTGTAATAGAATCTTCTCTGTAAATTGCATTTTTCTTTTTAAATAATTCAAAAGACAGTTTCTGTAAAGGGAGCTGTTTTTCTAAATAAAGGAGAGTGATATTATTTCCAAGATTTTTTATCTGCGCATTAAAAGCTAAACATTCATTTTTGTAGCTTCCTGTAATTGTATTAATATCTATATTAAAGGCAGATGCAATTTTTGCTAATTGACATTCCGATTTATTAGTTTTTGGATATTTATGAATATGCATGCAATCTTCCTCTTGCTGTTCGTTTAAAAAATTAAAAGCCATGACTTTATGAAGTTTATCGTAAGCAATACGAACATAATTACATTCTCCAATAATACCTCTTGTAAAGGCTGTATTAAAAAGGATTTTACCCTGTTTTTCGGTAACTGTGACTGAAGGAATCATAGATACAAATAATTCATTTCTTGGAATTATTGTAAAATTATGTTCAGAAAGATTATTCACTTTTTTATCTAAATCTATATAAAGGATTACTGTATAATCTGGAAAATTGCGTGAGGGAACAATAAAAGAAAGATGTTCATTGTTATATGAGTAATTTAGTTCGCTTGCTTTTAGATTAAATAAATCTAATGCACCAAGTATTTGAATGTAGGCTTTGTTCTGTACAAATGAAATTTTAAACTTTTCTAGGGAGTCATTTTCCGAAAAAAAGAAAGCAAACGCATTGTGTTCTTTGTCATAACCAAGTGTAATGAATTGTCGTATTTTTAAATTATGATTATTAACAAAAACTGTAGAAAAAAAGAAAGCTCGCCTATTAGCGTCAAATCGAATGTATTCCGTATTTTTAAGCAGATTTTTTAATTCTTTTTTTGGTACAGGTAACATAGTTTGATTGTAACATAATAAGAAATGATTGTCTAAGTCCTTTATTTTTTAATTTTTTTTCATTTTTTAAACTTTTTCGCTAAAAAATGGTCCGAAGCAATTATGATTTCGGTCCTCAATTTTGTGTACGACAGTATGGTTGATGACGGCTTGCTCACTTATACAATGAGGCTAGAAGACGGAAGGAGACTTCAATCAGCCAGAGTGAAGCCGAATGGATTCGCGAACGTAATTATTGGGATGCCGTTGCCACTGAACGCACCATCCGTGAAGAAGCCGAAATACGAGGTCTGGAAAGCGGCATGCAACGTGGTATGGAACAGGGGTTACAGCGTGGTATGGAACAGGGATTACAACAAAAGGCTGTTGAAACTGCAATTAATTTTCTAAAAATGAAGCTTGGTACTATAGAGCAGATTGCACAGGGAACAGGACTTTCGCTGGAAGAAGTTCAAGAATTGGCAGCAAAGGCTGAAGCTTCTGCATAAAAGGTTATAAAAAAAAGATTGCCTGGAGGTGAAGGCAATCTTTTTTGGTTAGGTATTTGATGTAAGAGATTGTCGGAGCAAGTCCGATAATGACGGTTATGCCCATTCAAGGCTTAAATCCTTAAAATCTGGATTTGTCTTTTTTATTAATTCCAGTTTCCAATCCCTATTCCATTTTTTCAGATTCTTTTCGCGCTGGATTGCAGATTTTACGTTGGTAGTTGTTTCAAAATAAACTAATTTGTTCACATTGTATTTTTCAGTAAAACCAGGAATAAGTTTATTTTTGTGTTCGTACAGACGACGTTTGAGGTCGTTCGTCATTCCAATGTAAAGAGTGGAATTAGTCTTGTTGGTCAAGATATAAACATAGTAATTATTCATAGAATAAAAGTAATAATGTAAGAGAGGAAAGACAAGAAAAAAATTGAATAACATAAAGATATTCGGGTCAAGCCCGAATATGACAAATGAGTTGTAACCCGAATATGACAAATGAGTTGTAACCCTAATATGACAGTAAATGAAGTGTCATTCTCCGGCTTGACCGGAGAATCTGGATTATCGGATCAAGTCCGATAATGACATTGGATTAGCTATATTGCTTTTGCTCATCATTCAAAATAACACGAAGCAATTTTGACTTTATAGAATTACTCTTTGAAGAAAGTTGAGAAACTAAATCACTAGGCTTTTTACCTTCTCTGGCTCCTTTTTCTATATCTTCAGAAGTAAGACCTGTAACAGTATTAGTCGAACCAACTAACGAATTAACAGCATAAACATGCGATGCTTGTCCCATTGCTTCATTACTTCCAAATAAAGCAACTGTAGAATAACTATTATTTTTAGAATAAAGTATTTTAGTACCATTTGCTGAAAGTTTTGAAAGATCCAATTCCGCCGCTGCTTCTACATCAATTCTAGAATTAGAACCAACATTTTCAATTATTACTTTAGCATTATACGCTTTAGGAGTCAAACTAGGCGCTCCACCAACAAAATCAACGACACCCTTTGCTGATGGATCAATAAATTCAACTCCACTCATATCAGATTCAAAACGAGTATTCATAAATGTAACTCCATGCTTTGCACTAAGGTTACTATTTCTTACACCTGTAACGTTAACATTTGCTAATGTATCAAAGAATAAAGCGGCATTAACATCCAAATCATAAGCGGAAGAATTATAGATGTTTGCCTGGTACATTGAACTTCCATTTAAGTATTCTCTTGCATCAAAAATGACATGGAAACCTTTAGTTGAAAAAGAAAGTTTATTATTTAAACCATTGCTATAGTACTTTTTAATAATATTATCTATATCCGTATTATATAAATTCACTCCAGAAGAATCTAAATGAGAAACAACGCTATGATAAAAATCAGCACTTCTCCCCTTAAACTCTAATGAAAGTTCAGGAAGATTATCTGCACTCTGGTCTTTTATAAATGTATTGTAAATAGGAGATAAGTTTTCCTTATAAACTTTAGTACCTTCTAACTCTGCATTTGCAAGATTTTGTATAGTCAGAGTAGCACCATTTTTTGCAATTACGCCGGCACTGTATGCACCTGTCAAATTATATTTTCCAGATGGCATTGTTACAACAGTATCTTTATCAAACTCAAATGCCTGCTGTATTATATTATCTCTATCACCAACTTCAAAAAATTGAGCAGGATAACTTACCAGATTAACACCAGGAATAACTTCTGTTCTTTTTATCTGGGCAAGTCTATCTGCTATTGGACTATCATCATCAACATTAAATGTTAATTCATCTGGATCAACAATGCTGTTCATAATTTCGACATTTGTCTTATTATCAGGGAACGTAATTGTAAAACTTGTAACACTCTGAGGGTATTCTCCAAAGTCAACACTTCTTGTCTTACCGTCAGTAAGAGAAGCAACCTTTGTCTTAACGCTGTCATATTTTGCCCTTAATGCAAGCACATCTACAGCTACGGTCCCGGCCGGAACACTCACTGTAACATCACCGGCATGAGTCCAGTCAACGCTGTTCAAATCGGTGGCAGTGGTAACGGTTATATCTGTATACACAATCTGCTCGGGCTGCTGTGGATTGTCAGGGTTTTCGGGATTCGTATTCGGATTTTCCTGATTCGGGTCATCCGGTTGGTCAGGATTTACAGTAGTATGGTCTTCAGTCTCAGGAACAAAAGATGTATAGGCATTCTTTGCTTCTATGGCAGCATCATATTTTTCTCCAAGAACAACCTTTACAGCTTCATATGCAGATTTGGCATTGTTAAAATCGGTCAATGCACTGTTTACCGCAGCTTCATTTAGAGTCTTTTCATTCTGCGCGTTCTGTAAATAATACTCTGCATCTTCCTGTGAATAATAACCATCAAACACATAGTTATCTTTGAAATCATCAACAAGTTCCTTTGCATAACTAACAACTCTATCATACCTAGGATTTGTTATACCATTAACAGTATCATTATAATGTTCATGGTAATAATCATAAAGATCATAAGCATCTTTAAAATCAGAATGGTAGTAACTGTCATAATCACCGCTTGCATCAAGTGCATCGTGATAAACTTGTTCATATGCATCAGCATTCTTATATCTATAAGTAGAACCATTATCTTCATAAAGCGTATTTATCATAGGGATTTCAATATCAATTACTGCTGTAATTTCTTCTATTTCTGCAAGAGTTGTAAAATTGCTTAAAGACGGATTACCAGTCCTGATTGCATCACGAACTTCCGTAACCTTTGTAATGTAATCAGAAATGCCGTCCTCTGCCTTATGCGCGTCAAGAATCACAAGGATTTTATCCATACTTGAAAGAGAATCATTGAGTGTGGCAGAGCTTAAAGCTGTAATAATCGAAATCTGTGCGTCCGTAAGGGTTTCAGGGTACGGCAGCTGAACTTCAGGATTGCTGCCTGAATGGTCTTCTTTTTCAGGAACAAAGGCTTCAAAGGCATTTTTTGCAGAAACTGCCTCGTCATATTTATTTTCAAGCTCACTTTTCAAACTGTCATAATCATTTTTTGCATTTTCAAAAGCAGTTTTTACTTCATTTACATCTGACTCAATTTTTGTAACTTCAGCCTTCGCCTTCTTTATAAGAGCCTGAACTTCCTCCTTTGAATAGGAAGTGTTCAGAATATAGTTATCCTTGAAGTCTTCAACAGCTTTCTTTGCGTAGTTTGTAACTTTATCACACTCAGGATGACTGATATTATCAAGTTTGCTGCAGCAGGCATCATGTGCATCAACATAGCTGGAATATGCATTGGTAAAGTCACCGGCATAAAAACCTTCGTATGCATCCTTTGCATCAATTGCATCATTCCAGACCTGAAGGTAAGCATCAGCATTTTTATAGTTATATGTAACGCCGTCTTCTTCGTAGGTTGTATCTATAGACCTTGGAAGTTCAATATCACTTTTCTTTACAATTTCTTCCTTAGCAGCAGGCTTTGTTATATCAACTGATGTAGACATTGCTTCGCCTTTAATTTCATCGCGGACTGCATTAAGCGCAGTTATATAGCTTTGTACGTTAGTTTCCTTTTTGTGGGAGTCCAGGATTGTCAGGATTTTATCCAGACTTATAAGTGAGTCCGAAATGGTCGCATTAGTCAGGCCGCTGATTTCTGATTTTTCCTTTTCTGTAAGGGTCTGCGGGTACTGTTTTTCTTCTGTTTGATTTTCAGGATTATTCTGGTTACTGCCAGAATCTGCAGGATTAGGACACGCTGTTATGATCAGCGCAAAAAGAAGGGATATTGCCGTAATTGTGGCGGTTTTTACAAAACCACTATACCTTTGTACCCCCCCCTCAAGTTTTTGTGTGCAGTTTTTGCTGTGTTTCTGGCTGCATTTGCCTGCCTGTGCAGTTTTGATGATGACGGTTTTGACATTGGAAGACTCCTGTTTTTGTAATGAGATTATCGGGTCAAGCCCGATAATGACATCGATAAAGCCGATAATGACACGAATAATGTCATATTCGGACTATAACTGTCATATTCGGACTTGATCCGAATATCTATGTTTATAAAATTATAAATGTGAAAGATTGTCGGGTCAAGCCCGACAATGACAATAAGCTATACAACAATGACAATAAGCTATACAACAATGACAATAAAATGGCCGAGAATTACACGGTTTCAATACGTATCCGCAGTTCTCCATTCACTTTTGGCAAACCTATTCTGTATTTTTCTGCAAGAACAGGGCCGCAGGAATTAGAACCGACACCTGCCATCTTATAATCAAAGCAAATTACATTAGAAGAATCCTTTTCAAGCTCAAAGTTGTGACGCCTTGTGTACAACTCTTCCTGAGAATATTCACTTGCATTAAAGCTTATTTTCTTGCCATCAACGCCCGTGCAGATAATTGCAAGCTTATTCTTTTTGTTTATAACCTTTGCGTAGCTGCAGTGATAGTGAGAGCTGTTTTCCTGTGGCCGGATATACGGTTCAAACATATCCTTTATTTTTGCAGTAAACTTGCCAACATAACAGGCCTGATGTTTATCTATATAACTTTCAGTTGGTCCGTATCCAAGATACTCTGCTGTATCAAAAGATTTTTTTACAAAGAACCTGAGTCCGATTCTCGGCAGAAAAAGAAGCTTGCTTGAAGCAGTCAAATCAAAGCTGACAGAAAGTTCACCGTTTTCATCTATTGTATAAATTACATAACCGTAAAAGAACGGCTGATAAATATTCCACCCGAAAGATTCCTTTACAGTGATTTTTGTGATTTTGGATGATTTTTTACCTTCAATTGATTCAACTTTTATACCGTAGATTTTTGTATCATAATCGTGAAGATGAGCACGATACCAGTCTCCGCGCATTGAATCGTTATCAGTCGGGGCCCGCATAAAGTTTAACTTAACCGGTGCATTCAGGATTTCAAATCCATTGCAGCTGATTGAATCGAAAGTTGCGGTGCGAAGATTAAAGTCAAACTTAATGTTTCCAGAATTGATGACTAACGTACCATTTTCCGGTTTTGTAAATCCGTCAGCTTTATCAGTTTTATAATCCTTTTTATAGAACGCCAGCATTTTATCTATTTCTTCGCGCGCAATTCTCTGTTTTCCATTTTCATCGCGTACACAAGGATCTGGA
>JAFZRP010000065.1 GCA_017619795.1 Treponema sp.
AATTTCTGAGGTTTATAAAACAATCGACGAAATTAAGCAGGAGATTCTTACACAGGGCGAAAGCGTAAACCTTACAGCATCCGCAGTAACAGAGATTTCTTCAAATATTGAGTCGCTCGAAAAGATGATTGAAACCCAGTCACACGGTGTAGAACAGGCTTCTACTGCCGTTGAACAGATGATTGGCAATATTTCTTCTGTAAACAAGTCTGTAGAGCAGATGGTAGAATCCTTTGATGTTCTGCTTCAGAACACAAACAGTGGTGTAGAAAAGCAGCAGGTTGTAGCAAATAAGATTAGAGAAATTGAAGGTCAGTCTGAAGCATTGCAGGAAGCTAACCTTGTAATTGCTAAGATTGCATCTCAGACAAATCTTCTTGCCATGAACGCAGCAATTGAAGCGGCTCACGCCGGAGATGCAGGCCGTGGCTTTAGCGTTGTTGCCGATGAAATTAAAAAGCTTTCCGACAATTCATCAAGAGAATCTAACAAGATCAGCGACCAGCTTACCCAGATTGCAACTTCTGTTTCCGAGGTTGTAACAGCTTCTAACGATTCTTTCGAAGCACTTAAGAAGGTTGTACAGCTTATTAATTCTACAGATGATATTGTCCGCCAGATTAGATACGCGATGGAAGAGCAGAACACAGGCTCTCAGCAGATTGGTGAGGCTCTGCACGTTATGAACGACACCACAACTGAGGTTCGTTCAGCAAGCCACGAAATGTCTGCCGGCAACCAGTCAATTCTTGATGAGATTAAAAATCTCCAGGAAGCTACCAACCAGATGAAGGCAAGCATGAACAAGATTATAACTGGTGCAGACAAAATCAATCAGGCTGGTGAAGAGCTCAGTTCAATCGCTCCTCAGATGAAGTCTTCTATAGACGACATCAGCAGCCAGATTGATCAGTTTAAAGTCTGATAGCGAATCTGCCAGCTGATGCATTACCGCAGCCAGATTCCAGATTCGCTTCACGTTTTGCAGAGCAAAACTTGGGACACTCTATTCTAATATGTGGCCGATGTGGCGTTTCTCAAAGAACATGTCTCTGTTTGTAAGTACTATGATTGTAGCGGCCACAACTACAACTAGTGTTTCCACGCATTTTGTTGTTTGAGTCATTGCAATTTTTTCCTGCATAAAGTTTATGAACAGGTGGAAAATAATACTTGCAAGCATGCTTCGGCCATTTTTTACGTAAACCCAGGTTGTAATAAAGCCCATTGGTGCTACAGAAACAAGAAAGTTTATCATGTAAAGAACATTCATCTCTCTAATTTCGTAGTGATAGGTTCCCGGAATCCAGAACAACGGAATATGCCAGGCAGCCCAGACAAAGCCGAAAATAATCGACTCTTTAAACCAGGAATGGTACTGGGCAATTGAATCCTCTCCATATCCACGCCAGCCAACTTCTTCCAGAATTGCAGCCAGAAGAATTGTTGCAAAAGCAGACACAACCCCAACGCCGGTAAAAGAAAAATCTTTGGTAAACGAGAACTGGTCCAGCGACTGACCGAACAGTGTTGAAAGCAAAATTGAACAGGCAACAATCGCAGAAAAAAGTAATACCGCCGCAAAAATATACAGAGGCTTTAATTTCCAGAAATTGAAAATCTTGCGCTTAAAATCTTTTTTGAGTGCATCACTTTTTGACGTAAAAACAAAAATGATTGCAACGGTTGCCGGACTTAAACCTCCGAGTATCATGCCAAGAGAACGGGTTAGTCCGTCATTAAAAAGAATTGCAAAAAGCCAGAAGGCCCAGGTTGCAGCAAAAGTAATGATATAGAATTTCTTTGGTTTATAGTTGTACATGAGAATCTCCTTAAATGATTGATGATAAAAGTATTAGTTAATCTGTGCTTCCGACTTCCAGCCGTTTAGTTCTACAATTAGTTCGGTTGGCTCAGAAGGGTCTTCTAAATCGCGTTTGCCGACAAGTATTTTTGAATCTGAATCAACAAAGCGTGTAAATCTTCCAGCATTTTTGAGGTAATAAGCCTGGTCTTCAGCAAACTTAATTTTAGAAAATGCGTGAAACTGGTTCAGATCAAGTTTACCTTTCAGACCGTTTACTTCTACATAGATGTTGGAATTAGTATTCAATTCAACATGACCGGTTGCATTTGTAATAAAGGCATTTTTTGCCTTACCGTCAAACTCAATCGCATCAAACGTAATGTCACGGATTTTAAGATTTTCCAGCTCGGAAGCAACCTCGATGTCGGCAACAAACTTTTCTGGAATGCGTACAAGAATAAACAGATTATCCAGGGCTGCAATATCAGACAAATCGGTAGAATGCTTTACAACTACATCCATCCTTTTTTTGTTTTCTACAATTTTTACCTTTACCTGCTGTGCCAGATACGGCAGCTTATTTGCAGCGGCTATAACCTGAATCTTTTCGTCTTTAGTTTTTTCAATAATAACCTCGTGCGCAACTCCTGCACGAAGGTCAATTTTCTTTGGACTGTCCAGGTCGTATTCAGTGCGGCTTTCGTAAAGAAACTCGTGCTTAGAAATAAGACTTTTTTCCTCGCTCAAAAGAGAGTCCAGTGACTCGTTGAAAAGGTTTGATATTGCAATCAGATTTTCAATATCAGGAATGCCATTTCCGCTTTCCCATTTTGTGATTGCCTGACGGCTCACATAAATCTTTTCCGCCAGCTGCTCCTGAGAAATACCTTTCTGCTTTCTTAGTTCTTTAAGTTTTTCTGCAAAGTTCATAAATGTGCTTTATCCTCCTTAGAAAAGCCATTACAGCTTTATGTTTACAGGATAACCTTAACACCGCACATTACATTATAACAGAAACTTTACATTACAAAAACGATTTTTTCCGCTACTTATCGTAGCATTTCATTATATCATCTCAATTTCATCAGCCAATTCTGCAAAAGGACCTGGAATTACGTGAGTTCCGCGGTGATTACCAAAGAAATCCTCATTAAAGATAATATCTGTTCCATCGCGGTTCTCAAACTTCTGCTCCGGCTCAAAAGCAGCTCCTAAAAGGGCTGTTGTAATTACACCTGTTTTGTAGTCGCCAATAAGTCCAGCAAGATTTGATTTAAGCACACCATCTTTCAAACTGATTTTTGCCTTTGTTTTTCCAACAAGCTTATCCTTCTCGTGTTTACAAACTGTTGCGCCGTTAAAATAAGCGTTACCAGCCAGCCATACAGGAAGATGTCCAAAATGATATTTTGCAAGTGGTCCCATATCCGGTTCACGGTCCATCATAAAGTTAGAAATCCATTCCTCGTAGGTTGGGAAGATGTCGAAAGGTGCTGTTCCTACAACCTCGTAATCTACCGCAGTAGCCGTTTTTTCCTTGTCCGTAATTGGTGCATTCTGAGCAAAAATATTATTGTAGATTCTGTCATCGCCGTGCAGGATTGTCATAAAACCGGCAACTTCTGTTCTGTGGCGAATATGGTACGGTGTATAACGAGGTTCCCTCTGTCCGTTTTCAATGCTGTCTACACCAGAATTAATAAGGTTGAACGAACCCAAAACAAGATTATGAACAACAGCAATTCCTTCGCTTGGAATTGTGATCGCATATTTAGAAAGCAGCAGGTTATTATCAATTATTGTCGGACCGTGACCTACTTCTATAAATACATCGGCAGAGAACATTGCACCCTTTGCAGCTTGGCGACCTTCTGGTCTAAAGTTGTTGTACATAAGATTCTGAGTGATTCTCGCACCCTGAGCTTCCCAGTCGAGCCATACTCCGATAATTGAATCATGGATATGGTTGCGGCGAATTAAAACATCTATTCCAGCGTGAAGCTTAATTCCTGCAGTTTCTGCACCACCAAGCTGCTGCGAATTACAGATGTGGTGAATGTGACAGTCTTCAATTGTAGAGAAAACAGCTCCCATTCGTCCAACAATACCAGTCTGCTCACAATGATGAACGTGACAGCGGCGGATAATATGGGAACCAATATTTTCCTTTGTCCAGCCATGATACTGACCACGACAAACAGCATCGCGTTCCATTTGTGTAGGACTCTTAAGATGCTTTGTATAAAAATACATGTCGTTTTCATCATCACGGTATTTACCAAGAGAGATACCACAGCATCGGCTATTGCAAACCTCAAGGTCTTCCATAATCCAGCCCTTGCTCCAGTGCGGACCAATAAGTCCATCCTGATAAGCTGCCGGTGGAGCCCAGGTTGTAGCTCCGTTGCAGATTTTAAAACCGCTTACAGTAATATAATTAAGACCGTTTACCTCCGGCATAAAGCAGTTGCGGCGCACAAAGATCTCTACATCCTGTTTGTTAGGATCTAGTCCCTTAAAATTACAGTAGAAAACAGTAAACTTGCCGGTTTTTATTTCTTTAGCCTGCGCGTTGATTATGATTTCTGACTTGTACAAGCCGTCAGCATTATATTGTGGTACCGGCGCTTCCCCTTCCTGCTCGCAATACCACTTGTATTCAGATTCCTTCTGATTCCAGGCACAAGGGTCTGCCTTTCCCGCAATACATTCTTCAAGAGACTCTGTCTCATACATCATCAGCCCATTTAAAACAACAGAACCTGTATGACGAACAGTTGGTGCAAAATACCAGTCACCACAGACATAGCTTGTATAAGGATTGTAGCCGCCAAAAAGACTGTTATCTACTTTTGCAATCCATACATCTCCCTTATATTTTTTCCAGTTTTTGAGAACCTCGGAGCCTGTAATCACAGCACCAAGCGGCTTTTCTGAGCGGTAAACAATTGGATTCTCATCCGTACCACCAAAGCGTGGAATTACCTGTTCCCGATAAATGCCGGGCTTTACAATTACTTCATCTCCAGCCTTTGCTATTGCTGCTGCCTGATTTATAGTTTTAAAAGGATAGTCTTTGCTTCCGTTTCCGTTTGATTTAGCCTTTGCGTTTACATAAAAAATCATATGAGGGATCTCCTTGTATTAAAAAAATATTACATAAACTTATGAGTCCAGCTTAAAGCAAAGCGCTTGAAGTACCATTCTCGTCCTGTTGCCTGTTTTGTTAAAGACTCACCTGGTTTTTCAAAAGTTTCGGCAAAGCTTCGGCGGCTTGAAAAATCAAACAGACAGGTAAGGCTGTCTTTATCTCCTAAGTTAAACTGCATAAGAGGGCTGATTGAGATTTCTGCAAAATCACCGTCAAAGTTTTTATCATATTCACCGTAAACTTTACCATCATAAAAACCTTCAGATTTAAACATCACACCTGCAAGGCTTAATGCTATAGGCATCTGGTATCCCAAAACACCCTGGAACTCATACAAAAGACCTTTTGCTTTATTTTTTGAACACTGCCATTCGTATACACTGTAATCCTCCAGTCCACCAATTCCTGAGTACAAAACTTTGTACGAAGCAAGAATTACAACGTGAGACCAGTCTCCCGAAATAATTGCACCTGTATCGAACTGGAAGGTTGCCGAAGCCCAAAGCTCATAATATGGATGATTAAAGGTAGTAATGTATTCATAATCATAAGTTGTTTTGTTTAATTCACAAAGACCTTCAATAGAACCGATATTCCAGCCCAAACCGACAGAACCACCGCCTGCAAAAATCAGGAAAGGAACAGGTGTAAATGCGACCTTTGCTTTCGGTCTGATGGATATTGGAGTTACTTCAAGAGCACCTGTGAAACTGACATTTGCTCCGGAAACAAGCCAATGCTCACCAAGCGGAGTGTCGAGCTGGTAAGTTGCATTCAATGTAGTACACCCCTCTAAGCCGCTGTATGGTCCGGTGATTGGAGCAAAATGATCTCCACCGGTTATTTTTTCAGAATCCGGATAGTAAGCAGCATCTGTCTGAAGCTCCAGTGAAAAAGGTGATTTTTCTTTTTCAACAGCGTTATCTGCTTCCTGTGCAAAAAGTGATGAAGTAAAAAGTATAAGGACAGTTATAACTGCCGGTAAAATTGTTTTTGTTCTTTTCATGTTATTTTCTCCTTGAAAGTATTTATTTAATCATATCTTGAATAACTTCGTTTGTTTTAGCAGAAAGCTGAGTCCAGCCTGACTTAAAACCAGAACGGATTGCTCCATTGCAAGCTTACGAATTGTAGAATTATCCGGATTTGTCATATTTTAATTATATCACAAACAGATTAAGATTTGCATTATTTAATTAATTAGTATAATGTTATAACTAATGGAGACAAAATGACTTATTTCAGAATACACACTGCAGACATTGCATATATTACTCAGCAGCCTAGAGGCTTATTTACTGCCATTGGAAAGCTTGTAGATGCAAAAACTCTTTCCGAAAAAGAAATTGCCGAATACTGGAAAAACCGCGAATACTTTGAAAAGGTTCTCCCGGTTCCACCTTTTTATGATAAGGGAAACCCAGACAAGGCAATTACCTGGTTTAAAGATACTCCTCAAGGAAATGACATTTACCGCCAGATGACTTTTTACCGTTCAATGGCAAAAAAGTATGGACTTAAGCTTTATATGTCTCAGTGCACAGAGCTTCCCGGCGAAGTTATTTATGAGGATGATTTCCAGATTGCTGTTAAAAATCAGCGGGCTGATGTTGAAATTACTGTAAAAGAATTGGAAATAGAATATTAAAGTATTATTCCACCGTGGAAATAAAGCTCGTAGATTTTTTTATCTTTGTAGCAAATGTCTTCGTAGCCCTGGAACCATTCAAAATCACCATCACTCTTACAATGATAAGTGTACTCATCCTGAGAAAAAAGATTCGGACCACGGAACGGTTTTTCTACCGGAACCTCAAACAAAGCTGCCTTCAGAAAGTCTCCGGAAAAAGGCTCTCCGGTAACACGACCGTAATAATTCATTGACCAGATTGGAATACCGTTAATCCAGACAGCTTCTTCACCAGCAAACTTTGTTCCGCCAAGAAAGGTATCTATATAAAGCAGATTCCCAGCCGCTGTTTTTTCTTCATAGCGTAAATCGTGAGAAGCAGGACGACTCGGTTCAATTTCTGCACCGTGTCCTGCATAAGTTTTCTGTTTTGCCCTGATTAAAAAAGCGACTAGTTCTTCGTGTTTCATTTTTAATCCGAAATAATTCTGCCCATTCCGTAGTAATGCTCTTTCCAGTATTTGTTTGTAAGCTTTGAAGTTACTACACCAGTTTTTGAGCCATCACTAATAGAATGCAACAGCATATTGTCTCCAATATAAATTGCAACATGCGAAACGCTTGAACCATCTTTAAAGAAAACCAAATCGCCTCTTTCTGCCTGTTCTTTTTTTATACTGCTTGCAATGCTGTACATATCTTTTGCTCTACGAGGAAGAGTTCCTAAGCCCGCATCTATTGCTGCCTGATATACTAAACCAGAGCAGTCAATTCCTGCACGGCTGTTTCCGCCTGGTTTATAAGGTGCACCCATATAGTACTCGGCACATTTTATAAACTTTTCACGTCGCTGACTTGCAGGTTCTGTATTTTTCTTTTTTTCTGTTTTTGGCTTTGTGCTCTGCTCAGTTGATGGTTTAGGCTTTTGTTCTGTTGTTGTATTCTGGTTAGAATCATAACCATAGTAATCACTATAACCATAATCAGAATCATCATCGTAGCCATAGCTATCATAATCATCATAATACCCTTCGCCGTACCAATTACTATAGTCGTAATCATCATAATCATCGCCGTATCCATAACCATAACCATAATAATCATCATAGTTATCGTAGTAATCATCATAATCATAATCCGCATAAGCACTGTTATCCATAAAGTTATACGAATCATCATCTTCAGGAATAAAGCCGTACCAGTCAAAGAACAAATCAATCAAATCATCAAGCATTGCATCTTCTTCAGAATCTGCAATACTCTGTTCCTCGTCAGAAATATAATCTGTACCATCATCAAGAAGGAAAGCAAGGACAACGACAACGGCTACAGCTCCAAAAACCATACCGAATAATCGTCTGAGACAACCCTTCTTTTTCTTTCCTTCACCAGCATCTTTTTTTCTACCAAACATTTTATTCTCCGAAATAAATATTTATATTTTCCCGTTTGAACATCAAACTAAATATTTATTATATCGTAAATGCAATACTTTTATCCATAAGATTTAAGATTTTTCTTCACTTACCGCTTCTCGACATTCTTAAAACCAGCAATTATAATCAACTTATGATAAAGAAATTATTTACTGTTTTTACTGCCAACCTTCTTTTGTTGGGCTGCCTGTACGGTTACGCACCTGCTAACAAGGATTCAATAGATTTTATTCCTGACACTGAACACGTTAAACCGTTAGGCCGCGCACTTTTTTTTGATGATATGCTTCTGATGGGCTATTCCTGTACCGGCGCAGAGTTTAAGGTAAAGGCAAAGCATCTGGATATTACGATTGCGGGCGACAATAAAGCAAATATGCCTGTAGATAATGGTTCTGCTGCGCGAATTGTTGTTTTTGTTGATGGTGAACGCAAGCTTGATGAAATGATTTTGTCGTCCTCTCAGACCTTCACCGTTTTTGACAACACTCAAGCTGAGGAAGCACTTGTGCGCGTGATTAAAGTATCTGAAGCAACAAGCTCGCTGGCAGCAATTTCTAAAATAACAACAGATAAAGATGGTGTGATTTATCCTGCCGAAGAGCGGAAGCTGAAGCTTGAGTTTATTGGAGATTCGATTACGTGCGGCTATGGAGTAGATGATCTTGACCGGAACCATCACTTTAAGACTTCTACAGAAGACAGTTCCAAAACTTATGCCTATAAAACCGCTGCAAATTTAGATGCAGATTATTCTATGGTTAGTATAAGTGGCTGGGGAATTATTTCCGGTTATTCAGGGGACGGTAAAAAGCAGGCTAATTCTCAGTTGCCACGTTATTACGACAGGCTTGCAGTAAGCTGGTCAACTATAGACGGTGTAGATCCGAAGGTTGTCCGCTGGGATTTTAATTCTTTTGTTCCCGATATTGTCGTTGTAAACCTTGGAACAAACGATTCAAGTTATACAAAAAAGGATACCGCCAAAATTGCAGAATACAAGGATGCGTATGTTGAGTTCCTTAAGGATATTCGTACAAAAAATGAAAAGGCATATATTATTTGTTCACTTGGTATGATGGGACAGGATTTGTGTGCCGCGGTGAAGGAGGCTGTAACAGAATATTCCTCCCTTACCGGCGACACAAGGATTTGTGATTTGAAGTTTGCTAATCAAAGCTTTGCTGACGGAATTGCTGCGGATTGGCATCCTTCGGAAAAAACTCACGAAAAAGCAGCTAATCTCCTAACAGCAAAAATCAAAGAGATAATGGCTAGCGGCTCATTCTAAAGATTTCAAGCATATCTTCTTCGCGAAGGAATCTTGCAGAGCCCTTACCACCGTTTACGCCTACAGCGCATTTGTGAGCCATAAGCTTAAGGTCTTCGTCTGTTGCCTTTACTCCAAGCTCACGAAGATTTGTAGGCATTTTTATTTCGCGGTAGAAATCTTCCATTGCTTCAATTCCCTTGAGAGCAATTTCTTCATCTGTACCAACTGCAGGAACACCCATTACATTAATTGCATAGCGCTTAAAGCGTGGCAGACAATTCTTATAAACATAGCGTGCCCAGCTTCCCCAGATTGCAGCAAGACCAGCTCCGTGAGCAACATCGTAAAGACCACCAAGCTCGTGCTCCAGCTTATGAGTCATCCAGTCGCCGCCATCGTTTCCGCAGCCTGTAAGTCCGTTATGAGAAAGACTTCCTGCCCACATAACCTCTGCGCGTGCATCATAATTCTTAGGATCCTTTGCCAGAATCTTTGCATTTTCCTTTACGGTACGCAAAAGTGCTTCTGCCATAGAATCTGTAATTTCCATGTTTCCGCCATTTGTAAAATAGCGTTCCATTGTATGCATCATAATATCTGTACAGCCGCATGCAGTTTGATAATCTGGCAGAGTCATTGTAAGCTCCGGATTAAGAATTGCAAATTTTGGACGACCAAAATCACTTGAATAACCGCGCTTAACAAGTCCTTCTTCCTTTGTGATTACAGAAGAATCGCTCATTTCGCTGCCGGTTGCCGCAAGAGTTAGAATTACACCAAGCGGCATGCATCCTTTTACCTCGCGTTTGTAATCATAAAAATTCCAGACATCGCCGTCGTTCATAACACCGTAGCCGATAGCCTTTGCAGAATCTATTGCACTACCGCCGCCAACTGCCAGCAGGAAATCAATGCCTTCTTTTTTACAAAGCTCAATTCCTTCGTAAACAAGACTTAAATGAGGATTTGGAACAGCGCCACCCAATTTAATATATGGGATTCCAGCCTTATCCAGCTGATCTGTCACCCGCTGCATAAGCCCCGAACGAATAACGCTGCCTCCACCATAATGAATAAGTACCTTTTTGCCACCAAACTCTTTAATGAGTTCTGCTACCTTTTCTTCTGTATTTTTTCCAAACAGAACCTTAGTTGGTGTGTAATACTTAAAATCAAACATAAATCCTCTTGTGGAGTATAATTATTCAGCAGAAAGCCAAATCTTCTTTACATATACCTTTCCTGCTATTGGCTGCCATGTAGAATCTTGTATATAGAACTGGATTTTTGTAGCTGTATCAACGCAGTCTGCATCATCATAAGAGCCTGTAGTAGCATTATATTCCGGATATTTTGCACCGGCAAGACAATCACCAGAAACAGTAGAATATTTATTGTCAAAATAAATTGTGTCAGATGCCTGTTTCATTTCGGTGCCATCACCACTCATTAAAATTACCGAAGCCTGATAACCGTCAGTAGATTCCCATTTCAACTCTGCATAAAGCTTAGTATATCCAGAACCAGCTGGTACAGGAGAACTCAGTTCTATATAATTGTCATAACCTGCTGCTATATCTATTTCATCACCATCAGTATCTTTTGACTGATAGAGTACCAAGTCTGCATCATTGCTCCAACCAGCGTAAACAGTTACATCTTCATATTTATCTGATTTGAATAGTTCTGTACAAGCCGTATCTAAATACCAGCCTATAAAAGTTTTGCCAGTAATTTCAGGCTTTGTTGTAAGTTCTTTACCGCCATTTTCTCGTGTAACAACAAACTTTTCTGTACCAATTTCCTTATCACCGTCCATCAAGGTTGCGGTATAAGTTGCAGTAATATTTGGTAATAAGAAATCAATATAGTTTACTTCGTCTTCACCATCTTTTATAACACAAATGGTATTATCCCATTTCTCAGGTGTTACATTGCGTGGGAACGTTACTTTATTGTGATTTATGTCTTCCCAGTTGTTGAATACAGAGATTCCGCCTGTATAAGAAGGTGTAGTTGACGGTTCACTAATTGAAGTACCGTAATCAACAACTTTTCCATAACATTCTACAGGAGTTGCAGTTCCTTTTGCATCGACTATAGTCAATGTAATTTTGTCACCAGGTAAACTGGTTAATTTTGAGTAATTTATATCATCAAAATCACCAAAAATAACATAAGCCTTTGTAACACTGCCGCCCCAGCTGCCAACTTTTTCTTTTTTGTCGTTCATATGGAAAGTAGTCTGACCGTTATCTGTATAGCCGGCAACCTGTATATATGTCTGAGCAAAAAGTCTGTATTTGTAACCGTTCAGATTAAGCTCAAATGAATCGCGAGTTCTCCACTTATCAATTCCGTCATTATCACTGAAAAGTGTTGTCTTGCCCTGATATTCACTTGTGGTTAAACTATACCAGCTTATCTGTCCCCACATCCATTCACCATATTCATCATCTTTAACTTTATTGATAGTGTATTCTACAGCCCGGTCTGCAATATTTACATTATCATTCTTTGTAAATACCGGAGTCTTTGTAAACTGAATTACTCTGTCTACAACTTCATTCTTATCATTAACAACATCTGCAAGTTCAACATCATACTCATCTTTATTTTCAATCTTGTATTCACCAAGACCGCCCACAGCAGTTACCTTGAAGTCGGCCTTATATAGAGTATGATCTGTCTGGGTAACACTTGTTTCAAACTCGTATTGTTTACCAGCTGTTACGAATGGATATACAACAGTACAAGCGTTCCAGTCATCTTTTTTAGTCCATTCTCTTACCGCTGTAATACCAGAACTCTTTTCTGTGATATTGAATGTAATTGTTGTTCCCTTAAGAACAGTTGTCTTAAATTCAATACCACGGTCTGTAGCATTTGCTGTAATATAAGAAATATCTGATGAACTATTGCTTATATAATTCTGAATTTCATTACCACAGATGAATTCTCGATCACCAAACATCATCTGATATCTGTAACCATTATATGAGAACCAGCAGTATGGATGGAAAACAAATTCTTTGCCGTAAAGCTTGAATTGTTTCAAAATGCTGCTCAAATCTACATCTACAATACCATTAGGAACATCCTGTATGTCATATACACCATCAAGATAATCACTCATTTGAGCCGCCCAAACCTGGAACTCATACTTCCTTGATTCATAAAGCTTGTCTTCAAGTGTTGGAACATTTTCACCATGAACAATTCCATCATCATTAATAGTAAATGCAGGTCTGCCACCATTTATATATTTTTCACCCAAACCAGTTGTTGGAGTTATAGAAAGTTCATCTGTATTGCTTCCATTTACAGCAATCCAAACTTCATATTCTGTTCCTGCTTCAACAAATGGGAAGTTATATTTGTAGTCGTATGATGCAACATCGTCATACTGGAACCAGTTCTGGTATCTTTCTCCAGTTTCTGTATTTCTAATCCAGAATTCAAAATTAGGCTTAAGAGTTTTTGCAGCTGCTATAGCTTCTTCAGAAATAGCAAATGTGAAACCTTTGTTTTTTGTTCCGTCTTCAGGAACTATACTATATTGTGTTGAAGAAGTTTTTCTCCACTTAGGATAAAGTACAAGCTCCTGCAAAGCTTCTATATCTGAATCATTTGCAACAACAGGTGTCTTTTCAATTTTTGTACCGGCACTAAAATCAGAAGTTGTATACCAGCCGCCAAATGTATAACCACTGCGTGATACTGTCGGTAAAGTAATACTACTCTTTGGAGAGAATGATTTAGGAGCTGAATCAGGGAGTGTATATTCTGAATCACTGCCTGCGTAATAAATTGGAACCTGCATATTAAGCTGGCTGAAGGTTACTTTTGTTGAACCAGAAGTTGTACAGTCAGAAGCAACTACAAAGAATACCGGAATCTTTGTTGGACTTGCAAAAGTGTGATTTGGAGATTGATAAACAAACTTTACGTTCATTTTGTAGTTACCGGCAGGAACTTCGCCAGAAAGAGTAACTGAATCCGAAGTTTTTGTAATGTTTGGATTATACTCAAGAGTTTCGTTTGTTTTTGGGTCCAGAATAAAGGCAGAAATCTTCCAGAAATCGCTCTTAGGGAAATCTAAGGTTATGCTGTAATAACCGTCAAGCTCACAATCCTCTACCTGATTAAGATTAAAAGTAAGAGTTTCAGTGTTGTCTTTTAAATCTTTTCTTACTGATCCGGAAAGAACAGGAGTAATATACTCAGTATTAGAACCAGCCTTCTGAGTAACCTTGTTTGCAGTAAGCGTAAAAGACCAGACTCCTGTTCTGAGAATAAACTCTGAGCCTGTCATGGATTTGTAATTGCCCCATTCTTTTATAACCTTCTGAGGCTCGCTACCATAACTACCGCTCAAAACAAAAGAATAATCTTCGTAAGCACTTGTATCAGGAACAAAAGCTTCCCTTCCAAAGCTGACATTCGGAATGCTTACTGTTACAAAACCTTCCGATTCTTCAGCTTTCTCAATTAAATCTGCGCTGTTTTTACAAGAAAACAATCCTGCTAACAAAAATAAAAATGCTGTAATTCTTACTAATTTTTTCATTTGTTCTTCTCCATCAATTTACTTTGATATATATAATGTGTCACTTGCATAGACACCGTTCTTTGTCTTTATAAATACAGAAAGCGCATATGTTCCGCTTCCAAGACTTTCTTTCTTTGCTGTTGTAAGCTCATAGCTGGCTTTTGTAGAAACCGTTTCGTCATCCAAAGACCAGATACAGAAGTCTATATTACTTATTTCTTTACCGTCTCCGTCTTTAATTGTGTACAAAACACCGGAATCTGTCGTAGTTTCAGAAATCTTAACGATGCCAGCAGTATATTCAGGAAGTTTTACACTGATTGTATGCCCCTCCTGAACATCCTGAACTAATGCTCCGTTTGCATTTGAAACTTTGATATAAGCAACAGCTGCATACATTTTTCCATCAGAATCAAAAGCTGTAAGACTCAAGGAATATATACCGTTTGCAAGCTTAGCAGCCTCTTCTTTTGTGAAAGCATATGAATTGCCAGAAGAAACCTTCTTTTCTGAAGTTACATCAGAAATTACCCAGCTATAGGAAGTAAGTCTTATTCCCCTTGATGTAAGCTTTTGAGCATCACAGGTAAAGGTAATACCGTTTTCTGTCTGCTCGCCTTCTTTTATTTCAAGCTCACCTGTCAGATAACCAGGGAAGAATACTTCAATATCTAAGCCTTCTTTTACATTTTCAACAGGCTTTTTATTTGAATTGCTTACTGTAACAGATGCTGTTGCCGCATACATTCTGCCATTCTCATCATAAGCAACAATACTCAATGAATAAACACCGTTTTCATAATCTTCCAAAGCCTTATTTGTAAGTACAAAGGTGTTTTCTGTAGAAACAGATTTTTCTTCGCCTGCCAGTGACAAAACCCAGCTATAAGAAGCAAGCTTAATATTCTTATTAGTAAGCTCGTCTTCTACACAGGTAAACTTATAGCCACCGTCTACATCAGCTTTAGAAATTGAAACATTATCTTTTGTATATTCTGGTAAAACTACAGAAATTGTTACAGGATTTACAACTGTGAAAACAGGCTCAAAGTTGAAATCGATTGACATTTCATTAAAGGACATTGAATCATTTAAATCTTCTGAGCTATAGTACAGGCAGAATAACAGATCATCCTTGCTTTTTGTTTCCATTTCTGCAATCAAATCAAAGGATATCTCAACATCCTCGCCAGCCTTAAACTCAACCTGTTTAGATTCAACAGCTATCTCGCTTGCATAGCCATAATTATCTTTTCCAAAGGCACCATAGAAAAGACCTTTAAAATCTGTGTTTGCTTTACCTTTTAAAGTAACAGTTGCACAGTCGCCTTTCTTAATTACCTTGTCAAAGCCTTCGCAATAATCAAAAACTTTTCCATCCCAAATGTATTTTTGAGATAAATGATCCCAGTTATAGGCGCCCTTAGGTCCCTTATCAAAATCTGCATGGATTATTCTTTTCATTATCAAGGATACAGTGGTAATCGTTTGGGCTTTTACCATAATATCAACTGTACCTTTGTAAAGAGGATATTTTTTATCTTTATCATCTGTATCAAAAGCAACTACATCAAGTACATAATTTCCAGCTTCAAGATATAGTTCTACTTTTGTACCACCATCTGCTTCTTTTTCCTCAATAACCTCTTCACCATCTTTTATAGTGATATTGTATATAAGAAAACTTGGCTTTGCCCTCAGCTTTTGTTCAGCCACCCCTACACTTCTTTCCAACGCTTCAGACCCAGATCCCGGCAACTGTATGTACACAACGCCTTTACGAGAGTCTTTTTGCAATTGAGAAAGGAATGAACAGGAAAAGAACAAAGAACTAATGAAAATAAATAGAATTATCTTCAATTTACTTTTCATGACAATCTCCTATTTTGTGAATCACAATTCCGAGTATTCCCTTTTTATGCTAATATTTAATTGTAAAACAGAAATAAGCAATAGTCAAAATAAATGTATCTTGCGAGTTTTTTGAGTTTTTCCGACTTTTCAACGTTTATTTTGCCTTATAAGCATCGTTGTGTACGCCGCCAATGGCTCTACCGCTCGGTTCATCCATGTTTTTCCAGGCAGCATCCCATTCCAAGGCTTTTGCTGTACTGCAGGCAACTCCAGCTTCGTGTGGAACACAGCGGGCAGCACTGTCGCTTGGGAAAAGACGGCTGTAGATTTCGCGATAGTAATATTCCTCTTTTGTTTTTGGAGGATTTACAGGGAAGCGGTTTTCACGGCGAGCAAACTCTGCATCACTTACTTTTTCTTCAGTCATTTTCTTAAGAGTATCTATCCAGCTGTAGCCTACACCATCACTGAACTGCTCTTTCTGTCTCCAGCAAATGCTTTCCGGAAGAAGATCCTCAAAAGCTTTACGCAGAATCCATTTTTCCATGCGCTGTTTGCCGTCCGGAAGCTTAATGTTCATTTTGTCGTTAGGGTTCAAGCCCATAGCAATATCTATAAAATCCTTATCAAGGAACGGAACACGGCCTTCTACACCCCACGCCATAAGCGATTTATTTGCGCGCAGACAGTCATAAAGATGAAGCTTGCTCATTTTTCTTACAAGTTCCTCATGGAACTCCTGCGCATTCGGTGCCTTGTGGAAATACAGATAACCGCCGAAAAGCTCATCACTGCCTTCTCCACTCAAAACCATCTTAATTCCCATAGATTTAATTACACGTGCCAAAAGATACATTGGTGTACTTGCGCGGACCGTAGTGATATCGTACGTTTCAATATGATAAATAACGTCCGGAAGTGCATCCAAAGCTTCCTGAATTGTAAAATGTACCTCGTGATGAACTGTACCAATATAATCAGCTGCTTTTTTAGCGGCGATGAGGTCTGGAGAACCTTCCAATCCGACTGCAAAGCTATGGAGCTGTGGCCACCACGCACTTTCCTTACTGTCTGTTTCGACTCGTTTTTTAGAATATTTCTGTGTAACAGCCGCAATAATTGAACTATCCAGACCACCGCTCAAAAGAACACCGTAAGGAACATCGCTCATAAGCTGAGCCTTTACAGCTGCTTCCAGTCCGTTGCGAACCTTTTCTATTACACTCGGATTAATAATTTCACCCTTTTCGTCTGTTGCACGAGGAGCTGTCTTTACTGCATCATAAGCTTCCCAAGGACGTTTGTACCAGCGGACAGGTTTTTCATCGCCGGAATAGAAATAACAGCCGTTCGGAAACTCTTCTATTGTCTGGCAGTCGCCTTCAAGAGCCTTAAGCTCGCTTGCAACATAAAAACGACCAGCTTTATCCCAGCCCTGATACAGTGGAATTACTCCAATTTCATCGCGGGCAATAAGATAACAGTCGCGTTCACTATCATAAAGTGCAAAAGCAAAGATACCGGAAAGCTCCTCTATCATTGCAGTAAAATCAGCACTCTTTCCGTCTGCAGAAAGTGTGTCGCGGTATTTTTTATATAGAGGGATGATGACCTCACAGTCACTACCAGTACGGAACTTGTATTTTCCTTCAAACTGAGCTCTGATTTCCTTGTGATTGTAGATTTCGCCGTTTGCTGCCAGAATGATTTTTTCATCATCACTTACGAGCGGCTGCTTACCACTAAGCGGATCGACAATAGAAAGTCGTTCATGGCTCAGAATAGCATTATTACCCGTATAAACACCGCTCCAATCCGGTCCACGGTGCCTGATTTTCTTGCTCATCTCCAGCACCTGTGCCCTCAATTCTTCCTTCAATCCCTCAGCAATCGGTGCACTACCACTATTCAAGTCAAAACAACCCACGAAACCACACATACAAACCTCCTGACAAAAAAAGAGGTCGTAGACATCATCCCTGTGCGGAATCCCGCACCAAGAATAGTATCTACGACCTCTTTGCCGTACAATTCAGTTTTACCGATTACAACTGCTTTTGTCAATATCTGATTTTATCAATATCCTATTCACTTCTAGGCTTATGACAGTTACTGCACCCCACTATATGCACATGCTTTTTTCCAAGCTGCTTATTAAACAACCGGGCTGTAAGAATCTGGTCTGCCGAAAGCCGCTGATGACATACAGGGCAGGTTCTGCTCACCCCTGGCTCACAGGCAGGATAGCAATGCGGGCAGCCGGAAATTGTCATAAGCTGGTCCGGCACCTTCATAGGGCGGTAAACCTTGGAAATAAGCTGCTCGCCCACAAAAAGCTCCGAGCCGCAAACCGGGCATTTTACCGGCTGAAGGTTCTTTTCGCGCTCTTTTTTCAATGCAGCATATTTCCGCTTTTCGTTGTACCGCAGAATACAGGCAAGTAAGATGATGATGACGACAGAACAGATCCCGATTAAAAAGTAACTCAAAGCTTTTCTCCAATTAAAACTTTTTCCGCAGTAAAACTATCGAACCTTAATCTGATCGAGCACCTTTCCAATCGGCTCGTGAATAACAAGCTCGCAGTACATATCCTGAGCTGTTGAAGATTTATTTAACATAACAAGATGCTTTCCCTTAAAATAGCGGATAAAACCAGCTGCAGGATAAACATTGAGCGAGGTGCCGCCGATGATGAGGGTGTCTGCATTCGAAATTGCAGTAATAGCACCTTCAACTGTATCATCATCAAGGCCTTCCTGATAAAGAACAACATCCGGCTTTACAAGTCCACCACATTTTGTACAGATTGGCAGCTTATTCTCAGAGTTTTCGCTTTCCTTAATAAAGTTTTCATCGTAAAAAGCGTGGCACTTTAAGCAGTAATTTCGCAGTGTACTTCCGTGAAGCTCGTACACAACCTTGCTGCCTGCAAGCTGATGAAGGCCATCAATATTCTGAGTAACTATTGCCTTAAGCTTTCCAGCCGCTTCGAGCTCTGCCAACTTAAGATGAGCCTTGTTCGGTTTTATTCCAACAGGCAAAAGCTTTGCCCTGTAAAATCTGAAAAACTCGGGTGTGTCCCTGAAGAAAAAGTCTCTGCTTAAAATCTCTTCTGGAGGATAATCCCACTCTTTGTTATAAAGTCCATCTGTGCTTCGAAAATCTGGAATTCCCGATTCTGTAGAAACTCCTGCTCCACCAAAAAAAACGATATTGTTAGAATCATCAATAATTTTCTGCAAAGCTTCAATCATCTTATCCATTATCAACCTCCATTACTCCTGCAGCATTTGTGCAAGCCAGCCAACTATACCCTTTGGAAGACTCGGTTCCATTGGAGTTCCATCGTCAAACATAAGATTACAATGCATTGGATTTATTAAACAATGCTGTCCCATTTCTATCCCATTGTTTATAGAAGCTACACCATGATCTCCGTTATAAACCCATTCAGGTGTAAAAATAAAGCAGTGCTTCATGCGCTTAAGCCGAGGCAGTCTCGGAACAATCAAATCTTCATAACTGTTAAACTCATCGCGTTTTCCTATGGCGAGGAAAAAGTGTACATCATTTGCTTCATAACGTTCCAGGGTTTTATCGTCGGGAATTGAGCCGGAGCCGATTGGGATAAGTGCATTAAAAAAGTCTGTGTATGCATTTACCATAAGGAAACACATTGTTGCGCCGCTGGAGTTGCCAAGAATTACCTTTTTGCTGACACCACCGTTTTTTGCAGCAACTGTCTCAATAAAATGGCAGATAAGCTCATATACCGGCTTTACATAGCCTTCGTTCCAGCTGCCTCTGCAAAATCCATCCTGGTCTTTATACTCATTTGCAAGTGGCAGCAGCAGATAAGCTCCGCCAAGAGTCTTCTGGTATTCTTCTTTTGAATAAAACTCCGCACCCGCATAATTGATGCAGACATCGCCGAAAAGTGTATTTGAAGTTCCATGCAGAAAAATAAAAAGTGGATATTCCCGCCCTGCCTCAAAGCCATGCTCTGTCGGATCGTAGAAATAATAACCCATCTCTGCAAAATCTGCAGGAGTAAAGCTTGCTTTGTGAAAACGAGAAAAATACTCACCTACTTTATAAGTCGGCTCATAAGAAATAAATGCACCTTCTGGAAGCTCTTCTGCCCAGGGTGGAAGTGGTCTGTCTGCCATATTGCTCCTTTACTCCCTTATTTTATAGAAGAAAAAATATCCTGTTATTATTCTATATCTCATAAAACCTTTTTGCTAGTATTTTTTACCTATATGGATTATAATATTTGTTATGAAAAAGGTTCTCATTATCGATTCTCACCAACTCTTCAGAGATTTTTTAAAGCAGAAGCTTGCAGACGACCAGCTGGAAGTTATACTCTCTCAGGAAAACAGGGATTCTTATACTAAACTCATAAATATTCTTCCAAATCTTGTAATCCTGGATATGAACGAAGACCATGAAGAAGAAATGGAGTTCCTTGAAAAAAAGATTACCGATGCAAACACTGCTTCTATTCCGGTTATTGTAACTGGTCCAGATATGAGCAAGGCAAGCATTGCATCCTTAGCAAAATACGGTGTAATTCGATATTTCCCAAAACCTATTCAGTTCGATATTTTCTTTGAAGCAATCGGTAAAAAGCTCCAGATTCCGCTTTCAATTGATATGACTCCTTGTGTTCTGGATATTCACCGAAACAACAATATTGTATTTATTGAGCTTGCGCTCGGCATGAACAGAGAAAAAATTGCGCTTCTGCAGTACAAGCTTACAGAAATGATTGAACAGGAGCAGATGGATTCTCCAAAGGTAATCATAATGCTTACAAACCTTTCTCTTTCGTTTGTAGACGGTTATAATCTGGAGTTCCTTATCGATAATGTTCTGGCTTGTCCAAAAGTCCACAACAAAAACGTAAAGATTCTTTCGCTCAGTTCTTTTGTTCTGGACCTTATTGAAGGACACAAAACCTACGACGGCATTGAAGTTTCTGATAATCTGCATAAGCTTCTCAATTCCCTTATGGACACCTCGTTCTCTACAGATGTCTTTGATGTGCTTGCAGACCGAATCCTTATGCCTTCCGGTGAATTTGAAATTGACACAAGCTCTGTAGAAACCCGCTTTTATTCAGATAACGGCAAGGAAAACAGTGCCTCTAAGAGTGATGGAACTGTCGTTCATATTGCACTTATAGACAGCGACCTGCAGAGTCTTGCTTATGAAAAAACAAGCTTTGAAGCAATGGGCGCAAAGTGTACTGCCTTTAATTCAGGTAACAAGTTCCTTACTGATTATGAAAGCGGCACCTTTGATTTAGTGCTTCTGGACATTCTTGTTTCTGACGGTTCAGGCTTCTCTGTTTTGCAGCAGATGAAAAACCGTTACGATGCACCACCTGTTGTTGTATACAGCCAGAGTCCTCAGAAGGAGTTTATGGTAAAGGTACTTACAGCCGGCGCCAGAAACTATCTTATTAAGCCTCTGAAGCCTGCACAGCTTGTGAACAAATGTCTTTCAGTTCTTAAGGCAGAGTTTTAATGCAGAAAATTAATCTTCATACTCACAGCACCTTTTGCGACGGCAGGTTTCCCGCTGAAGAAATGGTTCTGGCAGCAATTGAAAAAGGCTTTACAATTCTCGGCTTTTCCGGTCATTCAATTCATCCTTTGAACCCGAATTTTTACGCCCCGGAAAAGAGCTGGCACATTCTCCCGGAAAATCTTACCGCCTATGTTCAAGAGATTCTCCGGCTTAAAGAAAAATATGAACCTCAGATAAAAATCCTTCTTGGCTTTGAAGCAGATTTTTTAGAAGACAATACAGCATCAAAAAAAATTGGAAACGCAGTTCCAGATAAAGCAGCTTTTGCACAGTTTTCTCCAGATTATCTTATTGGTTCCGTACATTTTGTTACAAACCAGAAGGGCTTTTACACTGTAGATTTTGATCCGGAAAGTGTTCAAAAGAGTTTGGTTGAGCTTTATAGCGATAAGAACGGCAAGGTTGATTATAAGGCTGCCGTCTGTGAATATTTCGAAGCCGAACGTAAGATGCTTGAACGCGGCAACTTTGAAATATTGGGTCACGCAGATCTTATTAAAAAGACAAATCCTGTCCTTCATTTTTTTGATGATAATGAAAGCTGGTACAAGGAGCAGCTTAAGCTCACTGCAAAGAGCGCCGCAAAAGCCGGAGTTGTTGCAGAAATAAATACAGGTGCTATAGCCCGCGGCATTCTGAAGGATCCGTATCCTTCACAACAATTTCTTGAATATTTTAAGAATGAGGGTGTGCCGGTTTGCATAAACTCAGACGCACACTTTACAGATAAGATTGACTGCGCCTGGGACTTAGCATCCGAGGCCGCAAAAAAAGCCGGCTACAAGGAGCTTACGTACCCTGTTACCGGCCAATTTATTCATATTCCACTTTAACTAGCGGTTTCTTCTCTCTTCTTCATTTGTACAGTTAATGCACATTGGAGCAAACGGAATAACACGGAGTCTGTCCTTTGGAATCTCCTTTCCGCATTTCATACATAAACCGTATTTTCCCTGATGAATTCTGTCCAAAGCATTTTCTATTGCAAGAAGCTTTTTTGCATACTGTGTTCCAAGAGCTGTAAGAAGAGTTCTGTCAATTGCATCAGAAGCAACGTCAGCCTCATCTCCAGATTCAACAGTCTTTACAAGACCACGCATTTCATCACTCTGTCCTTCAAGGGACTCCAATATAGCCTTCTTCTGAGCTGTCAGCTCTTTTTTCATTTCTTCAATAAAAGATTTTTCCATAAATTAATTCCCCCGCCCTTTTTACCAAAACGTTTTTTTTTGCTCTGTTGTCAAGGTCAAATGTTTAATATATACTAATATAAATGCAAAATACGAAAAACACAAATACTTTTTTGCATTTTTTAATTTTTTTATTTTAAAGGGTACTTATGGCAAAAGAAGAAGCTATTGAAGTTGAAGGAGTTGTAAAAGAGGCTCTACCGAACACAACATTTCGCGTAGAATTACCAAATGGTCATATGATTATGGCACATCTTTCTGGAAAAATGCGCAAGCATTATATTAGAATCGTTCCAGGCGACAATGTAAAGGTTGCCCTTTCTCCCTATGATTTAAACAAGGGAAGAATCATTTTCCGTCAAAAATAAAATCGCAGCTTATAATCATTCACTTTTTATAATTATCCAGCTGCATTGACACAACAATCATATTCTGTTAGAGTTTGCGAGTATGGAACATATTATCCGCTGGGCACAGAAAATTAATTCCTCAACGTTGGCTTACCTTTATTATAGCTATAATTTTCTCTCTGTCTGCGGAAACAATGCACAATAATTTTGTGTTTTTTTGATAATGGTAATTACAGCCTTCCGCATTTACGGGAGGCTTTTTTTATATAATTTTTTATATTCAATTTTAGGAGATATTGAAAAATGACTTTGTTTGAAGACCTTAAATGGCGTGGACTTATTAAAGATGTTGCAGGCGAAGAAGCTGACCTGCAGAAAGTTCTTGACGGCAAGCCTTTTGCATTCTATTGGGGAACTGACCCTACAGCTGACTCTCTTCATATCGGCCACTATTCATCACTCTGTATGGCAAAACGACTGGCTAATGCTGGTCATCATCCAATTCTTTTGTGCGGTGGAGCAACAGGTCGTATTGGTGACCCTCGCCCAACAGCAGAACGCGAAATTATTTCTGAAGAAGCAGTAAACAAAAATATTGAAGGTATTAGAGCACAGGTTCAGCGTCTTGTTCCTTCTGCAGAACTGGTAGACAACTACGACTGGTGGAAGGGTAAGAGCTTTTTGGACACCCTGCGCGACATCGGTAAATATGTAAGCTTAAACTACATGCTCGACAAGGATATTATCCGCCGCCGACTTGAAACAGGTATTACCTACGCAGAGTTCTCTTACATGCTTTTGCAGGGCTTTGACTTTGTTCACCTCTTCCAGGAGCACAATTGTCTTATGCAGGTTGCAGGCTCTGACCAGTGGGGAAACATAACAACTGGTGTAGACCTTATTAAAAAGATGCTGGACGGACAGGCATACGCCTTTACAATGCCTCTCATTCTTGATGCTACAGGAAAGAAGTTTGGTAAGTCAGAAGGAAATGCTCTCTGGATTGATAAAGATAAAACTGCTCCTTACGCAATTTACCAGTACCTCATCAACTCTGATGATTCTAAGGTTCTGGAATATCTTAAGGTATTTACATTCCTTTCTAAAGAAGAGATTGAAGCTGTTTATGCAGAACATCTTGCTGCTCCTGAAAAACGAATTGCTCAGAAAAAACTTGCTTACGAAATCATTAAGGATATTCACGGTAAGGAAGAAGCTGACAATGCAGTTCAGGTAAGTGAAAAGCTTTTCGCAGGTGACTTCAAAGGTCTGGCAGTAAAAGATATTCTTACCGGCATGAAGGGTGTTCCAACCTTCCAGTTTACAAAGGATTCTAATATTGTTGATTTCCTTGTTGATAACAAAATTGCTTCAAGTAAACGTGAAGCACGCGAGTTTGTAACAGGAAATGCAATTTCTATAAACGGTGAAGTAGTAAACAGCCTTGAAGCTACTATTACAAAAGAAATGGCTCTTGAAGGAAAAGTGATTATTGTTCGCCGCGGTAAGAAAAAGTACTATCTGGCAACTATATAATTTTGTTACTTCAAATATGATAAAAAAATCTCCGGCTTGACCGGAGATTTTTTTTAATCGTTGTTCTCGCTGCGACCGGCATTGAAAACGCCTTTTTTACGGATTGCACTCATTACAACCGTAACATAACCGCCATTTACCTTGTAATCGTTGCTTTCTACAAAATCCTTATAATGTCGGTAGCGGTGAATATATACAATACTCTTTATAAGTCCATCCGGAATTAAGTAAAAAATTGCATACATAAACAAAAATGTACCAAGTACACCTGTCTTTGTTGTGAGTATAAGAAAAGCAATTCCAATTACAAACTCCAGCATCCTTATCTGCATTTGATTTCTTAAATAATCCTTTACTTCCTTTGCTCTCTTCTCATAATCATAACCATCTTCAACCTTTGAGAAATCAATTAAAGGCTTTACTTCTTCTGTTATTTCGCTTACAGTCTTTGCAGCTTCTTTACTTTCTGCCTGAGTTTTCTGATACTCTTTTTCTTCTTCGCTCATAAAATCTTTCATAACAGATCTCCTTTTTATTTCTTACCGATTTTTATCAGTCGTTTAATACCGTTCAAAGAGCTGACCATGCCCTTTATGCCGTTTCCAATTACCGCGATGCAGATTATAAAACCAAATGGAATGATAAAGAATGAGTATCGGAAAAATACAATTCCAACAATTGTCTGTAAAAGCTTTACAAAGAACTTTGAAATATAATCCTTCTTTGTTTCCTGGCTATAATCTTCATCAGAATTGTTGAAGCCCCAGTATCTGTAATATCTTCTTTGCTGACCGTTATTTTCATCTGAAGAATTGCCTGAACCGTAGCTTCCGTTGCCAGTACCATAACTGCCACCAGAGCTCTGTCCGCTGAACCATTCCCAGAAGGTTTCTTCGCTTTCAAAAGGATTTCCGTAAGAACCGTATGAGCCGCGACCATAACCATAGCCAAACGGACCATAAGAGCCATTTGCACCTGTTTGAGTATATGTATCTGCCTGACCTGTTAAGTCGTAATTCTTGCGTTTAGTTGGATCACTGAGAACTTCGTAGGCAGAGTTTATTGCCTTAAACTTTTCCTCGGCAGCCTTATCTCCAGGATTTCTGTCCGGATGATACTTAAAGGCCATACTTCGGTAAGCTTTTTTAATCTCGTCCTCAGTTGCAGTCTTTTCAACGCCTAAATCTTTGTAGTAGTCGCTCATACCTGTTAAAAAATAATAAGAAAATGCAATAAATACAAGTATAAAAAGAGTCTATTAGCGTAATATTACCCAGGTGGCACCGTTGCCGCCTTCCTGACGGGTTTTAGGGTGACCAGACATACCGCAGCGTTTGTCCCGTTCAATAAAACGCCTTACCATTGGACCTAAAACCGGGTCGGTTCCTGTCGTATGATTTCCCTTTCCATGAATAATAAGCACTTTTTTTAGCCCGCGCTGCACACACATTGTTATAAAATCGTTGAGCCTGGCTTCCGCTTCTTCCAGATGAAGCCCATGTAAATCAATCCGCGCTTCCGGCTTCATGCTTATAAGGTAGCTTCTGTCCTGTTCCCTGTTGATTTCTTCAGCTTCTTCTGCAAGCTTGTCCTTATCTATAGTTCCGTATCGTCTGAGCCACATTTCCATAGGGTTTATCTGCTTTGAGTTTTCGTTTTTTATTTTAGCTTCAAAATCTTTTTCCGCAGCGGCTGCTTTTTCTTCTGGAGTCGGCGCATTAGCCTTTTTATGCGAAACAGTATTCTTGCCGCTTTCCTTCTGTTTTTTTACTTTATCTGCCTGAAGCTTATCCCACTGATTCAAAATATCATTCATATCCATAATGCGCCCCCATTATCTTATTTCAATAACATCCTCTTTTTTGCACCAGCCGCCGTTTTCGCCAAGTTCAACGTAAATCCAGTCTCCGGTTTCTTCTGTTATGGAGATTCTGTTTCCTGCCGGTATTTCCGATTTTGATTCTGCGTTCACTTCTGGTATAGAAAAGATTTTACAGCCCTTGCTTATTCCGTATCTTGCCGAGCTTTGCACAATACAGAAAATCATAAAGATGATGGAGCACACTTCCATAACGCCCATAAAAATATAAGAAAGCGGCATTTTTCTATAAATGAACACCACAAGGAAGAAGGTTGCTGCAAGAACTAGAACAATCGCGAGTATAAGCAGAATTACGGGGAACTCCTTTTTTTCGTATGGAAGCTTAAGGCTCTTTTCATATTCAGCCCGTTCTTTTGTAATACCAAAGGATAATGAATGACGCTCCCTTGAACGTAAATCTGCAATTCGCTGGCATTCTGCGGCAGTTATTACAATTTCAGAAGCACTGTCTTCGGCTACAGCTTCAACCGTAAACGCATCGTCAAAATAGGTTGTTTCACTTTTATCTGCAGTTTGTCTGGCCGGTAAAACATTTATATAAAACTTTGGCGGCACAAGATTATTCTTTATGCCGTTGTAGCATGTAGCCGTAAGCTTAAACTGCGGGAACTCCATTTTTCCTTCAACGAGCGGAATCCATTCAAAATCTGCAACAGGAATAAGCTCTTCGGAATAAACCTTGTCACGGGTTTTAATTTCTGTGATGTCGTACTTTTCAAGCTCTGTAAAAATTGAGTTCTTTGGAAGCTCCCAGTTATACTGTACAAGCTGTACCGCATACTGAAGATTCAGCCGGAAATATAGTTTGTCGCCGGTCCTTACATTTTTTATTACAGTGTTTTCTACACCATCCTTTGAAGTAACTGTACCTCCGCCCTTAAAGGTTATAATAAGATTCGGAGAAAGCTCCATTGGATTTGGTTTTATAGTAAGCTTTTCAAACGGAAGCTTTTTTGTTTTTCCCTTTACTTTAACATTAAGCGGCTCAAGCTCGTATACACCGCTTTTCTTAAAGCTCAAGCTTAGCTCAACCCTTGTTCCACCCTGTTCAGAAAAATCCTCTGTTCGACGGAGAGATTTAAAAACAACATCTTCTGTTTCCTGAGGTGCTTCTATTTCTACCTGTCCCGGGCGAACATCCTGGATAAGTGCCTGAAACTTAATCGTCGTATTTGTTATTAAGCTTTGTCCTTCTTCTGGAATTATATGAACTTCTTCATTATCAGGATTCTTGAGAATGTTTGAGTTTTTTTTCTGTGCAAACAAAAGCACCGGAACACAGAGAAATAGGATAAATAAAAATGCTTTTTTCATTGCTCCCCCAAACCTAGTAATCATCAGCAAGATTCTGGCCCTTGTCCGACTCGCTGTTTTTCCACTGTTTTTTATCGTTTTCCTTTACTCTGTCAAAAACAGATTTTTCCATTTCAGGAACAGGTGTTTTCTGCTCTGTCGCAGGAATAGATTTTGCTTCGTTATGCTGAACATTTTCCTCTGCCATATGGATGGAAAGCTCCATATTTATTTTTGCTTCAATGCGTGTGCTGTCAACCTCAAGGGCCCGCCTGAAATATTCAAGTGCCTTATCATAATCAGCATTTTTATGTGCAATCACTCCGGAATTATAATAAGTTGCATAAAGCACAGAAGCAGGCGCTTCTTCCGAAATCCTTGCAAACTTATCCATAGCTGCGTCCTTTTCGTCCAGCATAGAATAAGCTGTTCCTAAATCGAACAGAGAATAATAATACGCTTCATCCTTTTTTTCTTCGGTGTTATGAACTGCTGTAAGATAACAGGAAACCGCATGCTTGTAATGCTTCTGCTTAAACGCATAAGTTCCCTTCATTATGGATATGGTTTGCGAAGAACAGCTGGTAAAAAATAGCATAACAAAAACAAGGCTTATACCTGCAAGCTTTTTCGACCCTTTTTTCTGCTTAGGAGATTTTTCGCGCTTTGTATCTGTAAAAATCTTTGTAAAATCAAACTCGGTAAAGATATAGTTGAACGCAAAGAACAAAACTGCAAACAGGAGGAAAAGCTTGTAGCGGGGAACAGGTTTTGCTTCGTAAGTTATGATCTGACTTTCATTATCCTTAAGCTGACTTAAAAGCACCATTCCGGAGCCCTTTTCCGTAGAATTGATATAGGAAACCGGAGCCTGATTTTTGTAATAGCTGAGATTCTTTTTTACATCATCAATTGTCTTAAGAAGCTTTTCTGAACGAAGCGCTGAATGAACATATGTTTTTTTGTCGCCCGCAAGAACCTCGGTTTCTGTTTCTGAACCAAAGCCGATTATTGTTACCGGAATACCGGAGGTCATACATTCTGTAAGCGCATTTTTCAACTGGCTGTCTGTTTCTTCACCATCTGTAAATACCCAGATTCTGCCTGCCGTAGAATAATTTGACGGGAAGCTTTCCTTTGCTTTTAAGATTCCTTTTCCAATACTACTTCCAGGAACTGTCATAAGAGCAGGCGAAATAACCTCCAGCAGAGATTCAATCATAACATAATCTTCTGTTAATGGAACGGCGGTCATTCCATCACCTTTTGCAAGAACTACAGAAACAGGATTGCCGTTCATTTTAGAAAGAAGCTTTTTTGCATAAACGGAGGCTGCTTCAAGTCTGGTGCTGCCTTCAGGACCATCCTCTGCAAGCATACTGTTGGAAATGTCAAAAACAAAGCTTACCGAAGTTCCGTTTTTCTGAACAGGCATTAAATGCATGCCCCAGGAAATCTTTGCATAAGCAAGCAGAATCATACAGACCGAAAGCGAGATAAAAAGGCTTCGAACAAAAACCATCTTTCTGAAGCTGAAATGATGTCTTGTGTTTAAAAGTATAAAAACTGGAATTATAATAAGCAGAGCAAAAAATACATAAGGTCGTTCACAGGTAATATTCATACATCACTTCCTACACAACTTCATTGAGCAGCAATCGCTTTATTATCCAGGCAAGCAAAAGCAGTATGCTTCCAAACAACAGGAACTTATCATACAAAAGCTCGTTCATAGTTTTATATGTAAAGTTCTGAGTTACATTTTCAGTCTTAGCAACAGTATTCAGAGTTGTTTTTAGTTCATCAATAGTCTTTACTTCAAAGTAGCGGCCGTTCGCAAGAGAAGAGATTTTTCTAAGCGAAGCTGAATTAAAGTTTGAATCAAGATAGCCCGAATAAAGCTTACCGGTTGAAGGATCTGTATACTCAATTGGAACAGAACCCTTTGAACCAACACCCACAACATAAATTGCAATTTCATTATCAGCGGCAAGCACAGCAGCTGTTTCCGGATGAATTACACCCGCATTGTTTTCGCCGTCCGTCATAAGAATAATGCATTTTTTTGGAGCCTTTGATGAAGCCAGATGACAGACCGCCGTACTAAGACCGTCTCCAATGGCAGAACCGTTTCCAAGAATACCAACATGAATGTCGTCTATACGTTTTCTGAAAAGAGAACGGTCGCTCGTTGGCGGAACAAAAACTGAAGCATCACTTCCAAGCACAACAATTCCAAAACGGAAGCCTTCGTATTCCTGAGAAACAAGCTTGATAGTGTTTTTAGCTGCTTCAAGACGAGTGTTGCCGTCAATATCCTTTGCCGCCATAGAAGGGCTTGTATCTACAACAAAAATTACATCCGTTCCAAGAGAAGTGTAAACTTTCTCCTGCCAGGAAATTACAGGATCCGCAAAGGCGCCAATTACACAAACAAAGCCTGTCCCCATAATTATTTTTGCAAGGATTGAAAAAAAGCGTCTTGCCTTACCGTTCCATTTAAAAGCTTTTCCGTTCCAGTCTGCAAGAACTGCCGGGAATGTTATTTTTGTAAAAATCTTAAGCTTTCGTAAAAGATAAAGAAGCGGTATTAGAAGAAGCATAAGAAAAGCGGCAGGATTCTGGAAACTAGGCATTTTCAGTAACCTCCTGCTTTGTATTTTCAATTGCAATAATATCGTTTATCAACTTTTTAATAAGTTCTTCTTTTTCTCCGTCATTAAAGCTGGAAGCTGCGCTGTACCGGATGTAATCTGTGCGGACAAAGGTTGTAACAATATCTTCAAAAGCAAATTCTTTTTCTTCCGACAAAAGTCCCTGTGTTATCTGCATAAAGCTTTTATACATTTCAGAGCTGACAGTTTTTGAAAACGGAAAATTAAACCGCTTTTCAAGATAAGTTCGCATTGTTTTCTGGATTTCGGCAGCGGCATCGTTATCAGCCAGCTGAGGATTTTTGGCAAGCTTATTCAGCTGCTTGATTGTTTTGCGCCGGTTGCTGTTATTTCTGGCGGCAAGAATAAGATTCTTAACAAAAAAGGCAACATCCTTATGCTTAACAATAAGCCTGATTCCAATTATAAGGATGATGATGACCGCAATAAGACTACCGTAAAGCTTGTATATTGTTCCGGGCAGCAATAAAGGCGAAGCCGAATCCCTTAAGGTTGTGATTGAATCTTTTTCGGTTATGGAAACTATGCTTACAGGATTAAAATGGATTATGAACCCTTCGGAGCTTGCATTTGTTTCTGCGCCTTCTACACTTAGACTATAATCCGGCAAACTAATTTCGCCAGTTCGCCACGGAATAAACGTAATTGTAAGCGTATAATAATTATTTCCGGACGGCAGCAGTTGAACGTTTTTTATATCATACTGTGAATAATCAAGTTCACTGCAAAAGCCTTCTGCCTGGATTTTTTCCGCCGTGCTGAAGGTACACCTGAGCTCGGCTTTATCTCCAATATAAACCTGTTTGGGAACTAAAATCTGTTGTGTCTGAAGCGTAATCATCTTAGTCCCCTACTTCTTTGTATTCTTCTGATTAAAAACAGAGCTGAGCACCTGAAGCGGCTCGTCTGTAGTATTCAATAAAACAGGCATAATGCCATGCTTTGCACAAAGCTCCTGCCAGTTTCTGACGCGACTATCATTCTGCAGCCGCCATTCCTTTTTAAACTTTTCAGAAGAGGTTGGCAGAACCATTGTAAGGTCACTTTCACAATCTTCAAACGGAACAGAACCCATTGCAGGAAGACTTTCGTCAAACTTGTCCATAAGCCGCATAGCCACAACATCGTTTTTCTGTGCAAGAGAAATAAGCGGCTTTTCCCACTCACCGCTTCTGAAGTCTGAAAAAATAAAAACAAGGGAACGTTTTTTGAGAAGTTTTCCCGCACCTGTAAGGGCATTGCCAAGCACAGAACCGGTAACACCTTTTGAAGGAAGCTTGTCCAGTCGCGTAAGAATAAGCATTGTCTGCTCACGGCCAAGCCGAGGTGCACATGAAAAATGAATTGCTCCGTCAAAGAAAACAGCGCCAACAGGACAACCGTTCATTTCCGAAGCAATTGTAACAAGAGCTGCCGCTTCGGATGCGGTGTCGTATTTTGTACGCCTTTCGGTTTTTAGCTGCATGGAAAGAGAGCTGTCCACAACAATAAAAATCTGAAGCTCACGTTCTTCTTCAAAAACCTTTACATACGGGCGACCCATTCGTGCAGTTACGTTCCAGTCTATAGAACGGATATCATCACCGCGGATATAGTCTCGAACACCGGAAAACTCAATGCCCTGACCGCGATAAAGCGAGCGGAAATTGCCGGACTTCATTCCTTCCGCAAGATCGTATGCAACAATCCGTAAGTACGAGGCTTTTTTTACTAGCGATTCTTTTTCTGCAATTCCGGCCACTTTTTCACCCTTAAATACAACACTTTATGTGTGAATTATGGCAGCGGAATAAAATCAAGGATTCTTGAGATTATTTCATCAGCAGTAACATTATCTGCAGCGGCTTCATACGAAAGCACAAGACGATGACGCAGGACATTCATGGCAACAGCCTTAATGTCCTCCGGTAAAACAAAATCTCTGCCTTCAAAAAGTGCGTGAACCTTTGCACACTGAAGCACAGCTATGCCGGCTCGTGGAGAAGCACCAAAGTTAATGTATCGGGTGATGTCGTTTGTATTAGTTACATTTTTATGCGTTGGGCGTGTTACAGCAAGAATATTTACAATGTATTCAACAAGCTTATCGTCGCAGGTAACCTTTTCTGCAATTGCCTTAAGTTTACCAATATCCTCAGGGCTTAAGATTCGTCTAACTGGTACAAAAGGAGCTTTACCTGCTGTTTTTACAATTTCCTTTTCGTTTTCTGCAGAAGGATAATTAACAACAAGCTTCATAATAAAACGGTCAAGCTCGGCTTCCGGCAGATTATAGGTTCCTTCCTGCTCCACCGGGTTCTGAGTTGCAAGCACAAAGAACGGAGCCGGCAGCTTGTAAGTTTCTTCGCCGATAGTAATCTGTTTTTCTTCCATTGCTTCGAGCATGGCAGACTGAACCTTTGCAGGAGCACGGTTAATTTCATCAGCAAGGATTATATTTGCAAAAACAGGACCTTTTCTGACAGTAAAGGTTCCTTTGTTCTGCTCGTAGATAAGAGTACCTGTAACATCGGCAGGCAAAAGATCTGGAGTAAACTGAATGCGCTTAAAATCGAGACCAAGGATTTCTGCAATTGTTTTTACGGTAAGCGTTTTAGCAAGACCTGGAACACCTTCCAGAAGAACGTGACCGCCTGCGATAAAGGCGATGATTATGTCTTTTATAAGAGTTTCCTGACCAATAAGTCGTTTTGAAACTTCAGCACTACAATACTCAATGATTTTTTTACAATAAGCAATTTCGTTTTCCATAGTATTTTCCACTATGGGTATTATAACAGATTATGCTTTAGAAAAAAAGATATAATCAATACTTCGGCGGCCAGCGTGGATTTTTCGAACTCATATCAATTTTATAGAAATCATTTTCAAAGCGTCCGTCGTCCATACCGTACATCTGCATTACGTGACGTGCAATCCATTTTCCAAGTTTTAAGACTGTAAGCTTTTTGCGCAATCGTCCCTGACAGTCGCGGTTCATAATATCCGGCAGCGTAGAGGTTGTAAGGATTTCGTCAATCGCAGGACTATTAAGCTTTTCGCGGACTTCAGCACTTGTATTAAAATGAGTTACACCAAAGCAAACTCTGTTCGGATTACCAAGTCTTATATGCTCGCAGCATTTTACAATAGTCGTTCCAGTGCGGACCATATCATCAAGTACAATAACATCCTTGCCAGCTATTTCTTCTATACTTATGTCAGACAATTCCGGATTAAAGGTCATGCTGATTTCGCGCTCGCCTGTACGAACCTTATCCATAACAACGCGCTTACATTCCGGCATCTGAAGGGCATCATAAACAGAGTTCATAAACTGGCGGGCACCCTTGTCTGGAGAAACAATTACAAGATTGCTTCCGTTTTTTCCAGGATTAACAAAGTCGCTGTTTTTGATGTAGTGGGCATAAACATCTGTAGGAATAAGATTATGAAAGTTTCCGTCGAAAAGTTCAGAGAAGAGATGCTGCACCTTTGTACTGTGATTATGAACGGTAACAACAGAATCAACCCCGGAGGTTTTTAGAAGCTCTGCATAAAGATGACTCGTAAAAGCCTGACCATCAAACTTTTTCAAATCGGTAATGGAACGGTCTTTTTCAAGCTCGCCAAAACGGTACGGGCCGCGATCCTGTGCGCTGTAAAATAAATCAGGCTCAACAAGGACAACCTGCTCTGCACCATTTTCCTTTGCGGCACGTGCAAGAATACAGTTGCGCATTGCATAATCATTACGGCTATTTTCGTGATTGGAAACAGAACAAATCAGGACGATTTTTCCTTTAAGGCGCTGCCCTATATGCTCCATATCATCAACATCAAGCATATAGCGTGGACAAAACTCAGAATTGGCGAAGGTCTTTAGAGAGACCACATCAGAAATATCTTCACACAAGCCGATGTACTGAGCCATGTCTATAGCAAAGGGGTCGTCGGTGAAGTTCCCGGTCACGATAAATCGATCTGACATAATAGAGCCTCAAGTTTTTTTAGATGCTTTTATTATATGGGAAGGAACGAGAAAAAACAAGGATTGCGCTTCTATTTACCTACGCAGAAATTAGCAAAAATACTTCCAAGCACATCATCCGGAGTAACATCGCCGGTAACCTCGCCCAGATAATCAAGCGCATCCTCAAGATCCTGCACAACTGCATCGAGTGTATAATTATCATCAGCACTTACAAGCGCATGCTTTACACATTCCAACGCCTCGCAAACCGATTCCTTCTGACGCGCAGAACCAAGTCCGGCTTGTTGTCGTTCTGTTGAAACTCCTTCCAGTAAGATTTCACTGATTTTTGTATATAGCTCCGACATACCAACACCAGTTTTTGCAGAGATTGATACAGTACCTTCAACAGCAGTTTGTGCTAAATCTGCTTTTGTGAAAACTACAATTAACGGTTCGGTACACTTTTCTATAAACGCTTTATCCTCATCGTTCATTCCTTCGCGACCGTCCACAAGATACAAAACCACATCTGCATCCTGAACAAGGTTTCGGCTTATCTGAACACCCTGAGCCTCAATAACATCATCCGTCTGGCGCAAGCCCGCAGTATCAAAAAGGCGGACAGGGATTCCGTTTATGCTTGCCCAGCTTTCAAGCCAGTCACGGGTAGTTCCTTCAATATCACTTACAATTGCACGCTCTTCCTTTAAGATTGCATTAAATAAGGAAGATTTCCCGGCATTTGTCCGTCCCGCAAGGACAACCCTCGCCCCATCCTGATAAAGCTTTTCGCTTTTCCACGAATCTGCCAGACTCTGTAAACGGGAAACAGCCAGCTCTATGTCCTTGCGGTCAAAGGTGTCGGCAATAGTCTCTTCATCTTCAGGATACTCAATTTCAACTTCTATTTCGGCGAGCGTATCTATAATAAGCTTTTTTATTGAATCAATTTCTTCAAAAAGCGAGCCGGAAAGACGGCCTGCGGCGTGAGAGCGGGAAACATCGGTATGAGAATCTATAATTTCCTTTACAGCTTCGGCCTTTGTTAAATCTGTCTTGCCGTTTATATATGCACGGAAGGTGTACTCGCCTCTGTTTGCCTGTCTGAAGCCGCTCTTTAAAAGCAGCTTTTGAATTGCAGTTACTACGGCAGGTCCTCCATGGCAGAAAATCTCCACCATGTCTTCGCCGGTAAAGGATTTAGGTGCTTTATAAACTGCGCAAACAACTTCATCAACTTTTTCCTTACCCGCATCCTCTACAATCCAGCCGTAAACTAACGTGTTACCGGGAGCTTCTAAAAGTGCTTTTGGACGGGAGAATATGCGGCTTACAAGTTCAATGCAGTCTTTTCCGCTTGTACGTACTATTCCAAGAGCGGCTGGAGCAAGAGCAGTCGCAATAGAAGAAATGGGTTCTTCGGGAGTATATTGTGATGGAGTCATAAATGCCTCTTTTCTGTTTTCTACTGAATCTGCAGGAATGGCAGATATCGTCTTTCTACAGTATTGGAAACTGCATCAGATGTAAAGCCAGCACCTTCCTCATCCTCGTAATTAGGATACAGAATACTGTCTAAAATAGAAAGATCTGCTTCTTCGCGGACAAACAGTGGTCTCATTGTAGTACCAATTGCAGGTTTTTTAAACTCCTCGCTTGCCTCTGGTGTTTTTCCAGGGAACGGCTCGGTATCGCTGATGTCCGGTGGAGTCGGACCATATTCGCCGGAATTGTTCCAGCACATATAGCCGCGGTTGATGGAATCTCTGGTTCCAAAGAACTCATTCCTTATATAATTTGAATCATAGTATTTTTTGTCGTAGCTTACAGGAAGATAAAAGCACTGAACCCACGGTCGTACAATAGCTCTGTTGCGGCATAAGATTGTGTTTCTGAACGAACCGTAATAATAGATTCTATAAGTTCTGTCTTCTGCAGGAGCATAGTTCAAGAAGGTCTGCTCAAAATGACTCGGATAGAACATTGGTCCAATTACATCAACATGTTCTGCAAGCATTTCTGCATCCTGACCTGTACGTGTGCCGCTTCTGTACCAGCCGTTTGCACCGTAAATGTCTATTCCAATTGGAGCATCAATATTTTCTCTTGCATACTTAAGGAACGAAATCAAAGCACTTTCTTTATCCATTCCCTTGTTGCGCCATCTGTACTGTACGTTATTCAGGTTTCTTCCGTCTGTAGGGAAGCGGATATAGTCAAACTGAATCTCGTCAAAGCCACGGCGGACAAGCTCCTTTGCAACTGCTACATTGTATTCCCAAACCTCTTCCGAATAAGGGTCAACCCAGTTTTCATCAAAGTAGAGCGTTTTCTGTCCGGTAACGTTTCCTTCTTCGTCCACCTCATCTTCATAACCACGGATTCCTACCCAAGGCTTATTAAGCTTTGCATCCCAGACTGCATATTTTCCGCTTTTATATTTTGTAAGGGAACGATCTTTAAATGTAACAATTCGTGCAACAAGATAAATGTTTTCCTTTTTGAACTCGTCAATAAAATGGTCTAAATCTACGTGATATTGAGAAACAACACCCATCTCTGCAACATACGGATCCTTTGTATCATAACGCAAAAAGCCATAATCATCCTTCATATCGATTACGAGACCGTTCATGTTTCTGTCTTTTACAATTTTCTTAAACTTATCAATTCCTTCCTGAGTCCTGCACTGATAAGCTGAAGCATAAATACATTTTTTACCGTTTGCTTTTTCGGCATACGGTGTATTGATTGTTCCCGGATAAAGAAGCCACAATTCACTGAGCAATACGCCCTGAGAAAAACCGCTGCGGCTTTTTGGAATCCACGCTGTATTTATCATACCAGGAACTGCAGAAAAGGCTTTGTTCCAGTTAGGGAACTGTACCGGCACTCCAGGACTCTGCAATGTATCTATATCAATAGAACCAAAGCCTTCAAGATGGGTATACAAAAGTACATTGTTGATTATTGTCAAACCTTCAATACAATCAACCGGCTCTGTTCCTTTATAAATCATCTGAGCCTTTTTTGTTTCCCAGTCCAGCCTGTACAATCTTGGCATATATGCCTGTGAAAGGTAAACCTCTGTATAAATGCTACCGTCTGCACGAGTTCTTATTACCGGCAGAATATCGGCAATTTCATCTGGAGAAGTCATGGAAGGCATTTTTTCAAAACCGTCAGTAATGTCTGTCCATTTAGCATCTTTTTTTGCAGGCAGAATATAAGACATTCCAAAAATAGGATGCGACATAAATACTACAGATTCACCGTTTATGGTAGCAACTGCAACCGCCTTCATTCCTACAGTTTTAGGACTCATAGAGCTTAAATTTTTCCAGCTGTTTCCGTCATCATTACTGTAAAAAACGGTGTCCTTTGTGGCGGTAACCATTTCGTGTCTGTTCAGAGGATTTATAGAAAAGTCTTTAAGCTCCTGAATCTGTTTTTCAAGAACAACTTCGTTATCTTTATATTTTTTGATTGTGAGGAATGGTAAACCGTTATTTCGTTCTTCAAAGTTCTGTAAATCTTCGGTATAAAAAATACCTTTTTCGGTACGAAGGTACCAGCCCTTTTTTGCTTCTTTTTCTGACGTAAAATACTCAATCGGGAAAATCTGGTCTATTCGACAACCGGTCCAGACAGAAAGGACATAATTATTTCCTGTGATTTTGTAAAGACCTGTATCTGAACCGACCAGGAAATCATCGTTCTCTTTCACAGCAGACATAGAAAGAGAAGACGAGATTTTTGGCGGAAGCTTATATAATGGTTTTATTTCATCAGCATATACAGCTGGTGATAGTACTATTAGTGATAATAAAATGAGTATGATAGTCATACTTCGATTATCGGCGAAAAATGAGGCAGAGTTTAGTGAATCAAGTGTATTTGTAAAAGTGCCCCCAGTTTTTGCAAATGCAAAAACTGGAAACAGAAGCAGGAAAAATATTCACGTTAATTTAGCAGAAGCTTCTGTTAGAATACATTTACACGCAAACCGAGAGAGAACTGCGGTACAAGATTCTTGATGTCGGTGTTACCAGAAACGTCCGTTGGGATGAACCACAAAGAACCTTCGGTGTACAGAGAGAATGTACTGAACATCTTAACATCAGGAAGCTTAACTCTTGGGAATTCCATCTGTAAGAGCATTGCAGAAAGTGTCTGTGGTCTTCCACTGTTTGTCTCAGAGAATCTTGAGAACTGTGCACCAATTGCAAAGCTTGCAGAAAGCCATTCCCAGTCTCTTCCGAAGAAGTAGCTGAACGGTATTGTAGAAACGTTTGCAAGAATCTTAAGACCAAATACGTTTCCACCATAACGTGAAGCAGACATATTTCGTCCAAAGAAGCTAGAAACTGCATCTCGCTGTGCCTGTGTAAACTGTCCCCATTCTACCTGCAGCTTAACGTTATCATCGAAGAAGGTAAGTCCGGCACCAATTTCAAACAATGTTGAACCCCAGATTCTTACATCGAGATACAAGCCCTGTACGAATGAAGGAAGCTCATAAGAAGCCTTGTCACCCTTTCGGAGAGCAACAACTACACTTTCAAGCTTAACATCATCCTGAGAAAGTCCGGATACTGCAAGCTCCTGGTTATAGCTTCCACCGTTTGCTGGAGAAATGAGCTTGATTGTTGGAGATGTATTATCAACCTGAACAATGAAACGCTCAATTGCAGTTTCACCGTTCTGCATTGTTGCCCTTACAATCATGAAGTGATAGCCTTCCGGCAAATCTTCATTTTCAACACGATACTGCCACTTGTCCTTCTTAGAAAGGAACTCAAAGGTCTTACCATTATTAAAGCTTATTTCAATCTTTTCTACAGCTTTTGCAGAAATTACATCCTTTACTTCTTTCTTTGTATTCTTATCCTTTAAGAGTGCTGCTTCTTCTGGATCTACAGTATAACCAGCCATACCCTTAAGATAAGGTCGGTTCAAAGCAAAATCACCATATTGGAAGTTATCCAAAGTTACCCAAGGACCGTATGTATTATAAGTAAGAGTCTGACTTCTTGAAGAAACCTGCTGACCGTTTTCAAGAATTGCATCAACACGATATGTGTGAACACCAGTTGCCATATCAGCCTTAAGCATCTTAATTGGGTTACCGTCTTCATCATAATCACCAGAATCTACTTCCGAAGTTGGAGAAATGGCAAACTTGAAGAAGCCTGAATAGCTGAGCTCTGTTTCCTTTACAAAGACATCATCAACATAAAGTCTTAAAGTTCTGACTGGGCTTTCAAGATATGTTACAGCCTGTCCGTAAATATTGAACTGTCCGTTTTTATGCTCACCGTTCAATGGATAAAGAATATCTACTACAGCCGGTGGCATTGACTTATCAAGGTGGATATTGCGGCTAACGTTTGTCTTGTTACCAGCCATATCTTCACCAGTAAGCTGAATGTTATAGAAGCCGTTATTCAACTCTGAAAGATCAAGAACTTCGCCAATAATGTTCTGAATCTGAAGCTCTTTTACAACTGCATCAGAAGGTTCATCCATATTTCTGATTGTTACGTACATTCGGCTAATTTCAACGTTATCAAAAGCGTAACCAGACAATACGAGTTCACCTGTAGACTGAGAGTCATCAAGAGGGAGATCAAGAGAAATATCCGGAGCATCGTTATCGATATTGATAAGGCTTGAGTAAAGACCTGTGATACCATAATTATCTGTAATCTTCATGAATACTGCGTGAGTACCACCAACTACAGCTCGTGTATCTACTGTATAAGCCCATTCCTCCTGACCTTCAGCATCGTTATAGCTGTTACCGTTATCAAGAGAAACCTCAACCTTTGCGATTCCGTTCTTATCTGTTGCATAACCAGAGATTGTTACAACCTCTCGTACAGAAGTATCGATTGTAGGCTCAATAATAGCACCCTTAGGCTCTTCCAGAGAGATACGGAAGGTTCTTACTGTTTCAAGACCCTGTACACCATTCTTATCAACTGCATAAACCGAAACTGTATGCTGGTTGTCTGTCATAGAAGCAATAGGGATATCGATTGAGAAGCTTGTGTTTGGAGTATTCATCTTAATATACTCACCGTCATCAAGCTTATACCAGATTGTAGACTCACCATCATCATCATAAACTACACCGGAAATTGTAAAGTCACGTGTAATAACCTGCATTTCTTCCGGTACGTGGATTTCTGCACGTGGAAGGTCAGATTCGTTGTCTATTACAAAGCTCCAGTTAGAGATTACCTTTGAGTTTCCTGCTTCATCAGTAAAGATAAAGTTCATTGCAGGATCAATTGGCTGATCTTCTGTACCAACATGAGTTACGATAAGAGGATTAAGATCTATTTCACGACGGATTTCTTCGCGTTCTTCTGTTGGAGGTAATACATACTCAACCTTTGAAAGAACTCCGTTGTCTTCTACCTTAAATACAATTTCGTTTTCGCCGTTTACAACATCTTCAGTTAATGGTTCAACAACTGTTACATCAGGTGGAGTTGTATCCTTGAAGCAAGCTGTCTTTATTTCAGTAATATGGCCGGCATTGTCTATTGCCCTGATGTCTACAGAAAGAAGTCCGTCTTCAAGATAAGAAATGTCTACATCCTGATTGAAGGTAACACCAAGATTGTTTGTATCTTCTGGAGCGATTATGTCAAGTTCCTTCCAGGATTCGCCATTGTTGAAGGAATATTCAATGCTTCTAACGCCAAGCGTATCTGCGGCTGTACCAGAAAGATGAATTGTATCATTCTGCCAGTCGTGAAGTCTAGGTGTCTGCAAATAGATTTCTGGGCTTTCTGAATCTGAAAGGAAGTTGAGGAAGCCTGTTTCGTGTGTGTCGCCAAAACCGTCGGTAAAGCGAACATTTATTTCTTTGTAGATACCGTCTTTTCCTGCAGAAAGCTCAAAGAACTTACCGTTATTGATAATGCTCAAGCCTGTCATGTCTGTTTCGATTTCTGCAGATACCGGCTCAACAAAGTTTGTATAGAAATAATATTTTGATCCGCCACTTAATACCCAGTTTTCATCCTGTGAATCATATACTGTTCCAATTCCTGGATACTGGAATATCTGTTCAGTATCTTCAATCATATAGCTTTCTATATTTCGTACTACAGATATAGAACCGCTTATGGTCTGTTCAAGAGTTCCTGCCTTTATTGTTACAGCGATGTGATTTACTCTGGATGGAAGATTATTCAATGGGATTTCTGCAATCCATCTTGTGTCTCCGGCTGCTGGTTTTGTAAGCTTAACAGCTCCCTTCTGAACATCATCACCACCAGGAACTTCTGCACCTGTAATTTCGTAAGAAACTGAACCTACTGCAGCACCTGTATCTATATAAACAGTTGCATACAAAGGTGTTTTAGAAACTCCGTAAGGGAGAGCAACTGTCATTCCACTATAGTATGGCTGTCCGTCTACCATTGCAAAGTTTGCAGTAAGAGTAGGATTTTTTACAGCATTGTATTTCCCAGTAACAGCTTTTCCTGTATCAAGAGGTGTAAAGGTTGAAGTTACAGGGTTTGTTCCTTCAATCATATCCTGTCTGGAGAAAGATTCGAAGTTTCTGTCCATTTCTCCCTGATAAACACCAACTGCATATACATCTTTTCCGTCCAGCCATGCAATAACTGGAGGTTTTGGAGCCTTTCCAACATCTTCCGATACTGGAGGAATTGTAGAAACTGCGACACCTTTAGAAACCTCGTTTCCACCGGCACTTGTTGCAACAACTTCTACAACAGCCATTCCGGCACCAAAAGAAACTGTGTCTACATTGAATCTGAACGTTCCGTCTTCTGCAACTGCAACAGGCTTAAAGTTTTCCGGATTTGGAACATTCTTAACTGCACCAACAAGGCCGTCCTTCATTTCTGCCTGAGCTTCAAGAACTCTGTAGCTTACACCACCAACACCTGTCTGACAGGCTACGGAACCGGAAATTGTTACATAGCCAGGAGTTCCATCCAATGCTGTACTGTCTGAATAGTTTTCTATTGTGAGTGTTGGGAAAACATTATCGTATCTGAAAATAAAAGGCTTTGATTCAACAATCTTGTCTTTGTCTGTTGTTACAACAATCTGAACTGGCTCTGAGCTGCCGATTGCATTTCCAGGAATAAGCTTAATAAGGTTTCCTTTATTTTCAACTCTGGCAAACTCTGTTTCCGGAACAAGTGCAATTTCTTTAATGTTTGCGCCGATTAAGTAACCTGTTACTGGCCACTCCGGATTATTTATGATTGAGCCGTCTTCTCCAACTGTACTGTCGTCAAAAACAATTTCCGGTACAGATGATTTTACTACTGCTGTATTTGTGATGTATGCGTAATAGTTCTGAGTAGAAACTCGGTCAAGAAGGTCGGTTGCTTCTACTGTAAAGGTTACTACACCTTTAGGGAAATCTGGAGTAATTGGGAAGGTTGCATTGTAATTTGCTGCGTTTTTAAGATCCTGGTCGTTTTCAATTACACCGTTCTTTCCGTAAACAACTTGTGTATGAACATGCTTAATACCTATCTGAGAAACTGCAGGAACTACAAAAGAAATACCTGCTTCCGGATGGATTTCCATACCGTTTTCAAATGGCTCGCTTTCTTTTCCTTTCTGCAAAACAGGCTCGTCAAAGGTTACAGGAATACCCTTTGAAACAATTGTAACTGAAACTGGATTTCCTTTTATTCCATTTACATCTTCGCCATAAATTGTAATTTTATGGTTTCCGGCAACTAAATCAGAAGCCTTACAAAGATCCTGGAAGAATACTCCTTTTGTAGATTGAATTATAGGATCCTGATCATCAAGCTGAATTACTACGGAATCAACTCCATCATCATCTCTAACAATACCTCTTACATAAACAGGAGAATCATCGCCTGTATATACCTGAGCTGGAGCTGGAGTAAAAATCTCAACTGTAGGCTTGTCTTTTTCCTGATTAAGCGCAATGTTAAGAGATTTTTCTATAACGTTTCCGGCCATATCTTTAGCGCGGACTGTAAACTTTCTTGATTTTTCTTTTTCAGAACCAGTTGTATCAAGATTTATTGACCAGTATGGGTTTCCAGGAACAAGCGTGAAATCACCAGATTCATCGCCAAAGGTCCAGGAAAGCTCTGTAATTCCAATTGTATCCTTTGCGAAACCGGCAGCAGTGAATCGTCCGTTTACCTCTTCTTTTTCTGCAGGAGTAACAATCTGAACATCAGGCTTTGTATTATCTATAAAGTACAGGAAGGAGTAAGCACCTACAGAACCCGCATTATCTATAGCCTTAAACCAGATTACAGCTGGTCCGTCTTCAAACTTTTTAGTATCTACTGAAATGCTGAAATTACATGAAGAATCTTCTTTTGTTTTTCCAAGTTTAACAGGAATAAAAGATTCGCCATTATCTACGGAATAATAAAGTTCTTTTATACCGTTTCCATCAAAAACTGTTCCCTTAAAATTTACGGAACCAGAAACGAGCATACCCATTGTTTTTTCTTCAATAGAAGTGATTGGCTGTGTTCGGTCGAGCTGCCAGGTAAGGTTTATAGGCTTACTTGCAAGACCGTTAACGTCATAACCGGTAACCTGAATTGTATGAGGTCCTTCCGGAAGATTTACTGTATCAAGGTAGTAAGACCAGAATTCACGTCCTTCTGCGCGGATAGGGTGGTCGTCATCACCATCAAAAATGAGCTCTACGTAAGAAACTGCATCATCATCAACACACGTACCGACAATGTTCAGATTACTTACAACTCGCATATTTGGATATGGGTTTGTAATACCGCATACTGGTAAGTCAGAGTTAGGGTCTATATAGATATTGTATGGACCTTCAATACGCTGGTTACCACCAATATCAGTTGCGGTAATCATAATATTGTATTTTACAGGCTTGTTTGCGGTTTTTCCCTGCAAATCAAACGATTCCTGCCAGCTATAAAGGTTTTCTACTTCAAGTTCCTCAACATCGCCCTTTCCATGGGCAAATATAGCGGTGAATGTAAAGAGTGTTAAAACTACAGACAATATAAATCTCTTCATAATCATTCTCCTAGTACTCCTTTCAGTGTAATTTTTTTAAAAAATACACTTCTTCTCTAACATTATCGGTAGAATTCACTTTTTTGTTCACAATTATTTTTAAAATAAAAATTTCGCCCTCTTACCCACCTCTAATATATAACTTTACACTAGAAATAGTAGAAAAGCAAAGATTTTCGTGTTTTTTTTGTTTGAGAATTCTGTTTTTAGATATGTTTTATTAGATTGTATTATTATACCACTAAAATGCCATTCTGGCTACAAGATAAACAAGCGGAGAATTCCAGTAAATTGCAACCTCGTTTGTGCTGTAGCTGCCCTGTATATCTGCAAAACACTGCAACGGAGGCTTGCCCTGCAGATTGTTTTTAGCAATTTCATCTGCAAGCCACTCAGAAGGTCCTCCCGAAAGCATTCCAGGCATTGTACTTCCGACCGCTCCAGAAGGTCTGTGATGAGGATTTTGAACCATATTTGTTCCAAAGCCTGTTACATAACAAACGTTCATAGGATTACAGCCAAGAATATAATCAAGCTGCTTTTTTGCTGCTTCAAAATACTCTTTGTTTCCCGTCAAATCATACGCAAGCAGCAAAAGATGTGCATTATCGCAGACAGCACCGTTACTTCCCCAGAAAACCTTCTCCAGTGAAGTTCCAAACGATGCATTTTTTACACGCTCAAGCACTTTTTCGTAAGTGTCTTTTATGGAAGTTTCTAAATCTTCTATTATATCTGCATCTTTTATAAGCTTTTTGTTTCTAAGAAGGATTTCTGTACCATAGCCGGCTACACAACCCCAACCAAAGCCTTCAATCCAAGGTCTTTTCCACGGCTCTTCAGGATTATACGGAATTGCCTTAGCCTCTTTCCGAACCTGCATTGCCTTCTTCAGATATTCATCTTCGCCGGTAACTGCAAAAAGCGAACACAAAGCAAAATAACGCTCATCCTTTACGCTCCAGTCACCGTAACCGCCGGTTGTAATCTCCGGAGGATTTTTATAAAGCTCGTCCTCGTGGGAATCAAGATATTCCTGTGCCTTTTTTGCCGCAGAAAGCAGCTTTTCAGAGAAGTTTTTATCCTTTTCCTTATAAAAAGTTGAAGCATAAGCCAGACAACCTGCAAAATCTGCTGTTGCAGAGGTAGAAACAGGTGCAATTACGAGGGCTTCCTTTTCTTCCTGTGGCAGAATAAACGGACAGAAATGGTAGCATGAGATTTTATGATAAACAGCACCATCCTCACGCTGCATTTCGAGCATCCATTCAAGCTCAAAGCGAACCTCGTTCAAAATGTCGAACTTTTCTTCACCCGTTGCCAGAGTACCAGAAGCTTCAAGGCTGGCATAAGCAAGCAGCAGATCCATAACGGTTTTTGAACCCGCAACAATATAACGTCCATAGTCCCCGGCATCGTGCCAGCCGCCAAGAACCTTTTTTGTCTTGTTTGTACCGTATATTTTTGCAATGCCAGTATGACACGCCGGATGATTCCAGAGAGAATCCTCCTCAAGCATAATCTCCTGACCACAACGGGAAAGATAAAAATATTTCAGAATTGATAAATATAAATCATCAAAAAGTCTGTCGCCAATCTTAAAAGGAACACTCTGAGCACCATCAATTTTTACAGTATAAGTTCCAGGTTTATCAAACGATGAAAAATCGGCAGCACAAATCTCTTCGGCAGCAACTCTATCCTTTACCGCCTTCCCTGTTTTTCCTGAAAAAACAGTTTTTCCTTCTTCATCAAGCAGGAAAAAATCTTCATTCTGTGCAGCGCCCCGAACATAAGCAAACTTACTTCCGTTTGAACCGTATCCAATCTGATTTACAAAAACATCTTTTACTGTACTCATATTGTGGAGTATAGGGGAAACAGAGGATATTTTATTGTATAAAAATCGCTATGAATTGGAAAAAAGTAAATGAATTATACAATTATTTACATTTCTATCACTTCGTTGAGCGTAAGAAGCGTTGTCATTGGAATTGTGAAAACTCTGGAAGTGCCATCTGCATCTTTAAGGGTGATTTTGAACTGGCTTTCTTCTATTTCTTTTGCAGCGTCTGCTCCATAGAACGAAGCAATTGTATCAAGATATTCCACAACAGAAAGAACTTCGTCGTTGAAAACAGGAGCAAGCAGCATGTCTAAGAAAGAAACAATTTCTTCATCAGAGGATTTATAAAAGTTCAAGAGTCTGTCTGCTGACAAGGTTGCAGAAAGCTTTCCACCCTTTACTTTAAGTACACCGGAAGTGAACAGCGGAGTTGTCTGCTGCTTATCCTTCATTGTAATAATTAAATCTGTTCCTTTTTTTGAAATAGCTCTTACTTCGGAAAAACTGTTTTTTGAAAGCTCTGCTATAATTTCGCGCGTATCAAAAACAACATCACCCTCTTCTACACCGGCAGCCGATCGAATAAGAGTGGCAAACGCAACTCCGGAAGCTCCTTCAAAGCGCACGTCAATGGTTCCGTCTTTATTCAACGAGATTCCAATCTCCGAAGTACAACCGGAAAAAAGTGTTCCGCAAAGGAGAAGTGCAAAACATACAGCGAAAACAGCAATATTCTTTCTAAAAAAAGTTCTTTTCATAATCTAAATCCCAAATGCCGAAAGTGGAAACGCTACCCTAACCCCGGTGTACATTACAAAACCGGCAGCAAGCGATTCCATAAACGAAAGGGTTGCTCCATCTAAATTGTTATAAACGGTGTAGCTTATGTCCTGTACACCTTTAATTTCAACCGCCCCGATTCTGAACGGTGGAGTTATAAACGAAATACCTGCCGAACCCGGGAAAATCGAAGCTTTAATCTGCTTGTCGGTATCTATAAGAGTAACCGACCCGATTGTGAACACAGGTCCTGCAAAAATCCTGATGTAATCGTTTACACGCATAGAAATGGTAACCGGAATCTGCATTGTATCAAGACCATGGTTATATCTGAACGCAACTCCAATTCCCGGCTCCAGTAACCAGCCTGTATAATTTACATTCAGCTGAGCATCTGTGCCTCTGAAGCGGAAAACAAACTGTCGCGGAGAAAGTAACGACCAGTCAAAAAAGGCTGTAAAGTCAAAAACTATGTCGTCGGTAGAAAAACCACCTGAGCTTTTTTTAGAATCACTGCTTTTTTTCTCTCCTGATGATGAGGTTTTTGCCTTTGTTTTAGGCTTTGCACCAGATTTTGTTTCAGCTTCTGCTTTTGAATCCTCTTCATCGTCATCCTTAGAAGCCTGAACAACCGTCTGCTCTTTTCCGGACGGCAAAAACTGACCTACAGCCATATATTTTGAACGCCATACTTCATCACTAAGAGAAAAAACGGAAACACAATCCTCGCCACCATCTGCACTGCTTACGGCTGCAATAAAGGTTTCTCCACCAAGGAAAATACCTACAGTAGAAATTGAACTGCCCTTTGACTTAAAGAAAACAAGGTCTCCAAGTTCTTTTTTATCATCCGATACAATCTTTACATCGTTATAAATTGCCTTTACGTTTTTTGGAAGCTTTTGACCAACAACATTAGCAGCGTAGCATACAAAACCTGCGTTATCAAAGCTTGAAGGACCAGATGCACCCTCTTCATAAGGCTTATCTATTTTTTTATTTACTTCGGACACAAGCTTTTCACGCGCTACCTGAGCCTCTGCCCTGGACATTTTTCCATCTTCAGAAGCAGGATTCACCTGAGAAAAAACAGGCACAACTATTGTAGAAAAAATGATGATGCACAAAGCTCGTTTTAAACAATGTATAAGATTTTTTGCAAACATATTTCTATTATATTCTATAAAACAGACCTTGACAAATACGTATTTGACAATCTTTATTTGGCTGGAGGGATTAAAAAAGGCTGTCATAAGCGACAGCCTTTTTCTTAGATTTTAGCGGTAACAACGACTGAGTTATCTGCGTTTGAGTAAGGCGCTGGAATATATTTGTCTGCATTCCAGTCGTTTTCCCATTTGGAATTATCAAGCAAATATCTGAACTGATACTCTTTATCTGCATCTAACTCAATTTTTGCAGAAAAAGAACCATCCTTTGCTTTTTTCATCGGAGTGTCCGTGCTGCTCCAGCTGTTGAAATCACCAACAATGTTGATAGTGTTCGCACCCTGAGCTGCTTCGGCAGATACCATAAATGTTACTGTACACTTTTTGTGATCTTTGGAAAAAGATTTTTTAAATCCCATAAAATTTCTCCTGATTTTGTATAGGATTTTGTAATAGTGCCCCTTAAACAAAAATGTATAAGAGTTTAATATAAAATATAGTATAATAGATAATAATGCAATAGTAAAAAAACATTGAAGATTTCTTCTTTATATATTATATTTATTGTACAAAACAGAAGGCATTGCGCCTTTGCCATTCCGTCGATTTATCCAAATTGCAGAACGGAAGTCTGTCCGTCGGGGTAGACAAATCTTGCTAAAAAGGAGGTTCTTTATGAACACTATCTGTAAAAATCACAATCACTATTTATTTACTTCTGAATCAGTAAGCGAAGGTCATCCTGATAAGCTTTGCGACCAGATTTCCGATGCTATTCTTGACCGCTGCCTTGAGCTTGACCCAAATGCTCACGTTGCCTGTGAAAGTTTTGCAACAACAAACTTTTTGCTTGTAGGCGGAGAAATTGGTTTCCAGGATACAAATCCAGAGCTGCCAAAAATTATTGCTGCAGAAGCCGAAAATATTGTCCGCAACGTTGCACTTAAAATCGGTTATAACGCCGAAGAAGTTGGTCTTGATGGAAAAACCTGTAAGTTTATGAACAGACTGCACGCTCAGTCTAAAGACATTAATCAGGGTGTTGTTGGAAAAGGACTTGATGAATACGAAGGTCAGCAGGGTGCGGGCGACCAGGGAATGATGTTTGGCTTTGCCTGTAACGAAACTCCAGCCCTTATGCCTGCTCCAATTTATTATTCACATCAGTTATTGCTTAAGGCACAAGAGCTTCGTCACAACGGAACCTTAAGCTGGCTTCGCCCGGACGCAAAATCTCAGGTAACTGTTGAATATGATGAAAATCACAAGCCTTTACGAATTGATGCAGTTGTTCTTTCTCATCAGCATAACCCGAATGTTTTTGACAAGGATGATAAAAAAGACCACGAGCTTTTACGTGAGGCAATTATTGAAAAGATTATAAAGCCTGTTCTTGAACCAACAGGTCTTTTGGACGAAAATACAAAGTTCTTTGTAAACCCAACTGGTCGTTTTGTTACTGGTGGACCGGACGGAGATTCTGGTCTTACAGGACGCAAAATTATTGTAGACACTTATGGTGGAATGGGACGTCACGGTGGCGGTGCCTTCTCCGGCAAAGACCCTTCTAAGGTTGACCGTTCTGCAGCTTACATGGCACGTTACATTGCTAAGAATATTGTTGCAGCAGGATTAGCTGACAGAGCAGAGGTTGAGCTTGCTTATGCAATTGGAGTTCCAGAGCCTGTTTCTATTATGGTAGAAACGTTCGGTACAGAAAAAGTTTCCAGAGCTAAAATTGAAGCCGCTGTTGAAAAGGTTTTTGACTGCACACCGGCTGGAATTATCAGAATGCTTGATTTGAAGCGCCCTATTTATGCGCCGACAGCAAGCTATGGTCACTTTGGACGCGAAGGCTTCTCCTGGGAAAAAACAGACAAAGTTGATGAATTGATTGCGCTTACAAAGTAAATGGAGCTTTTATCTCAAGATGAAATGCACGAGGTTTTCTCACGCTGGCAAAAGGCGAATCCGAATCCTGCTTCGGAGCTGGAGTATAAAAATCCTTTTACTCTACTTGTTGCAGTAATTCTTTCTGCACAGGCTACAGACAAAAGCGTAAACCTTGCAACAAAAGCTTTGTTTGACGCAGCAGACACTCCGCAGAAAATGCTCGCGCTTGGAGAAGAAGGTCTCATTCCGTATATAAAATCAATCGGGCTTTATAAAACAAAGGCTGCCCACATTATCAGCATGTGCAAAAAGCTTATTGATGATTTTGGAGGCGAAGTTCCAGATTCCCGCGAAAAGCTTATGACGCTGCCGGGCGTTGGAAGAAAAACTGCAAATGTCGTTCTTAATGTGATTTTTCATCAGCCGGTAATGCCGGTGGACACTCATCTTACAAGGGTCTCGCCTAAGATTGGACTTGCAGAAGGCAAAACTCCAGAAGAAATTGAAAACTCTCTTGTTTCCCGCATCCCGCCGGAATATATGTACAACGCTCATCACTGGATTTTGCTGCACGGCCGTTATGTTTGTACCGCAAGAAACCCGGACTGTGCAAACTGCATTATCAGCGATATATGCAAAAAGAATGATGATGGAAAAAAAACAGGGAAAGATTGACCATGACAGCTGATAACTACTACGCTCCGTTCAACTGGGAGAAAATGCTTTCGCAAAATCCTCCGCGGGAATACAGTATTGAAGAATATTACAAAATCCTTTCGCCGGACTTTCCAGACTTTCTGCAAAAATATATTGAACTGCCGCTTTTGCAACGGCTTAAGGGCATAGGGCTTTTGTGCGGAACCGACTGGACTAAGCTTTATAGAAACCGCTTTTATTATTCCCGCCTTGACCACAGTATTGGGGTTGCCCTGATTATCTGGCATTTTACCCACGACAAAGCTCAAGCCATTGCGGGGCTGCTTCACGATGTTTCAACTCCTGTTTTCAGTCACGTTTCTGATTTTAGAAAAGGAGATGCGCTGACACAAACTGCAACCGAAGCCCCGAACGAAACAATGATTCGCCGCGACAAAGCCCTTCTTTCGCTTTTGCAGCAGGATGGTCTTAAAGTTGATGATGTTGTTGACTACCACAAATATTCTGTTGCCGACAACGAGATTCCCCAGCTGAGTGCAGACCGTCTTGAATACATGTACCCTTCCGGCATGGCTCTTGATGGCAGCTGGACCATGGAAGAAATTGCCCGAACATACAACGACATAGCCGTTCTTAAAAATGAGGATGATGAAGACGAACTTGGTTTTAACACGCTTGCAATTGCAGAAGAATATTGCCGCCATTTTTGTATGATTGGTCACATCCTTCAGTTGAACGAAAACAAACTTTCGCTTCACATGCTTGGACAGATAATGAACAGAGCGGTCGCACTTAGGATTCTGGCAGAAAAGGACTTTATGACTTTGAGTGAAAAGGCGATTATAGAAAAACTTGAAAGCAAACTGTCATCATCTGAAAAAACACTGTCATTGTCGGGCTTGACCCGACAATCTAATAGAGATTCCCTTGTCAAGCAAGGGAATGACACAAAAGACATTGAACTTCTTCGTCGTTATTACAAAACCTTCCGTACAATGGAGTCAATTGAACACACTCCTTCCCCGCTCCCGGAAGATGAGTACTTCTGTATCAGCTTAAAAGTAAAGCAGCGATTTATAAATCCGCTTGTTAGAGACGGGAAAAAAGTTGCACGCTTGTCGGAGCTCTCATCATCATCACATAAGATAATAGAAGATTTTAAAACTTATACCGATACGCCCTATGGTTGCGTGAAATTAGTTTAATCACTAGAATACAAAATATGATTGAATTGACAAGTAAACAGAGAAAATATTTGGAAAAAGCGGCACACGATTTGCAGCCCGTAGTTATTGTTGGCGGTGCTGGTGTTACAGAAGGTGTTTTTGGAATGGTTACCGCTTCGCTTGCCGCTCACGAATTGATTAAGGTAAAGTTCAACGAATATAAAGATGAAAAAGTTGAACTCACAAATGAAATCTGTGCAACCTGCGATGCAACACTCGTAAGAATAATCGGCAACATCGCCATCCTTTACAAAGAAGCAGAAAAAGAAGAAGACCGAAGGTTTAAGCTTTAGCAATAATACGTGACACAAGTTTTGCTTTGCAAAACTTGAAGCGGTTCCAGAAAAAGTTGGCAGTCAAGATTTATCAGAAGGAACCGCTACCTACGAATGCAGTAACAGATTTTTCCGGTGACATAATAAGCGAGTCCATAAGGGTCAGCCCAATCCGCGCACACGGAAGTAACCGGAAAAAATCTTTTTGAACTTCCAGAGAAACATCACCAAAACCGGGACTAAATCTTGGTTTACAAACAACATCCTTACCGGCTGCAGAATCACACACCGCTTTTTTTATTTCATCGTTCACTAAATCAACAAACTTTTCTATATACATTGCACCGGCAGCCTGCATAACAGAAGCCTTTGCCGGATTCAGCGTCTGGCAACGTCTTATTGCTGCATCCACCTGAGGACCAATTGTAGCAGCAAGCAAAGCAACCTTTGTGCATCCGTTAAGATTACGTGCCAGATCTACAGAAACAATTTTCACGTCAGCAAAACTAATTGTTTGAGAATGAACCGTTTCCAGTTCAAAAAAATCATAAACCGCCTGCGGAGAAATCACGCTGTATAACTCACGAATACATTCATCTATCAGCGCCGCAATCTGATCATCCGGCAGCGAAGTTTTTCGGTAACCCAAATAGCGTGCAGTTTCTGCATAATCATTTTGCGTTGGAGAAAGTAATGATTTATCTGGCACATAAAATGATGGCATACGTTGAGTATAAATGTTTTTTTAATTAAAATACATAGAAAACGAGGTTATTATGGAATTGTACAAAAAAGAATTTATCAGCTTTATGCTGGAATGTGAAGTTTTGAAGTTCGGCTCTTTCACTTTGAAAAGCGGAAGACAGTCACCTTTTTTTATGAATGCAGGCGCCTATATCACCGGCAGCCAGCTTAAACGTCTTGGCGAGTATTATGCTAAAGCAGTTCACGATAATTTTGGTGATGATTTTGATGTTTTCTTTGGACCGGCTTACAAGGGCATTCCGCTGGCTGTTGTTACGGCTGTGGCTTACAGCGAGCTTTATGGCAAGGAAGTAAAATACTGTTCGGACCGCAAGGAAGAAAAAGACCACGGTGCAGATAAAGGCTCTCTGCTCGGTTATAAAATTAAGGATGGCGACCGCGTAGTTATAATTGAAGATGTAACGACAAGTGGAAAATCAATAGAAGAAACTCTGCCAAAAATTAAGGCACAGGAAACAGTCCCAGGCGGCATTAAAATTGTTGGTGAAATTGTAAGTCTTGACCGCCGAGAAAAAGCTCCTGACTCAGACAAATCTGCGCTTGAAGTTATTACCGAAAAACACGGTTTCCCGGTAAAAGCAATTGTTACAATGAATGATGTAATTGATGCTCTCTACACAAACGGTAACCGAACTGTAATTACAGATGATTTGATGAGACAGATTGACACTTACTACAAAGAGTGGGGATGTAAATAATCATGAAAAAACTCCTGCCAGTCTGCCTGCTTTTACAAGGCCTTTTTTTACTAAGCTTTGTTTCATGTACCAAAAAGGCAGGAAATCAAGCTGCTAATCAATATCCGCAAAGAATTGTTGCACTTTCTCCTTCTGCCGGCGAAATACTGTTTGCTGTTGGAGCAGAAGACCAGATTGCAGCCGTAAGCGAATTTACAGATTATCCTCCGGAAGCTGCATCAAAACCTGTAGTTGGTGGCTTTGACGGCAAGACTTTAAGCATGGAAAGTATTCTTGGATTCAAGCCAGATTTTCTTTACCTTACAGACGGCATGCACAACTTTTTAATAGAGCAGCTGGATGCTTACGGCATAAAGTATTACCTTTCCAAAGGTGATTCGATTAAGGCTGTAATGCAGGAGATTCAGGATATTGGTATGCTCACCGGACACGCAGAAAAAGCAGTTGATATTGTTCAAGATATGACAAAAAAAATCGACGGTGTAAAAAATGCTTCTTCATCTTCAACGTCAACTTTATCTCGCCCGCTTTATTACGAAGTCTGGAATGCTCCTTTTATGACAGCCGGTGCCCGCTCCTTTATAAACGACATAATTTCTACAAGTGGCACTGCAAATATTTTTGGTGATGTAGATGAAGCCTACCCTATTGTTAGCGAAGAAACCATAATCGCCCGTCAGCCTGAATATATTTTAATTCCTGCAAGCTGCGGCATTACAGTTGAAGCAGTTAAAACACGAAACGGCTGGTCTGACATTCCGGCGGTAAAAAACAACAAGGTATTTTTAATAGATGATAATATTTACACCCGCCCTGGACCAAGGGTTGCAGATGTAGTTGTAGAATTGAACGCTCTTTTGAAGTAGAATTACATAATGGAAAAGAGGCTTCAAGACCATATAAAAATACCATTAGTTGCAATTCTCTCAATTATCATTCTTGTTGCAAGCTTTTTTATTGCACTTTGCTTTGGCGCAGAAAAAGTAAGCTTTTCCAGCGAAGACAGATTCGCCCAAATCATTATCTGGCAGCTACGTCTTCCGCGCGCACTTTTAGTTTTATTAACGGGCATTCTTCTTGGTGGCAGCGGTGCAGTCTTCCAGCTCTTTTTCAGAAATCCCCTTGCGGAACCTGGAATTATGGGCATTTCATCCGGCGCAACCTTAGGAGCCGTTACCGCAAGCTCCATCATTGCGGCAAAATCTGTCGCAGTTACAGCCACAACTTTATCAATATCGCAAGCTCTTTCAAAAGGTATTTTTGCCTTTATCTCGCCGGTTAATTTCTGTGCCTTTGCCGGTGCGCTTCTTGCAGGCTTTTTAGTAACTGCCCTTGCCTTTACCCGTTCCGGTAAAAACTCTTCCATAATGCTTTTGCTCTGCGGAACCGCCCTCGGCACCCTTTATTCATCAATTTCTTCTATTATAATTCTTTCGAGCAACAAAGAACTTCATTCAATTTACACCTGGATCTTAGGCAGTTTCAACGGCCGTGGTTGGAAAGAACTCATTTTTATTTCTCCAGCTGCCCTAATCTCAATCATCATAATGATAGTGATTTCCCAGCCTCTGGACCTGCTTAGCTGTGGCGAAAAAACTGCCAGTTCTCTTGGTGTTCAGGTAGATAAACTTCGTATACTTGTATTGATTTGCGGTGCGCTTGCCGTAAGTGCTGCAGTCTGCGCCGGCGGAACAATCGGATTTGTTGGACTTATTGCACCTCACGTTGTTCGAAAAATAACCGGTCCAAAAAGTAAAACCCTAATTCCGTTCAGCATGCTTTTTGGTGCAATCCTTCTGCTGCTTTCGGATACGGTTGCACGAACTGTTATAGCTCCAATTGAATTGCCAGCCGGAGTAATTACGTCTATTTTGGGAGTTCCGTTCTTTATCAGTTTGATAATGAGTCCAAGAAAAAATTAGTTTCTATTTGATCCTTTTACATCTGTATTTTTCAAAGCTTCAAGCACTTTATCAAGAGGAGCACCCATATCTGCAGCGGCTGTTTCTGGTGTAGCTTTATATTTTTTTACAAGAGTGATTGCATCTTCAACTGCTTTCTGCTGCTCTCCAGCTTCTTTACCATCTCTATATGCGTAATTCTGCATTCTTTCTAATGTCATATACTGCATCCTCCATTGCATGTTGTGCTTGGCATCTTTAACATAATCTTCAAGCTTAGATGTATAATTGCTACAAGCATTATTTGAAACAAGGAAATCGAAGAAGCTTTTCACATCCTCATCATCAATCATTTTAGCACAAGTCGGCGCAATAAAAAAGTGTTTGTAATCACGGTCATTAAGCTTTGTCTTTTTATCTTCCTGGCAGATATTCTCAAATGTATACACAGGCAGATTTTGCTCAAATATATCTTCCATACAAATAAATATAACGTGAGTTTCCGGCAAATCCTTATAAAGCTGTCCTGACTTTAAAGAATCAAGTGTCATAATAGCCGCATAATAACGAGAACGTTCTGGAAGCTCAGTTGTATTTATCATTTGAATCTCAATATCATACAGGCGCCCAATATCTTTTACATAGACATCAAGGCGGACACCTTTAGCATCGCGGTCAAGGTCTATTACCTCCTCGTTATGCATCTCCATCTTTTCAATCTTCACATTGAGAAGCATCTCAATTAGTTTCTGGCATTCTTCCGGATGATTCCGCATTACCTTGTAAAAGATAAAATTGTCTGCAAGCGTTGCCCGTTCCCATTTCTGACTAGGTGTAAGATTTGTTTCATTTTTCATATATAAACTCCCTATAAAGTTTTTTCGTACACCTATTAATAGTCAAAACTTGAAGAAAACAGGAAGTTTTTTGGAGGAAAATTAAAAAAATAACATTTATTTATTCAAAGTCCTCTGCACCAGAAGACTTACAGTTTCTAAATCATAATTGTTAAGCTTTTGGATATTTGAAAACAATTGATTCATCTGCGGAGTTAGATTTTCATTTTTGGCATTCTTTCCGGTAACAAGATATTCCACAGAAACATTGAGAACCTTTGCAATTCGGACAGCAACATCAGCACTAGGAACACTGTTATTTGAAATACCTAGAGATATTCCGCTCACAGCAAATCCAGCTCTTTTCGCAAGATCTTTTCTACTGATATTTTGATATTCCAATTCATTTTCAACATTCTTCCAAAAAGACATAGCTTACTTTATTAAAATCTTAAACATAATTCATCAAATATTTTAATTTCTTGACAATTATAAGGGCGCAAGTTAATATTTTAAATTATTACCACATAATTTTTTAGCAGACTAAATCCAATCATAGTTTTTGAGGTGTGATTATGAAAAAGACTATCCTATTTGGAAAATTATTACTTGCAGTATTATTCATATCAAGTCTTTTAGGTTGTCCTTCACAGACAGAAAATGTACAAGATACTGTTTTAGAATCTATATATATCAGTAAAAATCCAGATAAAGTTGATTATGAGTATAATTCAGCCCTTGATCTAACCGGTCTTGTTATAAAGGCGAAGTACAGCGATGGTTCTGAAAAAGCTATAGATGGCTGGACTTCTAATCCTAAGCCGTGGACTAAGTTGATAACTTCTGGAACTGTTACAGTTACAATCTTTTATGAAGGAAAAACCACCAGTTTCACAATTACGGTTGGACAGAAGCCTGTTCAGAAAACTCTTTCATCTATATATATCAGTAAACAGGCGGACAGACTTTATTACGACTATAATTCCCTGCTTGATCTTACTGGCCTTGAAATAAAGGGCAAATACAGCGACAACACCGAAGAAGAACTGGAAGGATGGACTTCAGAGCCAAAAGCCTGTTCAAGCCTTACAACTTCGGGTTCAGTTAAAGTAACAATTACTTACGAAAGAAAAACTACCAGCTTTACAATCACCGTGGCAGAGAAACCTGTAATTACTTCGAATGAATTTTTCTGGGGTACCTGGGTACGAATGGATAACGGAAAAGAATATGAGGTTCTGGAAACTAACGTAGTACAGGGCAGTAACAGTTACAATGTAACAGATTCTGACAGCACAACTCTTACGGTTAGTTCACTTGGAACCTTTACAAAAGAATCTGATGGTGTAATTGTCTGTAATAATATTCCATACTACAGAAAAGGTGGTTCAAACCTTGAATACTCGCTCAAGCTTGTCGGCTTTACAACAAATGGAAGGGCCGCTGGAACTGCAATGAGCGGAATTAAAGGAAAAGGTATATCTTCTAAGTATACAAACTTTGAAAGTGAAGGTGAAAGCAACTCAAACGGAGAAATAAAGCTTAAAGCTCCAACTGCAAACGATACGCAGACTGTAGAAATCTCAAACGGTAATGACTTAGTCGTAATTCCTGGCCTTAAAATCAATAACTCAGGCGACTATATGGGTACTGTAGCTCTCGTTGGTAAAAATGATTATAATCTCAAAATTACAGGAACAATCAGCGACGACCAGAAAGATAACGGTTATTTATTCGGAAATAACGCAAAGAATTACAATATGGTGCTTACAATTACTAACATCAGCGAAAATAAGTGTTCTACATCTGGCTGTTCAATTGAATCTGAAGACAGTAATCTTGTGCTCAGTTCGGAAACTAACTTAAAGGGCTTTACAATCTCTACATTAGCAGGTAATGCAACAAAAACAATAAATATTTCACTATCATACGGAGAAATAACAAAGCCTTACGTAGACACAGGTATAACCGTGACAATAAAGAATCCTTTTACTGAACAGGAATGGAAGGACTATATTCCGCTCAGATTCTTTAAAGGAACTATTCCTATTACAATTGCGGCAAAGAATCCGGAAAATAATAATAACGCTGCTTTGAACGGCTTTGTAATTTACCCGGACGGAAACAACCAGTTCTTTGCAATTAAAAACAATTCATGTTCTGCTGTTTTTGTACCAACCTTTGGTTCTTCCAAGCCTTATATGCTTGTATTCAGCGGTGCTACGGTTACTTCCCAGTTAGATGACAGTACCGAAATGTATTATACGGTAGAACCTGCTTCACTTAATCCAAGAACAGTAGTTACTGACGGTGATTTAGATGTTATACTGCCATACATTACATTTGGTGGAGATAATCATTCTGAAACTACTGCATATCCGGTTACACAAGGCTTTGAATCTTATCTGAGAGAAGGTGAAATTGATTACTATAGAATTACCGTAGACAGTAAAGAGTTTTATGCCCCTGACACAAACAAACGATTTGCTTGTATCACATATTCTTCTGAATACGATAAGGTTCCTTCAAGCTTCATGATAGCAGAAGATTCTATTCTTTCTGAAGAAAATCTTCCTATTCTAGAACAAAAAGGAATGACATTTCTTGGTTGGTATACGGATGATACAAAAGTTGAAAGTGGAAAGTATACAGTCCATAACAATATAACTCTAACAGCAAGATGGAAGTATACGAATTATTTAATAAATTATGAACTCTCTGGTGGAATAAATGCCTCATCAAATCCAACTTCCTATACAATACAGGATGAAACAATTATTCTCTTAGAGCCAGAAAAAACTGGCTATAAATTTAATGGATGGTATCTTACAGATAAGTATACAGGAGAGGCTGTAATACAGATTGAGAAAGGATCTTCTGAGGACAAAAAGTTTTATGCAAAATGGATTCCTATTAATTATTCCATAAACTACATATTAAAGAATAACGAAGACGAAGCTATTGTTGCAACAATAAATGGAGATAATCCAAAATTTTATACAATAGAACAATCTATAATATTAGAAGACGCATATCGTGAAGGCTATTATTTTAAAGGTTGGTATAACAACTCCTCATTAAGTGGAAATAGAATTACAGAAATACCATCCGGTTCTACTGGAAATATTACATTATATCCAAAATGGGAACTTGAAATTTATGATATCGACTATATTTTGAATGGAGGAACAAACCATTCAGAAAATCCATCGTCGTATACAATAGAGAGTAAACTTATTAAATTAGAGATTCCAACACGAACAGGCTATGATTTTAATGGCTGGTTTTCAACAGAAACAATGAATGAAAATGTTATAAATACCGTTGGTGGCGGTTCTAAAGGGAAAATTACTCTTTATGCAAAATGGACTCCAATTACCTATAAAATAACTTATGAACTAAACGGAGCAATTAATTCAACTTCTAATCCTATAAGTTATACAATAGAAACCGAAACAATAACTCTCGAAAACCCAGAAAAAGAAGGATATAAATTTCTTGGATGGTATGAAAATCCATCATTTACAAAAACAAAGCTATATAAAATTACAAAAGGCTCATGCGAAGACAAAACCTTTTATGCAAAATGGGAATGCTTACCTTACACAATCAGTTATGAGCTTAATGGAGGAAATAATTCCTCAGATAATCCCACGAATTACAACATCGAGTCTACCATAATACTCAAGGCTCCTCTGAAGCTCGGCTTTGTATTTGAAGGTTGGTATTTAGATTCATCCTTCACTAGTGAAAAGCAAAGTAGAATAAATAAAGGTTCTATTGGAAACATAACTCTTTATGCAAAATGGAATATCATATCATATAACATCACATATGTTTTAAATGGAGGCGCTAACGGGCAAGTTGATGAAGCTATAAATAGTGAAAATAATCCATCCATATACACGATAGAAGATAGCATAACTTTGGAAAGCGCATCACGTGATGGATTTGTATTTGGCGGCTGGTATTATAACAACTCTTTCAACGGAAATAATATAAAGAATATTTCATCTGGAAAAACAGGAGATATTATTCTGTATGCTCGTTGGTTAAAAAAGTGTACTGTTACATATATTTCAGAACATGGAACCGTTCCTTCTTCTATATTAATTACAGAAACAAACAAAATATATGAAGATGCATTACCAATACTAGAATGTGAAGGCTATATTTTCGATGGATGGTACTGTAATGAAATTCATGTTTATGCAGAGAAATATGTTGTAACAGATAATATAACACTTACAGCAAAGTGGTTATTACAACGGTATACAGTTTCGTATAATCTTAATGGAGGAACTAATAGTGCTCTTAACCCATCTGGGTATACAATAGAAAGTAGTTCAATAAACTTAGAAGCCCCCATACGGACACATTATGATTTTAAGGGATGGTATAAGACTGAAGATTTTAGTGACAATTCTGTAACTGAAATCGGAAATGGAATAAAGGGAAATCTTGTACTTTACGCAAAATGGAGTCCGTCTAATTATACAATAACTTATGAACTTAACGGCGGAAATAATTCTGATGGAATTTCTTTGTCATACACGATTGAAAGCGACACAATTACTCTTCCTATTCCAGAAAAAGACGACTACGTTTTTAGAGGATGGTTTGAGAATTTTGATTTTAGTGGAACAGAAAAAACTGCAATTGAAAAGGGCTCTTCTGGCAACAAGAAATATTACGCAAAATGGATTAAAAAGTGTGTGATAACAATTGTTTCTGAACATGGAAATCCGCCTAACACAATTTCAGTTGGAGAAAGAGATATAATTGAAGTTGCCGGTCTCATATGTCCGTATGTAAAAGGCTGGAGATTTGAGGGGTGGTATACAAATGAGAATTATACAGCTGAAAGTAAAGTTGTAATCAGTTGTATTGCTACCGAAAATCTTGTTCTTTATGCTAAATGGGAAAAATATGATGGACCAATGCTTACAGAAACAATAATATCATTACCAAAAAATACAACTGGAACTACAGGTACAAGCTGGAAATATGTTTTATTCGGTGATTGGCCACAAACAATAAAAGATGATGAAGTTATAATAGATGAGAACAAAACTTATGAACAAGGCTGTTTTACTTATTACAAAGGAAACGATGGTTCTTGGTATGTAAAGTGTATTGAAAATGGAAACGAATCATGTACCTACAGCAATGGAACTGTTGTTTCAAATTCAGATTCAAACAGCATTCAATATTTCAAGGTTGAACCTATAAAATGGAGAGTATTATCTACCGACTATAACAATACAGGAAAAGCTCTACTTTTATCTGAAACTATTCTAGCAGCTCATATTCCATATTATGTAAACAATTATGCAAGAACTCTTGCATGGGATTCTATTGCAGTATGTAACTACAAACATTCAACAATACGTGCTTATTTGAATGGACTTTCTTATTGGGTTAAACAGACAAGTGTTGTAGACATAAAAGATAATGGTTATAACCCAGATTTATTGTATGATAGTACTTTCCTAGACAAAGGATTTCTTCAATCTGCATTCTCTACAAAAGCACAAAACATCATTACAACAACAACTATTGATAATAGTGCTTCTAGCACCACTGATAACGAAGAAAACTTAACCCAAGCACATTATTCGAAAATATCTGAAAATACAAAGGATAAAATATTTCTACTGAGTGAAAGAGAAATTACAATGCATGAATATGGTTTTAGTTCATACAATTCATCTGACGAAAATAATGGTCGAATCAAAATTGCCACAGATTTTGCTAAAGCAAATGGAGCCATTGCAATTTCAGATATTGGATATGGTTTTCAATGGTGGTTGCGTTCACCACATGAAATTAACACTCCTGCACAACCTATTTATGGTCAATACGTTCATTACGTTACTGAAAATGGTAAAGCAGATAATGGAGCCCAAGCTTCTATTTCAATAATAGGAGTAGTTCCGGCATTGTCAATCTCACTTGAATAAATATTTTACACACGTAATCAAAGTTTACGAAAGCAGAGGCTTTTTGATAAATCATTCTATAATATAAAATAAGGATAATTTATAAAATGAGACTTAAAGGTGTTTCAATAACAAATTTCAGAAGTATAAAATCTACAGGATATATTTCTTTAGAATCCAAAAGTATTATAATTGGTCCAAATAATGAAGGAAAGTCAAATATATTACAAGGAATTGTAATTGCTGTAACAAGAATTTTCGGTAGAGATAATACAAGCAGAAGAATTATTTATTCGCGAAGCAGAGATGATTCACTTATTTACGACTGGGAAAGGGATTTTCCTCTCGATTTACAAGAAAACGAATCCAAAGGAAAAACTGTTTTTAAACTCTTTTTTGATCTGAACAAACAAGAATGTGATGACTTATCTTATGCTATTGGATTAAAAATAAAAGATGATTTAATGTTTACATTAACTTGCGATAAAGAAAAAGAATCCATTGAAGTAAGAATTAATGACATTGATAAAAAATGCAATAGGTCGAATGATTTATCAGAAATAATAAATTATATTCATTCTAGATTTTCTTTTTACTACATACCAGCAATTCGTCCAAAAGAATATTCTATTCAAATAATCGATGAATTGTTGGAAGAGAGATTGAATTCGATAAAAAAAGAAACTGAATATCAAAAAGCATTACAGAAAATTCTTGATTACCAGAAACCTATAATAGATGAATTAAGTAATCAATTAACAGAAAGTATAAAATCATTTATACCTGAAATAAAATGTATTGAAGTATCAAGAAAAGAAGAAATAAGTAGGTTAGTATCAAGGAATCTTTCAATATTAGTTGAAGACAATATTAAAACTGATATTCAACGAAAAGGTGATGGTATAAAAAGTTTAATAGCTATTTCGCTTGTAAATCATATGGCTTTGGAACAATCAGACAAATCAATTTTTTTGGCCATCGAAGAACCAGAATCTCATCTTCATCCGGGTGCCATTCACAGATTGAATACCATTATCGATGATATTTGTAAGAACCAACAAGTTATAATCACAACACATTCACCAGTATTAATTGACCGTATATGTATTGGAAATAATATTTTAGTAAACAAAAACAAAGCGTCTCCAGCATCAAACATAAAAGATATTCGTAATACAATAGGTGTTGATGTTAGTGATAATTTAACGAACACTCGTTTTGTATTATTAGTAGAAGGAAAAAGCGATGAAAGAATAATTCGAAAATGGCTATCTTATGATACAGAAATAAAACAAATGCTTGATAATAGTATTTTATCCATTACATCGCTATCTGGCGGAAATAATCTTGCATATCTGGTTGGTCTTTATCGTTCAATGTTATGTAATGTATTCTTTTTCTTAGATTATGACAAATGCGGAAAAGAATCTTTTGAGAATGCAAAAAAGCAAGATTTAATAAATCAATCTGATGGTAGTTTTGCTGTATTACAAGGTGTAAAAGAATCTGAAATCGAAGATTTAATCGATGTAACAGTTTATTCTAATAAAATCTTTGAAGATTATGGCGTAAATCTCAATACAAAAAAATATTCAAATCTAAAAGGAAAATGGTCAGATAATATAAAAAGAGTTTTTATTTCCTCTGGAAAACTATGGGATAATAAAATAGAAGATGAGATTAAAACTCTTGTAGCAGATGCGGTTGTATCTTATCCAGGTAATGGAATAAAAAACTCTTGTTCCGGTCCAATAGACAACCTTATTTCCATCATTAAGGCTCGAATAAAATAATTTCATTCTCAGTACATACTTGATTCAAAACCTTTAATTGTTTCGCAGACAAAGTCTCTTATATCTCTTTTAGTTTTGAAGAATGTTCTGCTGATTTTTTAATATGATAAAGTATTTCCTTAACAGCAATAATATCTTTACTTTTTTTCTCCGGTGGTTTTCGAATTGGGTTAGTTAGTATTTTTTGAATAACATATACTGCTGGCTCTGGAATAATCAATGTTTGGTTTTTTCCAGCTGGTGAAAGTATTTCTATACATGAGGTAACAGTCCAATTTCATCAAATGCCCCTATCGTTTCCCAAAAGACTTTTTTCTGCAATTCTGTCATCGTAATTCACCCTCCAATTCTTTTTGTTCAACTTTCAGACGTTTTATTATTTTCAACAGCTCTTTTCTATGTGAAAGTTTTTTCTGTAATTCGAATATTTCAAGTTTTTCAACATTACCAATAAACTTAGAGATTACTTTAGTTCCTTCACGGTAATTCAAATACCAGTATTCCTGATTTCCTATTCTTCGTTTAAACAATGAGCCTTTTGGAAGTTCATGAACTTCTTTTTCATATCTTGCCAAGAGTCGTTTATTTCTTTCGAGTTCATCCAAAAAAACAGAACGTATCAAATCTGATTTCATATTGCACCTTACACTACAAAATAAGCAAGTACAGTTATAATGTAGTGTAATGTTAATTATGTGTTTTAACCAATCATTCTGATCTTTTGTCTTAGTTGATTGGAAGTTCAGCTCCAATATACAATCCTATTTCCATCATTAAGTCTCGAATAAAATAATCTATTAAAACCTAAAACAATTTTCCATACGCATAATGCTGGATCGAGAAATCCCAACTTTATCTGCGACTGATCTCCATTGCCTTACATTCTGCTTTATATCATCTGTAATTTTTGCAGCTTCATCCTTTTTTACATCAAAATATTTAGCTGCTTCAATTGCTACGTCAAAGTTTAAAGAATTATCCATATCATCAATATTCAGCGATAATCCAACACCATCAGGATTTGGATTAACATCATACATCGGAGAAAGCCTTAATCCTTTTCTATCAAACAAAAATCCGTGGTTCCTCAAATGATCATCCGTATTTGTCACTGCAATACTAAACACAATTCTTTTCCACAGTTCCAGAAGGTCTTCTTTTGGTTTTGAACCTTGCTGCTGTATGCACTGAACTATATCAAGATAACTTGTTCCATCCTGCGCATTATTTCCATCAATCTTTCCCAGAGCAGTCATTGCAGAAATAAAATGAATACGTTTATTTTCTGGAGTGCGGTCAAATCTTTTAACAAGGAAAGTACTTCCATTTTTAGAAAATCTCTCACATTTAGCTTCAGGAACATTCAATCCACACAAAACCGCTAATTCATGTGTTACCATTTCCCAGGCACCGGAATCAAACTCATCATGTCTGGAAGGGAACTTTGCAATCCATAAACTGCCATCGGGTGCCTGTACAGTTGCCTTTGGTCGTGCTCCCCCTAAAGAAGAACCTGGTTGAATCAGCATTTGTATTTTTTGCTTTTCTTCTTCAATCGTAATATCTTCTTTTTCCAAAAGATACGAAGCCTGTTCCAGCTCACGAATTGAGGTCCATATTGGAATTGAGTTCTTAGAATCTTCCGCTAGAAAAGCACCATCTAATTCAGTTTTGAATCTTAGAGCACCCATTCTGGAAATGTCTTGTATTCCAATTAAAAAATCACTTTCCATCAGTTTTTTTGGAGGTCGGTTTTCTTCTTTTGCTTGTATGGCCTCTCTACGGGTCATTAAAAGTCGTCCCCATCTATCTGGACATGAATCAGTAAAAAATCCGAACAATTCTTTATCCTGTTGTGTATAATGACGTCCTTTATATAACTGTAAATCTGGATCGAAAAAAGAAAACTTCTGTGTTTTTAACCATTCTGTATCATACTCAAACGAAAAGATTTCCTTTCCTTTAAGCAAATCAACGTTTAAAAGGCCTATAAGAGTCGGACATTCCAGAGATTCCCAATCACCATATACAAAAATATTTTTGCTCATTTATTTGTCCTTTTTATCCTTAGATGCCCTCTTCCTTGTAATCAGTTTCAAGTCCTGCAACTTTCTGCCCAATTCATCATCCTTTGCAACTAAAAGCATATCTTTTTCCAATCCCAATGAATTAAGAACCACCATATATATTCCCATTGCAACAGATGGAGAGCCTTTTTCAACATTTACAAGAGTTGCTCTGCTTATTCCTGCCCGTTCTGCCACAAGTTCACTTGATAAGCCTCTTCTTAAACGAGCTAATTTGATATTTTCACCTAATTCTGTTAAAACCTTCTGAACAGAAGGCAATAGTACAACAGCATTCTTTCCCATAACATCTATAATTATAAACAATAATATGCGTTTTGTATATAAATATTGACATTAAAACTTAAAAAATAAAAGTATTCCTACAGTTTAGATTTTTTGAGTTCCTCAATATTTCCAATAAACTTAGATATTACATTCTTTCCTTCTATATACTTTTCTATAATATTCCATTATAATTTCTTGGATGTAAAAATCTACATTTATCTAGTAAAAATATATATATATTTTAAGGAGGCTTTATGCCAAAGAGCTGTAAGTCCGTTTTTTCTGCCGATCTTCTTAAGTTTATAGAAGAATGGAAAGATAAACCGGGTAATCTCATTATGATTTTGCACCGTGTTCAGGAAGAACAGGGTTATATTTCAAACGAGGCTGCTATGGAAGTTGCTGAACGCACAGGAATCCCGGTAGCACGCGTTTTTGGAGTTGTTTCTTTTTACCATTTCTTTAAAACAGAAAAACCTGGAAAGAATCAGATTTCAGTATGTCTTGGTACAGCCTGCTATCTTAAGGGTGGCCAGGATTTGTTCGACAAGTTGCAGGAGCTTCTTAATCTTAAACCTGGTCAGTCTACAACAGATGACGGCGAGTTCTCTCTCGAAGGTGTACGCTGCATCGGTTGCTGCGGTCTTGCACCTGTAATTTCTATCAACGGCGAAGTTTACGGAAACCTTACTAAGGCTGAGCTTCCACACATTCTGGAAAAATATCTTTAATAGGAGAGGAGAAAAGTATGACACGTGAAGAACTTAAAAAATACCGCCAGGCTTCCTTTGAAGATATGAACAGCTGGTTTGCTGACGGAAAAACAACCCAGATTATTGTAGGAACCGGTACTTGTGGTAACGCTTCCGGCGCACAGACTACAATCGCCGAATTCAATAAAATTGTAAAAGAAAAAGGCCTTAAAGATGTAAAAATCCGTTCTGTAGGCTGTATGGGTCTCTGCTCTTTTGAACCAGTAGTAGAAATCGTAGCACCTGGAATGGAAAAAGTTATCTACGGTGGCGTAAAGGCTGATAAAGCTGCTGCTGTTGTAGATTCTATTGCTTCTAAAACAATCCTCAAGGATATGGTTGTAGGAGGCGTTAGCTTTAAGGAAGATAAAAAAGCTTCTGCAATGGAAAATGCTGTTCCAACCTTCAACAAACAGAAGCGAATCGTTCTTAGAAACTGTGGTGTAATCAATCCTGAAAATCTTGAAGAATACATTGCCCGCGACGGCTACAAAGCTCTTGAAAAAGTGCTTTTTGAAATGACACCAGAAACTGTAATTGACGAAATCAAGAAGTCTGGTTTGCGCGGACGTGGTGGTGCAGGATTCCCAACAGGCTTTAAATGGGAAGCCGGCTACAAGGCAGTTTCAAAAAATAACATTAAATATGTAGTTTGTAATGCTGATGAAGGTGACCCTGGAGCTTATATGGACCGCTCTACTATCGAAGGTGACCCACATTCAGTTCTTGAAGCTATGACAATCTGCGGACGCGCAATCGGTGCGACAAAGGGCTTTATCTACATCCGTGCAGAATATCCTCTTGCAGTACACCGTCTCGAAGTTGCAATGGAACAGAGCCGTGCAAAAGGCTTCCTTGGTAAAAACATTCTTGGAAGTGGTTTTGATTTTGATATTGAGATTCGTCTTGGTGCCGGTGCCTTCGTTTGTGGTGAGGAAACAGCTCTTCTCCGCTCTATTGAAGGTCAGCGTGGTATGCCAACTCCTAAGCCTCCTTTCCCAGCACAGTGCGGACTTTGGGGCGAACCAACTGTAATCAACAACGTAGAAACCTGGGCAAACATCCCTGTAATTTTGAACAAGGGTGCAGACTGGTTTGCAAAGATTGGTACAGACGATTCCCACGGAACAAAGGTATTCGCTCTTACTGGTAAAGTAAATAATTCTGGTCTTGTTGAAGTTCCAATGGGAACAACTCTCCGCGAAATCATCGTTGACGTTGGCGGCGGAATTAAGGGTGGCAAGAAGATTAAGGGAGCTCAGACAGGTGGTCCTTCTGGTGGAATTATCTGCGAAAGCGAGCTCGACACTCCTGTTGATTTTGGTTCATTGATTAAGCTTGGCTCTATGATGGGTTCAGGCGGTATGATCGTTATGGACGAGGATGACTGTGTAGTTGACGTTTCTAAGTTCTATATGGACTTCTGTGTAGACGAATCTTGTGGTAAATGTTCACCATGCCGAATCGGTACACGCCAGATGTCTATGATTCTTGATAAGATTACAAAGGGTCAGGGAACAATGGAAGATATTGAAAAGCTCGAAGACATTGGTTCAGCAATGAAAGCTTGTTCTTTGTGCGCTCTCGGTCAGTCAGCTCCTAACCCTACACTTTCTACAATCAAGAAGTTCCGCGAAGAATACATTGAGCATATTCAGAACAAGAAGTGTCCTTCTGCAAAATGTAAGGATTTGCTTGAATACTCAATCATCGCTGATAAATGTATTGGCTGCGGCATCTGTCTTAAACACTGTCCTGTTTCTGCAATCAAGAATAACGAAAAGGGCGAAGTTATGGCAGGAAAGAAGCTTCCTTGGAAGATTATTGATCCTTCTAAGTGTATTAAATGTGGTGCTTGTGAAACTTCTTGTAAGTTCAAGGCAATCATCAGAAAGTAAGAGGAATTATAAATGATTACATTAACTATAAACGGAAAAGAAGTAACAGTAGAAGAAGGTACCACAATCTTAAAGGCTGCTGAATCTGTTGGAATTAAGATTCCTACTCTCTGTTATTGCGAAGACATTAAACCTTGGGCAAGCTGCGGTATCTGCGTTGTAAAGAACGTTGATCCAAGAACAGGTCGTGCAAGAATGGCTCGTGCCTGCTGTACAGCTGTTACTCCAGGAATGAATATTGTTACAAACGATGCTGAACTTAGAAAAGCACGCCGCACAGTTCTGGAATTGATTCTTTCTAATCATCCGGATAACTGTCTTAAGTGTTCAAGAAACCATCACTGCGAACTCCAGGAGCTTGCAGCACAGTTTGGTTTGCGCGAAGTACGCTTTGACAAGCACCTTAAGAGCCAGCCAGTTGACAATTCTTATGCAGAAATTGTTCTTGACCGCGACAAGTGTATCAGCTGCGGCCGCTGTATTACTGCCTGCCAGGAAATGCAGAAGGTATACGCTCTTGAATACAATGGACGTGGTGATAAAACTGTAATTGGACCAGTTGCAGGTAAGAAGCTTGCAGACAGCCCATGTATCCGCTGCGGTCAGTGTGCTGTTCATTGTCCTGTTGGTGCAATTACCTTCAGCAATCCTATTCAGACTGTATTCGACAAGCTTGCAGACAAGAGCCTTACAAGCGTAGTTGCAATGGCTCCTTCTGTACGTGCTGCAATTGGTGAAGAGTTCGGATTAAAACCTGGAACCCTTACTACCGGCAAGATTTATGCAGCTCTCCGTCAGCTTGGTTTCAAATACGTATTCGACACAAACTTTGCTGCCGACCTTACAATTATGGAAGAAGGAAGCGAGCTTCTTGAACGTATAACAAAGGGTGGAAAGCTCCCAATGTTTACAAGCTGCTGTCCAGGCTGGATTGATTACTGCGAGAAGAAGTTCCACGATATGCTTCCACATCTTTCTACATGTAAGTCACCACAGCAGATGCAGGGCGCAATGACAAAGACTTACTTTGCAGAAAAGAACGGTCTTAAGCCAAAACAGATCTACAATGTTTCTGTTATGCCTTGTACTGCAAAGCTTTGGGAAAGCCAGAGAGATAAGAGCATGAACTCAAGCGGTACTGCTGATTATGATATGGTTCTTACTACACGCGAGCTTGCTATGCTTTTGCGCGAAGCTGGAATTGACCTTTCTAAGCTTGATGATGACAAAGCAGATTCTTTGATGGGTGCTTACACTGGTGCTGGAACAATCTTTGGTGTTACAGGCGGTGTTATGGAAGCAGCTGTTAGAACTGCATATTTCCTTACAACTAAAAAGGAAATGGGTCCTGTAGAATATAAAGCTGTTCGCGGTATGAATGGTGTAAAATCTGCTGAAGTTGATTTGAACGGAACAAAGGTTCGCCTTGCTGTTGTTCATCAGATTAAGAATGTTGATGCAGTTGTTGAAAAGATTCGTTCAGATTTGAAAGCAGGAAAAGAACCAACCTGGCACTTCATTGAAGTAATGGCTTGCCGCGGTGGTTGTATCGGTGGTGGTGGACAGCCTTATGGCGTTACAGACGAAGTTCGCAAGGCTCGTTCAAAGGCTTTGTATAAGGATGATGAAAAGAGCACTATCCGACAGTCACACAACAACCCAGAGATTGCCGCAATCTACAAGGATTACCTTGGTCAGCCTCTTGGTGAAAAATCACATCATCTTTTGCACACAAAGTACACAAAGCGAAATAGTTACAACTAACGAAAGCTTCTGCAAAATTATTAGCGAAAACTTAATCGGCTTTCGTTTCCAGTTTCGCTTTGCGAAACTGGTTCACTAGTTAAATAAAAAGGCTGTCTCCTACGAGGCAGCCTTTTTTGTATCATTATTTTTTGTCAGTATCAGACTTTAAACAAATCAATCTCTGTACCAATCTGTTTAATGTTATCAGCCATCTTGCTGGAAATACCAGAAAGAGCGGCGCCAGTTTCGTTTATGCGCTCGGCACCAGTGTGCATTTCCTGGATACTGTCTTTCATAACATCTGTAGCCATCTGGAGCTTCTGGATTTCAGAAAGAATATGCTTGTTTCCTTCTGTCATTTCGCTTGAAGCGGCGTGAACTTCAGAAGTTGAATTATTCATAGACTGAAGGGCTTCAATAATCTGTTTAGAACCAATCTGCTGCTCTTCCATTGCACCCTTAATCTGGTCGATAATCTGGCTTGTTTCAATAATACTGTTACTGATTGCAGCAAAGGCTGTATTTGTTTCGTTAGAAACTTCAACAACATCCTTAATAGTCTGCTGAATCTTACTAAGCTCAGATCCGATTGTCTTAGACTGCTCTGTAGAAGTAACAGAAAGCTTACGGATTTCGTCGGCAACAACAGCAAAGCCCTTTCCTGCCTCGCCCGCATGAGCCGCCTCAATAGCAGCATTCATAGCAAGAAGGTTTGTCTGAGAAGCAATGTTTGCAATTGCAGAGTTTGCATCCTGAAGCATCTTAGACTGCTGTTCAATGCGGATAATGTTTTCGTTTGCATTTTTCTGTGTACCGAAACCTTCATCTGTATGCTTCTGCAGAGTTGTAAATGAAGAAATCATCTTAACTACAGAACCATTTACCGCATTAATGTTTCCAATCATCTGTTCAACAGCAGCAGAAGCCTGTGTTACACAAGCAGCCTGAGATTCAATCATATGCTCAAGCGATTCGATATTTGAGCTTATCTCGTTTACTGCTCCGGCTGTTTCGCTTACAGAACCAGCCTGTGCCAGAATCTGATTGTTTACGCTTTCTATGTTAGAAATAATTTCTGTAATTGAAGCTGAGGTATCCTGTGTACTTGCCTGCAAATCTGAGTCAACATTGATAAGGTTTGTCTTTGAGTTCTGCAGGTTTGTAACGATATTCTGAAGCTTTTCAACGAACGCGTTAAAGCCATTAACGACATCACCAATTTCATCATTTGTAGCCTGTGGAATACGCTGAGTAAGATCTGCATTTCCACTTGCAATAGTATTAATAGAATCTTTAACTGTTTTAAGAGGACGAATAAGAAGTCTTACAAGGATGATGATGAGAACAACTGAAATTACGATTGTTGCAACGATGGAAATAAGAAGAAGCTGCTGCAGGCGGTAAAGTGCCAGGAAGTACAAATCATAAGGAGCTACAGCAAAAACTGTCCAGTTAGTATTTGGAACTCTCTTATAAGAAGTAATAAGGTGAGCGTGGATGTTAGGGTCAACAAAATCATCTATACCCTCTTCTCCCTGGAAGATTTTTGAAAGTACAAGACCAAGACCTTCAGTTTCATCAAGCTGCTGGTCGCCGTTTGCATTTTCGTCTGTATTGGCATTTGCATTTGCAACTGTGCTTCCTGCAACCCAGTTAATTACTGAAGGATGCATTCCGCCACCCATATCAATATTTTCAATTGCTTCAAGAACTGCGTTACCGCTTACAACCATTACAATTGCACCAATTATTTTTTTGTTTGTATTGTAAACAGGAACACTGTAATGCTGCAAAACACTGTCTGTAACTGTACTGTAAGCTGGGTCAGAAACAAAATCGTGACCGGCAAAGGCTTCTGCAAAGTATGGACGGCTAGCAAAGTTCAAAAGTCGGCCGTCTGCTGTGATTGCGTTTCCTTCTGCATCGTAAAAAGCCATATTCTGACAGTTTTCACCAATAGCAGCGGCAACGTGAACAAGCTCCTTCTGTTTGTCGGCAAGAGAAATCTTTTCATCCTTCATTGTTGAGAGCTCTGCAAGTGAATGGAGAGTCTGGAAATGCTTAAGATTGATTGCTTCAATCTGATGAACAACATCTGATGATATTGCATCAATATGATTATAAACACTCTGAGTCATTCCTTTAGAAGCTGAGTGATAAGAAATTGTTCCAATCGCTGCACTTGCTATCACAATGACAACAAGAAACATAATTAAGAGTTTTACTGTGAGAGAGAGTCTAAGACCGCCTTTTTTCTTCATAATCCTTCCTTAAAAAGCATAATTTTCAGATGATAAACCCAAAGTATCTTTTATTATAACACAGTATTATAAAAACACAAAAAAAAATGCTCCGCACACGCGGAGCATTTTTTCTATGCAAGTTTAAGCTTAGCGAAGAAGACTGAGTACGTTCTGTGAAGCCTGGTTTGCCTGAGCGAGCATTGCTGTTCCAGCCTGAGAAAGTACCTGATCCTTTGTAAACTCAACCATCTCTTCAGCCATGTCTGTATCGCGGATGCGTGATTCAGAAGCCTGGAGGTTTTCAGCACCAATATCAAGACCCTTAACTGTCTCTTCAAGACGATTCTGGTAAGCACCAAGGTCAGCACGCTGTTTGTTGATCTTCTTAAGAGCTTCGTCCAAAGTTCCGATAGCGCGGTTAGCTTCATCTGGAGTCTCAAGAGTCATGATTGACTCGTCACCAACGTTGCGCAAGCCAAGAGCTGTTGCAGACATTGTTCCGATATAAACCTGTGTTCTCTGATCCATGTTAGCACCAATGTGGAACCACATAGAACCTGTAACTACGTTTTCGCCTGTAGGTCGAGCAAAGCGGCCTGTGAGCATGTTCATTCCGTTGAACTGAGCAGC
>JAFZRP010000001.1 GCA_017619795.1 Treponema sp.
GCCACTGTTCGCTCTGACTGTACGGTTTGTATGTGATTTTATCGCTTACGCCTCTGCTCATATTTAAATTTTAGCAGATTTGAATTCACTTGTAAATTTAAAATAATTAGAGCTGCCCATTTCTTTTTGGACAGCCCCTTCTTTCGGGCAAGAGGGATTTGAACCCCCGACATTCTGGTCCCAAACCAGACGCGCTACCAGCTGCGCTATTGCCCGTTACGTTCAATTATATTATAGCTTTTATGATTTTTAATCAAGTGCCAAAAGCCATTTTTTATACATTTTTGTCAATTATTTAATAATTCTTGCCTTTGCTTCTATATCTCCGCCTTTTGTAATCCGATCCTTCAGCACTTCTGTAATCATGACTTTTACTGTTCTGTTTTTTACCACAGCGGTTTCAGTGGACTGTTCCAGTGCAACTGCTTGTTCCAGTTCCTTGCTTTGCTCAAGCTCACAGTGAATAAAGTTTTCTGTCATTCCGTGATATTTACCAGTCTGTACCTTTTCCTGTTCCGATACCGTAGATTTCTGCTCCGGTGGTTCAAGCACAAGCTCAAGCTCTTTTCCAATAAAGGCTTCGATATATTCGATTTTGTTTTTAATGGCAAGCTCGGTTATCTTTTTTGCCCTATCCCCACTTATAGACTGAGGAACCTTTGGCTTTATACTGCACGCTGCAGTTCCAGGACGTTCGGAAAAAGGAAAAGCGTGGATCCACGTAAAATTACATTTTCTGCACAAATCAAGGGTCTGTTCAAAATCATCGTCTGTTTCTGCAGGAAAACCAGTGATTATGTCGCACGAAATAAAGGCGGATGTTTTTGCACTCTTTAGTTTTTCTACAGCAGCAAGCACTTCGCAAGCCTTATAATGGCGGTTCATAAGCTCAAGGATTTTATCGCTGCCACTTTGAACCGATATATGGAACGATGGACGAACACGCTTGTCGCGGATTATAGTGCAGAAATCATCATCAATAATTTCCGGATAAATGCTTGAAATACGAAAGCTTATTGTTTTTGTTTTTTCAAGAAGAAGCTTCAACAGCTGAGTAAAATTACAATAACCGTCACCATACTTTCCACGGTACTGAGCAATATTTACAGAAGTAAGCACAACCTCGCTGTGCCCCGCACGCTCAAGTTCCACTACTCTGTCAATCGCTGTCTGCACATCAATTGAAACGCTTTTCCCACGCGCCAGATGAATTGCGCAGAAGGAACAATTGTTATTGCATCCGTCCTGAATCTTCAAGGAAGCACGCGAATGTGCAATAAAGGATGAGGTTGAAAGCTTAAACGAATCCTCTGCAATATTCTTTTTTACAATAGGCTTTGCTTTTACAAGAGAAATCACGCCGTTTTTAAGTGCTTCTATCCTGCTGCCAGCACCTTCAGTTTCATTATCATCATCTGCACACGCTTTAAGCAGCCCCGGAAGCTCTGTAAGCCTGCTTTTAATCTGGCCGCCTACAACCACAATCCGTTCATCAAGCTTTTCTATTTCTGATGCTGAAAGCTGCGCATAGCAACCGGTAACAACAATCAATGCGCGGGGATGCTTTTTCAATAAGAGTCTGATTATTCTTCTGGCTTTCTGTTCAGCTTTTAAGGTAACGGCACAAGTATTTACAATACACAAAAGCGTTTCGCTGTCAGCTGCCTCGCCGGCGGTAACGCTGTCCATTCTTACCGAAAAAGCTTTTTCCGAAAAAAAATGGGCTATCGACTCACTTTCAATCTGATTAAGTCTACAGCCCAAGGTTTCTATTCTGATTATACTCATCTGAAAATCTAAATCGTTTATATTTTACTGAAGCTTAGCGCTTACTCTTTCGCGGCCTCTTGAAGCATCAACCGAAGAAGAGTTCAAAACCAAAGCTTCATCATAAGCAGCAAGTGCCTCGTAATAATTTCCTGCCATTTCACGTGCATAGCCAAGACGAATCCACCAGTTGTCAAGAAGCGGCTGCTTTTTTACGGCAGAAGAAAGAGCAATATCAGCATGCTGATAGCGTGCCTGACGAATAAAGATTTCGCCCATAAAATAATATGAAGTTCCAAGTCGTGGAGAGCTTTCAGAAGCATTGGCAACATATTTCTGGAACTGTTCCATCGCAGCAGTATTTTTTCCAAGATAATATCGCGCTTCTCCCAGAGATTCTGTCAAACGCAAATCATACGGACTTATTGCAAGACCTTCCTGTGCGCGCTGCTCTGCTTCTGCATACTGCTTGTTACCAATTAAAGCCCAGCACATTACAACATAAGATTCAATATTTCTAGGATTTTCCTTAAGCTCTTCCTCGCAAACAAGGATTGCTTCCCTCTCCTTTCCGTTGTTGTGAAGGAGAAGTGCGTCTCGTTTTGCAGTCTGTGCAAACAAAGAACTAAAAGCACAAATAAGGCTGATGATGATAAAGAGTTTTTTCTTAGAATTAAGCTTGCTTACGATTCTCATAGTTTTTTCTCAGCTCCCTGCTTTTTCACCATCGTACATTTTCCGGTAAACTCGCTGCCCGGCTCAAGAACAACCTTCTGAGTAGTTATATCACCGTCAAGAGAGCCTGTTGAAGTAACAAAAATCAATTTGTCACCGTACACATTTCCTTTTACTTTTCCACGAACAAGAACCCTGCTTGCATTTATATCAGCTTCAACAACTGCATTAGTATCTACAACAAGGTCACTTTCCGCATCTATTTTTCCAGAAACTTTTCCACGAATCATAAAAGGCTTTTTCATTTTTATACTGCCTGTAAAGGAAATATCATCCTCTACAATAGTGTCATAAGCCTCGTCTTCCATATCAAAAAAATCTGAATCTTTTACGTCGAACATAGCTTTAATTTTAACGGGATTAGAGATGACGGTCAATAACGTATACTATTCAAGAACTGTGAAATCTGTAATCATTACATTAAAATATATGTCATCTGCATCACCTTTTACACCTGGCAATGGTTTTTCATAGCGTATAGATAAATTAACTTTCTCTGGGTAATAGTTTTTACTATTATAATCAACAGAATATTCAGCACTCCAATAATTTTCATTATCAAAATTAGATTTATGAATATTATATTGATTCAAAATCTCTTCAAATAAATCATCAATAGAATCAATATAATTTATATCATTTTCCTCTGGAACAGTTTTTGCATAAACAGAATCTTCTTCTATTTCTTTTATATCTCCGAATCGGTACAAAAATTGAACTACATTTTTATTATCACTAACTGTTACTTTTCCTCGCCATTCGTAAGGCCCCATAGAACCAGGAGAATCTGCTATATATATAAAACTATAGGATTTTGGTCTATTACTTTTCCAAAGCTCGTATTGTCTTTTACATTCGTTTTCACTAAAACTAATTTTATATTCAGCATGTCCTTCTTCAATCCAGCAACTAGTAAAAATAATAGAAAATATAAAAAAACAGATAATAGCAATATTTTTATTTTTCATAATCAAAATCCTTAAAACACATATAATCAGGCGGAGTAATTTCAAAAACCCTATCTTCCCCATCCATCGGCACAGTCAGCTTCACCGCGGCCAGGAGTAAGTGTTTTATCTTAAAACACTTTTTCAACTGTTTGTTCAACTTAAAGTTTCCATGCTGGTCATCTCCACAAATAGGACACCCTTGAGCCGCCAGGTGTATTCGAATCTGGTGCATTCTGCCGGTTTCCAGACACAAACGGATTTTGCAAAACTCAAACGAAGTAGCAGGCACTGTTTTTCCAGCTCCAGCAGAAGCTTCCGTTCCCTCCGCTCCATTCGGTTCACAGATTCGAGTCCATTCCTCTTCAACCTCATACTTTGTAACCGCACGCTTTGTTTCGCCATGTTGAACAACAGAATCGTCTATAACGCCGCTTTTTTTTGCAAGCTTTCCACAGCATACAGCAATATATTCTTTTTTTACCGCTTTTGAAGATATAAGCTTTGTCCACTTGCTCGCCGCAAAGGCAGATTTAGCAACAACCATAAGCCCGGCAGTTTCCTTATCCAGGCGGTGAACAAGATAAACCTTATAGCCAACCTGTTGTGCCAGTTCATTATCAAGCGAATGACTAATTTTTTCGCCGCCCTGAACAGCAAGCCCCGCAGGTTTATTTATAATGAAAATTTCTTCATTTTCGTATATAATAGGAATCAGCATAATTAAGTTTAATATAAACGAGGTTTTTTCTAATGACAATACCTAATAAAAAAGTGATGATGAAACTTACCCTGCTTTTTCTTGTAATCCTTCTTCCGGCAAGAATAAATGCAGAAATCATAAAAGATAATGTTTACAACTTTTCGCTCGACATCCCCGAAGGCTATAAGCTTACAGATGCTTCTAAAGACGGAACCTCATACCTTTTTGTTCACCCAAACAACCAGGTTCAACTCGCCCTTAAAATTTACGACACTCAGGAAATAAACACAGCTCCAAAAGCCCTTGAAAATGCCCTTAAAAAGCTGAATGCTTCGTATTCTATAGATAATTTTCACTGGAACAATTCCCTGTGCGCCATTTCTGATTTCGTTTTCCAGCTTGATAAAGCTTATTCCGGCTGGGCCGTTGCCGCACCTTTGAAAAAGAAAAGCTCTTATATTACGGCAATCTGTTTTGTTCCTTCAAATAAGCGTCAGGATTGCGACCAGTTTATTATGTCTACTCTTAACTCTATCTGCGTAGATGATTCTCTTTACTGTACACCTGGTATAGTTGTTTCCTATGCGTATCCGTCAGAAGGAAAAAAAGAAGTCAAGCTTAATATAAACAACAAAACAGTTTCAACAAGCCTGGATAATTCCGATATTGAAGCCGCTAACTTCCTGATTGACCTTGAGTTTTCAGTGCTTAAGCTTTATTCAAAGCATAACCTGTGGAAGGAAGCCTGGACACGCTACTACAGGTTGATTTACCGAGACAGCTTTGAACGAGTAAAACCCGCAATTTCAGATTTATTTGATGTACTTTATGCCGAAGCAAAAAGAAAAAATCCCTCTTCACCGGATTTGTATGTGGCACAATCACTTTTAAGCTGGGTACAAACTTTTGAATACAAGCGTAACAATCAAACAGCAAACACCTCTGACTTTACTTCCCTTCCAGCCCTCATATGCGGAGACGGAAATGATTGCGACAGCCGAAGTCTTTTTATCTGCATGTGCATGCGCTGTATGGGTTACGAAGCTCTTCTGCTTGTTTCGCCGGAATATTCCCACGCACTTGCTGCTGTAGAAATGAACGAGCCTGGTCAAAAATATGTTTTGGGTGATACTGGAAGAGAGTTTTTAATGGGAGAAACTACTGCTAAGGTTACCTGGGGAATGATAGCACAGGATCAGGCAGACAGGACCAAATGGATTCCAATCCTGCTGCCGTAAAAATCCTATTTATTTTCTAAGAAGGATATCGAACAATTCAGCCTCATCCTTTGCGCCAACCATTTCGCTTACAAGGTCATTCTGCTTAAAGATAGCACTGAAATGTGAAATTGTCTTAAGATAATATGAATGCTGATTATAAGCGGCAGCAATCATAAACAGAAGGCTTACCGGCTGATCATCAATTGCCTGGAAGTCTTCAATTGGTTTTCTGCACACACCAACTGCCATAACTAAATCTGTTACAGAAGGAAGGCGTACATGTGGAATTGCAATTCCGCGTCCGATGCCTGTAGACATAAGCTCCTCTCTCTTGAGGATTTCTGTAGTAAGCTCAGCTGCATTCTTTACCTGAGGTGCTGTAGCAAGTACCTCTGAAAGCTGAACAAGAGCATCGTGCTTTGAGCTATGATTTATAAAAACTACGCGCTCTGGCGAAAGTATATTTCTAACCTGAATCTGAGATTCTGACTGTTTTCCAGAATCAGAAGAGAGTCTTGCATTTACCCAATTTTCAACCTCTGATTTCTTAAAACGCCAGACTGTACCAATTTTACCAGCAGGAATCTCACCCTTCTGAGCCCAATCATAAACAGTTCTGTCAGATACTCTAAGGTATCTGGCAACTTCTTCTATTGTAAGAATGTCGTCTTGCACTTTTATCTCCAGTTTTGAAATTACTAGAATATTTTGCATACTTTACGGTATTTTGTCAAGTTATAGAATAATATACATATACAATACTGATGTTGATTTTTCACTTCTAAAATTATATCATTAGATGTTATGAAAAAACGAAATCTTACCCCTGTTTATATAACTGCAGCCGCTATTTTTATTGTACTTTATATATTTTTTGCGGCTCATCCCCTTGGAAAAGAATACTGCTTTTCTCCTGACTGGAAAATAAATGTAAATGCAACAAGCGAAAATCCTGAAGCAGAAGTTTCTGCCGAAGAAATACCGCTTACCGAACAGCTTCTTCATTTTAAGCTTGGTCAGACAATCGGTTATTTTACAAAGGAAGGTAAAATTGCCCTCAGTGAATCTTTTCCGGCAAAGGCTTCTATTTCCGACACCTACTATTCCTTATACAACTCGGAAGCTCAGGACATTTCTTTTTATAACAACCGCGGACATAAAGCCGGAACAATAAGCACAAGCGGCTTTCCATTTTTTGAAGAAGACAGGATTTACGTATTTTTACCGGGCGGCTGCTCTTTTTCTTACTGCAACGCAAACGGAAAGGTTGAATGGACCTGCGAAAGTACACTTCCTGTAACAGCCTTCAGCTCAAATAAAAACTATGCTTCTGCAGGCTATGCAGACGGTTCCATAAAGGTGATTGATAACAGAACCGGCAAGGTAGAAATAAGCTTTGCACCAGGCGGCAGCGACAATCCAATTCTTCTCGGTCTAGATATTTCTCCAGATGGTGAATACGTTGCTTCTATTTCCGGCCTTAATAAACAGCGTTTTGTTCTTGCTCATAAGGAAGAAAATCAGCCGAAGATTCTTTTTCATACCTTCTTAAGCTCAGACCTTCACCGCCGCACCTTTGTCAAGTTCAGCAAGGACGGACAGAAGGTTTTCTATAACTATGAAAATCATCTTGGCATTTACGATCTGCAGAAGCAGAAAAACTATTCAATCAGAATTGAATCCAAAATCCTTTCTATGGAAGAAACAGACGATTTATTCTTCCTGCTTGGTAAAAAGGATAATACCTATACCGTTTATATAATTGAACGGACAAATGTACTCGAAGGTTCCTTCTCTTTTGAAGCCGATTCAGCCTTTATTAAAACTTGTGACAATTATCTTTTTACCGGAAAGGACGATACCATTTCCAGAATAACAATTTCTAAGGAATAAGGAAGGGAAACAATATGAAAAAATCATTTTTAATAACCTGTCTTTGCTTAATTTCTACACTTTCACTTCCGCTTTTTGCTTTTGAATGGCCGCAGGACAATACAGAAAAAGGCTTTATAAAATCATATTTTGGTCAGAAGCGAGGAAAGCAGATAAGCACATCCCTTATTTTTGCTAATCCAGAGCCTGTAAAATGCATAGAAGACGGTAATGTCCTTATTATAATGACAGATGAACAGGATGATTCCTATTTCTTCCCGTCAGCCTTAGGAACCTGTGTAATTGTTTCCCACGAGGATTCTCTTATTTCTGTTTACGGTAATCTGGACAAGGATTCTGTAAATAAAGCACTTACCGGGAAAAACTATGTAAAATCTGGGGATATTCTTGGTGAAATAGGCAACACAAACTGGCAGTCGGAGCCAAGCAGTCTCGAGTTCCAGATTATTGATACTCAGAAAAGCTCAGCCATCAATCCGAAAATCCTGCTGCCTCGAACAGAAAATGAGCTTCCTCTTTCGCTTGGTGATATTGTTGTAGAGCATAAGGCAGGAGCCCGCATAAATCTTAAGACACAAAAATCCTTCCCGTCCGGCTTATACAGAATCTACCAGAAACGAAACTCCGTTACTTCTCCGTATAAAACTTCAATTACAATCAACGGTGTAGTTGTAGATCAGATTTCTTACGATGCGGTTTATCAGGAAAATAATAAGATTTATGTAGTTGGAAAGAAAAAATATATCAATTCAGATATTTACCCGGATGATGATTATCAGCTTCTGGGTGAAACAGTATTTACGGCAGGTAAATCTACGTTAGGTCTTTCAATAGAAGATTTCCTTGGAAAGACCATAACGCAGACTTATGCAATTGCAGTTACTAATTAAAATACAGGAACAACTTCTCCGTTTGGATAAGTCTTAAGAATATAATCCTTTACCTTCTGGCTTGTAATAGCCTTAGCAAGTGCTTTGATAGCAGGATCATTCTCTTTTCCTTCTTTTACAGTAATAATATTTACGTAAGGTGATTCAGCGCCTTCAACTACAAGTCCATCCTTTGTTGCTTTAAGTCCAGCTGGAATTGCGTAGTTGCCATTGATTACAGCAGCATCTGTATCGTCAAGAACACGTGGAAGAGAAGCAGCTTCAATTTCCTGAAACTTAAACTTTCTTGCATTCTTAGTAATGTCAGCAGGAACAGCTGTAAGACCAGCCTTTGGATCAAGTTCAATCAAGCCGGCAGCCTTAAGCAGAAGAAGTGCACGACCTTCGTTTGTAGGGTCATTAGGAATAGCAATTACTGCTCCATCAGGTAAATCAGCAAGCTTTTTATATTTCTTAGAATACAAAGCAAGTGGTTCAACGTGAGTTCCAATTACGCTCTTAAGATGGAAGCCTCTTTCTTCATTAAATGAATCCATATATGGTACATGCTGGAAGAAGTTTGCATCAATTTCGCCGGCTTCAACAGCCTCATTAGGTGTTACGTAATCTGTAAATTCTCTAACCTTGAGCTTATATCCCTGTGCTGCCATATCATCTACAATAAGATTAAGCATAGCGGCATGTGGCTCTGGTGTAGCACCAACTGTAATAACTTTTGCATCCTTCTTGCTGCAGCTGAAAAGAACAAGAGACAATGCAATAACAGAAATACATGAAATAATTTTTTTCATAGTAAACCTCCAATGAAATAATTAATTCTATTTTAAGAATTAACAAATATTAGTCAATTAGCTCTTTGTGTTTTGCATTTTTCTATGGTAAAATGGATGTTATGGAACATAATATGATTTTATCTGCTTCGGGGTGGCGGAAGGTTTTTGCTATCTCTGGGGACGAGCAGGATGTAAATCCTAGAATTAGTGATGATGATAAAAGTATTTCTATTGCGGCGGCTAAGGTCTTTTATGATTACATAAAGGCAAAATCCGGACAGGAAACTCCTGTAATTGCAATCGGAATAGATACCAGACCTACCGGTGGCGAAATTGCTGATGCAATGATCCATTTCCTTACAAAAACAAATGCTGTACTCCAATATTCAGGTATTACGTCTGCACCGGAAATTATGGCTTATGCAAGACGCCTTGATGGTTTTATCTACATTTCTGCAAGCCATAATCCTGTTGGTCATAACGGAATAAAGTTCGGTACAAATGACGGCGGAGTTCTTAACGGTACAGAAAATGCAGCCCTTGTAAAAGAGTTTCTTGCACTCTTAAAAGATGACAAAAAGCTTGCAGACCTTGTAAAGGATTCCTACAGCGGTAACGCAGATAAGGTAAAAAATGTATACATTGAAGCAGCTGCAGCTAAACGAAACTCCCTTAAAGCTTACGAAAGCTTTATAAATCAGACAATAACCGGTACAGAAGACCGGGCCTTTGCAGAAAAGTTCTTTAATAATCTTAAAACTTATATTGAAGAAGCTCCAACTGGAGTTGTCTGCGACTTTAACGGCAGCTCAAGAGCAAAATGCATAGACCGTGAGTTCTTTAATAAAAATGGAATTGCGTTCTATTCAATAAATGATGAAAAGATTGTTCATGAAATTATTCCGGAAACAGAAAACCTTGTTCATGTAGCAGCCGAAATGGAAAGACTCCAGGCTCAGGGCTACAAGGATGCGGTACTCGGCTATATGCCTGACTGCGACGGCGACAGAGGAAATATTGTTTACTGGGATGAAAAACAGAAAAAAGCTGTGATTCTAAAAGCCCAGGAGGTTTTCAGTCTTTCAGTGCTCGCAGAGCTTACTTATTCAATCTGGTTGAACGACAACGGTCCAGCTGCAGAAAAGAGTGATTCCTTCAAGCCGGCTGTTGCGGTAAACTGCCCTACTTCCATGCGCATTGAAGAAATTGCAGAAAAGCTTGGCGCAAAGGTTTTCCGTGCCGAGGTTGGCGAAGCAAATGTTGTAAATCTCGCAAGAGAAAAACGGGCTGAAGGCTATACAGTAAGGATTCTCGGCGAAGGTTCAAATGGAGGCACAATCACTCATCCTGCCTCTGTACGCGACCCGCTCAATACAATCTTTGCGCTTATTAAGCTCCTTCTTATGCGCGAAAACGGTTTGTACAAGATCTGGTGCGATAAGGCTGGAATAAAATATAAATCAGACTTTACACTTTCTGATGTTATTGCCTCTCTTCCAGAATACACAACAACAGGAGTTTCTGAACCACGAGCTGTTCTTCATGTAAAGAATACAAACCATGCGGAATTGAAAAAATCGTTCCAGAAGGTATTCGAAGCAGACTGGAAAAAGAAAAAAGCAGACCTTTCCAAGAAATACGGCATAGAAGCTTACGAAGCTGTAATCACAAACGGAACAAAGGAAACCCGGAACGTAACAGATTACAGCACCAGCGGAAAAGGCGGCCTCAAAATCCTCTTTAAAGACAAAAAGGATACCCCGATTGCCTTTATATGGATGCGTGGCAGCGGCACCGAACCCGTTTTCCGCATTATGTGCGATGTAAAAGGCAATAAACCGCAGATGGAAAAAGACCTGCTTGCCTGGGAAACAGAGCTTATTGAAAAGGCTGATAAGTAAAAACAAGTTACTGGAAATCAGTTTTGGAAAAAGTGTTCAAAAAAATATCGCGAAGGAGAGAGACGTCTTGCAAAAACACTCTGCTGTGCTGCCGCTTTTGCGGCAAACGTATATAATTACAAGGCACAGCAGCGTGTAGCACGTGAACGTGCGGTTTTGAAAGACGTAACTCGACTGGAAGATATTTTTTTGTATAAATGTTTCAAAAACTGATTTCCAAGCACAAATTATTTATCCTCTTCTCAATAAATCGTAAATACATTATATTTATATAAAACTAACTTCATCACAAGGAGACCTTTAATGGAAAAATCAGAAATATTGGCAAAAGCAAAGGCTTACATTGAAGCCGAGCAGGATAAAAGATTCAGCAAGGAAGTTGAAGAGCTTATTGCAAAAGAAGATTATGCAGAGCTTGAAGACCGTTTCTATCAGACACTTGAGTTTGGTACAGGCGGCTTACGCGGAATAATGGGCGGCGGTACAAACCGAATGAATACGCTCGAAATCAACATGGCTACACAGGGACTTGCAAACTATGTAATTAAAGCTTTCCCTAAAGAAGCTGCTGCAGGAACTCTTAAGGCAGTAATCGCTTACGACAGCCGCTTGAACTCAGACGTTTTTGCTGAAGCTACAGCCCTTATTTTTGCTGCAAACGGAATTAAGGCTTATCTTTTCTCAAGTCTTCGCCCTACACCAGAGCTTTCTTTCGCTATCCGCACTCTTAAGGCTCAAACTGGTGTTGTTGTTACAGCTTCTCATAATCCTAGAATGTATAACGGCTACAAGGCTTACTGGGATGATGGTGCTCAGGTAATTGAACCACATGACAAGGGAATCATTGAAGAAGTAAACAAGGTAAAAGAAGTTAAGACAATGACCCGCGTTGAAGCAATTGCAACCGGCAAGCTTGAAATAATTGACAAAGAAATTGATGAAAAGTTCTGGGCTATGTGTAAAGAACAGCTTTTCCGTCCAGCTCTTATCAAAGAAAAAGCAAAGGACGTAAGAATTGTTTATACACCGCTCCACGGAACGGGTGCTATGCACGTAGAAAAGGTTCTCGGCGATTTGGGACTTAAGATTATAACTGTTCCAGAGCAGCGCGAACCAGATGGAAACTTCCCTACAGTTGAAAAACCAAATCCAGAAGAAAAACCAGCTCTTACTCTCGCTGTAGAGCTTGCTAAAAAAGAAAAGGCTGACGGTGTTATGGCTACTGACCCTGATTCAGACCGCTTTGGTACAGCTTTCCCTGACAAGGACGGCAACTTTGTACTCTTGAGCGGTAACCAGATGGGTGCCCTTCTTATTGATTATGTTCTCCGCTCACGAAAAGAGCTTGGAAAGCTTCCTGCAAATCCAGCAATTATCCGCTCAATCGTTACTTCTCCATTCGGCGACTACATCTGTAAAAAATACGGTGTAGAAATGATTGAATGTCTTACAGGCTTTAAGTGGATTGCTGACGTAGAAGCTAACTTTGAAAAAGACGGTTCCAAGAATTATGTATTCGGTCTTGAAGAGTCTTACGGCTACAAGGTTGAAAAAGAAGTTATGGATAAAGATGGTGTTTCTGCTGCCGCTATGTGTGCAGAAATGATTCTTTACTGGCGTTCACAGGGCAAGAGCCTTCTTGAACACCTTGATGACCTTTACAAAGAGTTCGGTTACTTTGAGGATAGAGCTATTTCTCAATACTTCCCTGGCGCTTCTGGTGGCCAGACAATGAAGAATATGATGGCTGATATGCGTGCTAATCCTCCAAAAACACTTGGCGGCGAGAAGGTTATAAAAGTTCGCGATTTGATGGATTATCCGGCACTTCCAAAGAGCAACGTACTTCAGTTCTATCTTGAAAGCGGTACAATTGTAAGTGCAAGACCTTCTGGAACAGAACCAAAGATTAAGTTCTACATCAACTCAATGGTTCCAGCCGGCGACGGTTCAGACAAATGGTTTGAAGCAGCTAAGAAGCAGGCCGCAGTTCTTTGTGACGGTATTTCTGCAGATATACAGAAGATTCTTGCGAAAGCTTCTGCTTAATCAATACCGACAATTGAATCGGCTTTCGCTTCCAGTTTTGCTACGGCAAAACTGGTGGCACTTATAAAAAAAGACTTGTCGTAGGGCAAGTCTTTTTTTATTGCTTTATATTTTTACTGCGTTTAATCTAATTTCTTGGTGCTTTTACTGGATCTAAAGGCTGACCGTTCTGGAAAACCATAAACGTAATCTGAGGTTTCTTTGTTCTTGGATCTACACCTGCAGTTGCGATTTCTTTGCCGGAAGTTACATAATCACCTTTTCTTACCTTTACACTGCCAAGGCCTGCATACGAATAAATAATACCTGTCTTTGACTGAACAAACACAAGCTGACCATATCCGCGGTAAACACCAACATACATTACAGTACCTTCGTGAATACATTTTACAGGCTCATTTGTCTGTGCAGAAAGCTGAACTCCAGAAGCCTTTCCTTTTACGGTAGTTATCTTAGGATTTACAACAGGCCATACAATTGAAGAATCAGCGGCAACTGTAACTCCATAGTTTCTTGTATCCGGTGTATCTGAGGTTGAAGTTGATGATGATGAAGTTGAACTTGTAGATGAAGTGCTTGTAGAACTTGTGCTGTTTGAATTATTTGTACTGCTAGAAATTGTTGTAACAGCCTTTATCTTCAGCTTCTGACCAACCTTTATAACATCAGAAGAATTAAGATTATTAAGGTTCATAAGCTCTGCAACAGTGATATTGTTTTTGCGGGCAATTCCATAAAGAGTGTCGCCTTTTTCTACAACATAAACGCTGTCTGCAGAAGAGGATGTAGAAGCGGTTGTAGTTGAAGTGGTTGTACTTGATGTTGAAGGCTTATCATTATCCTTTTTTTGAGAATTGTCGGCTGCAAGAGCAACTGCTGTGGTTATATCTGCAGTTGGAATTATAAGCTTCTGCCCTATTTTTATAACGTCATTTTCTGATAAATTATTTGCCGCCCTAAGCTCTGCCACTGTAATCTGATACTTTCTGCTTATTGAATACAGAGTATCTCCCTTTTCAACTTTATGCACGCTGTCTGCGAACACAGCAAAATGAATAATTAAAATTGTAAATAAGGCGATTAAATATTTTTTATCAGACATTCTCATACATTGATTATCGGTAGAAAAATGCAAAAAATTGACGTAAAAAGTGTGCGAAGAACGAGGGAAATCAGACAAGGCTTTCAAAAAGCTCTTTTACATTTATTCCGCTTATTATTTCATCGTCGTCGTAATGATTCAAAAGGCCGTCTCTTCCGCTTGTAAGATGAGAAGAAGTAATACCGTGCTTAATTGAAATATCAGCTTCCATAAGTGCCGAAAGATGGTCACAGATTCGGACAAGCTTTCCATCAACAGGATTATACTGCTCTGAATTGTATTTTGTGTTTAATTCGTCCCAGGTAACGTTAGTTACTGTGCCGGCGTTCATTATCCTGTCTGAGAACTCATCCGAAGTGTAATAAATTACTTCATTTACGAAGGATTTATCCATAAGCGGAACAAGCTCTTTGTTTACAATTTCATCTTCAATTTTCTTTACAATATTCGGAAGTCCGTCCGTAGCCTGCTTAACCGGAGAAATAATGTCTCTTGTAACAGATTCAGGTAAATCGTGGAATAACGCACTGAAATAATTATTTACTACGCGCCTTGTACACATTTTTGGATTTGATTCGCGTCCGAGAAGCAAAGTAAGGATTGCCACAAAGAAACAGTGACCAAGCACAGAAGTTTGCGGAACTCTTGGAGTCTGATTCCACCTTGTCTGAAAACGAAGCTGTTCAATTTTCAAAAGAAAATCAAACTCCTTCTGATGCGTAATAAGCCTTTGCAGTCCTTCCAGATCAAGATACGGCTGGATATCTGCCTTTAGCTCATTATCAATATTAGAAAGCCGTTCCTTTTCGTTTACAACCGAAAGCATTTCCAGCTCTCTGATTGTAGAATACTTATGAGCGGCATTATAAATATGCATTGATTTTTTCAGTTCTTCCGGTACCTTGAGCGAGCCTGCTTTTTGTCCAATATAAATCGTAAACTTAGAAAAAAGAGAATCATCCTTAATAAGCTGGCGATATTGATTCAAAACCCATTCATTAAGGCGCATATACTCATCAGGATATTCCTTTTTAAGCATCTGCTGAACAGGCGCCTTTATATCGCAAAGAGCTATTTTTTTAAGAATATCAAAAAGGGAGGCATAAATCATCCAGTACCAGTCAATTTCGGCACCTTTTTTTTCTTCATGTTTTCCGATTATGTATGCCAGCACCATTTTTTCGGCGGCCTTATCCATTTCAACCAGGTCAAATGGGCGCACCAAATCATTCCAGCGTTGGATTGAAAAGCCTTCGAATATTCTAAGAACGAGATTTTTATTCATATTATTATTTTAGTTACTGATACCTTTCTTGTGGTCTGCATCCATCTTATCTTTCCAAACCACAGCCTTTTTCTTTACTTCTTCAGCCTGTTCTGTGTTTCCAATAAGCACATAAAGCTTTCTTAAAGCCAGAAGATATTTAATTGCGTTTCGCATATCGTCAATTCGTCTGGTAGAAAGCTCATACTTATCGCGGTAGCTTGTTGCCGAATTGTTCAACAGCTTTGTAATAAGTCTGAAATACAGAACAGTAATATCGTAATTTGGAGAACGAACGTCAATATAATCTTTGTTAGCAGCCTTCATATCAATAAGGTTTTTGGCAACTGTTGCAAATCGTCCTTCAAGCTCAACAAAAGACCACTTCCACTTACTGTTGTCGCCAAAGGCATCCTTAAGGATGTTGATTGTGAGTCCGAGCTTTCTGATTAAGGTATAGCGCTGCTGGATAGAAATATTTTTGATTGTGTCGTGATATTCGCTTAAATCTGCAAAAGAAACATCAATCTGATTTGTAACAATTTCTTCAAGATAAATGATTGCCTTGTAAAGAATCTTTCTGGCATCGTTGAGGGCATCATTGTTTTTTACTTCAGTTATTTTAAGCGAAAGGCTGTTCTGAGCAATATACAGAGAAGCGGCATCTATCATATCCTCGCAAAGAAGAAGCTTTTTATATTCTGCACCTGCACTACTCTGCATGGTGTTTTTTACAGCTTTCTCTTTTTCCATAATCGCATTGATTTTCTCTTTATATGGTTCTATAGATGTACTGTATTGAAGCCTTGCTTCATCTGAGATTTTAAACATCAGAAACCTCCAGCATATTTATTCAGCATAGCACGAGCATGCTCTAGGGATTGTTCAGTACTTGAATCTCCAGATAACATTCTAGCAATTTCAGAAACTCGCTGCTCTTTATCAAGCAGGAATACGTTTGAAGAGGTAATGCCTCCGGAAACAGCTTTTTCAATCTTAATTTGATTATCGGCATAAACTGCAATACTTGCAAGATGTGTAATGCAAAATATTTGATGATTTTGGGCTAAATTCTTCAAATGTGCGCCTACTGCAACCGCAACTTCGCCTCCAATTCCTGTATCAATCTCATCAAAGATTAAAGTATCTACAGAATCGCTTCTTGCAAAAATTGTCTTTAAGGCAAGCATAACTCTCGAAAGCTCACCCCCCGAAGCAATTTTCGCAAGCGGCAGCAATGGATTTCCGGGGTTCGCGCTGATAAGAAACTCAACATCATCCTTTCCGTAAGGTCCACAAGTCCACGCAACATCTGTTCCCTGCTTTTCAGTAATACTAACACCAAAGCTCGTACCACTCATTCCAAGCTTTCCAAGGATCTCATCAACTTCAGTCTTCAGCTGACTTGCTGCAGCTTTTCGTTTTTGAGACAAGCTTTCAGCCCGGGCAAGAACATCCTTTTCAATATCTTTTATTTCAGAAGCAAGAAGCTTTTCTTTGCTGTTGCTGTCTGAGTTTTCGTCTATAAACTTCTGGGCATCGTCATAAAAAGCAAGCAGTTCCGACAACGGCGCGTTCACAGAGGAAGCATATTTTTTCTTAAGGTTATAAATTAAAGAAAGCCTGTCCTGGATTTCTTTTAATCTGGCAGGATCAAAAACAAGCTTCTGCTCATAATCACTATATTCGTCTGCTAAATCAGAAAGTTCATAAAAAGCAGAGTCAACACGCTCGCACAAGCCTGCTAAAGCCTTATCGGTTTCTGCCGCATGTGACGCTGTTCTGCGAAGCTTTTTCAGTAAATCTACAACTGAATCCTCAGAGCCAGAAAGCATTGAAGTAATTGAATCTACATCAGAATAAAGCTTTTCAAAAGAAGAAAGTCTGTTTTCCTCTTCTTCAAGCTGAACATCTTCTTCAGGCTTAAGCTTTGCCTCAGAAATCTCTTTTACCGCATAAGTCATCATCTCAAGCTTTCTGAGCCGTTCTGTCATTGTTGAGACATATTCATCATATTCTTTTCTTTTTGCAACAAGCAGAGCATAACGACGTTTAAACTCTTCGGCCTCCGCTGTAATACCTGCCCTGCTGTCAAGAAACTTCCTGTGCTCCGGCACTCTCATAAGCGACTGATGCTCATGCTGTCCGTGAATATCAACTAAAAAAGCCGAAAATTGAGCAAGCTCGCCTCTAGTAACAGGCGTATCGTTTATCCAGGCACCAGATTTTCCGTTATCACGGATAAAGCGCCTTAACAAAACTCTGTCGTTTTCTATAGTTATTCCATGCTGGTCAAGCCATTCTGCAGCATTCTGTGGTTCATCCTCTTCTGTAAGCTCTCTTTTTTGGGCTGGCTGCTTTATAACAAAAACTGCGCTTACAGATGCTTCGTTTTTTCCGCTTCTGATTTGAGAAAGCTCAGCCTTGCCGCCAAGCAAAAAAGAAAGTGCACCAATAAGGATTGATTTTCCGGCACCAGTTTCACCGGAAAGAACAGTAAGCCCGTTTGTAAACTCAAGATAATCTGATTCAATGAGAGCAAAATCTTTAATTGTAAGTTCCTCAAGCATAAGGCTCTCCCCGCCAGTTCAGTTTTGAACGAAGCGCATTATAGAATTGCTCCTGAGTACAGGCTATAAGCTTTATTTTCTTTTCTATGCGGTTTATTCTTATGCAGTCTCCAGAAGTCAGGCTTTCAGGCTTTTGTCCATCAACAATCATACAAATTTCTTTTGTTCTGCACGGTTGAATTAAGATTTCCATAACTCCGTCTGGATTAAGAACAATTGGTCTTGAAGACAAAGAGAACGAGTTTATCGGGGTCATTACAATTGCGTCCAGAATTGGGTCAACAATAGGGCCGCCTGCCGAAGCAGAATAAGCGGTTGAGCCGGTTGGAGTGCTGATAATGACACCATCAGATTTAAGATTACAAAGATGAGTGTTGTCGTATCTAACCTGAAGTGCAACTGTACGGGCAGTATTTTTTGCGCTTACAACAACATCATTGAGCGCAAGAAAGCTTTTTACTTCCTTTCCTTCACGTATAAGAGAAGCCTTTATAAGACACCTTTCCTGATACGGCGATTTTCCCGAAAGATATAAATCAAGCGCTTTTTTCCAGTCTGCCTGCTGAACCGAAGCCATAAAACCAAACTGTCCAAGATTTACTGGGAAAACAGGTACATCGTATTCAACACAATTGCGGGCGGCATAAAGAACTGTACCGTCACCACCAAGTGTAATTACAAAATCGTAGTCTGAAAAAGGAACATTATCGCAGAAGCCGTCAAAACTAAAAAGCACCGTACTAATATCTCGCTCATTCAAATAAGCCGATATTTTTTCTGCCAGAGATTTTGATTCTTCCTTACTTAAATTGATAATGATTAAAACTTTTTTCATGTAATCCTTTTTCTAAAGTATTATAACCGGAACGGTTTACCGTTCCGGTTTACCGATTCGGTAAACCGTTATGGCAAAGTTCCCAAAACCTTTGTAATCTTAGCTGTCTCTGAATGAGTAAGTCGTGAATACAAAGGAATATGAGCGCATCTTAAATACAGAGACTTTGAATGAAGACATTCTTCAGACAATTCCTCATATTTTGAAATGATAGAGCCTGCAAAGGCCGGTTCAATTTCAATTTCCTTTTTTGCAGCGTACTGCTTTACATCCTTAAACGGACTGTTCAGAATAAGCGGAAATGAGCTGATTGTTGTAAACTCATCAAGCTCGCGCGCAAACATTTTATGTCGTCCAGCCATACATGCACGCTGGTACATTGTAAAGATTTCCTTGCGTGCTTTTTCATTCCGTTCATATTCTTTAATCTGCACACAGGCAAGCGCACAGTTTATATCCGGCAAAAGGTCTGTTTTTGGTGCATCATCGGCAAACTTTTTAAGAACAATCCATTCTCGTCTACCTGCAGCAAACAAAACAGCACCACCGCCTGCCGTAATTACATCGCGCTCTTCAAGGCCCATAATTGTATATACACCAAAGGAACCAACAAGCTTCTTTTCTGTTTCTACATCATTTTCATCACGTACAGAATAATAAGCACCGGCACTCTGTGAAATATCTTCAATTACTGGTATGCCAATTCTACAAATTGCATCAAGCTTTGGAACAATTCCTTCTGTCTCGTGCAAAAGAAGAACTCTTCCGCCCTTCTCTACACCCTTTGAAACTGCTTCTTCAGTAAGAACACCTGTTGTATCATCAACATCAAGAACAACAGGCTCCATTTCCAGATCAAGTGCAGCCTGATATTGCCATGCCGGAGCAAGAGCAGACATCATAAGCTTTGAACCGCGTTCAATTCCCAAGGACTGAAGTGCATATTTTAAAGCTATAGAAGGACTTCTAAGGGCAACAGCCCCGTCGCATTTAGTGAATTCCTTTACCTGCTGGATTAATCTGCCGTTCAACTCGCCTGGACCAATTTTTTCATCGACCATACATGTCAGGACGGCATCCATTTCTTTTCTACGAATAGTTGTACTGTAAGTCTGTATCATTTATTGTATTTCGATAATTTTCTGCAATTCTTTTGCATTAAATAACTTCCGTATATTGAGCATAATCAGATAACCTGTTTCCTCTCTGATTACTCCTTCAATATATTCGGAACCAATTCCACTGAGCATCTGTGGCGGATCCTTTACATCCTCTGCTTTTACTGTTACAACGCGTGCAACCTTATCGATAATAATACCAATCTTACTATTATCAATGTTAAGGATAATAAAACCACCTTCAAAATCGACTGCATCTCTAGGAAGTGCCTGGATTCTGAATCTCTTATGTAAATCAATAATAGGAATAATTTCTCCACGAAGATTAATAATACCTTCAACATAGTACGGTGCATTTGGAATAACGCGTACATTCTGAAGTCTTACTATTTCTTTTACATCCATGATATTGACACCATACAACTCTTCTCCAAGCTGGAATGTTACTAACTGAAATTGAGATTCTTCTGCAGCCATAATTACTCCTAATAAAAGAATATTCTATCACCTTTAATAATACTCTGAAAATTGAGGTTTTGCAACACAAACCGAAAAACTAATCTACGGCAAACAGTGTTATTGCATCTACAGTTTCAATTCCTGCTTCCTTCAATACAGCGGCACAGTTTTCAAGCGTAGAACCTGTTGTACACACATCATCTACAATACAGACACGTTTCGGAAACCTTCCGCCAAACGGTTTCAATACCTTTTGCACCTCCTTCTCTCCGGCAAGAAAATACGACTTGCCTATAGTTTTAAGCCTCTCCTCCCTGTCCAGCTTTTTCTGTTGTCCCGAAGTTCTTCTTTTTAGCAGCGGCAGGATGGAAAAACCATATCTGTATTTAAGCTGTAGACAGATATCATTTATCTGATCCCAGCCTTTTTCCTGTATTTTGCCTGGTCTGGGCGGAACCGGAACAACTATATTTATGCCTTTAATTTTCAAAGCAGCCGCAACAAATCCTGCAAAAATGTCTGATAATGAACGTAAACCGACATTTTTCCACAGAAACATAAGATCCTTATTCCAAAGACGATAAGAAAACAAAGGCCAGACAGAATCTGTGTGGAGTAAAACAGGATTAGTGCGGCATTGTAAACAGGTATCCTTTGTAGAAATCAGTTCCTTGCCGCATGTTTTACATCTTAACGACAAAGATGATGCCTCGACAGAGAAAAACTTATCCAGACAAGTCCTGCAAAGCGGATACCACAAGGTTCTGACACCACAAACAACACAGTGATTCCCACCGTTAATCAGAACAAATACAACAAGGAGAGATTTTTTAAGGAATCTGACACCCGCAAAAGACACTCTGTTCACACAGTATTAATAGTCAAAACTTGTAGAAAAACTGCAATGATTTTGGAAAAAGTTTTAAGATTTTTAATTTTTTTGTGAGATTTTACTATACAGAATTAAAGACCGGAAAGCTCTTTTTTCCAGCGGCTTATTGTTTTCAAGGCTTCAAGTGGAGTCATATTGTCAGGGTCGGCAGAAAGGATCTCGGCAATAATAATCTCTTCATCACTGAAAAGCCCCGGAGCACTGAGAGTGTTTACTTTTTGAGAAGGAATATCTTTTTCTTCCGGAAGTACAGGCTTTTCTGCAGCGGTTGCCTGAATATGACTAAGAATTGTATTAGCTCTGTCAATTACGCTTTGAGGAATACCGGCAAGCTTTGCTACATGAATACCATAAGAGTTTTCTGTAATACCTTCCTTTACCTTTCTTAAGAAAACAACCGTTCCATTCTGTTCGGAGATTTCAAGACAAAGCTTTTTTAAGGAAGGATGCTCCATTCTTGTAAGCTCGTGATAATGGGTAGCAAACAAGGTTCTGCATTTTATTGAATCTATAAGATATTCAGAAACAGCGCGGGCAATTGCAAGACCGTCTTCGGTAGAAGTTCCGCGTCCAACCTCATCCATAATTACAAGAGAACGGGTTGTAGCAGTTCTGAGAATATTAGCAGTCTCCATCATTTCTACAAGGAAGGTTGACTCCCCTTTTGCAAGATTGTCCGAAGCACCAACGCGGCAAAAAATCCTGTCTGTAATACCGATTCTTGCTTTTTTTGCAGGAACATATGAGCCTGTCTGTGCAAGCAGTGCAATAAGGGCATTTTGTCTTAAATAGGTTGATTTTCCCGCCATATTAGGACCGGTAATAAGATTAAATGAAGGTATTCCATCATTATCAGCACTTAAAAGAGAATCGTTAGGAACAAACTCGCCGGTTGGCAGATGATTTTCTACGACAGGATGCCTTCCCTCTGTAATATCAAAAACGGTAGATTCATCAATAAGCGGACAAACCCATTTGTTTCGGATAGCAGCAAATGCAAGAGCTGTAATAACATCGGTATCTGCAACCTCTTCTGCAATCTGCAAAAGATAATTTATATAAGCGTGCAGCGAGTCCCGGATTTCGAGGAATAAATCGCGTTCAAGCTCAAGAATTTTTGAGGAGGATTGATTAAGCTCCATTTCAAGCGCCTGAAGCTTTTCGGTTGTGTATCTGTCGCCGTTTACAAGCACCCGTCGCATTATAAAATGAGGCGGAACAGAAGAAAGCTTTCCCTTGCTTACTTCAATAAAATAGCCGGCGTTTCCTGTATACTTTATTCGAAGGGTTGAAATGCCAGTTTTTTCTCTTTCTTCCTGCTCGTATTCCGAAAGTGTTTGATTAAAGTTATCGTGAATGCCACGCCAGTGATCAAGCTCTTCGGACCAGCCGCTTTTAATAATTCCACCATCTGTAATGGAAGTTGCCGGATCATCCAGAATTGCATTCTTTATGATTTCGATAATTTTGATTGAATCGTCTGAAGAAATAAACGAAAAATCATATTCGTTCAGATAGTTTTTAATTTCTACCCACTGCTCAAGACTCTGACGCAAGGCCTGTAAATCCTTAGGATGAGCCCTGTCCATTGCAATTCTGCCGGCAAGTCTTTCTATATCAAGAATTGAAGATAAATCGTTGCGAACTTTTTCCAGCAAAGTTCTGTCGTTATAAAATGTAGTGATTTTCTGCTGCCGTGCTTTAATTTGAGCGGCCTTTGTTAACGGGAAAAGCAGCCAGTTGCGGAGGAGGCGGCTTCCCATTGCAGTTTTGGTAAAATTAACACATTCCAGAAGCGAATACTGAACCGTACCGTCGCGCATGTTTTCGGTAATTTCAAGATTTCGTCTGGAGGAATCGTCCATTACAAGGAACTGGGTGTCGCTGTAAATCTGTATTTCCGTAATATGAGGAAGCTTTGCACTTGTTGTTTTATCAAGATAATCCAACAGGAAACCGGCAGGAGCAACCTCTGGAGAAAAATCTTCAAGCCCAAACGATTTAAGAGAAACAGTTCCAAACTGTCTGTTTAATCTTTTTAATGAAAAATCTGTAGAAAAATCCCAGTCCGGATAATATGAAACGGAAATATCGGTGCGTACACCTAAAACTGCCTGAATATCCTTATTGTTTTTGAGAGAAACAGGCAGCAGCAGCTCCCTTGGAGAAGAACGATTGAGCTCTTTGGAAAAGTTTTCGTACATTCGGTCTGCAGGCCAGGAGGTTGCTTTAAAGGAGGAGGTTGTAACATCAATAAAGGCATAACCGGCTTTCCCTTTTGTGAGTGAAAGTGCTGCAAGATAGTTTGCACGGTTACCGTCCAGATATTCTTCTTCTACGGCGGTTCCTGGTGTAATTATCTCTACAACCTTTCGTTCTGTTATGCCCTTCCCGCCTCGTGGGATTTCTCCAACCTGTTCGCAAATTACAATTTTTTTACCGAGTCTTAAAAGCCGTGCTATATAGATTTTTGCTGCGTGATAAGGAATGCCGCACATCGGTTGATTTGCGCGGTGCGTAAGTGTAAGGTTTAAAAGTCGGGAAACTTCTACGGCATCGTCATTAAACATTTCGTAGAAGTCACCAAGTCTGAAAAATACTACTTCGTTTTTATACTGCTTTTTCACCGACTGGTATTGAACCATCATCGGGGTTAAAGCTTCAGTTCCAGATTCCATTACAAACCAAGCTCGGAAATTACCTGATCTGTTATATCTACAGAATTACTGTACCAGAGAATTGCATTCGATTCCTGAAGACTCAAAATCATACTGTAACCACCGCCTTCTGCAACCTTTGCAAGCGTGCTGTAAAGCTTTTTATAAAACTCATCGGAATTCTGCAGCGACTTGAGCATAGATTCAAGCTCAACGTTCTTTGCATTTGTATATTCTGTAAGATAATCTTTTTTCTTCGTAATTTCTGCTTCTGTTCTGAGTGCCTGAGAGTCATTGCCCTTTGCTTCAAAATCCTGCTTCTTCTGCTGAAGCTGGCGCAACTCTTCTGTTCTTTTGTTTATTTCTTCCTGAAACTCAGCCTTTTTCTTTTCGTAGTTGCGGATTGGTGCTGAGTTTCTGAAATATGCACTGTAAACCTTATTTGTGTCTACTACACCAAATTTCGTAATCTGCTGTGCGGAAGCTGCAATTGAGCAGAAACAGAAAAATACCGCACCAATCAATAAAATCTTATTAAGCTTTTTCATAAAAAACCTCTTTTATTTTACAACTATATACTATTTTACCTGTTAACAAAATTAAATGAAAGTACAAACTGGAATTTGTTATCTCCGTTAGCATCGCCCCATCTAAGCTGTCCGTCCTGAACCTGATACTTCCAGGTAAACCAGAGATGTAACGGCAGCTGAGGAATAAGGAATCGAACACCTGGTCCAAAGCTGAAGTGGAAATCTTCAATAGAAAGTGAATTAAAGAAGCTGTTTACATCAGGCTTCAAAACTATTGCATCGTGGAACAAAGCAATTCCAATAATACCAGGAACTACAGGGAATCTGAGCTCAAGCTTGCTGCTCCACAAAGCCTGTCCCTTCTCTTTATAGGCATCACTCCAGCCACGACCGTTAATCATACCGTCGATATAAAGCTTGTTCATGTCGCTTACATATGAATTTGGTGTCGGGAACATTGCAGTAAAGCCTGTATAAGCAGCAAGAACACCCTTAAAGTTCCAGCCTTCAGTAACAGGAATATCAAACATTGTAAGATATCCCTCAAGCTTAGTATCTGATTTAAGGAAGAATTCCTTTTCCCATTTAGGAATAAGACCGAACCAGGAAAGTCTTTCGCTTGCAAACCAGCCTTTAGAAGGATCGTAATTGATGTCTCGTGCATCCATTGAGAAGCTTGTGAATACAGAGTTTGTATTTCCCCATCTGTTTGCGAACATTGAAATTCCAAGATCTACAGGTGTAAAGATATTTTCATCATATACATAGTTTGTAAACGAATTGTTCATACCAACTGCACCAGTAAGAATTGCAAAATCAGGGAACCATCTTCTTGAGAATGCAGTTCCCAAAGAAGCAGTCCAGCCTTCAAGACCCATATAATAGTTATACTGATTAAGATTCATAGTTGGAGAAATCATATTTGCTTTTGCATATGATTTTGTATGAGCAAAAGAAAGTGATTCATTGAAAGCAACCGGAATATTCCAGAGCCAATCCTGTGTATAAGACAAATCTACAGACTGTTCTGTTGTAGAAATATTTGTTGATGCAGAAATTGACTTTCCTTCACCAAATAGATTTGAGTTCTCAATCTTAAAATACAGAGAAATAGGAATTTCTTCCGGATTAGATACACCGGAGAATGTAAGTCCAAAGTTCATGGAGGTTGTAGACTGTTCCTCTACGTTGAAAACCAGGTCTACAAGATTCTGCTCTGAGCCCATAACAACATCCGGCAAAACACTTGAGAAATACTGCAGGCTGTAAAGGTTTCGTACAGCACTGATTATCTTTTCGCGTGCAAAAACATCACCGGAATCAAGCGGAATCTCACGTCGGATTACATATTCCTTTGTTTTATTATTTCCTTTAATAAGGATGTTCTCAATGTGACTTCTTACGTTTTCATTTATGTTCAAAGTATAGGCAATTTCCTTGCGCTCAACATCCTTATCTGGAATACGGTAGAACTCATTTGACATATAGCCGTTTTCGTAATATTTACCGGTTATAGCGGCAATTCCTTCTTCAAACTTAGTTTCATTAAAAATGGAGCCTTCCTTAAGCTTCATAAGTGGAGCAAGCTCTTCTGTAGAGAAAACAACGTTACCTGTTATAGTAAGACCAGAGAAGATATACTGATATCCTTCCTGAATGTAAAAAGTGAGTATAAGTTCCTGTCTCTGTTTTTCATCATTCATCTCATTTTCAATTTTTACATCAAGAATTGTAGCATCTACATAACCGCGTTCCTTGTAATATGAAACGATAGTCTTTTTATCCATTTCGAGTGATGTATTCTGGAAGGCACCGTCTCTTAAAAGACCAACTTCCTTCAGTGAGATTTTTGATTTTAGGACTCGGTCTGCTACAATTGTATTACCGGAAAACTTAATTTCCCTGATTACAGTTGTAGAACCTTCATCTATAATAAAGTTAACTGTTATTCCTTCATCACCCTGTACAACCTTATGACTTACCTTTGCGTCAGAGTAACCTTTTTCTATATAATGCTCACGAATTGTACGTTCATCAAGCAGGATTTTGCTTTCTACATAAATGTCAGAAACCTTAGATTTTATAAGATCTCTAAGCTCTCCATTTCTAATTTTCTGATTTCCATAATAGTTTATCTTGCTGATTACAGGATGTTCTACAACCTTAAACACCAGCAGAACACTTCCGTTCTTTTTTGAATCGTGCTTTGCGTAAGGCTCAACATCTTCAAATAAATCCAATGCATATAGACGGTCAAGAAGCTCATTGTATGTATCTTCTGTAAAAGGCACATCAATATACGAGCTGATAATTCCTGTAAGCTCAGATTTTTTTACATTATCAAGACCTTCAAACTCAATTCTTGTAATCGGCTGGTTCCAGAACCAGTCACTATCCTCTTCCTGTGCAAAAACGGAAAAAAATGTAATAAAGGAAAGAAATAAAACGGAAATAAACCGTCTGTTCATATACAACTCCATAAAAATTTCTTTTTTTAAAATCTCCAGAGAAGTGACATTGTGAAAGATGGATTAAACAGATAATTAAAATCTTTATTTTGAAAGGTTGCATCCATAGCCATTCCTACTCTGAAGCTGGCATCCATATCCTGAATATTCCGCCAATTCACATTCGTAAACGGCACTTCGAATTCAAAGCCTATTTCAGGCTGAAGGATAAAACCTTTTTCTCTTGCATCTGTAAAATTTGCAATGTTTTCACCTACAGAAAGATTCAGCATTGCATCCACATATATAGCACTGCTCAAGTACTTACCAATATAAACAGTCGAGTTATCGAAAAAGTTACCCAGCCAGATTGTGTTGTTATTATTGTTAGCCTGGTTACTTCTAACATAACTCATTGTGTTTTGAATAATATTAGTTCGTATAGAAAATATATCAAAATTCAAGGACTCTCGCAACTTGTTTTCAATCTGGCGTGTAGCAAACGATTGAAGCGCGTAGTCGCCCGCTGTAGAAAGGATTACTGGAATTACGTCACTGCCCTTTTCTATTTCGTTAAGGTCGGCAATTACAACCTGTCCAATAAGCGACATAATTTCGTTTTCGGATTTTGCAGGAACAGAAGAAAAGCGCGGCTTAAAATCAAGCAGATCCTGGTTTTCGGCAGTAAGAATAATCCTTATATTCTGGTTATTTGAATCTCTTTCTCTTGTTTCTGCCTTTAAGGTAACCTTTGGATTAGCAATTTCCTGCGGATTAAACTTTATACTTCCCTCTTTTATATAGAAGCTTCTATTTAAATAAGCAACATCTCCAGATTTAAGGCTCAGCTTTCCGTCAACTACATAGCTTTTTGTAATTGAATCAAGTGCAATCTTAAGCTTCGTGTTCGGTACAAAAACACAGCGCAAGAGCGGATTAAAGTTCAAGGAAATATGATTTCCAAGCGTCAAATCAAGATCTGTCTTAATAAAGATTTCCTTAGAGCTGTCTACCGGTTCAAAGCTTGTTTTTGAAATATTCTGAAGAGCAGACTCAATATCAAGCTTGTCTCCGTAAATGCTTCCTGCCAAAGTAAGAATTGAATCCGACATATTAATGTTAAGGTCGCAGGAAACATCTCCCGCAACATCAACATAAGGATTTGTAAACTTAAGCGGAAGATACCGTTTATTGAGTGTACTCAAAGCCACATCAAACTGATCAAGAACCCATTTATTCAAATAAACCTTAGAACCAAGCTTGAAAATCTGCTTTTTACCAATTGAATAAATGCTTTCCACAAGCTCAAACTCATTAGACTTTGCAGTAAGAACAATCTGGTCTGTAGATACAGGCTCTTTAAATACAGAAGGAAGCTTAAAGCTCGGCTTATCTATAGAAAGTGATCCGTCAAACTCAGGTGTATCGTACGTTCCCGTCATAGCAAGATTACCTTCGAGCACACCCTTTGACATAGCAAACATTTCATCAAGTGCAAGACAATCAAGCAATACCGGCAGATTTACAGTAATGTTTGAAAAATACATATCAAGGTCGTTATCCTTAAACGTACCGGTTATACCACAGGAGAACTTTTCGTCGGCATTGATATTTGCATAAAGTCCGTCTGAGAAAGTATAAGTACCTGTAAGTCCAAGATTATCGGAAGAATAGAATGAAACAAAATCTGAGCTGTAAAGTGCTGTTATGTCAAAAGGAGCAGATTTCTTTACAAGAGAGCCACCCATTCCCGAAGAGCTCAGCTGAATCATCATATTATCCGGCAGTTTCTTCCCTTCTGCCACATAAGAATCCTTAATGCTAAGTGCCATTGGAATAGAAATAAACTGCTTACCCTTTGTTTCAAAAACAGCTTCCATACCGCCGGTAAAATCTTTAAGGGAAACATTTCCGGCAATATTCTTTACGCTCCATACCGACTGATTAACAGCAAAATTATCTATAGTAAGTTCATTATCCTCAAGCGTAACAACACCGCCGGCATAAACAATCTCATTCGCAAGCAGGAACGAAAGCTTATCTACATTTACCATTACATAAGGATGCTCAAGTGTTCCAGAAAGCGAAAGTGTTGCCGTAACCTCGTTGTTGCTGTTTTTTACTGCCATAAAACGGTTCAAGCTGAAGTTGTTAATCTCTGTAAGCGCACTTATGTAAAGAGTATTCAGAATATTATCCTTGTTAAGCTGCTGGCGGTCAGGATTAGAAACAATACCGTCAAAAATAACGCCTTCGCCCGAGCCGGAAGAATCCTTAAGAGAAGCATTCAAGCCAACAGAATCGAATAAGCCGTCATTTATGTTTACAGTAACGTCCGCCTGTCCCTGCAGCGTAGAATAAAGGTCTGTGTATGATATTGAATTGAGCTGCATTCCATACTTTGTACCGTTTCCAGAAAGTGTAAGCTTAGGATTATATGCAGACGATGCATCAGTTTCTTCTACTTCAAACCGTTCTATATGAATCTCAGGACCATTCTGCTGAGAATAAGCAAAGGTTGTATTTGTTGAAAGAATAAGAGAAAGCTTTTCGTAAACAACCGGGAAGTTTTCTATCATCGTATAACCACTTATCTCTTTGTTTTTTCCAAATCTAACTTCAATATCAGTACCATAATCACCGGCGACTTTTACAGCTTCAGGGCTGATTGCTCCCTGGAAGCGATACGGAATAGATGAGGTTGTCATATCTACATAGAACGTCATGTTTTTTCCGCCCGGCATAAAGTCCACACCGGCAGACGCATTAAGGGCAAACTTTCCAAAAATTAAGTCAAAGCGGTCAAGGTTTACGTTCTGTTCATTACCGTTTACAGAGATAAAAAGGAGCTGATTATCTTTCTGGGTATTCGCAAGAACCAGATACGGCAGATTATAAGAAACCGAAGAAAAATCGGTTGAAAGATATAAATCGCCGGTAAACATATATGGAGTTACAGCCTGCATTGCCTTTGCAAGCTGTTCTTTTTTACTCTTGTCTGCCATTTCCTGAAGAAGCTCCAGAACGCTGCGAACATAAATACTGTTCATTGAAATACCAGTCTGCATAAACTTAGAAGAAAGCAGATAACTTCCACTCATGGAAATAACACCCGGTTCTCCAGGATTTTCATATTCTCCAGAATCGTAACAATAGTAATCAGAAAGCTCAAACTCAAAATCAACAGAATCCTTCTGAGGCAGAACCTTTGCCTGAATAGCAGTAAGAGCCTTTTCTCCAAGGAAAACCTGTGGAGAAAAAATCATAAATCCGCTGTTCAGAGGATCAAAAAAGACTTCCGTAGAGATTTCGCAGCCGTTTGGAAGCACATACTTGGAAAGATTTACATTTCCAGAAAGCTGCATGTTCTTAAAGCCGAATGAAAGTCCGCCATCTACAAGGATTTTCTTTCCATCAGCCTTTATACTAGTAAGATTGATTTTTTTATCATTTCCGTTCAGCGAATAACTGACTACTGCACCACCAGGGAAAAGTGATGACGGAACATTAAAGCTTCCCTTTGACTTATAGCTTACAAAGTTAGAAGCCTTTTTCCCTTTTGAAAGCTCAGAAAGCACTGCTGTATCAAGCTCAGCTTCAACAGAGGTTGTAAACTGCATGTCCTTAAGTTTTTTTGTGAGCTCAGATTTTCCAGACATAGAAACAACAGACAGCGGATTAAGCTTTTCCGTATCGATTGCAACAGAAGCCTTTTGAGTTTCCAAATTATATGAAGCTTTTATAGAAAAAGGATTTACAGACTGAATTGTATGAACATCAATCGTTTTATCCTCGTAAGTAGCCATAAGATTTGTTTTTGCAATTCTGATATTGCCGTCTGTAAAATCAGAAACATTAAGATAAAGCGTTGCCTTATCAAACTCTTCCGAAACAGAACCTGTAAGATAAACAGAGCCTGAATATTTTTTATTATCCTTTTTTACAAGAGCATTTGCGGCACAATCCATCTGGAAGTCTATACTGTTGCCCCAGCTTGAATTAAGCAGCGAAATATCCTTAATAACAAAGGAAGAATCAAAGCTTTCATTGCCGTAATTGAGCGAAATATTCTTTACCGTAATATCCTGCGGTACATAGCTCATAATTGTATCTAAATCAACCTGATTTTTACCGGCATTATCTTCATCTGCCTTAAGGAAAGCCAACCTGTCTGATATTCCGATAAGCTGCGCTAAATCAACATCAACTCCGCTTATAAGCACAGAACGGATAAAGTCTTCCATGTTTCCTTTTATAAGCTCTTTGAGCTTGTAATTTATACGCGCATTTTTAATACTTAAAAGCTGAACACCGTTTTCGTCAACAAGCTTTATACCTTTTACACTCAAAAAAGAAAGGATTGATGGTGAAAAGGATTCGTAAGTAAGCGTTAATCCTGTAAGCTCGGTAACCTTGCCGGTAAGCGTAAGTGCTGTTTTATCAACGCGTTCTCTTATCCTGTTATAAAGCGGGCGCGAAAAAGCAAACGCCAACACCAGGACGATGAAAAATACGAGAACGCTGATTTTTACCGCAACAGGAATCTTCTTCATAAATAACCGCTAAAAGGGTTCGCAAAAGGATACAATACACCCAATTTTAGCCATATAATTATAACAGATAATGGTAAAATCTTCTACAAAACTTACCATTTGAGCAGAAACAAAAAACGATGTATAGTAATGCTATGGTATTGAAAAACTTTATTGTATTTGAAGGAATTGATGGAGCCGGAACCTCTACACAGATTAAGAAACTTGTTGAAAGTAATCCGGAAAAATATATTGCAACAGCAGAGCCTACTAAGGGTGAAACAGGACTTTTTTTAAGAAGAATGCTTGCAGGAGATTTTCATGTGGACGAAAAGACAAATGCTTATCTTTTTGCGGCAGACCGCTGTGAGCATATTTACGGAAAAAACGGCGTTATCCAGATGATAAATGAAGGAAAAACTGTTGTAAGCGACAGATACTTTTTTTCAAGTCTTGCGTACCAGGCCCAATCCTGTGGAAAGGAACTCCCTGAGCTTTTGAACTCCCCTTTTCCGCTCCCGGAATATCTTTTTTATTTTAAGATTGATCCGACAATTTCGCTTGGCCGTGTAAATGCCCGCAACGAAAAAAAAGAAATATACGAAAAGCTTGAGCTCCAGCAAAAGATTGCCGCCCTCTACGACGAAGTCATCACCAGCTACGAATCCCCAGAAAAATCTCAGGGGATGAAGGTTATCCGAATTGCTGCAGAAAAATCCATTGATGAAATTGCCGGTCAAATCAGGGCTACGCTTCGCTAATATATTAAATTAAATTATTTTTCTTCCGATAAATATAGCGTGAAAAGATTATTTTTGCTTATATCATTATCAATTTTCTTCTTTACAGTGCCTCTGACCACAGCAAATGCCTATATGGTCAAATATAAGGAAGATTTTTATAAGCTTTATCACGTTCATTATCAGCAATACCCGGATGATTGTATAGAAAACATTTACTGGCTTGAAAAAGCAGTTCAGGCAGATTTCTGCAATCCGTTGTTTGCAAATCCGGAGATTAAAACAGAAAAAGAATGGGAAAAATACCGCTACCTTTTCCAGATGCACTTAAACCTCAAGCTCATAGAGCAGCACTTGAGACTTGGCCGCACCTACGACAAAAAATGCATTTATTTCTACGACGCTCCGTGGAAGGATGAATATCTGCGCAACATGGAAAAAGCCCTCTCCTGCTACAAGGCCGGACTTTATTACTGGCAGGAAGCAAAAGTCTGGTTTGAAAAAGCCGATGCACCATCCTTCAATTTCTTATTTTTGACCTCCGAGCAGAACTGGGAAGATGAACGCGAACGAATCAGAACCGGTGAGCTTAATTACGAAAAAATGCTCACAAGAGAAATAAATCGTCTTGAAAAGAACATCAGAGAACTTAACGAAATGGATAAAAAGTATTAGAATACATTGCAATGTCAAAAAATACTTTTTATATTTCATACCCATCTATTCACAGCGGAACGGCTAAATCGAAAATCCAGTTTTTTTCGAAAACTCCCGATTTAGTTCCTGTTTTAACACCTGGTCAATCAGAGAAAAAACGGCTTTTTGTTACTGATGGAACAGTTGCAAGTCTTGAATGCATGCAGAACTTTACTTCCTGCTTTGATGATGATGTTTGCGGCAACGATGTTCTTTTAGTGCTCGGTTCGGGAGAAGCTTATAAATCTATTGAATCAGTGCTCACAATTATTAAAAAGGCTATTGATTTCGGCTTTGCCAGAAGTGATTTGTTCGTTGGAATTGGTGGCGGCGTAATCTGCGACCTTACAGCCTTTGCGGCGTCTATTTATAAAAGAGGTATTTCCGTACAGTTTGTTCCTACAACCCTGCTCGCAATGGTAGATGCATCTATCGGTGGAAAAACAGGCTGCGATTTTGACAATTACAAAAATATGATTGGCACCTTCTACCCTGCCGCTAACCTTTACTACTGGCCAGAGTTTGTTCAATATCTGCCGGAAAACCAGTATATGTCGGGACTTGCAGAAGCTTTTAAAACAGCAGTTCTTTTTGATTCTGATATGTACGCACTTTTCCGAGATAAATCTACACAAATAAAGGAACGCGACAGCAAAATCCTTGATGAAATTATAAAACGCTCTGTTGCGGCAAAAACAGCTGTTGTCCAAAAGGATTTTACAGAACAGAATATCAGGGCAACTTTGAATCTTGGTCACACCTTTGCACATGCGCTTGAATCTATTGTAGGATTAGGCAGCATAACACACGGAGAAGCTGTTGCCTGGGGAATTGGTCGCGAAGTTGAGCTTGCCCGCAAGAAAGAATACTGTTCTCAGGCCTTCCGCGATGAAGTTTTTGATCTGCTCCAAAAATACGGCTGGGAAACAAAGGCAATTCCTTCTATTGTAAAAGGCGGCGGAGTTGGAGAACGTTTTCTTACTGTAATGCATAACGACAAAAAGAATAAGAGCGAAAAAGTAAGGCTCATAATTTCAAAAGGGCTCTGCGACATCATCACTGAAGAAACAGAGGATGAAGATATTCTTTCTGTCTTAAAATAAACCTTTTCTTGTGAATAATATTAGGATTTTACTATGAATAATTCTGAACACTATTTTGACTGGGCTGCTACAAGTCCGGCTGATGATGATATTTTACGTGAATCTCTTGAGCTTACCCTTCAAAGCTGGGGAAACCCTTCGAGCACACACTCTGTAGGAAAACAGGCAAAAAAGCTTTTAGACGAAGCACGTGAACGCTGCGCAAAAGCAATGAATGTAAAGGCCGAAAACATCTTTTTTACCTCCGGCGGCACAGAAAGCGACCAGATTCCAATTCTTTCAATGCTGAATAAGCCTTCAAAAGGAACAATCCTTATAAGTTCAATAGAGCATCCGGCGGTAAGGGAGCAGGCAGAAGCCATGAAAAACTGCGGCTGGAATGTTGCTTCTATTCCTGCAGACAAAAACGGAATAATTACACCAGAGGCTGTAGAAAAGCTGCTTACTTCAGACACAATGCTTGTCTGCATAATGGCTGTAAACAATGAAACAGGCTCAATCCAACCGATTTACGAAATTGCAGACTTACTTCTTGAACACTATGCCGGAAAACGAAAGCCAAAGTTTCACGTAGATTGCGTACAGGCAGCCGGAAAGATTCCGTTGAATATTTCTCACAAGGGAATTGACAGTGCCGCGTTCAGCTCTCATAAAATCTGTGGCCCACGAGGAATCGGCATACTTTATCTGAAGGACCCGCTTGATCCGTTCCTGCGAGGCGGCGGTCAGGAAAAAGGCATACGAAGCGGCACCGAAAACATTTTTGGTGCAGTCGCCTTTTCCAAATGCCTTAAACGTTATTATTTACGTACTATTATACTTGATGATGATACAGTCTATTCTTCTTACAGCCAGTATATTAAACAGACCGAAACAACAGACTCTTTTCTCAAAAACCTTTCATCACTCAATTGCTGTACAATCATTCCTCCAACAAGAATGGAAAACAAAGAGCTTTTTTCTCCCTACGTTGTACAGGCTGCCTTCAGCAAAATCCCGGGCAATGTAATGCTCCGAGCACTTGATTCAAAAGGCTTTTATATTTCAACCGGCAGCGCCTGCTCCTCTAAAAAAGCCGGACGCCCAGTTCTTGAAGCCATGCACATCTCTCCAGATTTACGCGAAAACTCCGTAAGATTCAGTTTTGGTCCGCATACAACACAGACCGCAGTAAATGAGCTTTTCGAAGCAGTAAAGGAAATTGCTACAGCCTTCAACGGAAAGTAATGTCATTGTAGGATTCAACATTGTCACTGTCGGACTTGATCCGACAATCTTTTTTCGACTTTTTTCTCAAAAAACTGCGTGTTTTTTCATTTTAAAGCCATATTATTGGTAAGCCCAGAATGCTTATTCATTATGAGCATTTTTATTGGGCTTACCAGCAGTTTTGCGAAGCAAAACTGCTGTCACTTTATTTACTTACGGAGGCATTAAAATGTCAGAACCAATTTATCGCAAAAAAACTATTGAAGAATTAACTTTTACGGATGACGGTATGTTTCAGGCAGTTCTACATGAACCAGAAATCTGCGCAGAGCTTATTGAAAGGCTTTTGCACCTAAATGTAAAAAATGTTGAATATCCTGAACTTGAAAAACAGATTGCGCCTTATTACACAACAAAAGGAGTGCGACTGGATGTTTATCTAAAAGATGATGACAAAATTATTGATATTGAAATCCAGTCCTACCCTCAGGAAGCTCTTGGCAAACGGACACGATATTATCAGAGCATGATAGACATGGACAGTCTTATGAAAGGTCAGGATTATCCTGAATTGAAAGATAGTTACATTCTTTTTCTCTGCAAGCAAGATCCTTTTAAAGATGATGATAACAAACCATTCGGGCTTCCCTGCTATTCATTCAAAAATATCTGCGAAGAAAATGCAAGCGTAAAATTAAATGACAAATCTGTCAAAGTGATTTATAATGCAAGTGCATATGAGAAAGAAGAAGATGAAAGAATCAGAAGTCTTCTTCATTTTATAAGCACAGACGAACCGGGAAAAGATGATTTTTCAAATCGCCTTTCCTCGCTGGTAGAAAAGATAAAAGATGATGAAGAATTCAGGAGTGATTACGCCGCTATGAATTTACATGATAGAGATATACAAAGAGCCGCAAGAAGAGAAGGCATAGCTGAAGGAATTACACAAGGCAGCCTACAAAAAGCTATAGAAGATGCTGTAATTGCGATAAAAGAATTTAAAGTTTCTCCTCAACTTGCAGCCGAAAAAATGAATGCTCCGCTGGATAAAGTCTTAGAAAAGCTAAAAACAGGAGACAAATAGGAGAGATTACGCCGCTATGATTTTACTGCAATGACACAATTTATTGTAAGGAAATTGTCAAAGCAGGCACAACATTCCCAAATGCATAGTAAACGTCGTTGCGGTAGTAGTTGACACTACCACCAATATCGACGGCGAGCGCGTAATAATTAGTATCAAAGAAAGGAGATCGTAGCCACCACCAGCCGCCATATCCGTCTGAAGCCCAATAATATGCATAGTTTGCCTTAGCAAAATCTGTCGTTACTCTAATACGAGTATTCGGTGTTGCAGATGAATTGTACGAAGCAAATCCATAGCTGGACGTTGTTACTTCCTTTTCGCTTAGCAGGAATATTTTGTCACTTGTGTTTGCACAAGCATATCTGGTTGCCTGATTCAGGTTGTTTCCACTGTCAGTCGTACTTGCAGCACTATTATCTACTGTTGTTGTTGCTATAAGGCTTTGTGCTTCTGTAGTAAAGGCAGTCTGTAAAAAGCCCTTATTTGTGTATGTATTTGTCTGCATATCATTGCTTTCATAAGTACCGTTTAAATATGCACGTATAGTTGAATACTTGTAATTATTTGCATAAACATTAGAAGAGTTGATGGTTCTGCTACTTGAGTTTACATAATAAGGTACATTTCCTGTAAGAATACTCTCTGCCAGTAATAAAGCTTTTCCTGTACCATTATAGTCCTCTGTAAGTACACGCCACTTAATAGGTTCCACTTTAAAATACTTTGTACTGTTTGCATTATTCTGAGCCACCGTAGTTCCGTTGCTATAGGTATACCAAGACTCATAAGCATTTTCTCTACATTTTACATACCAGTAGCCGTCACTTCCGCTGTAATAAGTAAATGCTCCGTGGACTTCGCTTACACTTTCATTTACTGTAACGTTATTAGCCTTTATTGTCTGCGGCCATTCTCCGAATAATACATAAGTTGCATTTGTACCTGCTGATCCATCCGTTCCTGCAGGGAGTACTTCTGGTCCAGCATATTCTTCCCATTTAGCATAAAGCGTTATGCTTTCGGTAATACTCTGTCCTTCACTTGCTTTTGTTACTTCATCAAAACTGCTGCTTGTATACCAGCCAAGGAACTTCCAGCCTTTTTCTGTAAGGGCTGGAAGTTTTTCAGTTGTAAGTGTTGTACCGTTTTCTACGTCAAAATCTTGTGGAGCTGTACCGTGTGCTGTTACATAGCTTACTGAACATTTAGTGATTCCAATGAGCGTAACAGGAATTGTCAAAGCCGGCACAACACCACCATTCGTAATTTCAACGATTTCGCAGTCTTCGGCATTCCCCTTGTAACTGACTTTGCGCGCGTAGAAACCATTATAACAGTTAGGAGAGCGCATCCACCACCAGCCACCGCAGCCTGTACTTGTATTCTGGTATGCATAATTTGCCTTTGCAAAATCTGTAGTTACCCTAATACGTGTATTGCCTGTTCCATAAGAACTGTATGAAGCAAAGCCATAACTGGAAGTCGTAACTTCCTTTTCGCTTAGTAGGAATATTTTGTCGCTTGTGTTTGCACAGGCATAGCTTGTTGCTTGAGTTATATTGTTTCCGCTGTCTGTAGTGCTTGCAGCAGAGTTGTCTACAGTTGTTGTTGCTATAAGGTTTTGGGCTGCTGTTGTAAACGCTGTCTGAAGGAAGCCTTTGCTACTGTATGTATCATCTGTCGTCATAGAAGCACTTGAAGAAGACTTTTTGTAAAATGAAAGTCCGTTTAAATACGCTCTTATTTGGCTTTCCTTGTAGTTGTTCGGATAAACCGTACTACCGTTTATTGTTCTGTTTACATTATCATAATCATAATAATGCACATTCGCTGTTAAAATATTTTCTGCCAGTAAAAGAGCTTTTCCAGTACTGTTATAATTTTCTGTAAGTACACGCCACTTAATTGGTTCTACCTTAAAATATTTTGTACTGTTTGCACTGCTTTGTGACACAGTTGTACCATTGGAATATTGATAACTAGATTGATATGCATTCTCTTTACACTTTACATACCAGAAGCCATCACTTCCGATATAGTAAGTAAATGCTCCGTGTACTTTACTTACGTTTTCATCAATGGTAACTTCATCTGCTTTTATTGTCTGTGGCCAGTCTCCGAATAATACATACATTGCACTTGTACCGGCTGTTCCGTCTGTTCCTGTAGGTAAAACTGTAACAGAATCTGTAAGCTCTGGCGCAGTAAACTCTTCCCACTTAGCATAAAGAGTAATGCTTGTTGTAACGCTCTGCCCTGCACTAGCCTTCGTAGCTTCATCATAACTGCTGTTTGTGTACCAGCCTAGGAACTTCCAGCCGCTTTCTGTAAGAGCTGGCAGGTTTGTAGTTGTAAGAGTTGTTCCACTCTCTACATCAAAGGCTTGCGGTGCTGTACCGTGCGCTGTAACATAGCTTACATTGCACTTATCGATCCATTTTGCAGTTAGGGTTACATTATCGGTTACTGTGTAGTTTCCTGCTGTTACTCGGGTTTCTCCTACATACCAGCCTCCAAAGAAATAATCGCTGCTTGTAAGCTCTGGCAGCTGCTCAGCAGTAAGCTTTTCTCCCTCACCTACAATTATTGCAGTAGGAGCAGTACTGTGAGCCGTAATATAGCTTACTGTACAGTTTTTAAGCCACTCAGCGTAATATTTCTTATCAACATGTGAGCCTTTTTCAATTGTCGTCTGCTTTGTTCCGCTGAAGCTGCTGTCTGCATACCAGCCGCTAAAAGTAAAGCCATCTTTCTGCGGTTCTGCAAGCGTTATAGAGTCTGTTTCTATTGTGTAAGTTGCAGGATTTGCAGAAGCATTTGTTCCACCATCAAGTTCATACGATATCTTATATATAACAGGAGTCCACTTTGCGTAAAGCGTAATTTCACCTTTAGCACCACCGCCAATTGTTTCTATTGCACTGTCGCTAAAGTTTTCCGTAACAAACCATCCATCAAAATCATAACCTGTTCTAACAGGAGCTTCTAACGTAA
>JAFZRP010000009.1 GCA_017619795.1 Treponema sp.
GAGTTACCTTATCAACAGTAAAAATAAAATCTGTGATTCCAGGTGAGTATACGGCACCACCGGCACAAGGACCAGCGATGATAGAAATCTGAGGAATGGCACCGGAAGCGCGTACATTCTGATTAAATACGTTACCGTATCCGCCAAGGGCTTCTACACCTTCCTGAATGCGGGCTCCACCCGAATCGTTAATGCCGATTACAGGACAGCGGGCATCAATAGCCATTTTTGTAAGGTCGGCAATTTTGCGGCCGTGCATATGGCCCAGAGAACCACCCTGAATAGTAAAGTCCTGTGCATAAACAGCAACCTTACGTCCGTTTATTTTTCCGAACCCTGTGATTACACCATCATAAGGAATATCTTTTTTGTCCATTCCAAAACTTGTACAGTTGTGTTTTACACCCTGATAAGTTTCTACGAATGAATCCTTGTCGCAAAGTGCATTAATACGCTCAATAGCGTGCAGTTTTCCCTTTGCGTGCTGTTTTTCAACATTGTATTCCATGTTTACCTCGTGTATGGATTCCCCGGTCAAGCCGGGGAATGACAATAATTCTATTATGACAAAAAACGAAACTTTGTCAAGTTACACGTCATTGCGAGCCGAAGGCGAAGCAACCCGGCCTTTATTTAAAGACCGAATTCTCCAAAAGGATGAGCCAGTTCGTATTCAATACGCTCTTTTTCTCTCTGAACTGCATCCTTTTCCGGCAGCCATACATATTTTTTGCGCAGACTGTCTATAGCCTTAATTGCATCATTATCGTTTTCAATTACGGCAGCAAAATAATCCTGCTTAAAAGCCTTGCTGCTTACATTAAGATTTGTACTGTCAGAAATAAAATCAGTAATAATCCAGCGGTTTTTAGTAAAGGTGAGGGTAACAGTTGCAGAAACCTTCTCTACAACAAAATCTTCCTCTTCACCCTCTGTATAAATCATATAATATTCAACTTTATGCACCGAAGTAAGGCCGTCATAAAGCGAAACGCTGCCTTCCTTTTCCAGAGGAGCCGGCTTTTCCTTTCTTTTTTTCAGTTCAAGCGCCAGAGATTCAGCTTTTCCGTCAATAGTAAGGTTTGTAAGTCCGTAAATACCAGACCTTGCATAATTTTTCTCATTTGTAATGAACATAATCCAGCCTGCAGGAGAAGCATAGCCGTTGTCGTTGGCATAGGCCAGTCTCTGCTTATGCATAACATACATTCTGCTTACCATATCCGAAAAATCATTAGTGCTTCTTCCCTTTCCAAAATCGGTAAGAATGGTAGTATCCTTGTCATTTACAGCACCCATAAAGGCCCGTATAGTTTCAGTAGAGGTTAGTCCTATAGAGGTATAATCCTCCTGACGGTTTTTTACACTATTTACAGATACAACCACAAAAACAAAGGCAATAAAGGCCAGTACAGCAATTGTTGTTGCATTTTTCTTAAGCTTTCGTTTAGTAGAGATTTTTGAATTCTGAGATTTAAGATAGGCCGCAACCTTTTCTTCAAATTCTTCATTTCCGGAAGAAGTCAGACTAAGTTTATAGGCCTCTTCAAGCTTTTCAAGAGGAAAATCAGCCTCAGGTTTAAGTTCATCACTTGATTTTCCCTTCTGTTTTCTGCCCGGAACTGTAACGGCAGTAGAATTTAAGCAGAGCGCTTTATTTACTGCAGCCGCAAGGTCAGAATCAATTCCGTTTACACAATATTCAATCGGAAGAAACTTGTGGTCAAAAATATCAGCATTTCTGGCAATGGAATCACTTGCTGTAAAAGGCAGCTGACCCGAAAGAAGGCGGTATACAAGGGCAGCCCTTTCAAAGCAGATTGCCGGAAGACCTGATATAGTCTCATTCAAAAAGCCGGAATGCAGGTTAAGTTTTTCCTCTGCGGAAAGGGTATTTGCCGCATAATCAAAAAGAGCCTGAGGGGCAAAAAGCACCTTATCTCCGTCTACAAGAATAGCACCCGGGCCCACAGAAGGAATGGAATTATTGTTTTTTGCAGCCTCACAAAGAGCCGCACATACAGCCTTTACAGCTGCAAAACAGGCAGCTCCTCCCTCTTCATAAAAAGAAGAGAGAGTTTTTGCCTTGTCGCTCAAAGGATTTTTTACACAATAGAAAACGAGCCGCTCCGGATTGCCGTTTTTTTCAGCATCATAAGATTTAACCTCTTCAAAAGTCCACTGGCGGAAATTTTTACCGTCAAAAAGCGCTCCTTCCTGACTAAGAATAGCGTCATGACCCGTTTTTCCAAAGGTGTACTCATCGAGGTTTGAGTTTAGTCTAAGCTCTCCGTTTTCTATTGTAAGTAAAGTCATTAGCGTTTACCGTCCGCACCGTAAAGGTAATTAAAGTAATCCATCTTAGTAGAGTAAGTAGCAGGGTAGTCCTTAAGATTCTGCTTGTAAGATTCCATACTCTTCCAGAAGGTGTAGAATTCAATGTCCTTATTGTAGGCCGCAGCATAAATTGCAGCAGCTTCAGCATCGGCCGCACCCTTAATTTCCTCAGATTTGCGGTATGCTTCCGAAGTAATCTTACGCTTGTCGTTTTCAAGGCGACCCAGCCATTCAGCTTTTTTACCTTCACCAAGTGAGCGGTAAGCCTGAGCAACCTGATTTCTATCCTTAATCATAGAGTTGTAAACAGATTCATTGAGTTCAGCAGAGTATTTTACCTGGCGCGGTACAATGTCCAGCAGCTCAATACCCCAGCCGCGTACCTCATTCTGTGCTTTTTCAGTCATCTGCTTGCAAAGAACATTACGTCCCTTTGTTACAACCTCGTTTGTTGTGTCAGCATTTACAAGATTGTTAATTTCGATTGTTTCTTCATCAGTCTGCTCTTCTTCTTTTGTTTCGTTGATGATGTTAGAAGAACGAACAATTTCGCTCATGCGGTTCTGGGTAATTACAGTACGGCAGGAAGAGTCGATGATGTCAGACAGCTTGTTGTATGAGTTTGCAAGTGTCTGAAAGTTCTTGTAGAAGGCTTCAGGGTCTGTAATGCGCCAGCGAGAAGTAGTATCTACAATAATATACTGATTTTCCTTTGTAGGAATGCGCTGCTCGTCACCATCAAGAGAAAGGATGAGCTTTGGATATTCAATTACATGATCCAGGAAAGGCACTTTAAAGTGGAGTCCTGCATCTGTGTGTGAGCTTACAATCTTACTGAATCGGGTTACTACAACCTGAGTTCCTTCGTTTACAATGTAAAGAGGACCTGCTGCAAGGAACAGAATCAGAAGAATTACGAGTGTAATAAGCCAGCCTATAAATTTTTTCATTGCCTTATTCATTTTTCTGCCTCCTTAGTCCTTAAGATTTTTTACCGGAACAAGATTTTCAAGCTCGCTGTCGATGAGTGTAGGCTTGTTTTCGCCGCCGAAAATTTCGTCCATAGTTTCAAGATAAATACGTTCCTTAGTTACCTTTGGAGAACGCTTGTATTCTTCGTAAACAGCATTAAAGCGGGCAACATCACCCTTTGCCATGTTTACACGCTCTGTTGCATAACCTTCGGCAACCTGAATCTGACGGTCTGCTTCACCCTGTGCTCTAGGGATTTCGGCATTGTAAGATTCCTTACCTTCGTTTATAAAGCGCTTCATGTCCTGGCTTGCCTTGTTTACGTCTTCGAATGCAGCCTGTACTTCGGCAGGTGGTACAACGTTCTGCAGCTGAACTGTAGTTACGTTGATTCCAAGTCCAAGGGCTTTGTACTGTTCGTTCATCATGTCCTGAGCAAGATTCTGGATTGTAGAACGTTCAGAACTCATTACTGCTAAAATTGCACGGTCACCAACCAGAGTGTTGATTACAGAACGAGAAATATCACGGATTGTCTGCTCTTTTTCGTAAACGCGGAAGAGCCACTGGTATGGATCTACAACCTTGTACTGAATAATCCATTCAACATCTACAATATTCAAGTCGCCTGTAAGCATTTCTGATTCTTCGTAGATATTGTTTTTGTATTCGTTGTTACGGCCGGCCTTTACAGTTTTAAAACCAAACTGCTCTGCGCGGACTGTCGAAATATCTACATTGTAGTTTTTGTCTATTCCAAACGGAAGCTTTACATGAAGTCCCGGTCCGATTGTAGTTGTATATTTGCCAAATCGGGTAATTACCGCATTTTCCGTTTCGTCAACAATATAAAAACTTGAAAATCCTGCAATTACAGCGAGTGCAAGGATAATCAGCCAGATAAAGAAAGATGGTTTAATGAGCCGGCGCTTTTTTGCCGGTTTGATTGTCTCGTCAGCCATTCTTCTCCTCCTAATAAAAATCTGTCATCCCGAACGAATGACTGTCATCCCGAACGAATGACTGTCATCCCGAACTTGTTTCGGGATCTCTTTAAAGATAATAACAATTTGTGAAAAAAACAATATATTTTTTTTATCAAAAAATGAGGGAAATCCCCTAGGACAACTTTTGAATAAGTGATAGAATATTTAAATTATTTACTAACACGGAGATAGTTTATGAAAAAACTTCAAAAATCAATTTTAACTATACTGGGGGGGGGCGTTTTTTTGTATGCTACTCTCCGGGTGTGAAAACTTTCTTAATGGTGCCGAAACAAAAAGCCAGCTGGATCAGCTTATAAAAGAGGCAAATGCACCGACAGTAGAAATCTACATGGCAGCAGAAAAAGATGCCGGAAACCTTTCGCCAAATGGTATTGTTACCTGTAAACTGGAAAAGCCTTTTACAGTATTTTTTGACCCCTCAGAAGGATATGAGTTTATCAGATGGGAAGCTGTAGATCGCATTACAGGTCAACTTCTTACCGATGTTGTAAGCTTTGATAATCCCAAAAGCCCGGAAACCAAAGCAACAATTACAAAAGAAATTAATAATATCCAGATAAAACCTGTCTATATAGAATACCCTCGTGTTGTTTCCTATACTCCTGAGTATTCTGATTACGGGTCTTATGCAAACTCTGTTGTACTAATCAACTTTAATGTTCCAATGGTTTATAGAAATGTAGAAAATATTTTTAATTATGATAATATTTCCATTCTTAATAATGGAAATGACATATCTGAATATTTTTCTTTCCCGGTACTTTCCGAAGATAAAAAGACACTTGTTATAAAACCTTATTTAAAAGGTCTTGCCGCTTATATGACAAGGAATAATACCGAGACTCTTGAAATAACTGTTTCTCTTGACAGAACAAAAATTAAAGTAACGGTTATGGAAAAAGATTATTATCTTAGGGAAACAGAGAATAACCGCTTTATTTATAAAATCAGAAATCAGGTAGAAAATAAAAAGCCTTTTAAGGTAGAAGGCTCAGAAGTTGTTGTTTCTAAGGAGCCTTTTACTCTTAAGACCATGTCGTCTGTTTCTCAAAAATATTCTGCAGGATTAATTTCTACAGATAAAGATGTAATAACAAAAGAGCAGGTTCTGGAAAGAAGAATTGGAGATTCTGTATACATTTATGGAAAATACAAGGATGAAGATAGTGGCGTACAGGGTCTTGTTGTTCAGGAAAAGCTTACAAATAAACAGAACGGAACTCCTGCTTATGGGGCGTGGACAGCTGGAACAATTTCTGATATTCAGACTGTAAGGGCCCAGGACGGTTCTGTCGAGTTCTGCTTAAAATATACTTTTGTTTCTACAGAAGGTGCTCTTTCTCTGCGTGTTGCTCCAATCGATTACTGCGATAATGTTGGTGATGAAGACTTGTATACATTCATTAAACCGGGCAAAATGGATCCTGCAAAAATAATTGTTTATAATCTGTATATTGTAAATTCATCAACTGGAAATACAGGTGGTGTTAATCTAAATGGTGATGGTGCAACTATTCCACGGAATTCTTTTGAAACACAGTTACGCACAATAAAAATAAATGATGAAACAAATACATCTAATTCTGGTTATGGTAAGTTAAAATGGAATATTTATGGTGACTATAATTATTCTGCAGACGATTTGTCCATATTCTATGATTTTGACAATCAGGGTTATATACAGATTCCACATGATTCTTCCAAAAAATTATGGGAAAAAGATATTGGAACCAATAATATAAGCGGTAAATCCCTGAATATAAAGGTTACTGATGATTTGGGAAATGCTGTTATTAAGAAAACTTCATTTCCTGATGAGCCGACAATAATATATTTTAAAAAAAATAGTATGTGTAGAGATTATAAAATTACCATGATGGAAAGAAATAATTCAACTGGTGCAGCAATTGTATACTACTATGAACCAGAAGAAGATGGCGAGGAATATGATTATACTTGTAAAACAACAAATGTTCCTCTGACAGATGTGTTTTCTCCTTCTGCGATTCTTAACATAAGTGATCGAACAAGCTATCGATGTATGTTTATCATGCAGAATGGAAGTCTATCCGGTCTGCCAACAGATGTGTATGCAATTATAGGTTCTGATAACCTTATCAATATACATAGCATAGCTGTGAGTGCAGATTTTGCACCTAATGAAACCCTTCCTTCAGAATATCCAGTAACACCTTATATATCAAGACAGATTGATTCGTCAAATAACGGTAAAACCAATGTTACAGTATCTATAAACAGTAGCGCATTAGATTATTATGAAAGCTTTTACATAAAAATTGGAGATTCTGGAAAAACTGTAGTATTCCCTGAAGGTCAGAATACCTGTTCTTTTACGGTAGATACATATGCTTTATGGAGAAATAATATAACAATAAACTTATATTGTTTTTATCACTCCGGTAATACCCGTATAGTTTATGGTCCTGTCCAGGCTCAAATCCCGTCTTATTCCCAGGATATGCAATATGACAATACAAAACCTTCTGTTTACAGCATAGATTCAGATCCTGATGTTGATTGGCAAATTATTTCATATGATTATTTAGCAGATATCACTTTTAGTGATTCAATGTCCGGCATTAAAGAAATAAAATGGAGTATTGGCGGAAGTGATGTATCATACAGTTCTTTGTATGATTATTATATATACAATGATTCTTATCTGCCGGTTTTTGATATGGACGAAAATGCCGTTACAATTAATGTTGAAGTAACTGATAAGCAGAATCTTACCTCTTCCTTAAATTATGCCAAGACTTTTTATGAAGCACCGGCTTTACTCCCTCAGAAAGTGAGCGAAACCGAATATTATGTAACTTATAATTTACAGGCGGTTTCTGACACAATGTGGTATAAATGGAAGTACGATGTTGCAGTTTTATATTCTGATTCAGATTGGACTGGTTGGAATGACGGGCACAAAAAACAGAATTGGGTAAAGATGAATGGATATAACGAGTTGAACGGTTCTCAACTAGATCCAAATTATGTGCCTCCGACTGTAACAGAACAAAATGGAAAAAAGATATTTACATACAAGAATATTACATTAGAAAAGGATAAATATTATAAGATTGTAACCTTTGCAGATATGCAGTATAAAACTATACAAGAAGCATTTGGTAAAGAACCCTGCTATTATGGTTTTTCAAATCCTTATTATTTTTATACAGGAGAGCCTAGCTCGGGAGATTTATACGATTCTATAATTCCTTCAAGCAGCATTCCTTCGGTATATTTTATTACTTCGGACAGGCCTGTGTTTGTTAATACAGTTATTACAAAAAGACCTGTTTCTGAATGTAAAACCTGGAGCTACGAACGCTGGAACTGCAGACATCAGACAGTCGGTGAAGCATATCTATCTTTTAGCCCTTACAACAAAAAAGCTCAGTCGTATACTATTGATACTTCCGCAATTCCATACGGCTACAGCTACGTGGTGGTTGCTCACTTTGCCGACGGTTCTGTAAGAATGAGCGATGTCCGACAGATGAAGTAAAAAAATTGCATTTCCTCTATTTGATGTTATAATTGGGGATATGGAAAAGAAAATAAACGAAAAGAAGTCGCTCTTGCGCGAGGCAGAAAAAATGAATGATGACAGGCCTAAAAAAAGGCGGGCCAGGGGAGGCGGACTCCTTGGTGGCCTGCTTACCAAGCTGATTATTATTCTTTTTCTGCTTATTGTGCTGTTGGGAGGCGGTTAC
>JAFZRP010000066.1 GCA_017619795.1 Treponema sp.
CAAACTCGGCCTTCAAAACATCTCTTTTTTCTGCAGGCAACTGCATAGTCACCTTTGCTTCAATCATTGGCATGATTTTCCTCCTTATTTTCTTTAATTATAACACGCTATACGCTTCAAATAAACTCCTCATTTAAAATAAATCCAGCATCGAATCCAGATAGATTGCTTCGCGCACTTCAAGCTGATATTCAGGCTTTGTCATATAATACAAAAGAAACTCAAGCACTATTGCACTTCCAAGACCACGTCCTTCAAGCTTAAAGTTTGAAAACCCCATAGGAAGGTATGTCTCCTGGATATCCCGGATTCCGATGAAGGCAGGATTTTGTTTTGCAAGTGAAAATCGGTATCCACCCTCCCCTCCCGGAGCCGTGCATTTATGTTCAATCACCACTTCTCCAAGATTCCTGCGGCTTACATTTTCATAGCAGGCTTTACGTTCCGTACAAGAATAATTACAGCACTCGTTACACAGAAACTCTACTTTATCCTTCTGATTTTGAGAAAGCTTCTGCAGCCTGTCAAAAGCCTTGTTCAGTCTGAAATCCGGTACAACATATTCAAAATCTTCCTGATTCAACTCAGATACAAAATCATCAAAATCTGTAAGGACCTTTGTAGTAGAAGAGACGAGATACAAACCAGGATATTTTGCTTTAAGATAATCCTTCAATAAATCAGAGTGAACGATTACCCCACTCTTCTCTTTTGCTTTTTCGAACAGGGCACAAAGCAGATTGCATTTTCTATCCGACAGGTGTTCATCTCGTAGCAGCGAATTACTGAAGGTAAGCCGGGCTGAAATCCCATACTCATTCACAAGCGAAAAAACATCATCAGCATCCGCCTCGCCAAAGCCTGCTCTTCCTCCACCCCACAGACAATCCATCGGAGCTCCATAAATTGAACCGATATCGCACCAGGAATAAAACCAGTCGCGATGTTCCTTCCAAAGCGGAAGGAACACCTTATACAGTTCATAAAATTCAAAGAGACCGGGAAGATGATAATGGGTGGTAAAAGATGAATTAGGCATTGGAATGACTCCTTTTCTCATTTTGTGAATGGCTTATTACTTTAGCTTTCCAACTCAAACAGCCTGTAAATCTTCCTGTAAAAACTGCCGGTAAAAAGCAGCTTGAAAAACCTTTTGTCTGACGGCTTAAGCTGCTCTACAAGTTCACTCGGAGTAAAGGAATGCTCTGCCTTACAGGTGATATTGAGACCTTCCAGAATAGCCGCAATATCATCAATGCCATAAAGCTTTGTTACGCCAACATCGTTTACAGGATTTTTGAACTTAGATGCCCGCACGCCGAACTCAGTGTAAACATCCATAAGGATATGAAGCTTTGAATACTTTGCCTGCAGGGCCTCAAAAAAATTGTGCAGCTGCTCGTGAGTCAGATACATGCTAATTCCTTCGAGCACAATGATTGCTGTCTTGCTGTCCGGAAGATTTTTTATTTGCGAAGCATCAGAAGCATCGAGCACCTGCATCTTATAATTGTCACTTTCAGAATAGTATTGTTTTCGGACTTCAATCACATCAGGGAAATCACAATCCACCCAAACCTTATACGGCCGCTTAACGCGCTTACATCTGCTGTCCAGTCCGCATCCTATATGCAGCACAAGGGAGTCACCGTCCGCCTCAAGCATCGAATCAGTCCAGTCATCAAAAACCCGGGCACGCATCGCCATGTTGTAGGCAAGCCATTTCGATTTAGATTTTCCGGAAAGCTCAAAGCCCTCCTCCGCCCAAATCTTTTCTGCCATCGGGTCGTCCAAAATTATTTTCTGTTTGCTGACTTTTGATTTTCCATACAGCGGGATAAATAAGGTTTTGTTTACTTCGTTCATAGGGATATTATAACATGTAATCGGCAAAGTTGTATTGAAAATCTGAAAACTATATTCTAAGGTTACAATAGAACATTCGAGTAACGATTTACAGAACTGTTTCATTAAGAAATTATTCATGTTATAATATAGAATATGAAAAAACACGACATTGTTCTCTGGATTTTATTTTTTGTTTTTCTGGCAGTCCGCATTTTCTTTAAGATTCAGTATTGGATTATTCTTTCGCTTATAACTTGTTCGCTTGCTATTGTTCTGTTAGTTAAAGCTAAAATGCCTTCAAAAAAATATATATGGATATCAATTATTTTAGCGGTTTTAAGTCATATCGCTTATCTGGGATATCAAAGAAATCCATGGATTCTTTTGTATGGCTTACGTGCAGGAATCCCGACATTGTTGTGTTCTATGGCTGTCTTTTCTGTTATGGAAAAACGGGGTGAATATGCGCTGGTTTCTGGTAAGGGCAAGTACCCGTTAGTTCTAACTATTCTTATTTCTATTATAGTTGGGGCGGTGCTTTCTATAATCAATTTTTTTATTTCTAGAAAGGAAGCTGGTTTCGATTTTTCTTTCTGGAAGCTGCTGCTTTGTCTGAATCCTGCAATTTATGAAGAGATGGCATGCCGGGCAATCTTTATGGCTTTCTGTGTTTGGTTCGCTGAAGACAAGATGAATTTCTTTCAACTGTTCACCATGTATTTTATGATGTTTGTTCCGCATACTGTGGTCCACGGATATCCATTTGTGCAAACAATAACACTGTGTGTTTTATTCGGACTGCCTTTTACAATCCTTCAAAGAAAACGTGATATAACCAGTGCAATGATTAGTCATGGAATTGTTGATGCGGTCAGATTCACTGTGATGGGAATATAATGAGATATTAAAAAGTTTGGTAATCCGATACAAGCTCCTCCTTAAAATTCATTATTTATCTCCTCGAAAACTATAATCTCATCATATTGTCTTTTAATCCGTTAGTTCCTTAATAGTTTTCTTTGCATGCTTTCCAACCGAGTATACACCACCAACTATAGCAGCTGTTCCATATGTTTTGTTGTTGGCTTCTTTTGAGAAATTCTTCTTTGTCTGTTCACTTGGTGGTTCACTTATCTTGATTCTTGTAAGATAACCGCTTGCACATACAGACCTTATTGCCGTAAAAAGCAAATCAATCCACCAGCACAAGAAACTCCATACTGCAAGTTCCCAATTAACTCCATTTGCAGCTGCTATTACAAAGCCTAAAAGAATTAAAGTACAGATTATAAGAGGAACCCAGGCTCCAAGTCTCCACCTGACACAAGCAGAGTTATACTCATCATTAGTCATAGTGTCATAGCTATCCATTTTTGTCATACATGCAAAGATAATGCAATAAATCAAATCAACAAAAAATAATAATTTAAACATAGATTCCCCCTTACGAAATCTTTACAACACTCAGACTGTTCATCCAGTCTATAGCTTCCTGGCATTCTTCCTTATCATCATAGAAAGTTAGGATTATTATATATATATAAGGGTGCCAAGAAACGACACTTTGGAATTTATTTTTTCAGTTTTATGATATTTATAAAAACAGTTTTTCAGTAAGAAAGACCGGCGGAAAAAACCAAGAAAATATCAGCCTCATTATGACAGGATATATGCTAACCTTTCACATCACGAAGATGAAAACTCATAAGGAAGCTACTTATGCCTCTCCACCCCATATTCCGGCGCAATAGACTCAAGAAGCTCCTGCATTTTATTGTATTTTTCTTCATGAGAAAGCTTTTCTTTTTTGCCCTCTGATTTTTTTATTTTATCCCACTGAACATCGAGCTGGGCCAGAGTCATTTCTTTCTTTTCAAAAACATGAGGGTGTCTGCGAATAAGCTTTTCAGATGCGCTGTTCAAAACATCATCAACAGAAAACTTCCCCTGCTTTTCACAAAGAGCCGCAATTTCAACAGCGTTCATTATTACATCGCCCAGCTCTTCTTTCATGTGTTCCGCATCATCTTCCCTGATTGCCTCCACCGCCTCAAAGGTTTCCTCAACAAGATATCGCTTCATGCTATCAGGAGTCTGGACCGAATCCCACGGGCACCCATCCGGCGCGATAAGAGTTTTTATTACTTCGTATAATCTGTTGAATGATTCTTGCATTTAAAACCTCATTGATTTGATTTTATGAGGGGAAAGCCTTCCCCTCGCTCCAACCCGCTCCGCGGTTTTCCGCTACCCCTTCCAGCGGGAGATCCCGCAACGCCCCGTGACTATTTTATTAAAAGAAAATCCATTTGACTACTATCGTCGATAGTGTACATAAAGTTTTACAAAATTCGATTTTTCATATTCACAGTGCCAATATTTGACACTGTGATGTGATATAATTTATTATAAATATAAATAGGAGAAGTAAATGATTAAACAAGTATCTCTCCCTTGTGGTATCTCAAAGGATGGTAAACTAATTTATATTAACGATGCAGAAAATGGTTTAAAATGCGAATGCTATTGTCCTGCTTGTAAACAAGCTCTTATAGCAAAAAATAGAGGAAGTAAACGAGAGCATCATTTTGCGCATTTGAATGTGATTGAATGTGAACATGGTTATCAATCAGCTATACATTATATGGCTAAAGATTTATTCCTGGAGCTTAAATATCTAACTTTTATAAAGAATGGTAAACCAGTCCAATATAAAATTGATTCAATTGTACTTGAAAATAAGGTAGATGAAATAATTCCTGATATATTTATAGTATGCGACGGCAAAAGATTTATTGTTGAAATATATGTTACACATGCAGTAGATGATAATAAAAAACAAAAAATTCAGGATATGAGAATTTCTGCAATTGAAATTGATTTATCTCGTTTTCACAACGAGATGATTAGCAAAGATGAATTAAAAGAAGAAATTATAAATCCTAGAAATTTTAGTTGGGTTTATGATGCAGATATTGATTTGGTTAATGATAAAAAAGAAGTAATTCAACAATTTGGAATTAAACGTTATTTTCAAATTGATAACGCAATAGGCTGTCCATATCTTGCTAATGTAAATAATCAATTCGGACGTTATGTACCATTAACTTTCTGTGTTCATTGTCATAATTGTGTTTGGGATGGTAGAACCAATTATATCAGTTGTGGACACATTTTACCTATGACGTTGAACTTTGAAACACGTAAAAAAGTTTATTCAGATATAATTGTAAATGAAAATAGAGTTATGTTTGCTAGTGAGTTTAAGAAATATGAAAAAACATTCTTAAAATGTTTGCAAAGTGCAATGCAAAGCCAGTACTACAGTTTTATGAATATTGGTAGAGCTATGAATACCACGTCAATCAGGTATCATTCTTCTATTTTGAAGCAAAATATTAAACCAAAAAGTTATCGACCATATCATAAGAAAAGACGATAAAAAAACTGGAGATGTTTTCTATGTATAATTCTATTAGATTAAGAATCGAACGTGTTTCTAATGAAAATACAAATTGGTTTTATGATACAATTTTCACCGATCATCCATTAGAACAGAAAATTGACTTATCCGATGGTGATTGTGATTCGAAAGCTGGTGACTTAGAAGAATGGGTGTTTGTTACCTATGAATATATTCCTGAAGTAAATAAACTTTTTGAATCCAAGTATCCTGATGCTAAAAATTTCATATTTTCAGATGAACAACAGAATTTTTATTATGAAATTAAAAATTCTAATGTAAAACAACTTTTTAGATTTCTATGTATTTATTGCACTCAAGACCATGGCAACATGTCTTCTTTTAAGGAATTACTTGATGAAAATAAGATAAAAAATGAGTATAGTTGCTACCGTGATAGTGGAGATTGGTAGATTCTTTCATATCTGGAATTCAGAATTTTCGAATTATTTTTTTTTATATTTTATTTGTCTATTTGTCACTTTATTGTTATTTTTTTTAAATATAAATTCAAAAAAAGGAGAAAACAAAATGAATAATCAAGCAATGTATGAAGATACTATTTTAAATTTACTTTACAAGGTTGGCTCAATGAGTACATTAGAACTCGAACCTCTCGTTAATAAAGTTGATCCACAGTTAGCAAATAATATAATTTGTAACCGAACAAAATCCACATCATATATTTTAAATGGTTTAATGGATTATGATGATATAACCCAAACATTATCTATAACAACTAAAGGTCGTAAATATGTAGAAAACAAATATTCTGGAAAAAGAGGTTAAATTTCGTCTTAAGTGGAAAACCTAATATTAGCTTGGTTTTCCACTTCTTTGATTTTTTCTTCAATTTTAGTATATTCATAAGGAAATAGTGACTTTAGGCTTTTTATCTCTTTTAACTTAGCTTGAAAAATTAGTTTATTCTTCTTACTTGCTAATTTTTTTAATGTATGTGGAAGTAATTTAATAAATCTTTCTGCATCATTTTTATTTGTTTTTGCAATATTGATTAATTCATCTATTTCTTCTACTTTTGTCAAACAAGCACATTTATCCAGTATCTTACTTAATTCAAGCATTTCATCAGTTGATAGTATATCTATGATTTTAGGATTACTTAATGTAAAGAAATTATCAGAGTCAATTAGTATTCGTTTTCCATTTAGAATAAAATCAATTTTATTATCTTTAATTAGATTTAAGGATTTTAGTTTCTTTTGAGAAAACTTCTGTTTAAAAGTAAGAAAAACTTTCTTCTGGGCAACAATGAAATCAATATCCTTTACTTCTTTGTCTTTTGATTTATGTTTTGTATCAATACAAAGAATAAATTCGATATTTGTATTTTTTCGCTGATTACTTTGTTTTCCACCACGATATGTAGTATATTCATTGGTTACTATTGTAGTTTTTCCTTTTGACATACATATTTCTCTCATTGTATCAAAAGGTATAATACCATCTGTACTATAACTTATTAAAATATAATGAGCGTCAAGTTTATTAATCAAATCCTTAAAAGCTATTTCAGCTTCAGTTCTGTAGCAATATGAGGACCTTGTATTAACCCAATCATGACGAATACCTGCTTTTTCTTTCAATTCGCCTCTTGAGTTCATTTCGAGAGGTACAGGAATCTTATCCCATTTTGCAATTGTATTAAGCATATGATAATTACTGCCATATTGATGCTGATTATACGGAGGATCTAAATATGCAATATCAATTCCTTCTAATTCTTCAACTAATTTATTTGCATCTTGCTGATAAACATGACAATCATAATCTGAATCAATCAAAACTGGTTCATGAAGTGCTATTGGAGTTAGAATTCTAGTAAGAGCATCTTTCCCATGACCACCAAATTCTTTGTGACAAGCCTTAAATACACCAGATGTATTTGTGTGAGTCGCAGCTTCATAAACAAGTTGAGCAATTAATAAATTACGTATTTTTCTAATATCACTAGACTTTGAACTACTTGGATAATTCTTTTCAATATAATTCCGAATTTTATCGATTGTTAAAGCGTTTTTTCTAGTATAAAACAATCGTTCAGTTTTATAATTCACCTTATTAATATCATCCTCTTTTGGAGCATAATATTTTGCAATATATTGTTCGTCTTCTTCGGGTTCAGGGAGATTATTAATTTTTTCAATTAATTTTTTAAATTTCTGCTCAGAACCAAATAACGAACTAATATCACGTTTATTAATTGTAAGATAAGCAGAATTAATTACTTTAGAATAAGTCTCCCAATCGTTTGTAAATACTTCAAAATTAAGCATTTTGGCAAAACGAGAAACAACACCACTTCCAGAAAACATATCTAAAAACTTAATGCCTGGTTTAATTTCTATGCCAGTAGTTTCAATTGCTTTATAAATTAGTTTTAATAGTTTTCTTTTATTTCCTATATAAGCAATTATTTGTTCAGTCAAGAAACTATCATCATAATCCATTATTCAAAGTCCTTTATTGAAATAACAGGGATTTGAACTCCAAAATTTGTATCATAAAATGCAGAATTGGCATTTTCACAAAAAATATATTTACTTTGAAGGACTTTCTCTTTACTTTGTTCATGATCCTTAAAAGAAGTTACATTATATTCTGCTTCTACCTGAAATTCTTTATGTTCAAAGCGTCTATTATTATCCCAGATATACGTAATATATTCTGAAATAGTGCGATTTCCCTTTTTTTCTATTTTTTCAGCATCTTCAAGAAAAATACAAACTAGATCAGGATACTTAGTTCCATTATATACTATTAAGCATGTTTTTTCTTCTGTAAAAATAATTTTATCATTTGCATCTCTTACATAATCCTTTATTATAAAACTGCCTTCAAAACATAAGGCCAGGAATTTTCTAATCGTATTACTTTCTTCTCCATTACTGGCAAAACGCCTTATTTGCTTTTGTGCATTTATTTTTGACTTTAAATTCTGCCTAATTTCACTTAAATAGGTTTTCTCATCTTTTGCTACAGTAATGTTTGGATTTAGATTTTGACTTTGCTCTAAAATAGAATAATCTGTTACAAGATATGGGCCCAAGTCTATTAAGGTTCCATCTGCAAAAAGTAATGAATTTCCCATTACGGTAAAAATATACTGATAGCTTGTCGGTATATCCAAATTTTCTAAAAGGAGATCCCGTAAATCTGATTTTCTTATAATAAGCACATCAGTAAAGTTTATTCTATTTCGTATCCATTCATTATTGGTTTTTATTTCTCCATCTTCTTCAATAATTCCTTTATGATAAACAGTCTGATAACTCATGTCATAATTCTTTGCCTTAAAAATACAAAAATATAAATTATCTTGTTCAATCATTAAATTATGAAAAAACACCTTGTAACGCAGACTTTCAAAATTGTAATAATTCGGTTTAATTACATCAAACCAATTATTACCTCTGTTATAAATCGTATAACGATTAAGCGTTGAAGTTCTTCCATAATCTCCGCGACCAGTTATTTGATTCTTATTAGGAGGAAAGTTATTTACAGAACAAGATAACTTTTTAGCAATAATTGGAATCCATGTATTCTCTGGATTCTGTAAATCCATAATTTTATTAATCGTTGCATTTATTGGTTTTAAACAAAAGAAAACGCATAATACTTGAAAACTATCTTCATCTGGAATATTTGTAATACGGAAGCGACCTTTTGAATCAATATTTATACCAACATTAGTTAATTTCTTAAAAGTATCTTTTAAGATTTTGGGAACAAGTTTTGTATTTTTATTTAAGCGTCCTTCCTGACTTTCATCAGAATCAAACAATAAAGAAAAATTTCCCGCATATCCAGAACGAAATGATTGAGAATTTTTATAATCTTTTGTAAAGTCTGGAAAATTATCTATCACATAATCACAAACTGTTGTATTGCTGAATTCTTTTTTTTTATTTCTTGAATCAAGTAAAAACAAAAAAGGTCTTATTGAAACATTATCTTTTTTCACAATAATTGAATACATAATTAATAGATACCTCAAACTATATATCTTTTCAATGTATTATAACATTGATTTGTATTATTATCACCTTTATTCAATATAATTGGCTTTTAAATCTAACGCCAATCATACTTTTAATTTATTTTGTCTTATTTTCTGATAATTTAAATTAATTAATGCTGTAAAACATTCTTTCTCATTCATTGTTGTAATCATTTCTAGATTTAATTTAGCACGAGATGAACCGACATAAAATAATTGTTTATTATTTCCATAGCAAAATTCTAGAAAGCTGACTGCGAAGTAGGAACACCCTACCATCTTCCATCTTGACTTCATCTAAACAAAGCTCCCAAATCCAGTTGGAACTTCGTTTGCACTTTTTCAAGGGAGTTTCCCCGCGTTAGTTGTTATGATTAAACAATCCGAGAAAAAGTTGTACTCTAAGTTGACGGACTTAGAGAGCCGGTGGAAGGCAGGCATAGCCTAGTGAGATTAAAAACTCGTGCGTTAGTTTTGTCAAAGCCAGCCATCGTATAACAA
>JAFZRP010000067.1 GCA_017619795.1 Treponema sp.
AATTTAGGAACAAGTGTATGTGCTATCAAGCTTGATTTTCCGCTGCCTGAAACACCCGCAATGCCAACCAGTTTATATAACGGAATCGACAATGATACGTTTTTTAAGTTATGAATTTTTGCACCAGATATACTAAGTTTCTCTTCGTGATGTAATGCAGGGGCATTTTTCGTTTGATGCTTATAATTTTCAATAAAATAATTTCTATCCCTCAAATATTTAGCTACAACTGAATTTTTGCAATTTAAAAAATCTTTATATTCGCCCTGGAAAATCAATTCGCCGCCTTCGGTTCCGGCTCCAGGTCCAATTTCAACGATATAATCCGCAATCGAAATGATACTTTGATCATGCTCTACCACAATAACTGTATTTCCCGCAGACACAATATTTTTCAAAACCTCAATAAGTTTTTCCTTCTCTCGCTCATGCAAGCCTATTGATGGTTCATCAAATATAAATGTCAAGGAATCAAAATCAGACATAATGAATGCACTGATACAAAGTCTCTGCAGTTCTCCTCCCGATAAAGTCGGAATCGGTCTGGACATTGACAAATGACCAAGTCCCAGCATAACCAGATATTGGATTCTTAGTCTGATTGCATTCACAATCTTTTTGTTCTTATCATCTTCAACGCTTAATAAAAATTTTTCCAACTCAGTCAAAGACATATTGCTCACTTCTGCAAATGTTCTATCCTGCAATCTGGTATGTGACGCAATCTGATTTAATCCAACGCCATTACATCGTGGACATATTATCTTTTTCCCATATTCGTCCGTTATAATTTCTATTTGACGCTGACTTATTAAATTATATTTTGAAGCATTCATAATTAAAGGCATAATGCCCGGAAAGTTTTCCTTTCGCTCCCCGTACTTTAATTTTTGCAATTGCTCATCTGTTAGCTCACCGAGTGTCTGCGAAGGAGACAGTCCATTTTGTTCCAGAAAAGCCCTGTACTTTTTCTGTGATTTGCCTCTATCCAAAAAGCCGAATAATAATGCGTTTAATTTAGCATTACTGTCTTCAAATATTTTTTCTTCATCAAATACCTTTTTTTCGCCTGTACCCAGACAATGCAGGCACATACCATTGGGTGAATTCTTCTGAAACATATCTACGGACAATGGTTTTCCGTCAGCATATTCAGGATCTGTAACTCCGCTTACTGAAAACAAAGAAGCCAGAGCATTTGTTAATCTTGTTTTAGTTCCAACCGTACTTAAGGGATTGCTTTGCCTGATTATCCGTTGTTCCACTCCGATCGTCGGAGACAAACCTTCGATGCGTTCAAAATCATTGCTTGTCTCCAGCGAAAACTGAGACTCGGTTATGGATAAATATTTCCTCTTTCCTTCTTCATATAAAACATCAAATGCAAAACTGGATTTTCCGCTTCCAGAAACACCTGTAATCGCCGTTAATTTTCCTTTAGGAATACAAATATCGATGTTTTTGAGATTATGTTTTTTAACTCCGTATGCCTTTATATAGTTTCCCATGGCTCTGTTCTCTCTGCTGATAAAATTATTACACTAAACACGAATAATTGGAAGAACAATTATGTTAAGATACTTATTTTCTGACAGTCCAGTTCATTCGATCATAGAAAAGTAGTTTCCAAAAACTTCGCTGCAGTTCTTAGCTTCGTCATTAAGACAGATTGTAAGCGAACGTTTCGTGTCGCGGTTGTAGTAGCTGAAAAACTGAACGCCAGGATCAAAGCCTTCAAGATACACTATACGCGGATTTTTCTTTCTTAACCAAAAACCAAGGCCGTAAAAGTTCCCCTCACCTTCAAGGCTCGGCTTCCATGCCTCTTCTATAAGCGGGGCGAGAGGATTTCCTGCATTCAGTTCCGGGTCAAGTTTTTTCCAAAACTGCGCCATATCGTGCGGGTTTGTGTACGCACCGCCGTCGCCGCCACCAATAACTGGAACGCCGTAAATGTTGCTTCTGCCGTTCTTCTGATATGAAGTCGCGCGGACAATTCCTGCCGGAGTTTGTTCGTCCAAACGGAAACATCCGCTTTTATGCATACCGAACGGCGAAAAGAGGCGCTCGCTCATAAAAGCATGGAACGCCATACCGGAAACAGCTTCAATGACAGCTGCCAACAGCACGAAACCACCGTTTGAATATTTGAAAGTTCCCGCGCTTTTATATGGCGTTTCCTGCTTTTTCCACATTGCTTCTGCAAGTGGAAAGAACCGCTCCGGTGTATCGTATTTATAGTTTGCCTCTCCGCACAAAGCACCCTCAAAGTCGTCTATGAAGTCTTCGTCAAAATAGTCAGGAACGCCGGATGTGTGGTTCAAGAGCGAACGCACCGTCACGCTTTCCGAAAGCCATTCGAGAGAACCGTAACTTTTTGCAGTGTCTGTAGCGGCGTTCTTCAGAAGAATAGTTTTCACGCTGTCATCAAGCGCGAGTTTCCCTTGCGCGACTAGCGTTAAAGCGGCGACGGCGGTAAAGCCTTTCGTGCCGGATGCCGTCTGATAACTTAAATCAAGTCCGTTTGGAACTGAAAAGTTTTTGTCCGCGAGACCCGCCGCTCCCGCAACAAGCGGCGATGTACGCTCAAAAACACCGAACACGCCTGAAAAGTTTTTAAACATCGTGACTGGATTTATACTATTTTCCCTGCGAACATCTTCAATAATTTTGGCAGCCTTTTCTTCTGTGTTCATATTTTACTTCTCCATCAATCTTTTGATTTTCTCGACTGTTTTTTGAACAAAAGCTTCTGCCTGTTCCGGAGTCAGATATTTATACTCGCGCTCAAGCTCGCCTCTTTCATCATTTCGGTAAAACCAGCAGATATATTGCCTTCTGTTTTTAAAGGCATCTTTTGCAAAAATTGACATAAACTCATTATCAAAATTAACTGCATGTTCATAAATTGAAAAAGCTCGGAAATCCGGATGCTGTTTTAAATACAGGAAATCAAGATCGTACCAGTCTTTCTTTGCTGCCCACACAAGCTTATATTCATCTTCAGCTGCTTCTTTCGGATATGCCTGAATTAAAGGCTGATAAACAAACTGTGACCATTCAACATCAGATAATAAATGGACATAATATCCCAGGAAAAATGAATATTCTTTTTTGCTGTAATTCTTATTGATTTCTTTATTGAAATATTTGGAGCAGAACTCGTCTATATTAATGGACGCATTGTATTTACCGTCATTGAAATGCGAAACTGTTTTTGGAGGCGTGAACTTTGTCCAGTCTTCATTTGGGACACCGCTGTCTGGTGCTATGTTTCCCATGACAAATGCAGTTTCATCAATATCCTTTAACTGATCAAGCAACTTATCTGCAATTCTTAAATGTACCATCCATGAAGCCATTTTTTTACTTCCTTATAATTTTTTAATTCTGGCACAAGAATCCTGCATAATCAAATTTATACAAAGTCACGTCATTACCAAATATGTTTACCGGCTGGGCATATTCCTGAGCTTTTCCTTCCAGTATGGCTTGAGCTCCTTGAATCAGCTTTGGAATCAAATCCTTATAAACAGGGAAAGTTCCGTGCATCGGATAAATCTCGTCAAACAGCTCTTCATATTTAGAAAGATGATTAAGACTATCAATGTATTTATTCAGATTTCGTCCAGGTCCAAACATAAAAATATTGCTGTTCTGAACGCTGTCGCCGCTGATGAGGACGCGATTCTTTTTATCGATAATTCCAATGCTTCCTGGAGTATGTCCCGGGATGTCGACAATCAAAAGTTCCCTGCCGCCAAGGTCTATAACATCGCCTTCGTGAATCGGAAGAATCTTTCCCAAACCATTACGAGCATGAAGATTTTCTTCTTCATCCGGGCTCATATAAAACTCATTGAAAGCGCCGTTACCAGAAACATGATCAGGATCCGCATGAGTGTTTATCAAAATAAGCGGAAGGTCTGTGAGCTCCTGAGCTGTCTGTTTTGCATCAGGACAGTTCATTCCAGTATCAATTAAAGCCGCCTTCTCGCTTCCACAAAGCAGATAAAATCTTACCATACCGTCTTCAATACGCCAGGTGTTTTCGTCGATTTTTATTATTTCTTTCATATTAAAATTATAATACGGACACCTGCTTTTTATACACTGCTGGTTCTGTGAAGAAAACTCGCAGGCCTGTTTTTCGTATTCCAGCTGAACACCATAGTGTTGATTTACATATTCTATCCCATGCTTAAAGGCAATCATGGCATCCCGCTTGCAGCATCGTGGTCCATTTATTTTTCCAAGCTCACCGATTGCATTTGATGTAAAGCTCATGTGGTTTCCCCAGGTTCCATCTGCAGAAAGAGGACCGGTTCCATCAATAATAGCAAGAGCAGCTCCTATTGAAGTTATGGCACCGCAAATCCCCCAGAGTCCGCACATTGCACCGGGCATCCGTAAGCCCTCATAAGAAATCTTTTTCAGAGCCTCATCAATATCAATTTTACCGCCAGCATTATAGTATGCCATAAGCAGACATGCCCCATCCAGAATATGATGTTCAGGTCCGTGAATATTGATGTAAGGATTCTTTGTAAGATTCTTAAACATCCTGACTGGATTTATCCCTTTCTCTTTGCGAACATCTTCAATAATTTTGACAGCTTTTTCTTCTATGGTCATATTTTATTCCTGTGATTTTATTATTTCTTCAACTACTTCAACAGCGGCGGCTACCATTTTTGGGCAGAAGTCTGTGAACAGTTTATTATCCCTGCAGTATTGGATACCTTCGCTTGTTGTAACATCACAACCCAGTAAATCATTGCAAATATAAGAACCGCATTTTTCCTTGAAGCGGTCCATCATTAAATCATTCACCTTATTTGAAGTCTGACGTCCTTCTGCATCCCCGGCCTTTTTCTGACCGTACAATAATCCTAAGACCATCAGAGCTCCTGTAACTGCACCACAAACCTCACCCTTACGCATGCCGGTACCAAAACAGCTGCCAAGCCGTAAAGCCTGCTCTTCTGTAATTCCACATTCTTCAGCAAAAGCCGCAAGAACCGACTGAGAACAATGTAATTTCTGCGAAAAATAATCTACCGCTTTTTGCTTACGATCCATGTTTTATCCTTACAAGTATTATATTATAACAGATAAATTTATTGTGAACACAAGAAAAACCTACTATAATTTCGAAAAAGAAAACAACCGAAAGAGGCGCTTATGAAGAAAATCGGATTAGTCGGCGGTACAGAGCTTCCCCTTCTTTTGAATTCAAGCAACTGTCCTGTTGCCTGTTATGACTCAGTAGAAATTCATATTAAGAAACTGATTAAACTTACAGTCGAGAACCGATAAAAGATATTAAAACTTATACCAGGTCAGAAAAACCTTATGCCTGATAGTGAATTCTTCCGGATATTTTTCTTCAAGCATTGCCCGATGTTCTTTATCAAACTGGGCCAGCTGTTCTTCATTCATGCTTGCCATTACACCGCGGCTTGCCATCATCCGGCCATGCCAGCTTTCACGGGTAAAGGGGATTTCTGTAACGAATGAATCAAGCTGCGGATTTTCAAAATAGTGACGGCGCAAATCTTCAAGAGCACTTGCAGCTCCATGCCAGGAAGGATTGATTTTCTTAACAAGGGCATTTGAGTCCTGCGTTACAGGTTCTTCCTTCAGATAAGATGTATAGACCTTTAAGAAAATGCCGTCTTTCTTTATAAGTGATTTGATTTTCGGAACAACAATTTCCGGATTAAAATACCAGAAGCACTGACAGGCTGTAATTGCATCAAAAGAATGCTCCGGATAATTAATGTCTTCGGCAGCAACTTTTTCATAATGAATATTATCCATTCCAGAAGAAAGATTTCTTGCAATATCCAGCTGCTCTTCGGAAATATCAGTTGCAGTTATATCTGCTCCATACTGATAAAGGTTTCTTGGAAAAACACCGGTTCCAGTTCCAAGGTCCAGCCATTTTGTACCGGCAGCCCCTATGCCAAGAGAATAGAGTTTATCATAAAGTGACTTCGGATAAATATCCCTGAAGCGTCCGTAATATTCGGCAGTCTTTCCAAAATCGAAGGCTTTGCCGTCATCAACCTGAATCTTATCAAGCTTACACTTTTCTTCCTTTTCGTTATTCATATTTTGATTATACAATTTCGCAGGATGATTGTCGCGACTTTTTGAGTGAAACATAGATTTTAATTTTCTGATGTGCTATGTTGAAATTGAAGAAGGAAATTTAAAATGAAAACCTACAGCGCAAAAGTTTTTTCTACAGATAAATATGAACTTGGTGAATCGCCGTTTTATGATGTCAGGACAAAGACACTCTCCTGGGTTGATATTACAAAAGGGACTTTTTTTACCCAGAAAATAGATGATGTAAATCCTGCCGGCGAAAAGAAATCCTTTTGTTTTGAAAAGCCTATTGGAGCAGCCGTTCCTGCAGAAAATCCAGGAAGCTATATTATTGCCGGCACAGATGCCCTTTACCTTCTGGAAAATGAAACTGCAACACCTGTAAAGAATCTTTCAGACTATTACAAAGCTTATCAGCGCTCAAATGATGCAAAATCAGATCCTGATGGAAGACTCTGGTTTGGTTCTTCTGTTGATGATGATGTTCACGAAGCAAGCGGAAACCTTTTCTGTCTTGATAAAGGAAAAGTAATCTGCAGACAGCCTGACACAAAAATTTCAAACGGAATGGCATGGAGTCATGACCGGAAAAAGTTTTATTTTTCTGATTCACTGCAGTATGCTGTTTTTGTCTATGATTATGATTTATCCTCAGGAGAAATTTCTAACAGAAAAGTTTTATTCAAAGCAGAAAATGCAGTTACAGACGGAATGTGTATAGATTCAGAGGATAATCTCTGGGTTGCATTCTGGGGCGGTCACAGAATTGAACAGCGAAGCGGGAAGGATGGATCTCTTCTTGCCACAGTAAACGTAGAGGCTGCAAACGTAACTTCCTGCTGTTTTATCGGCAGCAATTTAGATACGCTTTTCATCACTACCTCCGGAAGAAATCAAAACGGAAAATACGACGGCTGTCTTTTTACCTGCAAGGTTGATGTAAAAGGATTGCCTTGCGATTATGCGTCTTTACAGGCTTTTACTATCCAGTCATCAAGAAACTTCATCTGATCCGGTGTATGAAACCAGTGTTCACCGTTTTCCATTATAGTAAGGTTAGCTCCATGCTTTCCGGCAAATTCCTTCATTGTTTCAAGAGAAGTGAGGTTGTCATTCTGACCATATAAAATACTGGTCGGTACATCCCAGACTAAAGGATGGTTCCTTACATAGCAGAGGTATTCCCAGGATAAATCTTCGCCGAAAGAAGTCGAAATAATTTTTTTCTTTTCAAGCTCCTCTTCCGTTATGTCAGCCCACTTCATCATGTCTAAAATCAGCTTTTCCATATTAACAACCGGTGAAATGAAATATGCCTTCTTAATCAATCCGTTCAGATCCGCATTCATGCTGAAAAATGCACCGATACTGCTTGCAACCAGAAAGATATTTTCATATTCCGGTTTTAATCCAGCAACAGCTTCGTGGATTTCTTTACCTGTTTCCCAGGGAGTAAAAGTTTTGTAATCAAGGCCGATTACTTTATAATCCGGAAACAGCTTTTCATAATGACTGCTTTCTGAAGCACTTCCGCCTTTTCCGTGAATGTATAATACTAAGTTCATTTTTTTATGTCCGAAGAAATGGTATTCAATATGGAGTATTATTGCAATAGGAAAAATCTAATTACCTATTGACTTAATAGGTATTTAATTTTATAGTTTCTTTCAGGAGAATCGCAATATGCCAAAATCATTTTCTGAATTAAAAACACAGCATCCATGCTTTGCAAGCAACGGTGCAACAACAGGCCGCATTCATCTTCCGGTTTGTCCCGGCTGTAACATTGCATGCCGTTTTTGTGAAAGAAGCTTGAATGATACAGAAAATCGTCCCGGCGTAACGGCAAAAGTTTTAAAACCTGCCGAAACAATTCCTCTTATAAAAAAAGCACTGGAAATCAGCCCGGAAATTAAAGTTGCCGGAATTGCAGGTCCGGGAGATACTCTTGCAAGTGATAATGCCCTCAAAACTTTTAAGCTGATTGGGAAACACTATCCTGAACTTATAAAATGTATGAGTACGAACGGCTTACTGCTTGCAGAGCGTGCCGATGAAATCATAAAAACCGGAATAGACAGTCTTACAGTTACGGTAAATGCTGTTGATCCTGAAATAGAAGCAAAACTCAACGACTACATCATCTGGCATGGCAAAAAAATTGAAGGCGTTGAAGGTGCAAGAATCCTCATAGAAAACCAGCTTGAAGGAATTAGAAAAATTGCCGCAGCCGGAATAACCGTAAAAGTAAACACAGTCCTGGTTCCCCGCATAAACAGCAATCATATTGGAGAAATTGCTAAGACTGTAGCCGCAGCCGGAGCACAAAAATATAACATAATCCCTTTAATTCCCACCGCAAAACTTGCAGATGAACCTGCCCCAACCTGCCAGGAAATCCACGCAGCCCGCGCCCAAGCTTCGCAGCACATCGAACTGTTCTTGCACTGTAATCACTGCCGTGCAGATGCAATTGGCGTCCCAGGCCGCACTGACTTTTCGAAGGTCCTTTATGCCAACTTTGGGGCAAATCGTGTAAGGGAAAACTTCTCGCATGGGTGATACAAATCCTAACCCAAAATATCGGGTAGTCATTGCCTCTACAGACGAAGAACCGTAAACACTCACTACGGTGAGGCAGAATGTTTTTATATTCTACGTTGATGATAAAGAAGGCTTCTAGCTTGATTTTAACAACAGTAAAATAGGTTAACCTAAGTAATACTTTAAAAATATTAAAATACCAAAAATAAGAATTAATACAATAAATACTTTTATAAAGTTTTTAAATCTATTTTTTTTCTTAAATTTAGAGATAATTGCCTTTTCATATTCATCTTGATATTTTTCTTTTTGTTTTGCTTCTGCATACTTATTTTTTTCTGATTCTATAAAAACATTACATCTTTCCATTATATAATTGTAATCAACTATTTGTTGTTCTGATTCTATATAATTCAGACAATTATAATTATTTTTTAATAATGGATGTGTAGATAAATACATATTTACTGCAGGTTCACAAATCTTATATTTTTCTATAAGTTCTTTATATTTTTTCTCATTTTCTATACTTTCAAATAATCTTTCATTATTAGAAAATTTAATTTCTTCTATTTTCGCTTCCAGAGAATCTCCAGGAGTAGGCTTCTCCATTCTTACAATGTTTTCAGGCAAATTTATAACTTTTTCATTTTTTATTGATTTGAGCTGTTCTATTAATTCAATAGCATATGTATAAACACCTAAAAATCCTTCTATTTCTGCTTTTTCTTCATCATTTAATTTTTCAATTTTTGATACTACATTTTTCATTACTGTATCAAAATATTCTTTGTCTGCTATTTGATTAAAAGAAGCAGTTGAAATATGATTGTTGTCAATCATCTGTAATAAAATATTAGATTGAATGGCCACATATATTTTATCTTGTTCTTTTTTCTAATTGTTCATCTATTTTCTTTATATTATAAACAACTTCTCTAGCAGTTTTCTCACATTGTTCATCATTAATTTTTGAAGATATCATATAATTCAATTCAGACAACTGAGAATTTATCATTTTTAATTCATAATTATTCAATGATAATTGATATAAACTTGCATCTTGCAAGAATACACTTTGGCGAAGCAAATTTTCTTTCTTGTAATTTATATTAAGATTATTTTCATTTATCATTAAAATTCTTGCTTGTAAATCTGTTTGAAGAATTTCAAAAAACTCATTATTTGAAAAAGTATTTGTCATTTTTCCTAAAAAAGCCATTGCTGGTAAAACTAAATTAGGCATTATAATTTCTCCTTATTATTATTTTATAATACTATGAATCATTAAATAATTAAAGAGATTTAATATAGGCAATTTATAAAGCTAAAGAAATTGTTAAATAGTTTTATTTTAATCTAGTCTAAAGAACGGTCTATTTACATCATTCCAGAAATAAAATCCATCATCACGTCCTGAAATCATTTTTCCATATACTTCTATGTCTTTTTCAAGATCTTTTCCATCACTAGATGTTGTAAATATTACAAAAAACTTTTAGATGTATATAAGTAATTCTCTGTTTTGTAAAGCAGTTTGTAACCAGTATCACCAGTATAATATAAACCAGCTCCGTTTAACTATTCTCCAACATAGCCATACCAGTTTCCATTCCAGGGACTATCTGAATAAAGATTATAATTGTTATTTGCATTGGTAGAACAACTTGTAAAAAGAATTATCAAAAAAGAAAGTAGTATTAATATTTTTACAAAGTATTACTTCATATTTATCTCCCATAAAAAAATAAGAATACTATTTGTAAATCTTTACACAAAATACTTTTTCCGATTTTTTCAGCTTGTGAATTACAGTAACACATAACATTATCAAAAGTATTCAGAATTAGGTTAGTTGTTATGATTAAACAATCCGAGAAAAAGTTGTACTCTAAGTTGACGGACTTAGAGAGCCGGTGGAAGGCAGGCATAGCCTAGTGAGATTAAAAACTCGTGCGTTAGTTTTGTCAAAGCCAGCCATCGTATAACAA
>JAFZRP010000068.1 GCA_017619795.1 Treponema sp.
GCTGATGGATATCAACTTGGAATATATACCGTAATCTCAGGTGGACAGCAAATAACAGTCACCAACAACAAGTTCACAATGCCAGCCGGTAACGTAACAATTACAGCTACCTTTAATGCAATTGGCTACACAGTTTCTTATGGTACTATGTCAAACGGCTCAGTTACAGCAGATAAAACCACCGCTAATGTTGGAGAAATAATAACACTTACTGCTACTCCTGCTGATGGATATCAACTTGGAATATATACCGTAATCTCAGGTGGACAGCAAATAACAGTCACCAACAACAAGTTCACAATGCCAGCCGGTAACGTAACAGTTAGTGCAACCTTTACTGCAATTAATTACACAGTTTCTGTTGCTACCATGACACACGGTTCAGTAACAGCAAGCAAAACTACAGCTAATGTTGGAGAGACAGTTTCACTTACAGCTACACCTAATGCTGGTTATAATTTTGGAGAATATACAGTAACCTCAGGTGGACAAGCCGTAACAGTTACCAATAATACGTTTACAATGCCAGCCGGAAATGTATCTATTAACGCAACGTTTACAGCAATTAACTACACAGTTGGTATTGCGGAAACCATATCACACGGTTCAGTAACAGCAAGCAAAACAACTGATGTTCATGTAGGTGATGAGATTACACTCACGGCTACCCCAGCTGCCGGCTACAACTTTGGAGCATATACTGTAACCTCAGGTGGACAGAACGTAACCGTTACCAATAACACCTTCACAATGCCAGCCGGAAATGTAACAGTTAGCGCAACGTTTACAGCAATTAACTACAGCATTACTCTGCCAACAAGCATAACAGGCGGAACCGTTACAGCAAGCAAAACTACTGCTAATGTAGGTGAAGAAATTACTCTTACTGCAACTCCATCTGTCGGCTACAACTTTGGAGCATATACAGTAACCTCAGGTGGACAGTCTGTTACAGTCAGCAACAATACCTTTACAATGCCAGCTGGTAACGTAACAGTTAGCGCAAGCTTTACTGCAATTAATTACACAGTTTCAGTTGCTACCATAACACACGGCTCTGTTTCAATAAGTCCAAATAACACTTACTATCATGTTGGAGAAACAATTACTCTTACTGCTACACCTAATGATGGCTACAACTTTGGAGCATATACTGTAACCTCAGGTGGACAGAACGTAACCGTTACCAATAACACCTTTACAATGCCAGCCGGAAATGTAACGGTAAGCGCAACGTTTACAGCAATTAACTACAGCATTACTCTGCCAACAAGCATAACAGGCGGAACCGTTACAGCAAGTAAAACTTCCGCTAATGTTGGAGAAACAATTACACTTACTGCAACTCCAGCTGCCGGCTACAACTTTGGAGCATATACAGTAACCTCAGGTGGACAGACCGTAACAGTCAGCGACAACACCTTTACAATGCCAGCCGGTAACGTAACGGTAAGCGCAACGTTTACAGCAATAAACTACACCGTTACTGTTGTTGACAACATAGAACACGGTACAGTTACAACAAATAAAACAACCGCTCATGCCGGCGAGACAGTTACACTCACTGTAGCACCATCTACTGGTTACCAGCTTGCCACACTTTCAGTAAAAGATTCTTCTAACGCTGCAATTACACATACTGTAGACCAAAATGACAGTACAAAGTATACATTTACAATGCCAGACACAATTGTAAGTGTAACTGCAACCTTTGAAGAAGTAACTTATTCTGTAGGTGATGTACTGCTCAATACCGGCACAATAATTCCTTATGCAAATGTTGCCAGTATGACAGCTGACCAAAAAGCTGCTGCCGTTGGAGTTTTGTATGACGTTGATGACGATGGCACCCCAAGAGGCTGGCTTGGACTTTACAATTCTGCAAATGGAACTAACAGTGGGAATTATATTTGGGCAAAATCTGGAACCACAGGTTATTGGACAATGTTTAATAATATAGTTTGTACGCCAAGTGTTGATGGTATTGGAGCGGCTTCTACAGCAACCTTTACAGGCGACACGGATGGAAGCAACAACTGGACAGAGATTTGTACTTTAGATTCGACTGGAACTTTGGAAGCCGCTACAAATTATCCTGCATTCAATTATGTAAATAATTATGCTTCTACATTCAATCTTACAGGAAGTTATGCCACAGGCTGGTATATGCCAAGCCTTGCAGAACTTTGTTACATTTACAGAAACAAAGATGTTCTTAATTCTGTACTCAGTGCACTTGGTGGTACACAGTTGTGTAGTGATGTTTACTGGTCGTCGTCCCAGAACTACTACCAAAACGCGTGGGACGTCGACTTTGATGATGGCTATGTCGACAACTGCACCAGCAAGATCAACGGTTTCCGTGTGTGTTGTGTGCGGGCTTTTTAGCTATTAAACAATTCAACAATTAAAGGGTACCTCGAAATACGGTTTTTTACAAACACTTTCGGGGTGCCAGAAAGATGGCAGCAAATCCTAACCGGCTCTGTTAGCGCAACTTAAAACATCATATTTTTACGCCGTGAGCAAACAGTTTTTAGCGAACCATTTCGCCCCCTGTTTCCCACGGCATTTTTTATCATTTACCCTGATGATTATAGAAGAATAATTGTAAATAACCAAAAACGATGGTATTATAAAAGTATGAACGCAAGATTTTTGCCGATTGGCATTCAGGATTTTGAAAAGCTCAGAAAGGGAAACTATGTTTATGTCGATAAAACGGAATTGGTTTACGATCTTACCCGTACCAGCACGCCGTATTTCTTGAGCCGTCCGCGTCGTTTTGGAAAGAGCCTTTTGCTTTCAACCTTTGAGGCGTATTTTGAAGGAAAAAAAGATTTATTTAAAGGTCTTGCGATAGAAGAAAAGGAATCAAAAAACGCAGATGCCTGGACTGAATATCCTGTTTTAAAAATCAGTTTTGGTTTGGGTTCTTATGAAAGAAGAGAATACTTCCACTCAATGTTGGATTACATACTTAAAGAGAACGAAGAAAAATATGGGATTAAGAAGGATTCAGAAAATCCCGCCTCAAGACTAGGCACACTGATTTCAAGCCTTTACAAACAGACAGGTAAGCAGGTGGTCGTTCTTATTGATGAATACGACAAGCCGATTCTTGACGCACTTTACACAGAGTTTGAAGAACAGAATCGACAGGATTTAAGGAATTTCTACAGCCCGCTCAAAGACTTGGACAAATACATCCGCTTTCTGTTTATTACCGGAATCACAAAAGTAAGCCATGTGAATATTTTCAGCGGATTAAATCAGCTCAATGACATAAGTCTGAATAAACAATATTCTTCGCTTTGTGGAATTTCAGAATCAGAACTTGAAAAATATTTTGAGCCGGAAATAGAAGCACTTGCAGTTGAACAGGAAATGACAGTTCTAGAGACAAAAGAAAAACTTGCACAGATGTACGACGGTTATCATTTTGCTTATACAGGGGAAGGAGTTTATAATCCCTTCTGTCTTTTAAAGTGCTTCTACGGAAAAAATTTCGGCTCATATTGGTTTGAAAGCGGAACTCCATCGTTTCTTGTAAAAACTTTGCAGAATGAACCACTTGCTCTTTCAAATCTTGTAAACGGCCGGCGAGTCAAGGAAGACAACTTTAAAAATTACGACCCGGACAGTAAAAATATGCTGCCTGTAGTTTATCAGAGTGGCTACCTCACAATAAAGAGTTATGACCACGAACGGAATCTTTACACTCTTGATTTTCCGAACCGCGAAATAGAAGAAGGATTTTTGAATGTTCTTCTCAAGAAATTTGTAAATGTACCAGATGATGATCTTGGATTTGCAATTGACAATATCTGCGACGCACTTTTTGCCCGAGATATCGACAAACTTCTTTCTATAATCAAAGCTGCAATCGCAGACCTCCCGACAGTCGTAAAAAAAGACATGTGTGAAAACTATTACGAATCCGTAACACACCTTATCTTCCGCCTTACCGGTTATCGCGTTGTAAGCGAGCTCCAGTCCGTTGCAGGAAGAAGCGATGTTGTTGTTGCAACAAAAGATTCAGTTTTTATTTTTGAACTCAAGATGGACAAGGGCCGTGATTTCGATGAAGTTGCAGACGAGGCTTTGCGACAGATAGACTTCAACGGTTACGCAGACCGTTTTGCCGTGAGCGGAAAAAATATGTACAAGGTGGGAGTTGTTTATTCCAGTGAAGGGAAAGGCATTGTTGGCTGGAAAGTTGTTGAAAATAAAGATTAATTTTTGTTTTTCTGATATACTAGTTCTATGTCTTACGAAGTAACAGCCACACGGCGACGTCCGCAGCAATTTGAAGACCTTGTAGGTCAGGAATTTGTTGCGGAAACTCTTAAAAACTCAATCAAAACTGGTAGAATCGCGCATGCGTACCTTTTCTCTGGTCCACGTGGATGCGGGAAAACCTCGACTGCGCGTATTCTGGCTAAAGCTCTGAACTGTCAGAATGGTCCGACTGATAAGCCTTGCGGAACCTGCTCTAATTGTCAGGAAATTACAAAGGGTTCAAGTCTGGACGTAATTGAAATAGACGGTGCTTCTAATACAAGCGTTGAAAATATCAGGCAGATAAAGGATGAGGTAATGTTCCCGCCTGCAAACTGCCGTTACAAAATCTATATAATTGACGAAGTCCACATGCTTTCTAATTCGGCCTTTAATGCGCTTTTAAAAACAATTGAAGAGCCGCCGGAGTATGTAATCTTTATTTTTGCTACAACGGAGCTTCAGAAGGTTCCGGCAACTATTAAGTCACGCTGTCAGCAGTACAACTTCAGGCTTGTAAGTATAGATAAGGTTAAGGCGTGTCTGGCAGAGGCAGCGGCAGAGCTTGGTATTCAGGCTGATGATGAAGCGCTCTTCTGGATTGCCCGCGAATCTACCGGTTCTATGCGAGATGCGTATACGCTTTTTGATCAGGTTGCAGCTTTTAGCGAAGGTCACATCACTTATGAAAAAATCCGCGACAAGCTTGGTATTGCTGGAGTCGAACGGCTCAATTCAATTTTTGAAGCTTGTGCAGAAGGTCAGCCGGAAACAGTAATCAATCTTCTTGATGAGATGCTGCAGTCCGGAGTTTCTATAGAACAGATTATTTCTAATTCAGCTGATTATTTGCGCAGCGTGCTTTTGATTAAGAACGGTGTTACAAAGGAAGCTCTGCTTGGCAATTCTGTTGAACGCTACAGCCAGAAGGTTTTGAATGCCTGGAATGCAATTCAGGTGGAGAGGGCTCTTTCAATTTATCTTCAGCTTTACAGAGATATCCGATATTCGCTTTCTCCTGTGTACGAACTGGAGCTTGCCTTTTCAAGATTGTGCTGGCTTTCTGAGTTTGTTTCAAATGCAGAGGTTAAGAAGGCGATTGATGCGGCTCAGAGCCTTTTGCGCGGAGTTGTTCCTGCGGGGACTGGAACTGCCACTGTTACATCGGCAGCAACTTCGGGCACTGGTACTTCGGCAGCTGGTGCAAACACTGGAACTGGTGCTGGAACATCAGCTTCGGCTGCAGCTCCTGTTACCGGCGCGACATCATCATCAACCGAAACACAAAAACCATTAACAATAAACCCAATTCCAAACGGCTTACCTAGACTTTCGGGCCTTGATGCAGCAGATGATGCTGACGAGGATTTACCGGAAGGCGGTGAAAATGGAATGGAAGGAGGGGCTGAAAACCCTTTTTCTAATGGCGGTCCGCTGCCGCCTGAACAACCAGCGGTGCAGGGCGTTGCAGATGAACGGCTTAAGCTTCATATTCCACAGGAGAATCTCACGGCAGAGGGCGTAGTGCCTACAGTCTATATTCCGACTCCTACAAAAGAAGACAGCTTTTCTCTCAATCCTGATGATGAATCTGACGAGGATTCCGGCTCTGCAGCTTCCGACGATGATGACTGGTCTAATACAGAGGTTCCGCCAGATGACGGTTACTATCCTGAGGACGAGGATTTTACACCGTACCCACCAGTGACACAAGGCGCTTCATCATCATCACCTTTACACAATACAAACAGCCAGACCGCAGGCAGCCCGACTACTGGCACCCCGGCACAAATAAGCGACGTATTTACAACTGCCGACGGAAGAACGATTTCTGTTGCACAGCTTAAGGGAACGGTAATGGCAAACTTCGCGGTAAACGAAGGCTTTATTGCAGTTGATTTGGAGAAAACCGGAGACTGGGTTGTTTCTGCCGATGGTGTGGACACGACTGTTTTCTCGGAGTATGATTATTCCAGACTTCAGAAAAACATTCCTACGATTAGTGCGGAAATTGGACGTGTGTGCGGAAAACCAATGACGTTCAGAGTTTCTATAAAAACAAAGAATACCGCTTCCGTGCAAAAAGAAGTTCCGCCACAGGTGAAAATCTTAGTGGATATGTTTAAGGGAACGATTGTAAATAGTTAGGGAGGATATATGAATCCATTTGAGTTTCTTAAAAATACACAGGCAATAAAGGAACAGTCTGAAAAGCTTCAGCAGGAGCTTGCCGAGCTTAGGGCAGAAGGTTCATCCGGCGGAAGAATGGTAACCGTCACTCTCAACGGAAAGTTCGAAATGATTGATATAAAGCTTGACCCTATCTGTGTTGACAACCGCGACGTAAAAATGCTTGAAGACTTGATTGTTGCCGCTCACAAAAATGCCTGCGACAACGTTCAGGAAATGATAAAGGCAAAATCCTCCTCGCTGCTTGGCGGAATTGATTTGAGCCAGTTTGGGATTTAACACTTAAACATTCAAACGTTTGGGTTTCATTTGTTCGGGTGGGATGGACTATGAATATTTTTGATGAGCTTACAAATAATTTTTCTAGATTGCCGGGAATCGGTAAAAAAAGCGCTGTGCGAATGGTGAACTGGCTGCTCACTCAGGATGAGTTTTACGTTCAAAAGTTTGCCCGCAATATCGCAGAACTGAAATCTAAAATTAAACCGTGCTCTGTCTGCGGTGTGTGGACCGAGACCGACCCTTGCCCGATTTGTTCAAACCCTTTGCGCGAAAAATCTCAGATTTGTGTTGTTGAGCAGAGCCAGGATGTTTCCACGATAGAAGCATACGGCGAATACCGCGGCCTCTACCATGTGCTCGGCGGTGTAATCAAGCCGCTTGAAGGTGTAGGTCCGGCTCAGCTTTCGATCCAGCCTCTTTTGAACAGAATAAAAGTGGGCGGTATAGATGAAGCCTCCGGCGAAAAAATTGCCGTTACCGAAGTAATCATTGCCACAAATCCTACCGTCGAAGGAGATTCAACTGCACTCTATTTGAACAAGGTTATCTCCGAGCTTAATTTGCCTGTACCTGTAAAAGTTACCCGCCTTGCCACCGGCATCCCTGTTGGCGGAGATCTGGAATATATTGATAAACGCACACTGTCGCTGAGCTTTAGGGGAAGGGCGGAGTTGTAAAAGTAAATTACTGGGGGCGTTGCGGGGCGCTCCCCGCTCGAAGGGGTAGGACGCAACGAAGTGCGGCCGAGGGGAAGGCTTTCCCCTCCTTCTTCATTAAAAAACAAAAATTAAGGATTTCTGTAATTAATTCGAAAACGGGTCTTTGCTCTGATCTACGGTTAGGAGTTCGTTGACGTGGACACCGTAGAGTTGTTTCTGGAGATTTTTGACTACTTCTTCGTAGTCGTAGGAGAGTTTTTCAATCATCTGGTCATCCAAAGCGGCTTTTACCAATGGAGATGGATTGTATTTTTCGGCACGGGCAAAAAGATTGTTTCGGTCAACTGCTTTTTTGGTGACTTTGAGTTGGTCTACGATTTTAAGAACTTCAATATCGTCTTCTTTATTGCTTGTATTTCCCTGTTTTATAAATCCACTTTGAACAATTTTTTTGCTGGTATCGTAATAAAAGATATTTTCGTATGATTGCGGCTCTGAGCCTTGAGTTTGGGTCTGAGGATTTCTTGCAATGACTGTGCCGAATCTTAATTTAGTAAGTCCGTCGGTTTTTGGGGAGAGTAGCTGGGCATCTTCATACAAAGCAGAATCAAAAATAACAACGGCACTTTCTGAGGACAAGGCAATATCACTTTGGGGAATCCAAAAATCGACTGAATCATAAATGGCATGAAGATAAGTTTCATTGTTTACATTTGTTTCGGGTTCATCGGAATTATTTGCAAGAAGGATTTCTATAGTATCGTTGTTTTTTAAGTTGAGAAACGAATGCATATTATTGTCGCGTCCCTGCAGATAAAGTTTAGTCGAAGGCGAAAGAACAATTGCGGTTACAAAACGGTCAGGTTCAGGAATATGTTCTTGTGCAGATTTCAAATCAAAATCAACCACAAGTTCAGTATTTTCTCTTGCATTTTTATCCTTTTTCGCACAAGAAGCCAAAGCTACGACCAACAAACATACCCAAAAAACAACTCGAATTTTCATACTTTCAATTTTACAAAATAGGATGTAATAGTTCAATGTTATAAATAAGTCTTTAATTTCTGGAACTGTGTTTTCAGACACATGACAATTATTCAGGAGATGATCTTATGTCAAAAATAAGAAAAAGCGATTTAATCTTCATTAGAACAACATTCATGATTCTGTTAACTCTTTTAGGCTTTATGGTTGGATTTGCCGTTGGTCGATCAATATATGCAGTAGAAGCCAAAGGACAATCTGTAGTTCCTCAGATAAGAATTGTTCCAAAAGAATCACAAAAGCCACAGGGGCAATATGCGGATTTTTTTTCTGTATGAACAATTCTATGTTACGACTATGAGTACGGAAAGCCACGGCATGACGTTACTTGTGTTATGGTAATCATTTACTTTAGAGATTAAATTCGTTGACAAATGCCTTTTCTCTATGCAATAATACTAGAGTGGACTCTACTAGAGACTACTCTAGTAGAATTAGTTCTAGTAAAACATAATTCAATGCAAGAAAAGGATAAGGCATATGAGCAATTTTATAGGAAGAAAAGAAGAACTTGCAGCACTACAGGAGCTGTATAACAAAAATGGCTTTCATATGGCCGTACTTTTTGGCCGAAGACGTGTTGGAAAGACTACACTTGTAAATAAGTTTATCGAAATAAATAAATGCAAATCGGTATCTTTTGTCAGTACCGAAATGGCAGAGTCAGAGCTCATGTTAAGAATGGGAAATGATGTTCTTGAAGCTCTTGCTCCTAATCTTAACGGAAAATTGAAGTTTGATTCATTTGATTCAATTTTTGATTTTATAGCCGATGCAGCAGAAAAGGAACAGATTGTTTTTGTAATTGACGAATACCCATATCTTGCAAAAGCCTGCCCCTATATGAATTCTCTGCTTCAAAAATATATTGATCACAAGTGGAAGAAATCAAACTTATATTTTATTTTGCTGGGTTCCCTTGTCTCGTTTATGCGTGAAGATGTTTTGGGTTCTTCGGCACCGCTTCATGGAAGAGCAAATCTTGAATTCAAAATCAATCCATTTGGATATAAAGATACAGCAAGTTTTGTTCCTGATTACAATGTCGAAGAGAAAGCAATTGTTTATGGTCTTACAGGTGGAGTTGCAAAATATCTGGAGCAGTTTGACAACAAGCTCTCACTTGATGAAAACATAGAAAAATTATTTTTCTCAAGAAATGCCTTTTTTACAGAAGAACAAATCAAAACGGTCATCACAGGTGAAAAATCAAATCCGGTTGCCTATAATTCCATAATCGATGCAATTGCAAATGGAAAAACAAAATATAATGAAATTCAGGCAACAACAGGAATGTCGGATATCAGCTTTTGTCTGAAAAATCTTCTTGCAACTGAAATTGTTGAACGTCGTGAAACTCCAAAGCCATATTATCTTATTGCAGATTCTATGGTAAATTTTTATTTTCGTTATGTTGCTCCTGGTGCCAGCCTTATAAATAGTGGAAAGGGAAACATTTATTATAAACAAAAGGTAAAGCCGAATCTCCATCAATTTATGGGAAGTGTCTTTGAAAAAATGGCAAAGGATTACATTTTGAGTAATGTTGGTACAAAGAAAATCCCTTGCTTTTTGACAGATATTGTTGAATATCAGAATTCAGTAAAAATTGGTAAAGAAATAAAATCCATTGAAATAGACCTTCTTGGAATTGATGGAAAAAAATATGCTCTTGCCGCCGAGTGTAAATTCAAGTCAGAAAAATTCGGAAAAGAAGACCTTGAGATTTTTCAAGATAAACTGAATTATTTTTTAGCTTCAAACCTTAAGGTTATGCTGTTTTCTCTTTCTGGCTTTACAGATTATGTTGTCAAAAACGCAAAAGGCTACAAGCTCGTTACATTAGATAATATGTATTGATTTTTGTACCAGGCGGGCAGGGGCAAGCGGTTATGTCAAATCTCTAGGTTAGTGACATTGATTCATTTTCCTACTATAATGTATCTCTATGGCAACACAACACAAACAAATTGACCAGCAGACGCTTGAAAATCTGCTTTATTTATCAAGATTATCTCCATCGGCCACCGATATGGCTACATTAAAAAGACAGGTGGATGATATTGTCGGCTATTTCGACATTCTTTCAAAATACGATGACAGCGAAAATCCTTATGATGCATATCCACGCACAGAGGCAGACAAGCTTCGTGACGATACGATTGAGGGCGGTCTGGAAATGACTGACGTAAAAAAGGTTAGCAAAGACTTTATGGACGGATATTTCCAGGTACCTAAGGTTTTAGGGGAAGGTGCATAATATGTTCTATACTATTGACGAAACTAGAAAAGCTTTGAAGACCGGAACTGTAACAAGTGCACAGCTGGTTCAGGATTCAATAGACACTTTTAATAAAGATAAATCTGCTGCAATTCCTCTGAACGCATTTATAGAAATGTATGATGATGCGATTGCAACTGCGCAGGCTGCCGATAAGGAAATTGCCGACGCACGTGCTTCTGGTGCGGCAGCTTTGGATAAGCTTTTTGCCGAAAAACCACTTATTGGTATTCCATTCGCACTTAAAGACAACATCAGCTCAAAGGGCCACCGCCTTACCTGTGCTTCAAAAATCCTTGAGGGGTATGTTGCTCCATATAATGCTACTGTTGTAGACCGTTTGGAAAAGGCCGGCGCAATTCCTGTTGGTCGATGTAATCAGGATGAGTTTGCAATGGGTTCTTCAACAGAATATTCCTGCTACGGCCCTACAAGAAATCCAATCAACCGCGAGTTTGTTTCGGGCGGTTCTTCCGGTGGTTCAACTGCTGCCGTTGCCGCAAACCAGGCTCTTTTTGGTCTTGGTACTGAAACCGGTGGTTCTGTTCGTCTTCCTGCAAGCTATTGTGGTATTTACGGACTTAAGCCAACTTACGGTGTTCTTAGCCGCTGGGGTGTAGTTGCTTACGGTTCAAGTCTGGATCAGGTTGGTATTCTTGGTCATACTCCGGCTGATATTGCTGAGCCACTTTCCCTTATGTGTGGAGTTGATACTTTTGATGATACATCCGCAGATCTTCCAAATGCTGCGGTTTTAAGAAATCTTCAGGCTCTTAGTGATTCTGATTTTGCTAAGCTTAAGATTGCTATTCCAAAGCAGTTCCTTAAAACTGAAGGTGCTGACCCTGATGTAGTTAAATGCTTTGCCGAAACCCGCGCCTGGTTCGAAAAGAAGGGCGCCAAGGTTGAAGAAGTTGACGTTCCTGTTCTTGATGCCGCAATCGCAAGCTACTATGTTATCGCCCTTTCAGAAGCTGCTTCAAACCTCAGCCGCTTTGATGGAATCCGTTATGGCCGACGTGTGGACAACCAGAAGGGTTATGATGAGCTTTATGTAGACACTCGTTCCGAAGGCTTTGGTCCTGAAGTTAAGCGCCGAATCATCATTGGTAACTACGTGCTTTCTGAGCAGTTCTCTGGTGATACTTACAAAAAAGGTATGACTGTTCGTGCCCGCATCCAGCGTGATGTAGCCGCAATCTTTGAGAATTACGACGTTATCCTTTGTCCTACTTGTCCAACTGCTGCTTTCCGTCTTGGTTCAAAAGTAGACAATCCGCTTGAAATGTATCTTTCTGACCTTTACACAACCTTTGTAAACCTTGCACGTATTCCTTCTATAAATGTGCCTGCCGGAAAAACAAGCGCAGACGGAATGCCAATTGGTATGCAGTTTGCAGGAAAAATGTTCAGCGAAAGTCTGATTATGCAGATTGCCCAGAACTGGGAAAACGATCATCCTCTTTGCGGTGTACCAGTTAAAGCTTAACGCGTAGATATTAAACCTTTTTCAGAGGGGCTTTAAAACTCATCTTCCTTGTTGTGCTAAGCCCTTCGAATTGAACAGTATAAAAATGATTTGTGATGTCCACGTCAACTATTGTGCCTTTGCCCAGTATTGCGTGGACAATTTTATCTCCAGTCTCTAATACATCTCCTGCAAAAACCTTTGCAAGCTTGTTTTCCGATTCTTCAATAAAAAGCTTTGTATTCTGGATAAGGTTTTCGGGCAGCTCCTTTACATAATCAAGATACTTTTTTTCAACATTGAATATAAAGCGGGATGGGAACCTGAAGCCGTAACCGCTTGTCGAACCTTCCGATTCCGTAAAGAAAAGCATTTTTTCTGCACGAGTGTACGCAACAAAGGCAAGACGTCGTTCTTCTTCCATTCCGGCAAGAGAGTCAACCTTTTTGCTAGGGAACATATTTTCGTTCAAGCCGCAGAGGAATACAACCGGGAACTCCAGCCCCTTTGCTGTATGAACAGTCATAAAGCGGATTGCGTTTCTGGTCGAACCTAAATCGCTGTTTGTATAAAGGGCAACGTGGGAAAGATAATTTTCCAGTGTACATTCTTCTCCGCAAGAGGTTTCGTATTCGTAAATTGACTGCTTAAGCTCCGCCAGATTATCAAGCCGCTCCTGACTTCCTTCCGTACGCAAAGCCCGCTCGTAACCGCTTTCGTTTTGAAGCTTGCTGAAAACCTCTGAAATCTGCATTTTGGAGTAGGAGGCGGAATATTTTTCTATAAGTGCAATAAACGCTTTTGCTCCAGTGTTTGCAAAAAGCTCTTCCTCGCAGCACAGCTTCAACGCCTCGTAAAGCGAACCTCCTTTTTCTGCAACATAGTCTTTCAAAAACTTAATCCGCCGTTCACCAATGTTTCGCTTAGGCTTGTTCACAATCCTCATAAACGACAAATCATCCTTGTAGGCAATCATCCTCAGGTAGGAAAGCGAATCCTTAATTTCCGCGCGTTCAAAAAATGGCAGCCCGGAATAAAGCGTGTAGGGCAGGTGCTTTTTCTGGAAAACTTCTTCTACCGTCCGCGAAATATAGTGGGCTCTGTACATCACAACAATATCAGAGTGATTATAGCCCGAATCCAAAAGCTCTTTAATTTTATCTGCAATAAACTCAGCCTCTTCCTCCGAGGTTTTTGCGTGATAATAAATCGGCAGGTCTCCGGAAGGCAGCGTTGGAATTAAATCTTTAGCAATTCGGCTAAGGTTGTGCTTTATGAGCGAGTTTGCAGCATTTATGATTTGCGGTGTAGAACGATAATTCTTCATCATCATAATCGTCTGAACGTCCGGGAACTCTTTATCAAAGTTCAAAAGATAGCGCACATCCGCCCCTCGCCAGGTATAAATTGTCTGGTCAGTATCACCCACAACAAAAAGATTTTTATGATAGTCGCAGAGCACCTTCATCAGCTCGTACTGAATAAAGTCAATGTCCTGAAACTCGTCAATCATTATGTATTCAAGTCGCTGCTGCCATTTAAGGCGGATTTGCTCATCAGTCTGGAAAATATAAAGCGTAAACTTAATAAGGTCGTTGTAGTCGAGCGCAAAGCATTTTTTTTCCTGGTAAAGGTAGCCGTAAAAGATGATGTCGTCGGTTTTTGTCGCACTCATATATTTCTGGTAGATTTCGTCCAGCGTCATCCGAATCATATCAAAATAATATTCCGGCTCCTTGAAGAGTTTCTTGATTTCAATCATGTCGCGCGCATTGGAAAAGGTCATCTGCCGCAAAGTGAGTCCGCGCTCCTCGTAAATAATCTGGAGCATTGCATCTATATCGGAATTATCAAGCACAAGAAAGCTCTTAGGATATTGAACAGCGTAGCTTTCCTCCTGCAGCACCGAAACGCAAAAGCTGTGAAACGTACAGATGTAGCCCGTATCATTATCGCCGGTAAGCTTTCTGATTCTCTGCCTCATCTCGTTAGCCGCCTTATTGGTAAACGTCACGCACAAAATATTAGAAGGCAGCACCCCAATATCGTTCACCAGATAAGCAAACCTGTGAGTAAGCGCACGTGTTTTTCCAGAACCGGCTCCAGCAATCACGCGGATAAAGCCCTCGGTAGCAGTTACCGCCGAAACCTGTTCTTCGTTCAAGCTGTCTGTTAAAGTGTCAAAATCCATATACAAAAGTATACTACATTGTAGGGAACAGAAACAAGCAGAAAAGAAGATTCAAAGGGTGTTATTAACTATTCTTTTTATCTGAAAATGTGTTATACTTTTAATGTACAAGGAGGATGATTATGTCTTTCAATGCGTTAGAAGAACAAGTACAGGCTTTGCCACAGGAATTGCAGAACAGTATAGAAATGTATGCTCTTTTTGTTATAAATCAGTTTAAAAGTTCTCTTGCTAAAAATGAAAAGAAAAAATCTGCCTCTGAAATTGTAAACAGTCTAACTGGAATTATTTCTTCACCTGAACCTATTACAATTAAAGATATTCGTGAAGAACGTCTAAGTCAAAAATACGGTTTATAATATATGACAGTTTTTCTTGATTCAAACATAATTCGTTGAAATTATAACCCCAGCAGAATTTTTAAAGAAGTTTACAAAATAAACTAATTTTCTTTTTTAACAACTTTTTAACCAGCCCCACGTAATCACGCGAATAAAGCCTTCGATAGCTGGATACTTCGGCGATAACTCTGTTTTTTTAACACTTATCGCCGAAGAATAAGGGTATGTTATGAACTTGACATTTCAGATGTCCTAACTATAATAATAATTGGGCTGGTTGAAAAACCTCGGTCCACCGAAAAGGCGTGGGGATCCCGCGCAAAAACTTCAAAAAGAACTATTGGCGTAAATTAAATCCTCAGCGTATTGAGTAAATCCCTTTGTGATTAAATTATTTTTTAATGGGATTAAACTTTTTAAAGAATTTTAGTGTCTTCATAACTTCATTTAATAATTTGTGAATTAAGCTCCAAAATTTTCAATATAGTTTCATATTCATCAGTTCCAACTACGATATTTTCAAATAAATCACATTTTTCAATATCATAATAACTTCTGTATACATCATCTCCAATATATTTCAGAATTAAAACATCTGTAATAAGATATTCATTATAATAAAAATAATTAAGTTGTACGGGAGAAATAACCTTACAATACTTTGATAATGGATTTGTACATTGACTTGAAATTAAATAAACAAAATAACCATCTTGGTATGTAAGATCAATTATAGATAATTTTTGCTCAGGTACTACAATTAAATCATTGTATTTATATGGTTCATGTTTATATCCCATCATTAGATAATTATATAATTTTATATAATTTGTTCGTGATGAATATGAAAAATATTCATATATACTTTCTAATCCTAACAAAGTAGCACATTCTGAATATATCAAATCATTTTGTTTTTGTTTATCACAGTTCAAAATTTGTTCAGGAATAAAATCAGTTTTGTAATTTAACGTTAGTGCTTTTTTGTATTCTTCTTTTGCTTTGTCATAATCACGTAAAGAATAAAAATATAAATTACCTTTTTCAAAAATCATTTTTGCTTTTGCATTATCATCATTGACTAAATCTATAGCTGTATTTAATTCTTTGAATATATCTTGAATAAGTCTTAAATTATTTTTTACGTTCCACGATTCTAAGTCATATTGAGGATTATTAAACTCATCATATTTTCCATCATGGAAGTTAACTTCATTTCTCATTCTTTGATAAAAATATAAATAATGAGTTTCCCAATTTTCTTCTAATTGTAATGAAAGATTTAAATATTGTTCAGCTTTTTTTTCATCTTTACGAAATGTGAGATATAAAGAAGTAACTTTATCGTCAGTGGAACCACGATAACCAGAAATATAAAAACTTTTGCTATAATTCATGTAAATTTTATAATAGAAATTCAAGACTTCAGATGTTTTTTTCATTTGATAAGCATTATCTAAACACTCAATAGCTTTATCCCATAATTTTACTCCAAAAGTATTTTTGCCATTCAACAAAGCAAAATTAATAAAATTTTGAACATCTTCCTGCAAATATGGTTCAGATTTTTCAAGTTGTTTTATTGTCGAGTAATCATAATTTATATTATCTAAGAATATTTCAGTTTTTGTTTTTTTTGCATAATTTACACAACAATTTGCAGAGAATAAATAATTACTATACTTGTCATTTCCAGTATTGTTAAAAATATCTATCCAATAAAAGAATTTATCAGGAAGATTTTCATTCCAATACAATTCTAGAATTTTATTTTTTATCTTCGAATCATTAGGATTAAGTTCAAAAGCTTTCTGATAATAATACTCAGCACGTTGAAACTTCTTACTCTCGACACCACGTGGACTACGCTCATATTGGTATCCTATATAAGCATTTTCAGCTGCCCTTAGATAATCATCTTCAGTTTCATAAACAACGTTTGAAATACAACTCTGTAATAAAAAATAAGAATAAACAAAAAATAATATGAAATATTTTTTTCATTTTATTCTCTTAATTATTTTTATAGTATTAGATTCCAATGTTGCAGAAAACTTTGGAGGATTGTTAGAGGTATATTCATTTAGTTTATTTATAATTATCCAATTTTGAATACTTGAGTTTATGAATTCAAAACATTTGTTTGGATATTTCACTATTGGCTTAGTTTTATCATCTAGTATTAATGTATAATTAATTGATTGGTCCAATTTTTCATTATTTTCAAGAGCAGCCTTTAATCCCCACATTGCATGAGGTGAAACAGTTAAAATCATTTTATTTCCTTAACTATGTATATCATCATTTTATCATAGTTTCCAAAAAAATCAAAAATTAATTATACAAATTTATCTTCCTCAAAACTTACCAACCTGTTAATAAATACTACCATTCTGTAAAGTCCTCATCATAAAAAACTATTATAATAAAGTATTGGTACACAAACATACTTCTGCGTTTTACATTTTTTATCTGAAAACCATAAGGCTGTAACAATATACTGCAAGATATTACTCAATAGTCCACATTGAAGTTTTCTTGTCAAAAGCAATCTGGATTTTTTTCTTCATTTTAGAGACGTCTCGTAATATTGTGCGGCGGTCAACTGCAAATTCTTCTGCAATCTGTTCTACAGTAATACGACGATTCTGCAAAATCATTTCCCTGATTTTCTGCTCACGCTCTGTTAATTCAGTTGAAGCCTTTTGTTCTTCTGTAGCTTCCTTGTTAAGAGGAATTTGAATCTTAAATATGTCGTCTTCAAATAAAACCGGTTTACCGCCATCTGAGTAAAGAGGTGTATACTGATAGAGATTTTTAACACCAGAACCGATGGTTTCAGAATGCCCCATAACAGTAAAGAAATTTGCTATTAATGGATTTTTTGGATATGGCGAGAATTCGTCCTGTAAAATATTTCCATGTCGTCTAGGGCGACACCAGTTTTCTGTTTTAAGCCAGTCTTTTTCTATAATCAGTTTTGCAGGAAACGCACTAGAAAAATCACGATGAACCAGAATGTTTGCAACAACTTCCCGCGCGATTATATCTCTTATAGAAGTGTTGTTATTATTTATAAGGAAGAATTTGTCTGAGGTATGAACCTGTATAAATTTCATGAGCTGGTCATAACTTTCAATAAGGTTTGTTTGTATTCGAAGTCTGTCATCATAACGCTCGGTATTATCCACGCGGTAAATGGCATCGGTAATATAGCCAGGGCAGCAGGAACGGATTGTAGTATCTTTTCCAAACAGCATAACCGCAGCAAGATTATAGCCTTTTTCACCTGTAACAAAATCCTTTTCATAAAGACCTGCACTTATAAAAAGATCTTTGTCTGACATTTTGAGCCATTCATGTTCTGAGTTTTTGTTTTCAATTAATCGCCTTACCTGTGGCAATAAATCAAATCGCAAATCAGAATCTTCGACATACGGGAAAATCTTATGTTCATTGAAAGCTCCGATTTTTCTGGCATACATATTTTCAACTTGAATCGGCGAATCTGTGATATCCATATCTCCATCTTCGTTGCGGTCATAAATACGACCATTACATTTAACTACGGTCGAAGAACAAGGAACAAAACATGAAAGAAGTTTTTTGCCATTTAATTCAAATTCCTCAAGAGATAGGTATAAAGTCGGTGACATCTTATCTGGATTATTCAACTGGTTAGTAAAGTTCTTTTTCATGTCTGCAATGCAATTTTGATTTATTCCGACAGGATTTCCATTGTCATCAGCTCCAAAAATGATATAACCACCATAACGGTTGGAAAAAGCAGAAATTGATTCATATGCTGTTGATGGTATTGAAGTTTTGCTTTCCTTATATTCAACCGTTATTTTTTCATGATTTGAAAGTAATTCTTTGAGTTTTTCCTTTGTCATATTAACCTCGAATATATTATATAATGAAAATGTAAAAATGTCACTTCCTTGTCAAAAATGTCACTACATCATGTCACCATGTCACCATGTCACTTTTTTTCCATAAATATGGTAGTTTATCCCCCCAATATATGCTATTATATCATCATCACAACAAAACTAATTTGGAAAGGAATTATAAAATGCGAAATACATTTGAAATTGGCGAACCAGTTGAGCTCGAAATCGTAGCTATCTCCGATACAACCGTTTTTCTGGATTTAAATGCTAAATCCGAAGGTGTTCTGGACCGCGAAGAGCTTGCAGACGAAGAAGGAAACGTTTCTGTAAAGGAAGGCGACAAAATAAAGGTTTATTTTACCGGCGAGTTCCATGGCGAAATGCGCTTTACAACAAAAATTGCTGGCGACAAGGCCGATAAGGAAATGCTTGAAAATGCCTGGAAAAACGGAATCCCTGTAGAAGGTAACGTTGAATCAGAAATTAAAGGCGGCTTCCAGATTAAGATTGGAGCTGCCAGAGCCTTCTGTCCGTATTCACAGATGGGCTATAAAAAACGCGACGAACCTTCTGCCTATGTAGGACGTCATCTTTCTTTCATAATCACAGAATATAAAAACGATGGCAAGGATATTCTTGTTTCTAACCGTCAGATTGGCGAAAAAGAATATGCAGACTCTCTTAAAAAGCTTGCAGAAACAATAAAAGAAGGCGCAATTGTAGAAGGAACTGTTGAATCAATCGAAAAGTTTGGTGCTTTTGTTGATGTAAACGGTTTCCGCGTGCTGCTCCCAATTTCAGAAATGGCTCGTGAGCGCGTTACAAATGCTGCCGATATAGTTCAGGTTGGACAAAAAATCACTGCTAAGGTTCTTAAAGCAGACTGGAATACAGAGCGTGTAAGCGTAAGTCTTAAGGCTCTTATTGCAGATCCTTGGGATTCTGTAGAAGACAATTTCTCTGTAGGTCAGAAAATTGAAGGTCCAATCAGCCGCGTTGCAGATTTTGGTGTTTTTGTAAATCTTGATAAAGGAATAGATGGACTTGTGCATATCAGCGAGCTTGAGGGAATAAGTGCAAGCACAAATATTAAGAAGGTTTACCAGCCTGGTCAGAAAATGAGCGTTGTAATTGAAAAAATTGACGCGGCTTCTAAACGTATTTCCCTAAAACCAGCATCGTCTGTTGAACAGGACAAAACTGCTGCTAAATATCTTTCTAGTCAGGATGATGATGGGGAAACCTACAATCCATTTGCGGCCCTTTTAAAGAAATAGAGAGTTTCTAAGGGAAAGGATTAGTAATCAAAAAAGGAATGATTATGGACGAAAATCGTCGGAACATTAGGTATCACGAAATCGGAAGAGTAATTGCTCCAGATTTATGTGCGCTTCCTGGTATTCTTGATAACATAAGCTCCTCAGGATGCAGAATGCATTTTCCGGTTCCTGTAGTTGTGGATCTGGAGCGAGAGTATATGATTAAAATCAATCTCTCCAGAGCCCCAAGCGAAGAGCCTTTGCAGCTTATGTGTAAACCTATGTGGGTTTCTGAAAGCGAAGGTACAACTCAAATAGGCTTTAGTATTCTGTTTTCTCCTGATGAAAACCGTCTGCACGAGTTTATTAACTTCCTGCAGCAGGTAAATGATGATAACATGCCGGAAATTATCTGACAGGCTTTGAATTAAAAATGAGTGTTGAAAAAATCCCTCTGAATGGAATTGCTTTTCTTGCTTTCCCTGAACAGTCACAGCTGCTTTTCTCTGAATTAAAAGGTCGTTTTGGCTTTAGTGATGATGAATTGCAGCCGGAAGCTTACGGAGAGCTTTTTTATATAGAAGATAAAGCCGGATATCTGAAAAAATCTGGGGGCCAATATCCTTATTGGGCAAGAACAGTAATGGTGGAGCTTTTCATTCTAAAGTTTGACTCAATTGGTGAGGCTGCTACAAACCTCAAGACAATTCAGCGAAACTGGGCGCCGTATCAGTTTACGTGTTTTCGCCGCGCCCAGCTTATTCAGGAAAAGCTTCCTTACATCAACTTAAAAGACAGACAGTTCCCTGTAAAGATTCCCGCAAGCCCGATTGGCTTATACACTTTGCTTGACGAACACACTTTAATTGCTTCCGCCCAGACAACCTCTTACTTACCGGCCGGAACCCTTCATTTTATAGAAGATCACGAAAACCCGCCGAGCCGCGCATACTTAAAAGTTCAGGAAAGTCTTTCCATGGCGCAGCTGCTTCTTGGCGCAGATCTTCCTTGTGCGGGGCAGAAATGTTTTGAGGCGGGGGCTTGTCCCGGTGGCTGGACCTGGGTGCTCGTTGGACTTGGTTCAGAGGTTTATGCTGTAGACCGTGCAGAGCTTGCCCCGGAGCTTATGAAAAATCCTCTTGTAAAGTTTCAGGCTCACGATGCCTTTACACTCAAACCTCAGGAAATCGGCCCCGTAGATTGGGTTTTCAGCGACGTAATCTGTTACCCGGAGCGCCTTTTAAAATGGATAAATGGCTGGCTGGAAAGCGGGCTTACAGATAACATGATTTGTACAATCAAAATGCAGGGCGAAATTGATTGGCCACTCATAGCTGATTTCGCCGCAATTCCAAACAGCCGCATCATCCATCTTAATTACAACAAGCATGAGCTCACCTGGATGTGGACGAGAAATACAAAAAAATAATAGAAAAATACAATAAATATCATTTGTAGATTTTGCATAATGATGATAGAATTATATAAAAAGTTAGTGAAACGTTTAACAAGAAAAAACGTATATTTAGAGAGGCAAATATGGATTCAGTAACAGTAAATTGCAGACAGAATGGTAAGAAAATCAGCAGAGACGTTTATGGTCACTTTAGTGAACACCTTGGACGCTGTATTTACGGTGGTTTTTGGGTTGGAAAAGACTCTGATATTCCAAATATAAATGGATATAGAAAAGATGTTGTAGAAGCTTTTAAGGAGCTTGAAATTCCAAACCTGCGCTGGCCGGGTGGATGCTTTGCAGATGAGTATCATTGGCGCGATGGTATTGGTCCATATGAAACCCGCAAAAAAATGATTAATACTCATTGGGGCGGAGTTGTAGAAGACAACAGCTTTGGTACACACGAGTTCTTTGGACTTTGTGAAGCTCTTGGTTGTAAGCCTTATGTAAATGGAAACGTTGGTTCCGGCACTGTTCAGGAAATGAGTGAATGGGTTGAATATATCACCTTTGGCGGCGAATCACCAATGAGCAGAATGCGCGAAGCAAATGGTCATAAGGCTCCATGGAAGCTTCCACTTTTCTGTGTTGGAAACGAAAACTGGGGTTGTGGTGGAAATATGCGCCCTGAATACTATGCAGATTTGTACCGCCGCTATCAGACTTATGTACGCCAGTATGGCCCGGACAAAATCTTTAAAATTGCCTGCGGTCCTAATGCCGGTGATTTTAACTGGACAGATGTTGTAATGAAAAATGCCGCTCAGTTTATGGACGGACTTTCCCTTCATTATTATACAGTTGACCCTGACTGGAATACCCGTGAAGTTGCTGGTAAGTTTGAAGAAAAGGGCTGGTACAGTATGCTGGCAAAAGCAAGCTGGATGGAGCACCTTGTAGAAACTCACTCAAAGATTATGGATAAATATGACCCTGAAAAACGAGTTGCACTTGTTGTGGACGAGTGGGGCACCTGGCATAAGGTTGAAGACGGTACAAATCCTGGCTTCCTTTATCAGCAGAATACAGTGCGCGATGCTCTTGTTGCAGGAATTACACTCAATATCTTTAATAATCATTGTGAACGTGTACGCGTTGCAAATATTGCTCAGGCTGTAAACGTATTGCAGTCTCCTGTTCTTACAGAAGGCAACAAGCTTATTAAAACTCCAACCTGGTATGTATTCCATATGTACAAGACTCACATGGATGCAGATCAGCTTGACAGCTTTGTTGTTACAGACTGGGTTGGTCCGGAAGAAAACAAGCGTGTTAAGGCTGTTACAAGCTCTGCTTCTACAAAGGATGGTAGCTATACTGTTACTCTTACAAATGCCGATTTAGACAATGCCCGAACAGTAACTGTAAAAATGGATGGCTTGGAAAAAATCTCTTCTGCTTCTGCCGTAATCCTCGAAGGCGAAAAAATGAACAGCATGAACACCTTCGACAAACCGGATGCAGTAGTTGAGAAAAAGGCTGACTGTAAGGTTGATGGTAATGTTGTAACAGTTACCCTTAAGCCTCGATCAGTGCTTGCTTTGCAGGTAAAGGCCTAGTTTGTCCAGGTTGCTGGAATGTTTTGTCCTGTTTGCGAAAATAAAACCTCTTTAGCCTCTATGGAGATGACGCCGGAACTTGTAGAAGAAATGACGGAATCGGAACCAGTTGCAGACTTTTGTGGGGAAAAGCTGCTCGAATACAGGCTTAAGCTTTGCTCTGAATGTACAAGACTAATTAGCGGAATGACTTGCGCAGAATGCGGTTGCTTTGTACAATTCAGAGCTAGACACTCAACGGCTCACTGTGTGTTGAACCGCTGGTAAATAAAGCTTGTCTGGAAAAAGCAGAGAAACATGGACTTTTTAAGAAATCTTTTTACAATAGCATTTCCAATTATTGCTCAAAACTTTCTGTCCTCCTTTGTAAATATGCTGGACACCATAATGGTGGGACAGCTAGGCTCTGTAGATATTGCCGCTGTAGGCTTAGGCAACCAGATTTTCTTTGTTATGAGCGTAATAATGTTCGGTGTTGTAAGCGGCGGTTCTATCTTTATCTCTCAGTTCTGGGGCAAAAAGGATATGGATGGCGTTCACCGAACAATGGGAATCACCATCATCCTTTCTTCTGCTGTTTCCATTGTATTTTTCCTGCTTGCAACAATTATTCCGGAGCTTTGTCTTGGTATTTATTCAAACGATGAGGTTGTAATAAAACGGGGCGCAGATTACTTAAGGGCAGTTGCACCAAGTTATCTGTTTATAGGAATCGGTTTTGCCTTTGGACATGCAGAACGAAGCACAGAACGCGTAAAGCTCCCGATGACGGCAACTGCTATTTCTGTAGTTGTAAACTGTGTGCTTAATTATGTCTTGATTTTTGGTGTTTCAATAAAGGGCAAGCAGCTTGTAAATCCTCATGGAATTATTGGTGCGGCAATTGCAACAGACATTGCAAGACTTGTAGAGCTTATTATTCTTGTGGTTGTTCCTTATCTTAAGCATTACGAAATTGCGGCTAGTCCTGCAAAATATTTTAAGATTCAGAGAGGTTTTTTGCCTAAATATATCAGAATCTGTCTGCCGGTTCTTATTAACGAAGGCTTGTGGGGCTTTGGTGCGAGCATGCAGAATGCGGTTTTTGCTCACGCAGGAACTCTTATCATTGCGGCATTCAATATAACAGGAACAATTTCAAACCTTATCTGGACGTTCTTCATGGGTTGTGGAAATGCCGTCGCCATCATCATCGGAAAGACAATTGGTGAAGCCCAATACGACAAAGCGCGCACTCTAGCTAAAAAAAGCATTTTATTTCTTACGGTTTCTGCCGCTGTGCTTTCGCTTCTGCTCATTCCGCTTGCCAAGCTCCTGCCGTTCTTCTTTAAGGTTGAAGAAGATGTGATTTATATGGCAAGAACGTTCCTTTATATGACGGTTGTGCTGTATCCGCTTTATGCAATAAATATGTGCATGGTTGTTGGTGTGTGCCGTTCCGGTGGCGATACGATTTATGCGCTTATAATGGATGTTGGGTTTATGTGGTGCATTTCTTTACCATTGGGCTGGCTTGCAGTTACAGTGTGGCATCTTCCGTTCTGGGTAATTTTCCTCTGTCTCCATACAGAAGATATTGGTAAGGCAACAATGGGACTTATCCGTCTGTTCAACGGCAAATGGGTAAGGGACGTTACAAGGTAGTTTTATGGCTAAAAAGAAATCTGAGAAAAAAGAAGCTTCGCACGGAATTCCAATGATGTATCAGACAGGGGAGTGCGGATATTTTCCAGAGCAGAAAGCCATAACTGTAATTACCCGTTTTGATTGGATAGAAGAGGAGTCCGAAAGCCTTTTTTCTGACTGCATTGTTTATAACGAGCTTGCACAGCAGGGCTTCCGTCGCTATAACGATATCCTTTATTCAAATGTCTGCGAAAACTGCCGCGAGTGTATTCCTATTCGAATCCCTGTAAGAGCCTTTGAGCCTTCAAAAAGTCAGCGAAGGATAGTGAATAAAAACAGTGATGTTGAAGTTGTCACAGTTTATGAAAATGAACGCTTTTATACTGAAGAGAAAATCCAGATGTTCCGCGAATACTATAACCGCCACAATAAGGACTCAAAGGATTATAAAGCGCGAACTAGGCAGGACGCTTTGGAAGAACTTAAAGAAATGAACAGCGGTTATGGCGGAACCCTTAATCTTGAGTATAGAGTTGAAGGAAAGCTTATAGGAGTAAGTGTAATAGATCTGCTTTTTAATTCTAAGGGCAGAATTATCGGTTTGTCTTCAAATTATTTTTATTACGATACTGCGCCTGAAACGCTAAAAAGAAGCATTGGAGTTTACAGTGTTCTGTACGAAATAGAATATTGTCTTGCAAACGGTATTCCATACTATTATCTTGGACTTTATCTTCCTCACTGCAGAAAAATGAATTACAAGATTAATTACAAGCCCTATGAGCTTTTCCTTGATGGATTCTGGACAGACAGTATAGGTCTGGAAATGTGTCCTGAGGTTGTTGAAAATTATCTTTTTGTAAAAAATGATGAAGCGCTTGATCCTTCTGTTGTACTTAAGTTTCCAGAGCCAAAGATTTTGTATGATATAGAAGATATCTGTCTTGTAACAAGTACCATTTCTCTTCAATATCTTTATTCGGCATATATGCAGGGCGTTTTCCCATGGTTTAACGAGTTTGATGCACAACCGGTTTTGTGGCAGTCTCCCGAAGAACGATTTGTAATTCCTATTGAAGAGCTTCATGTTTCAAAATCTACAAAAAAGTTTCTTAAGCATAATCCTTATACTTACACTATGGACAAGGCTTTCCCTGATGTAATAAGGCTTTGTTCCGAACAGAAGCGCGAAGGTCAGAACGGCTCCTGGATTGGTCCAAAGATTATTAAGGCTTATACGCTCTTTCACGAGGCAGGCTATGTTCACAGTTTCGAAGTTTGGCACGAAGATAAGCTTGTCGGTGGTTTTTATGGTGTTCTTATTGGAAGCATTTTCTGCGGCGAATCTATGTTTACAATTGAACCAAACAGCTCCAAAAGTGCCTTTGTTTTATTTGCCCAAGCCTTCAAAGCTGCCGGCGGTAAACTCATCGACTGCCAGAGCTACACCAACAATATGGCTCGCTATGGAGCTAAGAACATTTCCCGGAAAGAGTATCTTACGTTGTTAGAAAAATACAAAAATACACCTCTAGCTCACCCAATTCAGGATCTTCTTTAGAATTAAATCTTTAATCGTGAAAATCATTTACACAAAACGAATGTAAAAAAAATAGCGAGAGGGAAAGGGACGGCTTTAAAAAACACTCTGATGTGCTGCCGCTTTGGCGGCAACCGTATATAATTACAAGGCACAGCAGCGTGTAGCAGGCGAGCCTGCGGTTTTGAAAGACGTAACTTGACCGGAAGCTATTTTTTTATGCATAAGTATTTACACAATTGATTTCCGACCATTCAAGCATAACTTTATTGTAATATTGCTTGAAATAGTTTAGAATTTCTACTTATGAATAAATTAAATTTAGGCGCATATGTTAAAAAACATGCGGTCTTGTATTTTATTGCAGTTATTGCTATGACCGCGGGCACTCTTCTCGATATGGCAGCTCCTCTTTTAGTTCAGCATATTGTTGATGATGTACTTATTGCCCGAAAAATGGAGCTTTTGCGCTGGCTTCTTCTTGGTATTCTTGGAATAGGTGTTGGACGTTGTATCTTTCAGTATACAAAGGAGTTTATCTGCGACTGGTGCGGAAGTAAAATTGCCTGTGAGGTAAGAATAAATCTTTTCCAGAAGATTCAGAGCCTTAGTGCAAACTTCTTTGACGGAATCAACTCCGGCGAGCTTATGTCCAGGGTAAAGGATGATGTAGACAGCATCTGGAATATTGCGGCTTTTATGGGAATCCTTATGGCCGAGGTTATTCTGCGTGCCATTTCTACAATGTACTTTATGATTAAGATAAACTGGCAGCTTGCCCTTATTCCTGTAATCGGAATGATTGGTGCGGCTGTAGTTGCCATAAAGATGGAAAAGCAGCTTGATGATGTTTACGGCAATGTTGCGCAGGAAAACTCAGAGCTTAATAATACGGCAGCCGAAAATCTTGCGGGAGTAAGAACAGTTAAGGCTTTTGCACGAGAAGGCTTTGAGATTGCAAAGTTCCATAAGCATAATCAGAAGTATTACGAGCTTAACATTGATCTTTCGAGAATCTTTGTAAAGTATAATCCTATTATCCAGATTATTACGCGAATGCTTACGGTTATTACTCTGCTGATTGGCGGTTATTTTGTAATAAAAGGAAACCCTCTTACCGGCTACAGTAAAATTACAATTGGTGAGCTTATGGCCTTCATCCAGTATGTAGGAAACATTGTATGGCCAATGGAAATGCTCGGCTGGCTTACAAACGGCTTTTCTAGTGCAAGAGCAAGTATGAAGCGTCTGAACAAGATTTATGCCGAAATGCCTGATATAAACGACAACTCGGAGCTTGCAAAGGCTTCTCACCTTAATAAGGATTCAGAGCTTACCGAAGCATTGTTTACTCCTGCCGATATCAACGGAGACATCTGCTTTGACCACGTAACCTACGAGGCTGGCGGCAGAAAGATTCTTGATGATGTAAGCTTTGAAATTAAGGCAGGACAGACGCTTGGTATAATGGGCGCTACCGGTTCGGGTAAGACTACCATCATCAATCTGCTTAAACGTATGTACGATGTTACAGACGGCTGCATAATGCTGGACGGTATTGATATAAGGCAGCTTCCTTTGCCGGTGCTCCGCCGTTCCATTGCGTGTGTAATGCAGGATGTTTTCCTTTTCAGCGATACGATTGAAGGAAACATAAGGCTTGGTGAGCGCGACACAATGACTACTGCGGAAGTAAGAATGGCGCTGGAAAAAAGTCACAGTGCAGAGTTTGTAGATAGAATGGAAGAAAAAGAGAACACGGTAATTGGTGAACGTGGAGTTGGCTTAAGCGGCGGTCAGAAGCAGAGACTTACAATTGCACGTGCCTTTTCAAGAAAAACTCCGGTTCTTGTTCTTGACGATTCAACCTCGGCTCTGGACACAGAAACCGAGCAGGAAATACAGGGAGTTCTGAACGAAATCTCCGGTATGACAAAAATTATAATCGGGCACAGAATCAGTTCGGTTCGAAAGGCAGACAAGATTATTGTGCTGGACAACGGTCGTATTGCAGAAAGCGGTACGCATGAGGAGCTTCTGGCAGTTGGCGGTTTGTATAAGGAAACCTACGACAGTCAGTACTAATTAAGGAATTAATATGAACAGTTATAAAATTGATGAGCAGCAGGTAAAGAAATCGAACTTTGAAACAATGCCTCGACTTTTTAAGTACCTGCTGAAGTATAAAAAGAGAATAGCACTTGTACTCTTAATGATGGCCTTTGGTACAACAATAGACCTTATAAATCCTCTTTTGACAGAGCTGGCAGTAGACAAATATATTATGCCTGGTGATATTGCGGGGCTTATAAAGATTGTCATTATTGGTGCGGTGTTGAATACGCTGGCGGTGTTTGCCATTAAGTTCCGAATGCTCATTATGGCAAAAACGAGTAACAAGGTAATTCAGGAGCTTCGTCAGCAGCTTTACGATCATATTCAGAGTCTTGACCTTGCATTTTTCGATTCCAGACCAAGCGGTAAGATTCTTGCCAGAATCATCGGGGACACAAACTCTCTGAAGGATATTATTGAAAACTCAGTTACAACGCTTATCCCGAATCTGATTACGGTTGTAGCGGTAATTGTAATTATGTTCATTAAGAACTGGCGGCTTGCAATTGCTTCCTTGTGCAGTCTTCCGTTTTTAATTGCTGGTATTTTCCTTATTTCAACAATGGCGGAAAAGCACTGGAAGGCAAAAAGACAGAAGTCTTCGAATATGAATGCGTTTATTAACGAGGATTTGTCGGGAATCAAAATCATACAGAGCTTTAGGGCAGAGGATGAAACAGACAAAACCTTCAGGAATCTTGTTCACGAGGACCGTCAGGAGTTTATTAAGGCTGTCCGCTGGTGCGATGCATTTGGTTCCTGGATTGATTTGTGCTGGAGCGTTGGTACAATGTGCCTTTATCTGGTGGGAATCCGCTTTATTGGAATTGAAGGAGTTTCCATCGGTACTTACATTGCGTTCGGCTCGTATGTAGGAATGTTCTGGCAGCCGATTATGAATCTGAGTAATTTCTACAACCAGTTTATAAATGCGGCTTCCGGTGCTGAGCGTATTTTTGAAATTATCGATACAGAAAAAACTGTAAAGGATAAGGAAGGCGCCGGCGTTCTGCCTCCAATGAATGGAGATGTTCGGTTTGATAAGGTTACCTTCGGTTATGCTGATGAGGTTGATGTTCTCAAGAATGTCAGCTTTGATGTAAAGGCTGGCGAAACGATTGCGCTTGTTGGACCAACGGGTGCTGGAAAATCAACTGTTGTAAACTTAATCAGCCGTTTTTACGATGTAAAGGATGGAGCTATTTTGATTGACGGTTATGATGTGCGTGACGTAACGATTGAAAGTCTGCGAACTCAGATGGGAGTTATGACTCAGGACAGCTACATTTTTAGTGGAACTATCCGCGAAAATATTATGTACGGCAAGCTGGATGCAACTGAAGAAGAAATGCTCGCCGCAAGTAAGGCTGTTCATGCAGATGATTTTATCCAAAAGCTGGAAAAGGGCTACGATACTAAGCTTACTGCCCGCGGCGGTGAATTAAGTAACGGTCAACGTCAGCTTGTTGCCTTTGCCCGAACAATGCTTTCGAATCCGCGCATCCTCATTCTGGACGAGGCAACCTCCAGCATAGATACTAAAACGGAGCTTCTTGTTCAGGCTGGTATTGCACAAATGCTTAAGGGTAGAACAAGCTTTGTAATTGCCCACCGACTTTCAACTATTCAGAATGCCGACCGCATTTTCGTAATAGATCAGGGTGGAATTATAGAAAGCGGTTCGCCAGCAGAGCTTATGGAAAAGAAAGGCGCATACTATAAATTGCGACAGGCACAGTTCTCGTAATTCATTACTTTGTTGGCGTTTGCCAACTTACTTCTACACTTCGTGATTCTTTATTCGGTATGCGCTGATATATAAGGCAGTCTGCCCGGTGAATGGAAACTCCCTTACTTCTTGTAACGTAACCAACAATTAATTCCGGATAATGAGGATTACAGCACTGGGCCAGATTATAAACAACGTTCTTTTCACCCTGAATAAGAACCTTGCAATTTGTATAAACTGGCTCCGGTGGAATATAGCCGTTTTTAATGCGGTTCTTTTTGTGTGGACGAGGCGGCTCGTTTACAGCACCTGCAGTACCAGTTCCCGCTGCCAAAGAAGCTTCATTTTCCTTTTCGGCATTTATCCTTTCGCTAAAGGTTGGGTCATTTGTCATGAGCCAGGAATGAATCTTCTGGTGTGCTTTTGACGTTTTTACAACATTAAGCTGGCTTTCTGTCGGATGTGCCTTAGGATTTGTGATGATCTCTATAATCTGAGTGTTTTCCAGCGGCTTTGTAAGAGGAATGATTTTGCCGTTTGCCTTTGCCGCAATAATCTTTTCGCCGATTCCAGAATGAATTGCGTAAGCAAAATCTATAGCGGTTGCGCCGGCAGGAAGCTTTTTTACATCACCTTTTGGAGTAAATACGTAAATCTCGTCGCCAAGCAGCTCGTTTTTAAGCGTAGAGAAAACCTTTGTGTCTGTAAGGATTGTTTCCTTGAATGATTGCAGCTTGTTTATAATGTCCAGCTTGTCGGCTTCTACTAAATCCTTGTTTGTGCCTTTTTTGTACAGCCAGTGCGAAGCAATTCCGTGTTCAGCCATATCGTGCATCTGGTGTGTTCGTATCTGGATTTCGAGCGGCTTATCCTGGCACATTACCGTAGTATGCAGCGACTGGTAGCCGTTAGATTTTGGCATTGCAATGTAATCCTTAAAACGGCCATCAAGTGGCTTCCACAGACTGTGAACTATACCAAGAAGAGTGTAGCATTCAGTAGGGGTGTTACACAGAATACGGAGCGCAAGCAGGTCAAAAAGCTCTCCGGCTTCTTTGTTTCGCTTTCGCATCTTCTGATAGATTGAATAAAAGTGCTTTGCACGGCTTGTAATTTCAACCTTCATCCCCATTTTGTCTGCTTCTTTCTGAATGCTCTGAACCGCTGAGTTAAGATATTCTGAGCGTTCGCCTTTTTTCTGAGAAACAATTGCTTTAATCTGCTGGAAGGCATCGGGATTTGTGTATTTAAGGCTCAAATCTTCAAACTCATTCTTTTCCTTCTGCATACCAAGTCTGTCTGCAAGAGGAGCCCAAATATCAATGGCTGCTTCCGAAAGCACCTTCTGGTACTCTTTATCGTAATTCTGAATGTTTCGGATGCGGTCAAGCCTGTCTGCAAGCGTAATAAGAATAACAGCTGCATCATCTGCAAGAGCAAAAAACATTTTCCTGATTGCGTCCGATTGTTCAAGACGCTTTGTATTAATAGGAAGATTAAGGATTTTGTTTGTTGTTGAAATCATTCGGAACGTATTTTCGCCGAACTTTTCCTTAATAGTTTCAGGAGTAATCTGATATTGTTGAGCCGAATGGAGAAGTGCCGCTATTACTGTTTCGGTGTCCATTTTGTTTCCAGCAAGAATATCGGCAACTCTAAGAGGATGAAGATATTTTGGCTCACCAGAGCTTCGTTTAAGCTCTTTTGTGTTTTCTACGAGAAGCATCCAGGCAGTTTTTATGTTTTCTTTGTCATTTGCCGAAAAATAATCGTGTCTTGAAAAGAATTCTGCGAGTAAATCATCTGGTTTTGAGTAATCCGAACTGAAAACAATATTTTTGCTCATGCCTATAAAATAACAATTATTTCTTATTTAAGACAGTGCTTTATTGGAAAAAAAACGACAAATTATGTATAATATATCAGTTTAGTTAAAGGTTTAATGATATGAAAAAATTGTTTTATATTTTCTGTTTGAGCCTGGTTTTGTCTTTTTCTGCCACAGCTCAAATTGGTGTTAGAACTATTACAATTGATGATGCTGTAAACCTGGCCCTTCAGAATAATCTTGAAATAAAACAGAGCAAAATGGATCTGGAGCTGCTTGCTGTCAAAAAAAAGAACTCCTGGAACAGCATAAGTCCTTCTGTTAGTGCTTCCGGTGGTTTTAATGGCAATACTCCGCTTGGAAATGGTGATACAACCTTCAGTTATTCGCTTGGAGCTTCTATTTCTGCAAATCTTACACCAGCAGTCAGGACTACAATGAAGCAGGCTGAGCTGAATTATCAGGAGGGCGAGGCAAATTTAGAAAAAACAAAACGCAGAGTAGAACTTGATGTACGAAAAAGCTTTTACAGACTCATTTATTTTAATGAAAACCTTGAAACTCAGCAGAGAAATCTTGAAACTGCAAAGCAAACGTATGAAGCAGATCTTATAAAATACAAACAGGGACGACTCCCGGAAATAAATCTGCTTAATTCTCAATATAATTACGAAAGCAAAATTCCAAGTGTTGAAAACTTAAAAAGAACCTATCAGAGTGATATTGACAGCTTTAAGCTTTTGCTTGGACTAGATCTTTCAGAAATGATTGCTTTGGAAGGTAAGCTTGATGATGCTGTAGAAATTCATCTTGATGAAGCTATTCTTAATTTATCTCTTGATAATAACAATTCAATAAAAGCCTTAAAGCAGCAGATATTAAGTGCTCAAAATACAATTCAGGCTGCAAAGCTTTCTACTTATTCTCCAACTGTATCACTCAGTGTATCTGAAAGTACAAGTGGTTCAAGCCAGGAAAATGCAATGAGAGGATTAGCACCATGGGAGCCATCATCATCCTTATCTTACGGAGTAAATGTAAGAATCCCGCTTGACGGCTTTTTCCCATGGTCTTCAGGAAAGCTTAATATTAAAACCTCAGATGTTACGCTTGAAAAGCTTAAACAGAATCTTGAACAGACACGTGTAAAAACATCTCTTTCAATAATGGACAGTTATAATTCAATTTTGCAGGCACAAAAGCAGCTTGAGCTTTTGGAAAAGAGCGTAGAGCTTACACAAAAAACATATGATATGTCTAAAAATGCTTACAATATGGGTTCTGTAGATTTGCTTTCTTTACAGAAGGCTGAGGATAATCTTTATTCAGCAAAATACAATGTTCAGAATCAAAAATATTCAATATTAACTTCAATTCTGACTTTGGAAGATACATTAGGGCTTCCTTATGGAACGCTTGGTAAGTAGACTTGAAAATGCGAAAGCATTTTTTAGCTTTACCACATATAAGAGGATAAAATTATGGGCGATAAAAAAATAAGTAATGAAAAGAAGGCTGTAATTAAAAGCTGGATTACAACAGTCGTCGTTCTTCTGCTTATTGGCGGAACATCATTTGCTTCATATAAAATAATTAAATCAGCAAAAGATAAAAAAGCGAACGCTGCAGCAGGCGGCGGCTGGGGAAGAGGTGGCGGTGGAGCTGCAACAGCGGTCAGTACAGTAAAGGCTGAAACTTCTATCCTTAAGGATTTTGTTATTACAAACGGCGAAGTAGAAACTCAGGTTTCTGTTGATGTATTTCCATCAATAGGCGGTAAGGTTGTTCAGATAAACGTTTCGCTTGGTTCTTCTATAAGAAAGGGTGATATACTCGCTTATATCGACCCGTCCGAAGCTGGAAGCTATTATGTAAACAGTCCGGTAACTGCACCAATTAGCGGAAGTATTCTTACTTCACCGGTAAAGGTTGGACAAAAGGTAACCGCAAGCTCTGTAATTGCAAAAATCGGTGATATTTCTAATCTTCAGGTAACAGCAAAGGTTCCAGAGCGCTATGTAGCTTATCTTAAAAAAGGCCAGAAGGCACAGATTACTTTCCAGGCATACGGAGATCAGATTTTTGAAGCTTCTGTTTACCGCATTTCGCCTGTAGTAGATCCTGCAACAAGAACAAAGGAAATCATCCTTCATTTTGATCAGAAATATCCACAGATAAATGCCGGTATGTTTGCAGAGGTTAAGCTCTTTACAGTAGATTACAGTGGTTATCCGGCGATCCAGCAGGATGCTTTGACCGAAAACGGTGACGATTACTATCTTTACATTGTAAAAGAAGACAGCACTGTAACTAAGCGAAAAATTGTTCGTGGAAAAAATGTTGACGGTTATGTTCAGATCCTGGAAGGACTCAGCGAAGGCGAAGTTGTTGTAACAGAGGGTATGCTCACTCTTTACGAAGGGGCAAAGGTTCGCGATATTTCCGGCAACGTAGAGTTTAAGGAAGAGCCACCTAAAGCTCCGGAAGGTGGTGCAGGCGGACCTGGCGCAGGTGGACCAGGCGGTGCACCTCAGGGAGAAAAAAAATAAATGAGTTTAAGTAGAAAAACACTGGAGCACCCAGTTCTCATATTGATAGTATTTGCTCTGCTTGGCGTTGTGGGTATTTTTACTTTAAGTAACGTTGCAATCGCCCTTATGCCGGAAGTAGAAAATCCAAGTCTTTCAATCAATACAACTTATACAAATGCGGGTCCGGAATCTGTTGAAAAAACAGTTACAAAGCTTATTGAAAACGCTGTAATGAGCGTAAACGGACTTAAGAATATCACTTCAACTTCTAACGAAAGTAATTCAAGTGTTCAGCTAGAGTTTGAATACGGCACTGACCTTACAGAAGCAATGAATGACGTGCGCGACAAGCTTGACCGTGTAAAACGTGCATTACCGGAAAATGCAAGTACCCCGACAATCTGGCGTTTTTCTGGCGATAACGGCGAAATCATGCGAATCCTTATAAGAAGTAACCGTTCCATTGATGACCTTAAAGCGATTGCCGAAAGCAACATTGTTAGTATTCTTGAACAGGCCGACGGTGTAGGTCAGGCAGAAGTTTATGGTGGACGAACAGCTCAGGTTAATGTCCGCCTTGATCAGAACCGAATGGCAGCTTATGGCTTTACAGTTCCAACTATTACAAGTGCACTTTCCAAGCAGAATATGGAGCTTGGCGGCGGTAAGGTTCAGGAAGGTCACAAAAACTACATTGTAAGAACAGTGGGCGAGTACACAAGCCTTGAAGAAATAAACGACACTGTAATTTCTGTAATAAACGGTTATGCAGTCCGCTTAAAGGATGTTGGTGAAGCTACAATCGGTTATGCAGACACAACCCAGGAATCGTACATCAACGGAGAAAAGGGTGTTTACATAAGCGTAACAAAGCAGTCAGATGCAAATACCGTAACTGTTGCCAACAATGTTTATAAAAAGATTGAACAGGCAGAAAAAAATATTCCGTCAGATGTTACGCTGCAAATTATTCAGGATTCAACAGATGCTATCCGCGAAACAATCAACACGCTTATTACATCAGCCTGGCAGGGCTTGATTCTTGCGGTTATCATTCTTTTTGTATTCCTGCAGAACTTTAAATCAACAATCATCATTTCAATTTCAATTCCGCTCTCAATCATCATCACTCTTTTTGCAATGAGTATGTTCGGACTTACCTTGAACATGATGACTTTGACAGGTTTGATTCTTGGTGTTGGTATGATTGTAGATGCTTCAATCGTTATGATTGATAATATTTTTGCATACCGGCAACGTGGAGCTAAACCGAAAATCTCCGCAATCCTGGGTAGCCAGGAAATGCTTATGTCCGTAATTTCGGGCAACCTTACAACAATCTGTGTATTTATTCCGTTTGTTTTCTTTATAAAGGATTTGGGCTTTATGGGTCAGATGTTCAAGGGTGCGATTTTTACAATCGTAATCGCTCTTGTTTCATCACTGCTCGTAGCCATCTTCCTTGTACCGGTTCTTGCAGGTAAGTTCCTGCCGCTTTCAAACAGAAAGGAAAAGCCGATTACAAATCCGCTGCTTAAGATTATCTACAAGATTTTTGAGACAGTAATCAACTTCTTTACAAATCTTTACAGTAGGCTTTTGCGTGCTGCCTTGAATAACAGACTTATCACTATCGTTGCTTCTCTTTGTATTCTTGCGATTTCGGCAAGCTTTATTCCTACAATGCAGATTAACCAGATTCCGGCCGGACGCGACGATCAGGTTCAGCTCAATATCACACTTGGAACGGCGTCTCCTTTTGAAGAAACTAAGGAAATTGTTCTTGCAATGGAAAAATACGTTTACGAAGAGTGTAAGGGCTATAAAACAGTTTCAACTTCGATTGGTGGACGTAATACAAACCGTGGTTCCATTACGATTGCGCTTCCTGAAACAGCTAAACAGATTGATTCAGCTGCCGAAATGCAGAACAAGCTGCGTAAGCATTTTCAGGAGTTTCCTAGTGCACGTTTTGTATTCAGTGAAGGTTTCCGTGGTAACTGGATGGGAAGCAGTGTTGATATTGTTCTTCTTTCTGATGATCTTGATGCCGCACTTAATACAGCAGAAGCAATCCAGGAAGTTGTTTCGCAGAACAAAAAAGTCAGCGAACCTTCAATCAGTATGGATAAGGGATTGCCTCAGGTTGAAATTGTAATTGACCGTGAGCGCGCTTATTCAATGGGTGTTGATGTTGCTACTGTTGCGCGCGAAATCAACTATGCTATTAACGGTTCAACTGCCTGTACCTATAGAAGCAACGGTAAAGATTACAGCGTTGTTGTTGCTTACAGACCGGAAGACCGAAAAACTATAAACGATTTGGAATCTATTTATGTTCGCGGTAATGGCGGAATGGTTAGCGTTGCAAACTTTGCCAGCACCAAAAAAGGTCTTGGTCCGGTTTCAATCCGCCGTGAAAACCAGAAGCGAATTATCCATGTTCGGGCAAGTAATCTTACAGAAGAAAACGATAACGTAATTGAAGAGGAAATTAGAAACGCAATTCAGAGCTCTGTAATTATTCCAGATTCAGTAGTTGTAAATTACGAGGGTGCCTGGAAAGATACAGTTGATCAGTATAAGTTCTATGCAAAAATTGCTATTATGGCAATTCTCCTTGTATTCGGCGTTATGGCTTCTACTTACGAATCCTTTAAGGCTCCTCTCATCAACCTTGCAACAATGCCGTTTATCCTTATTGGTGTAATTCTGATTCACAAAATACTCGGCGAAGCTCTGTCCTTTATGTCTGCAATCGGAATTATCATGCTTATTGGTATTGTAGTAAACAACGGTATTATTCTTGTTGACTATACGAATATTCTTGTTGGTCGTGGACTTGAACTTAAAGAGGCCTGCTACCAGTCTGGTAAGAGCCGTTTCCGTCCAGTATTGATGACAACTCTTACAACAATTCTTGGTATGCTTCCAATGTGTTTTGCTCAGAATGGTCAGGCAAGTATGGTTCGTCCTATTGCCATTGCGGTTGTAGGTGGTTTGATTTCCAGTACCTTTGTTACACTGCTGATTATTCCGGTATTGTACAGTTTGGTTATGAAGAAAAGGACTGTACGAAGAAAACGTGATGTTGCTGTTGTTGAGCAGGAGGTTGATAATGTATAGAGCAGAAATTATTAGCAATCAATCTGTACAAGATGATATAACCGAGTTCTTAGAGCGCGAAATTAACGGCATTCAATATACAATTATTCCAGAGGTACACGGCAAGGGCATTTCTACCAAAAAGCTTGGCGATACAGTCTGGCCCGAAATGAACTTTATTCTTTTTGCATACGTTGATCTTGAAGGCGCCCAGAAAATTAAAGCAGGAATTGCCCAAATAAAAGAAAAGTTCCCAAAAGAAGGAATAAGTCTGTTTTTCACAGAATGTGCAGATATTTAGTATTTAATAAGTAATTATTGTAAAATATGAAAAAAGAATAATGGAATACAAACAAAAAAAACTTATTATAGAATATTTATTTATTTTAATTTTACTATTTTTTTCTTCTTGCAAAACATTAGTTGGCGGTGGTTTTTTCCCAGTTATAACAGAGAATAACTTAACTATAGCTTCTGAGATAGCTGAAAGCGGTATAATTGTATATGATCAAGAAGATTTAATAGATAATACTGTCTGTATAAATAACTTGGATTTTGTTACAACAAGATGGTTTTATGGGTATCGTTTTAGACATAAGTATAAATCAATGGGGTCTTTTTTGTTATAACGGAATGACACAGCCTGTAAAACTTATTTTTGATTTTTATGAAAGTGGTTCAGAAAAAAGTTATTTTGGTGATATTTGGGATTTAAAAGGAAGGTTTTGGAATATCGATGTAGAAGATTTTTCTTTAATCTATCATTTTGAGACAATATCTGAGCAGGGGATTATGCATCGTGATTCAGCAATAGATACCGTTTATCTAAAAAAAGATGAACTTCCTATAGTCTTTGTAAACTTCTTCATTAATAATAAGTTTTCAGTTCTGTTAGATAAATCTGATAATGAATCACTATTTAACATTATAAAAAAAACATATCATGATGATGAAGTTCTTGAAGAATCAGGTTTAACCAGAATCAGAGATTTGATGACAGATGAAAACCAAAAATACTTAATTTGTGATTCAGAAAATCATATTTGTGCAGAGTTTACGCGTAATTGGTATGTTTTATATGCTTCAGAAGATTATGATTATAAGTCACTAATTCCTGCAATAGGGGTTTATGCAGGCATTATTCGCCTTATGAATATGCACTATGAATATCGCAGGGATTAAAAAAATATGTCTAGCCTAAAAATGACTTTCAATAACTCTAAGCTGTCCTTCGAGGTCTTTGAGGATGGTGGTGCGGAAGCCGAGAGAGCGGGCAAGGTCTGAGGCGGCAACGGCATTGTATTCGCCGGTTTCCATGAGGAAGCTGCCGTAAGGGTTTAAGTGTTCTTTTATTTGCGGTAAAAGGTTTCTGATTATTTCAAGTCCATCGTCAAGCTCGGAGCCATCCTGGGCAAGTGCGCGGTCGCCGAAAAACGAAATATCTCCATCAAGGGCAAGCCGTGGTTCATTGCGGCCGTCTTGCAGGAGTGAATCTACCATTGAATGCGGAATGTACGGTGGATTAGTCAGAATAAAATCAAACTTATAAGGAACTGCTTCGAAAAGGTTTGTTTGTACAAAAGCTACACGCGAACGTAAAAGGTCTTGAAAGGATTTGTTTACGGTTGGATTTTTAGATTGAGGCGTGGAATCATCATCAAGAAATAAATGGTAAAAGTTCTTCTCTGTAATTTCCAGAGCCGCACTGCTTATGTCTGCAAAGGTGATTTTAGGAAGTTTGTCCCCCGCAATTTCATAAGTTTCTGTAAGCGTTTTCAATACTGCCAGTCCAATACATCCGCTTCCTGCGCACATATCGCAAATTGTAAGAATACGCTCCGGGTGAAGCTCCATGCTTTCCAGAATAAGCTCAACAGCATGTTCAACAAGGATTTCTGTATCGGGCTTTGGAATAAGCACCGATGGTGTTACAAGAAAATCATAACCGTAAAACTCCTTGTGACCGGTAATGTAAGCTACAGGAAGTCCAGTAGCACGTTTTTCAATTGCAGCTTCAAGCCAGACAAGTTTTTCAGGCGGAATCTCATCATCCTTACGGAGTAAAAGCTGAGTTTTAGTACAATTCAGGGCAAACTCCATCAGCACCTGAATATCCAGGTTTGCAGAAGGAGATTTGCCCGAAAACTTTGAAATAGAATCTTTTTTAAATTGCTGAATCGTCATGCTTTTGCGTTACTCAATTCCAAAAGAATACATACACAAAGGACAGATTGTAGATTCGTGCAGACAGTTTCTTGCAAAGCAGTAAGGTGAATAATCCTTCATTGCAGAGCCGAACAAATCAATATGGTCATTTCGCTTGTAGCCTAAATCATCCATAATATTCCAGAGTGTCATTCTGTCTGTAGCCAGCTTACTTCCAACCTTGTCGTTCATATCTTTTGTATCAAAGTATTTGATTATTGCGCTCTTGTTTTTGTCTTTAAACTTTGCGGCAAGCGTTGGATTAGATTTTTCAAGTTCAGCTATAATTTCATCCCAGCCGCCCGCATATCTGGTGAACGAATTGCAAGGCAGGGAATTAGTCCTTTGTTCTTTATTTACATCACGTTCAGAAAGATATTTTGCATAATCAAGAGAGATTTCTGCAGTATACATTTCAAACTTGTTATCAAGACCACTTGCTTCAAGCTCTCGCTTTATCTTTGAAAGCTCTGCTTCATAATCCTTTGCAAGAATATCTGGTGTTGCACCATTGGTATCTTTAATGTGAACAAGAAGAACTGGAATTGTCTTATTTGCAAAAAGCTTGCGTTCTTCGTGCTTACGATGTTCAAAGAAGAACTGCATACCGCCAGTTCTCCAGCAGTCAGGGGCATTCCAATATTCTTGACCAATATTATAGGCTTCTATTCCACCAAGCCTGGAGTTTCTAACGTCTGCTTCAAAAAGTTCCTTTGGAATATTGCATCCTCTTTGTCCAGGATACTTAGCCATTGTAATGTAAAAATCAATATCCTCTTGTGGAACGTTATGTTTTTGCATCCAGCTTACAAAGGCTGCAAACTCTGTATCCTGCTGATAGTTGTAATTTTTTACAGAACTTGTTATTTCATCTTTCTTGCTTAACGGGACAAGTACAACATTGTATTCCAAATGATAATATTCTTCTGCATCTCTGTCTAAAGGAATTGAAGAATCTATTTTAGTGAAAAGTTGACTAAGAATAGTTTTAGGATCATCATCAAAGCGTTTTGTGCTTCTATATGTATCACTATCATAATTAGCAGAATAGAAATGTCCGCTTCTGAGTATCCAGTTTTGGTAGACTACATCATAAATAGCAGAAGGTGTTGTTGCTGCTCCATCATAAAAATAGAAGAATGGACCTGCTGAATAACCAACTTTTACATTCCAATTATTAATTGTAAATTGACTGCCTGACTTAATTTCGTAGTTGTCATCATAAACAATAAACTTTGGTTCAAGCCATTGTGCAGGTTCTTCTGAATGTGCTGATGGTGCAATTGAATCGCGTGGAGTGTAGGCACTTCCGTATTTATAATAAACAGAAATATTACCGGCTGCCTCTGTGTTTCCAACATCTGGTGATTTTGGAGTGATTTTGTTTGTTGTCATTTTGCCACCGTATTCATAGCTGAGCTCATAAGTGTTGTCATAAAGCAGGGTTTCGCCCAACGGGATTCTGTAGATATTTGTGTTCTTGTCGGAAATACCTGCAAGGTTAATATTTGGTATTGTTGCATCCAGATGTGAATATAAAAACTCAACAAGCTCTTTTCCATCAATTCCCAGCTTTTCAAGATCAGGATCTAAGCGTGGAAGACTTGTAAAAATATCTGCAGGTAAAGCGGGCGTTACAAGGGCATCTGCTTCTGCGCCCCAGGTATAATGTGAGAACATAAAATAGCATGGATCGGTAGCAAACCATTTGTCGTTCAATTCTTTTCCATTGGCAACAGTTCCTGTTGAACCCCAGGTTGCATCAAGAAGAATATACTGATCGTTATCTACGCAAACTCTGTTCCAGGCATGGTAAGAGTCTCCACCACCAGGTACAAAGACATTTGCTTTTTCTGAATCTGATTGAATTGCAATACCTTCAATTTTGTCACATTTTATATCAACCGCATTGCACATTTCTTTTACAAGCTTTGCATAACCACCGCAAATTGCTTTTCTTTCTTTAAAAGCTTCTTCTGCTTCGCTTATTGTGTAGGATTGGTCATAATCAACATGGAGAGCAATCCAGGAGTAAATTGCACGAACCTTCTGCAGTTGCGTAGTTGCAGGAGCACCGTTTACAATCTGCTTTGCGGCATTTTCAATTGTTTCTGTAGTAGAAATATTAAGGTTCTTTGCATATTCATCAATTGCAGAATAATCTGGTCTAGGGGCCGGTTGTACTGTTGAGGTGAAAACAATTCCGTTCCCGCTTTTTCTTTCACCAAGATTCAGCGTTCTATAGCCGATAGTGTAGGTGGATTTTATCTTAGGATTCAGATCGCCAGTTTCTGTTGTAGAACCGCCTTCTTGAGTTCCATTGTTACCTGAATCATCAGAATTACTTGGATCATCAGAGTCTTTTTTCTCTTCTGTATTTGTTGGTTCTGCTAAAAGGGTTTGTATAAAATCACAGCCTGTATAAAAAAGGCAGAATACTGTTAATAAAACAGCCGCAGTTAGCTTTAGAGATTTCTTCATAAGCAACTCCTTGTATAATTACTAGAATGTAATAATTATATCATGGAATACAGTCTTGACAATAATAATTCAATTCGCAATAATTATATCTACTAAGGCAAAGGTGTCGTAGAATTTTTTCTGCGACACCTTTTTTGTTTTAAAATTTGACAGTCTTACGAGGCATTTTTATGGGTAAACCAACAGGATTTATGGATTACAAGAGAGTTGAAAATGGAAGCTTTGCGCCGCTTGAACGAATCGGAAATTTTAAAGAGTTTCATCCGGTGATGGATGATGTAAAGCGACGGGAGCAGGCTGCACGTTGTATGAACTGCGGTGTACCGATGTGTCAGTCGGCGATTAAGCTTGCCGGTATGGTTACGGGCTGTCCTCTTCATAATTATATTCCTGAATGGAACGATGCACTTTTCCGCGGTCAGTATGATATGGCTGCGTGGAGACTTTTGAAAACCTCCAGCTTTCCTGAGTTTACCGGAAGGGTTTGTCCGGCACTTTGCGAAAAAGCGTGCAACTGTGGAAATCCTGTGTGTGGTGATGGGGCTGTTACTGTTCACGATAATGAGCTTTACATTATAGAAAAGGCTTTTGAGTCCGGTTACATGAAGCCGGAGATTCCGGCTGTTCGTTCCGGTAAAAAGATTGCAGTAATTGGTGCTGGTCCAAGTGGACTTGCTTGTGCAGACTGGCTTAACAGACGTGGACACAGTGTTACGGTTTACGAACGCGAGGATAAAGCCGGCGGACTTTTGATGTACGGTATTCCAAACATGAAGCTTGATAAAAAGATTGTAGACCGCAGAATTGAGCTGATGAAGGCCGAAGGTGTTGAGTTTGTTTTTAATGCTGATGTTGGTAAAAATATTTCTGCTGAGCATATCCTTAGTAATTTTGATGCGGTTGCCTTGTGCTGTGGTGCAAAAAAAGCCCGTGCTCTGGCTGCCGGTGGTGTGAACGAGCTTGCTGCCGGAAAAGAAGGTGCAGAAGGCGGTATGATGTTTGCCGTTGATTTCTTAAAGGCTGTTACTAAGTGTGTAATTGCAACAACAGATGCTCTTGAAAAAATTGGAATTGTGCCTGCTAACAAACAGATTGACCAGATGCTTGTTCAGAACTTTGGTATTGAAGTTGAAGGAAAGCATGTTGTTATTGTTGGCGGTGGTGATACTGGAAACGACTGTTGCGGAACCTCAATCCGTCTTGGTGCTGCTAGTGTTACTCAGATAGAGATGATGCCGTGCCCACCTGTTGAACGTGCGCCAAATAATCCGTGGCCGCAGTGGCCAAAGGTTCTTAAAACTGATTACGGTGCTGAAGAATCAATTGCAAAGTTTGGTCACGATCCTAGAATTTATGAAACAACTGTAAAAGAGGTTATCAGCGAAAACGGTCACATAACTGCTGTGCGTACTGTAGAAGTTGAGTTTAAGATGATAGATGGAAAGCGTCAGCTTGTAGAACGTGAAGAGACCGAAAAAACTTTACCTTGTGATTTACTTCTTGTCGCAGCTGGCTTCACCGGTTGTGAAGAATATACAGCTCAGGCTTTTGGAGTAGCTCTTGGTGCACGAGGAACAGTAGTTTCTTCTGAAGCAAGCTATGCTACTGCAACTCCAAAAATCTTTACTGCTGGAGATATGCACCGCGGACAGTCACTTGTTGTATGGGCAATTGCAGAAGGCCGTGAGTGTGCACAGGAAATTGATTCATTTCTGTATTAATTCAGTTTTTGCTTTTTCGTAAAGGATGCGTGTATGGGTTTTCGGGATGAATGTGGTGTAGTTGGTATTTATGGTGCGGAAAATGCGGCCGCACTTTCTTACTTTGCGCTTGTAAGCCTGCAGCATAGAGGACAGGAAAGCGCCGGTATTGCAGTAAGCGACAGTCATGCGGCAGGCAGTGCTGATGCGAAAATAAAGCTGCACAAGGGAATGGGGCTTGTAAGCGATGTTTTTGAACAGGGACATTTTGAAACACTTCAGGGCGATGTTTCTGTTGGTCATGTTCGTTATGCTACAGCCGGTGGCCGAACGATTGAAAATGCTCAGCCCTTCTTAAATACTTTCCGGCTTGGTTCAATTGCACTTGCTCATAACGGTCAGCTTGTAAATTACGAAGAGCTGCGTGAAATGCTGGAAGACAGTGGCAGTACCTTTTCTTCCTCAAGTGATACAGAAGTTATTTTAAAGCTGATTGTCCGAAAGTTTATTGAAAAAGGTGGAAAACCGGGCTCCTGCACTGACGATAATTTTTCCAGCAGCGAAAACCAGAAAAGATTTGTAGAAGCGGTAGTACAGACTGCCGGTATGATAAAGGGCTCATTTGCGCTCTGCATTATGACTGAAAATATGCTTATCGGCGTTCGAGACCCGAATGGAATCCGCCCGCTTTGTATTGGAAAAATCACTTCCGGAGATTCTTATATTCTTGCTTCTGAATCCTGTGCAGTAGATGCAGTGAACGGTGAGTTCTTGCGTGATATTGAACCGGGCGAGGTTATCGTAATTAACCGTGATGGCGTAAAGTCAATTCGTGCAGAGAAAAAGCCAGACAAGCAGACTTGTATTTTTGAGTATGTTTATTTTGCAAGGCCAGATTCTGTGATTGACGGGATTTCTGTTCAAGAAGTGCGCTATCGTATGGGAGAGGTGCTTGCACAGGAATCGGCGGTGGATGCAGATGTTGTAATTGGCGTACCGGACAGTGGACTTGGAGCGGCACAGGGCTATGCCAGAGCCAGTGGTATTCCGTATGTAACTGGAATTATTAAAAACAAATATATCGGGCGAACCTTTATTGCTCCAACGCAGAAGGAACGCGAGAATATGGTTTATGTAAAGCTTAATGCAATCCGCAGTGATCTTGAAGGGAAAAAAGTTATAGTGATTGATGATTCAATTGTGCGCGGAACTACGAGTCGCCGCCTTGTTCAAATACTGAGGCGCGCCGGTGCGAAAGAGGTTCATTTCAGGGTTTCTTCGCCGCCGGTTAAGTTTCCCTGTCACCTTGGAATTGACACTCCAAGTAAAAGTGAGCTTATTTCAAGTACGCATGAGCTTGAAGAAATACGAAAAGAAATTGGAGCAGATTCGCTTGCATTTATCAGTCTGGAGGGAATGGTTCGTGCGTTCGGCGCAGATTCGTTCTGTAAGGGTTGCTTTAGCGGTGTGTATCCGGTTTAGTATTGTTTTAAGCTTATCGTCTTAGCCCATTCTTCGGATAATTTCTTCGGCAATGGCAATACGTTTCATACTGCGGTCCATTGCCTCTTTTTCTATATAGCGGTGAGCTTCTGGCTCTGTCATATTCATGTTCTGCATTAAAAGCATTTTTGCACGGTTTACCTGCTTAATTTCTTCCATTTTAACCTTAAGCTTTGTGGTCTGGCTGGAAAGCACCTGCACTTTGTATTGAACGGCAATTGCCGCCTTTATCATATTGTAAAAATAATACTGATCAAATGGATTTGGCATTGTAATTATGCCATAGCCTTCTACGCGGTAGCTGACTTCTTCAAAAAGCTGTTGCGGAGTAAGCAGCAGAATTGTACTCAAGGATTCCGAAGCATCAATTGCAAAATCAGCACCGCTTCCTTCAGCATAATCAACAAGGATAATGTTATAGACACGCTCAGAAACCCTGCGGCGCGCTTCGTTGAAGTCGGTTATAACTTCTGTTTCAAAAAGCGGTGGCATGAGCATAACGCTTACAGTTGAGGAAAGCTTTACATCTTTTGTTACAACTAAAACGCTGTGGGTATCTTCTGTCATTTTTAGAATCCAAGAACTTCCTTGATAAATGAACTTCCCTCAGCAATTTTCTTTGCAGAATCGAGAGTGTCGGGCAGTGTAGGGAGCTTTGCAGAAGCTTTAAAAAGATTTTCATTTATTGCTTCCGGCGGCTCAAGATTGTTTTTAATTCCGTCCAGTGCTGCATGAATTAAAAGTGTAAATACAATGTACACATTACATTCGCAGTCCGGTGTACGGATTTCTAAACGGCTTGCATCTTCGTTTGTGGTTGCCGGTACTCGGATAAAGGTTGAACGGTTTTCGTGACCCCAGGCAATGTAGCGTGGTGCCTTCCAGGAACCAAGTCTGTTGTAAGAGCCTTCCGTGCAGTTCATGTAGTAGGTAATCTCTTCAGCATGCTTTAAGATTCCTGCAAGAACATTTCGTTTTTTAGAATTATCGGAGCAGGAAATGTTGATATGGAAACCGCTGCCTGCTTTATCTACAAGAGGTTTTGGTGAAAAGTCTGCATAAAGACCAGCACTTGCGGCACGGGTTCTTACAATCCATTTAAAGGTTGCGGCATTGTCTGCGGCAGAAAGAGCATCGGAGTAGTGGAAGTCAATTTCGTTCTGGCCTGGACCTTCCTCGTGGTGACTTGCTTCCGGCTGAATGCCCATCTGCTCCAGTGTAAAGCAGATTTCACGACGGATGTTTTCACCCTTATCTTCCGGTGCAATATCCATATAACTTGCATTATCAAAAGGAATCTTTGTCGGGAATCCGTTTTCGTCTAGCTTAAAAAGATAGAACTCAATTTCTGTACCAAAGCGGAACTCCATTCCATAATCCTTTTTAGCCTTCTGAACGGCATTTAAAAGAAGAGTGCGGCAGTCCTTTTTGTAAGGGGTTCCGTTTGCATAAGAAATTGTACAGAACATGCGGACAACCTTTCCCGTGTTTGGTCGCCACGGAAGGATAGAAATTGTTGTTGGATCCGGATGTAAAAATAAATCGGATTTTTCAGGTGATTCAAAGCCATAGATAGCTGAAGCATCGAAGCTCACGCCGTTTTCAAAAGCACTCGCAAGCTGTCCTGCCATAATAGAAATATTTTTCTGAACACCGCGTAAATCAAAAAAAGCCAGACGTACAAACTTTACATCTTCTTCCTGTACATACTCTAAAACATCGCTTTTTGAATACATAGTTTTTTCCTCAATATTTTATTTTATCTTATCCTTCACACGCTTTCAAGAATTCCACAAACAGTGGTCCGGCGTTATTAGGTCTTGATTTAAACTCTGGGTGGAATTGAACGCCCACATGGAACTGACCTTCAATCTCAACTGCTTCAACAAGAGTTTCGTCCGGAGAAGTTCCGCTGATTTTGAGCCCTGCTTCAAGCATCTGCTTGCGGAAGTCGTTGTTGAACTCGTAGCGGTGACGGTGTCTCTCGTTGATTAAATTACTCTTATAGGCTTTTGCAAGAATTGTATCGGCAGCAACCTTACATGGATAGCTTCCAAGTCTCATTGTACCGCCTTTAATTACACCTTCCTGGTTTTTCATCAAATCGATTACAGGATGTTCGCAAAGCTCGTCAAACTCGCGGCTGTTGGCATCTGCATAACCAAGTACAGAACGTGCAAACTCAATAACTGCAATCTGCATGCCAAGACAAATACCAAAATATGGAAGCTTATGTGTTCTTGCGTAACGGCAGGCGCTTATCATTCCTTCAATACCGCGGTGACCAAAACCACCTGGTAAAATAATTCCTGCACAATCAGCAAAAATCTCAGGAGCACTTTGGTCAGTTACACTGTCAGAATCAACCCATTTAATCTTAAGATTTTTGCCTATAACAAAGCTTGCATGGTTCAATGATTCAATTATGCTCAAATAAGAATCATGAAGCTTTACATACTTGCCGACCAGTGCAATTTGAATTTCACCCTCACGTGCATGAATTGTCTCTACCATTTTTGACCATTCAGCAAGTGCTTTACCGTCTGAATGAGTTTCAATTCCTAAATCACGGCAAACAACATCATCCATATTCTGAGCGTGAAGCATAAGAGGAACTTCATAAAGACTTCGGCAGGTTGTATTATTAATAACGCAATCTTCACCAACATTACAGAAAAGGGAAATCTTTTTGCGAATGTCCTCAGGAATATCTTTATCACAGCGGGCAACAATAATATCAGGATGGATTCCTACTGCCATAAGCTCCTTTACAGAGTGCTGAGTTGGTTTGCTTTTATACTCATCTGAACCACTGATATATGGAACAAGACAAACGTGAATAAAAAGGCAGTTTCTTCTTCCAACCTCAAGCGCCAGCTGACGAATTGCTTCCAGGAACGGCTGACTTTCAATATCACCAATTGTACCACCGATTTCTACAATACAAACATCTGCGCCGGAAACCTCGGCATTCTTTAAAATATAATCTTTAATTTCGTTTGTAACGTGCGGAATAATCTGAACTGTCTGGCCAAGATATTCGCCCTGTCGTTCCTTGTTAAGAACATTCCAGTAAACACGTCCACTTGTTAAGTTAGAATAACGGGTGAGGTTTTCATCAATAAACCTTTCGTAGTGACCAAGATCAAGGTCAGTTTCTGCGCCGTCGTCTGTTACAAAAACCTCTCCGTGCTGGAATGGACTCATTGTACCCGGGTCAACATTCATATAAGGGTCAAGCTTTTGAGATGCTACTTTTAATCCGCGGCATTTTAAAAGACGTCCAAGGCTTGCCGCTGTAATTCCTTTTCCAAGTCCCGATACAACTCCACCAGTTACAAAAATAAACTTTGACATATCTTTCCTCCCGATAATCCAATTCGTATCAAAACAAAAAAAGGGGTCGTAGACACTACCTCGTAATTAAACGAAATAATATCTACGACCCCTTTGCCGTATAAGTAATAATAATACTGCAATAAAGTTTTTTCAAGTGCCTGCTACGGAAATCAGTTTTGTAATTGTATATGCACAAAAAAATAGCTTCCAGTCGAGTTACGTCTTTCAAAACCGCACGCTCGCGTGCTACACGCTGATGTGCCTTGTAATTTTATACGTTTGCCGCCAAAGCGGCAGCACATCAGAGTGTTTTTGCAAGCCGTCTCTCTCCTTCACGCTATTTTTTAGAACTCAATTTGTAAGACTGATTTCCGTGCCGTTATCAAATGACAAAACTCTGTATCTGGTTAGATTTTCGTAATATCCACCAGACTTATATCTTCCTCAGTTAGCCCGCTTTCCAGACACTCTGCTAAGGCGGTGGCAGTGTCCAGGGCGGTAAGGCATTCTATGTCGCGTTCGACGGCGTGGCGGCGGAATTTAACGCTTTCGGCATCGGGGTTGCGGCCCTTGGCGGAAGTGGAAATTACGTAAGCGATTTTGCCGGAGTCGAGCAGAGTGATGATGTTGTCATTTATATTTTCGTGGACCTTGGCAACGTGGGTTACGGGAATGCCGCTTCGTTCAATGGTGTCTGCATTACCGCTGGTGCCGTAGAGCTTAAAGCCAAGGTCGTAGAAGCGGCGGGCGAGGGCAGGCAATTCCGGGAGATCCATTTTCTTTACGCTAAACAAGATACCCTCCTGTTGATTATGAGGATGAATCATTTTTATTCCGGCGGCAATCATTCCTTTGAAAAGAGCCTCTTCGCGGGTTGGGGCAATTCCAAGAACTTCACCGGTGGATTTCATTTCCGGACCGAGCGCTGTATCTACATCCATAAGCTTTTCAAAGCTGAATACAGGAACCTTTACGGCAAAATAATTTGGGGTGCGGTAGAGACCTGTTCCAAAACCCATGTCGCGGATTTTTTCGCCCATCATAGCGCGGGTTGCAAGCTCGACCATTGGAATGCCGGTAACCTTGCTCAAATAAGGCACGGTTCGGCTGGAACGAGGGTTTGCTTCTATTATATAGAGGTCATCGTTCCAGATTAAATACTGGATGTTTACGAGTCCTTTTGTACCAAGTGCAAGGGCAAGATCGGTTGACTGGCGAACGATTTTTTCTTTTAGTTTCTCGCTGATTGACCAGCTTGGATAAACGGCGATTGAGTCTCCGGAATGGATACCTGTTCGTTCAATGTGCTGCATTATTCCCGGGAGAAGGACCTCTTCGCCGTCGCAGATTCCGTCAATTTCAAGCTCAATTCCTTCCATATATTTATCGATTAAAACCGGGTTTTCAATTTTCTGTCTGAGGATGATTGCCATGTATTCCTTTACGTCGGCCGGGGTGTTTGCAATAATCATATTCTGGCCGCCGAGTACATAGCTTGGGCGGAGCAGAACGGGGTAGGTTATTCGGGCAGCTGCTTCAAGAGCTTCTGCTTCTGTGAAAACGGTTACTCCCTTTGGACGTTTGATTCCAAGCCGATCGCAAAGCTCTTCAAAACGTTCACGGTCTTCGGCAAGGTCGATTGAATCGGCACTTGTTCCCAGAATAGGAACTCCCTGCTTGTCCAGATATTTTGTAAGATTTATGGCTGTCTGTCCGCCGAAGGCTGCAACTACTCCAAGAGGTTTTTCCGTGCGGATAACGTTCATTACATCTTCGCCGGTGAGTGGCTCAAAGTAAAGTCGGTCCGCTGTGTCAAAATCGGTTGAAACGGTTTCCGGGTTATTGTTGATGATTGCAACTTCGTAGCCCAGCTTTTTCAACGCGCGTACACACTGAACACTCGCATAATCAAACTCAATTCCCTGTCCAATTCGAATAGGTCCAGAACCCAGAACAATTATAGTTCGATTTTCCATCTTTAGCTCCCAGTATAAAAAAAATGGCGACCCCACGAAAAACAGGGTCGCCATTGACAATTCAACTTCGTTGTTGAAGATAATATATCACTTTTGTTGAAGTGTGGGAAGATAGCTTAAAAAAAATTATTTCCGTGCGCGCTCATCATTTACAACGTGAATCGGCTGCTTTGCTTTTAATATTTCCGGGATTCTTGTTTTAAGAAAGTCCGGTTTTATACTGGCATTTGGCAGCTCATCCAGCGGAATCCATCCGATAGATTCTTTTGCGCCGTTCCAGCCGAAGCTTTGAGAATTGAGCTCCTGTGAACCGCGGCTCTTCATAAGGAAGTAGAACTCAAGAACGTGGCAGTTTAAGCCGTCAAAGGCAGGGTCGTGTCCTTCAAAGAAGTTTTCACATACAACAGCAAGATGGTCGATTTCATAATCAACACCGGTTTCTTCTTTTACTTCACGGATAATGCATTCTTCGGCAGTTTCATTCATATGTACGCCGCCGCCGACAGAGTAGTAGTAAGGAGATGTAGGATTAGTGATTGCGAGCAGGCAGCCGTTTTCGATTATGATTGCACCGGTTCTGTAGCGGAAAAATTCTTTTCCAACCATAAAGCAGCAGTCAGGATAGCCGACTTTTATTTCGCCGAGATTAAGTGGAACTTCAAAATCTATGCAGGATCTTGTTGCGGTGAACGGGCGAACCTTGTTTGAAGCAACAGCTACGTGGTCCGGATGCTTTGAATAGGCTTCGAGTGCTTCTTTAGATTCAAAGGTGGAGTCGAGCATAAGGTCTCCAGTGGAAGAACCAAGTCTGCCTTCTGTTCTGACATTAATTTCAATAAGCCCTGGGATTTTACCTTTAAGTCCTTCAAGTCCGGCTTTGATTTCTGCCTTTACAGAAGTTTTTTCTTCTTCCGGCATATCCTTGAGCGTCCATACAATAATGTGCTTTACCATTTCGTCTATCTCCTTTTTATAATTTTTACCGCGTAAATATTTTGCTTACAATTTTCCTTAGGCTTTGAGCCAGCCCTTCTGAATTGCATTATCCAGATTCTGTTCAATCCATTTGTAAACCGTCGGCATAAACTCTTTTATTATAGCCATTCGTTTTTCTACGGAAGCCCGATTTGTGCCGCTTTCTACCCAGGTATGTCCGCCGGTCAGCGTATTATGCAGAAATGGCTGAAGTCTGTCCATACAGGCGGCGTATTTTGCATCTGCGGTTTGCATTGCATCAAACTCTTCCCAGAGACTTCTGATTTCGTCTCCCTGTTCTTTTGGGAGCATTGCAAAAAGCTTGTCGGCGGCAGCCTGTTCCCGCTGAGCCTTATCCTTGTTGCCGGCTGCATCGTAGGCAAAGGTGTCGCCCGCGTAGATTTCTATTAAATCATGGACAACACACATTTTTACAGCCCGACCAATATCAACTGGCTCAGCTGCGTATTCTGTAAAAAGAAGCGCCATAACCGCAATGTGCCAGGAATGTTCTGCATCATTTTCACGGCGTGAATCATCAATGAGCATTGTGCGTCTGAGGATGCTTGTCATTTTGTCAATTTCGGCAGTGAATCTGAGCTGCTGGTCTAACCGGATATTTTTGCTTTCAATAAAATCTTGGATTGGCATAGTGATTACTATAGCACAAAAAAAAGAGACTGTGAAAGAGTAAAATCGATATGCGAAGCCGGAATTAGCTGTGCATTTCTTCCAGGTATGCTTCTGCTTCGTTTTCGCCGATTGAGCCGTCTGGTTCGCAGCTTGTGGAATAGAAATACGGAGTTTCAGCTGCAAACTCTCCGGCGCAGGTGTCTACCATTTTGAAGGAGGCCGGCGGGTAGAGAAGTGTGGATGCGGGGGAAGTCTCCCCCCCGTTGCAACCCGCTGCGCGGGTTTCCACTTCCCCCTCTCCTAGGTGGTTCATCAGCTTTGCTGATTTACCCCCTAAAACCCCGGCTGTTTCCATTTTTATTATATTCTCTACCTTCCACAGGAACCATCTGTCAATTTTTGTAATGTCATGAATCTGTTCAACGGTCATAAGTCCGCGCTTTAAAGCCTGGTAAATTGCAAAGATTCTCTGGTCGGTACACTGACCTACAATTGTTTTGATTTTGTCGTCACTTTCGCGGGCAAAGGCTGGCAGATCAAGGGAACTTGTTTTAAGCTCGGCACCACGTACAGCCTTAAGAAGTGCTTCTTCAAAGCTCTGTCCAATCGCCATCACTTCGCCGGTAGCTTTCATTTGTGTACCAAGCTTTCGTGCAGCATATACAAACTTATCGAACGGGAACTTCGGCATTTTTACAACAACATAGTCTAGCACTGGTTCAAAGCAGGCTTTTGTTTTCTTTGTGACAAAGTTCGGAATCTCATCAAGCGTAAAGCCAACTGCAATAAGAGCGGCAACCTTTGCAATAGGGTAGCCGGTTGCTTTACTTGCAAGTGCAGATGAGCGTGATACACGTGGGTTTACTTCGATTACAGCGTATTCAAAGCTGTCGGGATTAAGTGCAAACTGGCAGTTACAGCCACCTTCAATTTTCAATTCGCTGATAATGTTGAGGGCCGCAGTTCTAAGCATCTGATATTCTTTATCAGCAAGCGTGAGCGTTGGTGCAACTACAATTGAGTCTCCTGTATGAACGCCAACCGGGTCTACGTTTTCCATTGAACAGACAGTAATTACGTTACCTGTTGAATCACGCATAACCTCAAACTCAACTTCCTTCCAGCCGCTTATACATTTTTCTACCAGAATCTGATGAATTGGCGAGCGGTGCAGGCCGTTGTGAACAATTTCATCGAGCTCTGCTTCTGTGCGGCAAATACCACCACCTGTTCCACCAAGCGTAAACGCCGGTCTGATAATTGCAGGCAATCCAATTTCATTGTGAACAAAATCAATTGCATCCTCGTAGGTTGTTACAACTTTTGAAGGAATTACCGGTTCCCCGATTTTTTCCATCATATCCTTGAACATCTGGCGGTCTTCAGCCTTGTCTATCGTTTCGGGCACTGCTCCAAGCAGCTGAACATTGTGCGCCTCCAGAAAGCCCGATTTTGCAAGCTCCATGCTGAGGGTTAGTCCTGTTTGTCCGCCGAGAGTAGAAAGCAGAGAATCAGGTTTTTCTTTTTCTATGATTCGTTCAACAGTGCGCAGCGTAAGCGGCTCAATGTAGATTTCGTCTGCCATGCTTTTGTCTGTCATAAGTGTAGCCGGATTTGAGTTTACAAGACAAACCTCAAGTCCAAGACTTTTTAACGCACGGCAAGCCTGATTTCCGGCATAGTCAAACTCTGCAGCCTGCCCGATAATGATTGGTCCGGAACCAATTACCATAACTTTGTGTATATTTTTATTAAGTGGCATAATCTTAGTTTATCCTCCGTTTAATCATCTCTACAAATTCATCAAACAGAAAATTAGTATCGTGCGGGCCGCCGCATGCTTCGGGGTGGAACTGCACGCTAAAGGCAGGGATATCTTTATAAGAGATTCCTTCGCAGGTGTTGTCGTTTACATTGTAAAAGCTTAAGGTGGCAAACGCTGGAAGAGTGTCTGTTTCTACGGCGTAGCCGTGGTTCTGGCTGGTGATGTAGACGCGGCCGGTTGCTGTGTCTTTTACCGGATGGTTTCCGCCGCGGTGACCATATTTAAGCTTGCTCGTTTTGCAGCCTCGTGCAAGTGCGAGCATTTGGTGGCCAAGACAGATTCCAAAGATTGGCAGCTTGCCAAAATTACAAAGCTTTTGAATCTCCTGAATTATACCTGTATTATCTGCAGGGTCGCCGGGACCATTGCTCAACATAAGTCCATCTGGTTTAAGCGCGAGGATTTGTTCTGCGGTTGTTTCGCAAGGCACTACAGTTACAGTGCAACCGCGTTTTTCAAGCTCGCGCTGAATGTTTGCTTTTGCACCAAAATCCCAGAGAACAATGTGCGGTATAGAAGAAGCTGGGGGCGTTGCGGGGGACACCCCTGCAGAGGGGGTAGAGGAAGCCACCGCAGCTTGCGAGGAGGCTGGAGCGCAGGGGGAGACTTCCCCCTCCTTACAGCTTACTGTTTCTACGGCTTGTTCTATTTTATATTTGCGGATTTTTTCGAGAAGCTCGTCGGTAACAACTGGAGTTTCAGTTCCGCTTACAATCATTCCGTTCATTACGCCAGATTCGCGAAGTCGTTTTGTTAAGGCGCGGGTGTCTATTCCGCAGATTCCGACTATGTTCTGACTTTTTAAGAAGGAGTCCAGCGTACCGTCGCAGCGGAAGTTTGAAGGAGAGTCGCACAGCTCGCGAACTATGTAGCCGCGTACCCAGCATTTTTTGCTTTCAAAATCTGTGGGGATTATGCCGTAGTTGCCGATGAGCGGGAAGGTTTGCGTTACAATCTGGCCGAAGTAGCTTGGGTCGGTGAGGGTTTCTATGTAGCCTGTCATACCGGTGGTAAAAACTGTTTCGCCGATTGTGGTGCCTGTTGCTCCAATAGAGCTGCCTTTAAAAACAGTGCCGTCTGCAAGAATCAAATATGCTTTGCTCATTTTGACATCCTCAATCATTTTGCTCCCCAGACTGAATAAAGCGGGAGCTCTGGAACAAAGCAAGGCAGCTGAATTATATCGAGCTTAAACTTGTTTTTCTTCCAGCGCTCAATTATATCTTCGTAGTGAGGGCCTTTTTTATTTTCTCTTATAAGCTCGTTTACTTCGTGATACGTCCAGCCAAGACTTTCTTCATCAGTTTTGCCACACATTCCGTCGCTTGGCGCCTTGTGCATAATTTCTTTTGGCATGCCGGCATAATCTCCAAGGGCAACTACTTCGTCCGTTGTAAGCTTGCTGATTGGTGCAAAGCTTCCGGCACTGTCGCCGTAGAAGGTACTGTAGCCCATAACGTCTTCGCTTAAGTTGCAGGTGTTTGCTACCATTGCGTTGCCTAAAACTGCGGCAATTCCGTAAAGAGTTGTCATACGGAGTCGGGCAGGAGTGTTTGTTTTATAGTTTGTATAGCTGTAGTCATCAGCAGGCAGATATTTCTGCAGCTCGTCTGTCAGTCCGTTATATGCATTGTTGATGTTGATTGTGTAATTTTTTATTCCAAGGAAGCTGCAAACCTTCTGGCTGTCGGCAATATCCTTTTGCTCACCATTTGGAAGCATTACGCCAACAACTCGGTCTTTTCCAAGAGCATCTGTAAGAAGCTTAGCGGTTAGGGCAGAATCCTTTCCGCCTGAGATTCCGATTACGGTAATTGTTTTGCTGTTCGCATTTGCTGAAAACCAGCCCTGAATCCATTCTATACAGGCCTTATAAACCTGTCCGGCATCAAAAGTGTATGAACCTGAAACGTTTGACATGCGACCTCCAAAAAAAACGCTCATTCCATTTACCGAAAAATCCGGAAAATCGAATGAGCGCCTTTGCTCTTTAATAGAATTATTATGGTAGTTATAAAGCTTTGGTGGAGTTGTGTCAAGAATGTATTATTGATGTAAAAAAGCTGTGTTATTGACAATTTCGGTCCTAATCGGTAAAACTGAGTTATAAGACAAAGAGGTCGTAGATATTTTTCTGGTGCATTTTTGCGCGGAAATATGTCCACGACCTTTTTTTATGCAGGAGGTTTTATTAGTTCTATGAAGTTTACTAAAATGCACGGCTGCGGAAATGATTATATTTATTTTGACTGCACGGACAGCTCTAAAGGTGTGATTGATGATGAAAAGGCAGCTGCAATTGCTCTTTCAGACAGGCATTTTGGAATTGGCGGCGACGGAATCATCCTGATAAAAAAAGGTAAAAAAGCTGATTTTGAAATGGTTATGTACAATGCAGACGGAAGCCGAAGTCAGATGTGCGGAAACGGAATCCGTTGCGTGGGAAAATATGTTTACGATGCCAGCCTTACAGATAAGCGCGAGTTTACTGTTGAATCTATGGGGGCGGTAAAGGTTTTGACCGTAGTTGAAGGTAAGCCCGGAGATAAGGTTACCCGCCTTTCTGTCGATATGGGAAGCCCGATTCTTGAACCCGCAAAGATTCCTGTAGCAGCTTCTGCACTTGTCCCGGAAGGGCTCAAGAATGGTCACGTTATAATGCACCCGCTTACAATCGACGGCAAAGAATATAAGATTACGTGCGTTTCTATGGGGAATCCTCACGCAGTTGTATTTATTGATAAAAAGCCTTCTGAGTTTCCTGTTTGCGAGGTTGGGCCGCTTTTTGAACACGACAGCTTTTTCCCGGAGCGCACAAACACTGAGTTTGCTTTTGTGGAAAACAGGCGCACAATCTGGATGCGGGTTTGGGAACGTGGAACAGGAGAAACACTTGCGTGTGGAACCGGAACTTGTGCAACAGTTGTTGCGGCAATATTAAACGGACTTGTTGATGCAGGAGAAAAAATTACTGTTCATCTTCTTGGCGGAGACTTGCAGATAGAGTGGAGCGGTAAAGAGGGTGAAAGTGTATTTATGACTGGGCCGGCAGAGACAGTGTTTACTGGTGAAATAAAATTATGACCGTTTATCGGTTTTTTAAGGAGTGTAAAACCGCTATGAAAATAAACAAAAACTTTTTAGATCTGGAAGCGAGTTATCTTTTTTCTACTGTTGGTAGAAAAACCCGTGAGTTTATTGCGGCTCATCCGGATTCAGATGTTATAAAGCTTTCAATTGGTGATGTAACCCGCCCGATTTGTCCTGCAGTAATTGAAGCAATGCATAAGGCTGTTGATGAAATGGCTGAGGAGAAAACGTTCCGTGGATATCCGCCGGAGCAGGGCTACGAGTTTATTCTTGATGCTATCCTTCGCTGCGACTATACCGAACGTGGAATTAGCCTGCAGCGCGATGAGATTTTCCTTTCAGATGGTGCAAAATCTGACTGCGGAAATATAGGTGATATTTTTGATACTGACAATACAGTTGCAATCTGCGACCCGGTTTATCCTGTTTATATAGATACAAATGTTATGAATGGTCGCGGCAAAAACATCATCATTATGCCATGCGGCGAAGAAACAAATTTTTTGCCGGAACTTCCAAAAGAGGGCGATAAGGTTGCAGACATAATCTATCTTTGCTTCCCGAACAACCCGACTGGAACTGTTGCACCAAAAAGCTACCTTAAAAAATGGGTTGATTATGCAAATGCACATCACAGTCTTATTCTTTTTGATTCTGCTTACGAAGCTTTTGTAACAGAACCGGATATCCCTCGTTCAATTTACGAAATTGAAGGTGCTAAGACTTGTGCAATTGAGCTTCGTTCTTTTTCTAAGACAGCTGGTTTTACAGGCTTACGCTGCGGTTACACAGTTGTTCCTCACGATTTAGTTTTTGACGGTACTGAGCTGAATGCTCTGTGGATGCGCCGTCAGTCAACAAAGTTCAACGGAGTTTCGTATATTACACAGCGTGCGGCAGAGGCTGTTTACTCAAAGGAAGGACAAAAGCAGATTCAGGAAAATCTTTCGTTCTATCGTGAAAATGCGCGCCTTATTTATGAAGGAGTTACCGCTGCAGGCTTTAAGGCCTTTGGTGGTAAAAACTCACCGTATGTCTGGCTGCAGATTCCAGAAGGTTATACAAGCTGGAGCTTCTTTGATGAACTTTTGGATAAGTGTCAGGTTGTTGGAACGCCGGGAAGTGGCTTTGGAAAGAAGGGTGAAGGCTACCTGAGGCTTACAGGCTTTGGTAGCAGAGAGCGAACTATAGAAGCTATTGAACGCATTAAAAAATATTTTGGAAAATAAAAAAATGGCTGTCCAGAAAATGGACAGCCATTTTTTTATGATTTAGTAATCATTAGTTATCACTGAAAAGTGGTGTTGAAAGGTAGCGGTCGCCTGAATCTGGCAAAAGAACTACAATGTTCTTTCCTTTATTTTCAGGGCGCTTTGCAAGAATGCTTGCTGCTTTAAGAGCGGCACCACTTGAAATACCAACAAGAATACCTTCACTACGGGCAAATGCTCGGCCTTCTGTAAAGGCATCTTCGTTTTCAATAGGGATAATTTCATCATAAATCTTTGTGTTAAGAACATCTGGTACAAAGCCTGCGCCAATTCCCTGAATCTTGTGAGCACCTGCTGTTCCCTTTGAAAGAACAGGGCTTGTAGCTGGTTCAACTGCAACAATCTTTACGTTTGGATTCTGTGATTTAAGATATTCACCAACACCTGTCAAAGTACCACCAGTTCCTACACCGGCCACAAAAATATCTACCTTGCCATCTGTCTGTTCCCAGATTTCAGGACCAGTTGTTTTCTTATGAACTGCTGGGTTAGCAGGATTTACAAACTGTCCAAGAATAATGCTTCCCGGTGTTGATTTCTGGAGCTCTTCTGCCTTAGCAATTGCTCCCTTCATTCCTTTTGCTCCTTCTGTAAGAACAAGCTCTGCACCGTAAGCTTTAAGAAGATTGCGGCGTTCAACACTCATTGTTTCTGGCAGTGTGAGAACAGCCTTGTAGCCTTTTGCAGCTGCAACCGATGCAAGTCCAATACCAGTGTTTCCAGAGGTTGGTTCGATGATTGTAGCACCAGGTTTTAAGATTCCCTTCTGCTCAGCATCTTCAATCATTGCAAGCGCGATTCTGTCTTTTACGCTTCCAGCCGGATTCAAATATTCAAGCTTTGCAAGGATTGTTGCGTCTTTTATTCCTGCTGTTTTTGAATAACCGTTTAACTGTAAAAGTGGTGTTTTTCCAATTAATTCCAATGCACTCTGTTTGATGTTTGCCATAATAATCTCCTTTTTATTATTGCCGTGTTACTGCGACAATTTAGTTTTTTATTACCTAGTTGGTTGATAGGATAAAGATACTATGTATTACCTACTATGTCAATAGGTATTTGTGTTTTTTTCAAAGAATATATTGATTTTTTCACATAAATCATTATTCTGTATACCAATGATTTTGACAAGTTCAAATAATTCGAAAAAAAGAATTGCCTATAACGGTATTGAAGGGGCATTTGCAAGTATAGCTGCCCGAAAAATCTTTCCAGATGATACTCTCGTTTCTTTTCAGGATTTCAGAAGTGCGTATCAGGCAGTAGAAAAAGGTAAGTGTGATTTTGCGGTTCTTCCTATAGAAAACAGCTTTGCGGGCGAAGTAAGCCAGGTTAGTGACCTTATGTTTCACGGTTCACTTTTTATTACTGAGGTTTACGAGCTTACTGTTGTACAGAATCTGCTTGGTGTAAAAGGAACTACTATTGATTCTATAAAATCGGTTGTAAGTCATCCGCATGCACTCGAACAATGCAGTGAGTTTATTCGCGAGCACGGCTACCAGGTGGTACACGCAAGCAATACGGCGCTCGGTGCAAAACAGGTTGCAGATCAGAACGACATCACTCTTGGTGCTATTGCAAGTATTGAAACTGCTAAGCTTTATAACCTTGAAGTGCTTGAAGAAAACATAAACGAAAGCGAAGACAACAGAACCCGCTTTGCAGTTTTTTCCCGCTATAAAAAAGAAGAAGAAGAGCGCAAGGATGATGATTATTTTATCATGATGTTTACAGTGGCAAACCAGTCCGGTTCGCTTGCAAAGGCGCTCAATGTAATTGGTGACCACGGCTTTAATATGACGGAACTTAGAAGCCGACCACAGAGAAGGCTTGCGTGGGAATATTACTTTTTTGTAGAAGCTCAGGGCTCACTGCTTTCGGAAGAGGGCAGGACAATGGTCGGCGAGCTTTCAGAAAAGTGCGAACTTTTGAAAATCTTGGGTTCGTATCAGATAAAGGTCGTATAAAAAAAACATAAAATATTTTTTATTCCGCTATTGACTTTTTTTTAGCGAAAATGTATAACAACAATATCAAACGGCAATGAGGTCGCAGGAATTATGTTCTTGCGACCTTTTTGTTTTTTATAACACTGTAATTTAGCAAAGGCGCTGTATTTTTTCTGGAGGACGCTCCGGAAAGCATACAGCGCCTTTTATTTTTTCAGGAGGATTAAAATGGACGAAGTAACCCCTATTTTTGGTGAAAACGTTTTTAATGAAACAGTTATGAAAGCACGCTTGCCTAAGGAAACTTACAAGCAGCTTATGAAAACTATTGAAGGTGGCGAAAAGCTTGATGCATCAGTTGCTACTGTTGTTGCAAATGCAATGAAAGACTGGGCAATTGAAAAAGGTGCTACTCATTATACACACTGGTTCCAGCCGCTCACAGGTATTACTGCCGAAAAACACGACAGCTTTATTGAGCCTGTAGACGGTGGACGAGTAATTATGGAGTTCAGCGGAAAAGAGCTTGTTCAGGGTGAGCCGGATGCTTCTTCTTTCCCAAGTGGTGGAATTAGAGCAACTTTCGAAGCCCGCGGTTATACAGCCTGGGATCCAACTTCGTATGCATTTATTAAAGATGGAACCCTTTGTATTCCAACTGCTTTCTGTTCTTATACAGGAGAAGCTCTTGATAAAAAGACTCCGTTGCTCCGTTCTATGCAGGCAATCAGCAAACAGGCTGTTCGCGTGCTCAAGCTTTTCGAAGGCAATGAGAATGTTACAAGCGTAAAAACAACTGTTGGTCCAGAGCAGGAATACTTCCTTGTAGACAAGAGTGTTTACGACAAACGTGAAGACTTAATCTATACAGGCCGTACACTGTTTGGTGCAAAGGCTCCAAAAGGACAGGAGCTTGAGGATCACTACTTTGGTATGATTAAACCACGTGTTCAGGAATATATGAAGGATTTGAACCGTGAGCTCTGGAAGCTTGGAATTCTTGCTAAAACAGAACATAACGAAGTTGCTCCAGCTCAGCACGAGCTTGCTCCAATCTTCAGTACAACAAACCTTGCCTGTGATCACAACCAGCTTACAATGGAAATGATGAGAAAGGTTGCCTCTCGCCATGGAATGGTTTGTCTTTTGCACGAAAAACCTTTTGCTGGTGTAAACGGCAGCGGTAAACATAACAACTGGTCTATTTCCACAAATACTGGAAAGAACCTTCTTGATCCTGGTGCAACACCTGACCAGAATGCACAGTTCCTCCTCTTCCTCTGTGCAATTATTAAGGCTGTTGACGAGTATCAGGATTTGTTGAGAATCTCTGTTGCTTCAGCCGGAAACGATCACCGTCTTGGAGCTAACGAGGCACCTCCAGCAATCATCTCTATCTTCTTAGGAGATGAGCTTAGTGCTATCCTTGAATGCCTTGAACAGGGCAAGCCTTACGGCAAGCACGAAAAAGAAAAAATGCAGATTGGTGTTACTGTTCTTCCTGAGTTCAGCAAGGATACAACAGACCGAAACAGAACATCACCATTTGCCTTTACCGGCAACAAGTTCGAGTTCCGTATGCTCGGTTCTAACGAATCAATCGCCTGCGCAAACGTATTCTTAAATACTGTTGTTGCAGAAGAGCTCAGCCAGTTTGCAGATATCCTTGAAAAAGCAAAAGACTTCAAGGGTGCGCTCCACGATTTGATTTTGAAAACTATCAAAGAGCACAAGAGAATTATCTTCAACGGCAACGGTTATGATGATTCCTGGATTAAAGAAGCTGAAAAACGCGGTCTTTACAATCTTAAATCTACACCGGAAGCTCTTGTTCATATTCTTGATGAAAAGAACGTTAAGGTTTTTGAAAAGTTTGGTGTTTACAGCAAGGTTGAGCTTACAAGCCGCTTTGAGATTCACAACGAAAACTATTCAAAAATTATCAATATTGAAGCTGAAACTATGCTTGAAATGGCTAAGAAAGATATTCTGCCAACAGCAAGCAAGTATGCTAACAAACTGGCTGAAACTATCGGTTTGAAAAAAGCTGCCTGCGGTGAATGTGATTCAACTTACGAAAGTGCAATGCTTAAAAAGGTTTCCTGCCTTACAACTTGTATCTACAACAAGACAGAGAAGCTTGAGCAGGCTGTTATGCAGGCAAAGCAGGTTGCCGAATCCGGTGATTCAAGCAAGACTGCATTCTTCTACCGCGAGCAGGTTTTTGCGGCAATGAACGAACTGCGTCTGTGCGCCGACGAGCTTGAAACTGTCACACCAAAAGAGATGTGGCCGTTCCCAAGCTACGGTGACTTGTTGTTCAGCGTAAGATAAAAAATTGTATTACCACGAAGAGAGTTTATAAAAAATTATTTTTGGCAAAGGTGCCGCGTTTTCTGAGAAGGATACGCGGCATTTTTTTTGGAGGTTTTATTATGAGTGAAGTATGGAGTGTATGGTTTTTGATTGGTGCCGCACTGGTATTCTTTATGCAGTGTGGTTTCGCAATGGTAGAAACCGGATTTACGAGGGCAAAGAACGCAGGTAACATTATCATGAAAAACCTGATGGATTTCTGTATTGGTACACCAATGTTCATGCTGCTTGGATTCGGTCTGATGATGAGTGAGAATTATTTCTTCGGGCTTATTGGAAAGCCGAACATGCAGTTGTTCACAAAGTTTGCAGAGCTTGACTGGTCCAGCTTTGTGTTCAACCTTGTGTTCTGCGCAACTGCTGCTACTATCGTCAGCGGTTCTATGGCAGAGCGAACAAAATTCAGTGCGTACTGTATTTATTCAGCTGTAATTTCTGCAGTTGTTTATCCGATTGAAGCTGGTTGGGTATGGAACCCACAGGGCTGGCTCGTAGGTCTTGGTTTTGTAGACTTTGCCGGTGGTGCTGCAATTCACTCGGTTGGTGGTACAGCTGCTTTGATTGGTGCTATCTTCCTTGGTCCACGTATTGGAAAGTATGATTATGATAAGAACGGAAAGGTAACAAAGGTTCACGCTATTCCTGGTCACTCTCTGACACTTGGTGCTCTTGGAACCTTTATCCTCTGGTTCGGATGGTACGGCTTCAACGGTGCAGCTTGTACACAGCTTCTTGGTGTAGGTGGTTTGGCTGCTGTATTCACAACTACAACAATTGCTCCGGCAGTTGCCTGTGTTACAACAATGATCTTTACCTGGATCAAAAACGGCAAGCCTGATGTTTCTATGACATTAAACGCTTCTTTGGCAGGTCTTGTTGCAATCACACCAACTTGTGCTACAGTTGACGCTCTTGGTGCAAGTGTGATCGGTATTGTTGCAGGTATTATAGTAGTATTAGTTGTAGAGTTCCTTGACCTTAAGCTTCATATTGATGACCCTGTTGGTGCTGTAGCAGTTCACCTTGCAAACGGTATCTGGGGAACTTTGTCTGACGGTTTGTTCAACGTAGAAAACGGTTTGTTCTACGGTGGCGGTGTAAAGCACCTTGGTGTTCAGTGTCTTGGTGAGTTCACAATCGTTGCTTGGACAACAGTTTGTATGATTATTACCTTCAGCCTTATTAAGAAATTACACGGTTTGCGTGCAAGTAAGGAAGAAGAAATTGTTGGTCTTGATAAGCTTGAGCACGGTATTGATTCAAGCTACGCAGGCTTCATCATGGCTCCACAGGTTATGACAGAAGGTGCAGCTGGAGTAGGTGGCGCAACTGCAGTTAGTTCAGAAGGCAGCGTTCCTGTAGAAAAGGCTGTTCCTGTTACAAAAGCTACAGAACGTCCGGATGCAAAGTTCCATATGGTTACAATCATTACTCGCCAGAGCAAGTTCGACGAGCTCAAGGCAGCTATGAACGACATCAACGTAACCGGTATGACAGTTACAAACGTACTTGGTTGTGGTCAGCAGCACGGAAACGTTCAGAAATACCGTGGTGTTGAAATGGATATGACCCTCCTGCCTAAGATTAAGGTAGACATCGTAGTGAGTGAAGTTCCTGTTGACCTGGTTATCACAGCCGCTAAGGAAGTTCTCTACACAGGTAACATTGGCGACGGTAAGATCTTCGTATACGATGTTCAGAATGTTGTAAAGGTTCGTACCGGCGAAGAAGGCTACGAAGCTTTGCAGGACTAAATAAGAATTAAATGAGGTCTAAATGTCAATCAGCTTTTTTCTAAAACTGATTGACACGCGCTGTTAAACTAAGTAAATTCAAAAAGCAAAGGCAAGGAAGTCTTTGTGGTGTAAAAACACGAGACATCTTTGCCTTTTATTTTTTGAAAATCTTTGGAGTAATTTATGAAAAACAGTGCTATTGTTGGAATTAACTGGGGAGATGAGGGAAAAGGTCGCATGGTTGACCTTCTCACACAAGATTATGATGTAGTTGTTAGATTTCAGGGTGGCGGAAATGCTGGTCATACTGTAATCAACGAAAAGGGAAAGTTTGCCCTTCATCTTCTTCCATCGGGAATTTTCAGAGATGGCGTTGTAAACATTCTTGGTAACGGTGTCGCACTTGACCCGGAAAATCTTTTCAAAGAAATTGAAGATGTAAGAGCAAAAGGAATAAGCATTACTCCAGATAATTTAAAGATAAGTGACAGGGCTTCTTTGCTTCTTCCATGGCACCGCGATTTGGATGCACTTGAAGAGCAGCGCCTTGCCGATAAAAAATACGGTTCAACAAAACAGGGTATCGCACCTTTCTATTCAGATAAATACCAGAAAAAAACAGTTCTCGCAGGCGAGCTTTTTTATCCTGCAGAATTAAAACAGCATCTTCTGGACATAATGGAATGGAAAAACCTTACACTTACAAAGGTTTACGGTGCAGAGCCTTACACAGAAGCTAAGCTCGATGCCTGGTTGAACGATGCTTGTGAAAAGATTAAGCCATTCATCTGTGATACAGGTCTTTTCTTAAAGGATGCACAGGCTGCCGGAAAGAGTATTCTTTTTGAAGCTCAGCTTGGTTCTCTCCGCGACCTGGATTATGGTATTTATCCTTATACAACATCATCTAACACTTCAGCTGCATTTGCTCCAATTGGTTCTGGTCTTCCTTCAGCAAAAATTACAGATGTAATTGGTGTTGTAAAGGCTTATGCAACCTGTGTTGGCGAAGGTCCATTTGTTTGCGAAATGTTTGGTGATGAAGCTGAAGAGCTCCGCAAGGCAGGAAACGAATACGGTGCAAAAACTGGTCGTCCACGCCGCGTTGGTTCTTTGGATTTAGTTGCAACACGCTATGGTGTTGAAGTTCAGGCTGCAACTGCAATCGCCCTTACAAAGCTCGATGTTTTGAGTTATATGGATAAGATTCCTGTAACAACTCACTACGAGCTGAACGGTAAGAAGATAGACCGCTTCCCATTCCCAGTAGCCTTAAAGGACTGTAAGCCTGTTATTGAATATGTACCAGGCTGGAAGTGCGATATTTCTGGTGTACGCGAGTGGGACAAGCTTCCAGAAGCAGCACGAAAATACGTTGAATATATTGAAAAGAATATTGGTTGTCATATTAAATATGTTTCTGTTGGTGCAGAACGCGAGGCAATCATTGTCCGATAAGGAGAGATAAAATGTGCGGAATTGTAGGTTATGTTGGCGAAAAAGAAGCTACGCCGATTCTTATAAACACTTTGAAAAAACTTGAGTACCGTGGATACGACAGTGCCGGAATTGCGGTTCTTTCAGAAAACGATAACATTGTTGTTCAAAAGGCAAAGGGTGCGCTCAAGTTTCTGGAAGAGCAGGTTTCAAAAGAGTTTATAAAGGGTTCTTTGGGAATTGGTCATACAAGATGGGCTACTCACGGCGAACCTAGCGATATTAACGCACATCCTCATACAAATGTAAGCGGCTCAATCGCAGTCGTTCACAACGGAATTATTGAAAACTATGCAAAGCTTAAGGAAAAACTCCAGTCAAACGGAGTTGTTTTCCGAAGCCAGACAGATACAGAAGTTATTGCCCACCTTGTAAACTATTACTACGAAAAAACAGGCGATATTTTTCAGGCAGTTCGCACAGCTCTCTCAAAGCTTGAAGGCAGCTATGCGCTTGGTGTTATCAGTCAGGATTATCCGGACAGAATTATAGCAGCAAGAAAAGACAGTCCGCTTATTGTAGGTCTTGGTAATGGCGAAAACTTTATTGCCAGCGATGTTCCTGCAGTTCTTGAATATACCCGCGAGGTTTACTTCCTGGAGCAGCAGGAAATGGCTGTTTTGTATACAGACCATGTTGATTTGTATACAGAGGATGGTGAAAAGGTTATCCGTAAGCCGTTCCATGTTGACTGGGATTTGTCTTCTGCAGAAAAGAACGGTTATGCCCACTTTATGCTCAAGGAAATCTACGAGCAGCCAAAGGCACTTACCGATACTCTTCGTCCTAGACTTGTAATTAAAAACAATAAAGCTGTAGACATTCATTTTGACGAAATGGATTTTACCGAAGATTTTAAGAATGCCAACAGAGTTGTAATTACTGCGTGTGGTACAGCTTATCATGCGGGAGTTGCAGCCCGTTATATTTTCGAAAAGCTTGCTAGAGTTCCTGTTGTTGTAGATACAGCAAGTGAGTTCCGCTACAGAGATCCAATTCTTACTCCAAAGGATGTATTTATCGTTATCAGCCAGTCTGGAGAAACAGCAGACACTCTTGCTGCCTTAAGACTTGCAAAACAGGCTGGAGCAAGAATTATTGCAATTACAAACTGTGTTGGTTCAACTGTAAGCCGCGAAGCCGATAAGGTTATTTACACCTGGGCTGGTCCGGAAATTGCGGTTGCTTCCACAAAGGCTTATACAACTCAGCTTATGTGCCTTTATCTTCTTGCAATGAAGATGGCTTATGTGCGCGAGTCAGTTTCTAAAGCTGATTATGAAAAGCTTCTTGGAGTTTTACAGGAGATTCCGTCCCAGACAGAGCAGGTTCTTAAGGATCAGAGTTCAATTCAGAAGTTCGCCTCCCTTAATTTTAATAAGAGCAAGGTTTTCTATATCGGACGATTGATAGACAGTGCTTCAAGCTTGGAGAGTGCACTTAAGCTTAAGGAAGTAAGCTACATGCATTCCGAAGCCTTTGCCGCAGGTGAGCTCAAGCACGGACCGATTGCCCTTATAGATACAGACACACTCGTTGTAGCGCTTGCAACTCAGCGGGCTTTGTACGAAAAAATCAACAGTAATATTGTAGAAGTAAAGTCACGAGGTGCTTCGACACTCGTAATTAGTCAAGGCGATACAAGCATCTTTAAAGACAGTGCTGACACAGTTATTACAATTCCAGAAACAGAGGATATTTTTGCAGCAATTCTTGCAATTATACCGGCTCAGCTTTTTGCTTATTATTGTTCAGTTTTGTGGGGAAATAATCCTGACCAGCCAAGAAATCTTGCGAAATCAGTAACAGTAGAATAGCGAAAGCTTCTGCTTGTACAATATCGTCCACAGCTTCCGCTTTCGCTTGCAGTTTTGCAAAGCAAAACTGCTGTCACTTATTTTTCTGAACCATCCATTGTGATAATTCCGCCTTTGTCGTCAAACTTAAGCTCGCGGAACTTAACGTTGCGCTTCTGGTTTATACCGTTTGAGCGCTCACAGTCATGATAGAACAAATACCACTTTCCGTGATATTCGAGGATTGAGTGGTGAGTTGTCCATCCAAGAACTGGAGTAAGAATCTTTCCGCCATAAGTATAAGGACCGTAAACATTCTTGCTTGTAGAGTAGCACAAGAAGTGAGTTGTTCCAGTTGAATATGTGAAATAGTATGTATCACCTTTTTTGAACAACCATGGATCTTCAAAGTAGCGGCGGTCTTCATCTTCACCCTGCAAAGGTTTTCCGTTTTCGTCAACAATTACAAGGTCACGAGGTGCTTCTGCAATCTCTGTCATATTGTCTTTCATAAGAGCGATTTTTGGAGTACAAGCATCTTCCTTGCGAGGTTCCTTGTTGTCAGCGCTCCATTTGTTGTTGCGGTACTGATCAAGCTGTCCGCCCCAGAGTCCACCAAATGTAAGATAATATTTGCCGTCTGTATCTGGGAAACAGCATGGGTCAATAGAATAAGTACCCTGAATGTAATCATCCTCTGGCTTGAAAGAACCTTCCGGTTTATCTCCAATTGCAACACCTACGCGGAACATTCCTTTTTTGTCGCGGGCAGGGAAGTAAAAATAATATTTGTCGCCTTTTTTAACGCAGTCTGGAGCCCAAAGCTGCTTGCTTGCCCATTTTACATCATCAAGAGTGAAAACGCAGCCGCAGTCACGAGGATAGGTTTCGGTGTCCTTCATTTCATAGACATGATAGTCTTTCATGTTGTACTGATCACCGTTATCGTTGTTTTCAACATCCTCATCTTCATCGTGTGAAGGATAAATGTAGATTTTGTCATCAAAAACGTGTGCTGAAGGGTCAGCTGTGTACAAATCCATAACAAGAGGTTTTTTCTCAATCATAGTTATCTCCAAATGCTAACAATATATATGGTAAAAATCTTACTTTATAAAGTGATTTTTATAAATAAGATAAAACACTTAAAATGGATAGTCCATAACAGATATTGATAAAAATTGTGTATTTTAGTGTATTGTTCCAGGTACTTCCGATTCAGCATTTCTTGAGGCACACCAGACTCCTTTTTGCAGTGCTGCCTGGAAGTTACCGGTGTTTGCGTATTCGTACAAAAAGCCGGCATTAAAGCTGTCGCCGCAGGCCGTTGTATTTACGGCTTTTACCTTTTCAATCGGGCACTCTGTAAACTCGCCTTTGTTTGCTGCATAAACAGATTTTGTTCCTCTTGTGATGATGATGATGTTATTCAACTCTCGGCTTTTGCTTACAATAAGGTTTTTGAGTTCAGTTTCAGTCAATTCATCATCAGCCTTATTTTCCGGTTTTTGCTGTCCCTGCTGACTTTGTTTCCTGAACGTCCAGCTAAACTCATCTTCGTTTATTTTGATGATGGAAGGAGTGCAGACTTCCAGGGTTTTGATTAAATCTTTCCCGTGAAAATCAACAAGTAAAAGCTTTCCTTTCTGGATTGCATATTTTGAAAGTTCAGGGTACATATCATCACACCAGATTCCAGGACGGCTGCCCGCAAGAAGAACCGCGTCGGCATCATCAATCATACCTGGAAGCTCAACACCCATTAAGTTTTTTTCGGACAATTCAAAAGCCTCTGTGCGTTTAAGAACAGGCTCGCTTATAACAAGTTCGGTTGTAGTTCCAAGAGTTTTATCTAAAAGAGTAATACATTCCCGTGTATAGCCCGGCAGCTTTGTGTAACGGAGATTAAGATTATCTTCCTTTGCGAGCTTTTCAAAATCCTTATAATTCAATTCTCCAAGCGGACAAAACGTTGTGACGCAATCCTTTTCCAGCTGAGCAAGAATCCTTGCGGCATTTACAGCCTTTCCTGAGGCATCAAGTCTGTAATGGTCTGATCGGTTTACTTCTTCAAGTCTTACACTCGGAAAAGTCACAGTCTTCTGAAGAGTAGAGCTAAAACAAATACACAAAAACTTTTTCATATTGAAAAAATACCATATTTATTCTAATCTATCCACCATGAAAGAACTTGAATTGAAATATGGATGTAATCCAAATCAGAAGCCCGCTCGGGTTTTTATGGAAGACGGCGATCTCCCAATCACAGTTTTGAACGGAAGACCGGGATATATCAATCTGCTCGATGCTTTGAACGGCTGGCAGCTTGTAAAGGAATTGAAGGAAGCAACAGGACTCCCTGCAGCAACAAGCTTTAAGCACGTATCTCCAGCTGGTGCCGCAGTAGGACTCCCACTTTCAGATACCCTCAAACAGATTTATTTTACCGGTGATGTAGAGCTTACACCTCTTGCTTGTGCTTATGCCCGTGCTCGTGGTGCAGACCGAATGAGCTCTTTTGGTGACTTTATTTCCCTTTCTGATGAATGTGATGAAGCAACAGCTCTTTTAATCAAAAAAGAAGTTTCTGACGGAATTATTGCTCCAGCTTATTCAGCAAAGGCTCTGGAAATCCTTAAGGCAAAGAAAAACGGTAACTATTGTGTTATCCAGATTGATCCTGCTTATGTTCCAGCCGCTACAGAAAAGAAGCAGGTTTTTGGCGTTACTTTTGAACAGGGACACAACTTCCTTAAGATTGACAATTCCTGCCTTGAAAACATTGTAACAAAAAACAAGCAGCTCTCTGAAAACGACAAGCGCAATCTTGTTATTTCGCTTATCGTTCTTAAATACACACAGTCAAACTCAGTTTGTTTTGTAAAGGACGGACAGGCTATCGGTATTGGAGCAGGTCAGCAGAGTCGTGTTCATTGTACGCGCCTTGCAGGACAGAAGGCAGACAACTGGTGGCTCCGTCAGAGTCCACAGGTGCTTGGTCTTCAGTTTGTTGATGGAATTAAGCGTGCTGACCGTGATAACGCAATTGATGTTTACATCGGCGAAGAATATATGGACGTTCTTGCTGAAGGCAAATGGCAGAATATCTTTAAGGTAAAGCCGGAAGTATTCACACGCGAAGCAAAGGCTGCCTGGATTGCAAAAAACACTGATGTTGCCCTTGGTTCAGATGCCTTCTTCCCATTCGGCGACAACATCGACCGCGCTCATAAATCAGGCGTAAAATGTGTTGTTCAGCCAGGTGGAAGTGTTCGTGATGATTTAGTAATTGAAGCAGCAGACGGTTACAACATGGTTATGTGCTTCAACGGAATCAGACTTTTCCATCACTAATTGATTTGCATGCGCAGACTGTTTGCTTTTTTGTTTCCAATTCTATTTCTCGTGTCGGCTTGCAAGGTACATGTTGAATATCCGTACGAGTATAAGGAAGCGGAAACAAAAATCATAACATACAGATGCGCAGTTTCTAATGGAACGTTCGCTTCTTTGGAAAAGCTTTCCGTAAAGGATGATGATGGGGTATCGTTCTCGTTTGATAAAGCGGGGACGGTTTACCTCAAGCTTTATCTTTTTACGTATAACGAGGAAACTCAGGAGCGGATTGAGTACAGAATCGTTAACGACTTTCTTTTAAAATACAAAAGCAATAATCCTGTTTCTTATTTTCTCCGCGGAGAAACAAAATCAACCAATTCCGTTTATACACGAGATGATTTACAAGGAACCTCTGCAGAACTGGATACTTCCTTTAGTTTTCGTGGAAAAAACTTAAAAACAATCTTTATCCGATTCGATTGCCCTGAAAATACTACACTGAATATCTCTTATGCACTTTGCAATGAATAATTGATTCTATCTATAATATCAATAAAGAATGTAACATATAGGAAAATTCCCCTGAATTTTCGTAATTTTTTCTTGCATTAAGTGTTAAATGGGTATACAGTTAATGTATAATTTTTAATAAAAAAGTATGCAATTGCAGTTTACTGAATCGTTGATTTATGAGCTGCATACATAGCCAAAAACTATGTAAAAAAAAATGAAAAAAATCCCTGAATTGGAAAGAGGCAGGGATTGGTAAACAAAATTAAGGAGTTTTCATATGAAAATGACAAAAAAACTTTTTTTGGTTGCAATTGCTACAGCTGCATTTGCTTTGACAAGTTGTGCTGAATTGCTTGGTGGCGACACATTTAAGGGAAAGAACGAGAATGGTGTTGACAACGGAAAAGCTAACGATGTTGGTACAAAAAAGAACCTTACAATCCATGTAGAAGCTAAGAACGATACAGAAAATGGAAGCAAGAGATTCCAGCGTATGTGGAAACAGCTTGGAAACAAGGAAACTGTACAGTCTCTTGAAACTGTAATTACAATTGATACAACTAAGACTGAATCAAATCTTATTATTAAGAATGATAAGGCTTACAATGATCCTGATTGTCTTTTCGTAGTAAATGAAGGTGATCCTAATGCTACTGACGTTGCAACAAGAGCTGTTACTGGTTTGATTTTTGATATGCACTGTACAAAAGACAGTGATGATAAGAAACTTAAGACATATGACTTTGTTTTAATTGGATATCGTCCTTATGACAACGGTTTCTATATTGAGAAGTATACTGGTGTTACAGCTGATTTGTTTGAAGCTGCTACAAATGCTACATCTTTCAAGGCTGCTGATCTTGGTATTACCGATACAGTTGGAGCTAACAAACCTGCTTATGTATATGCAGCTGACCATGATGCAAAGAATTTTGCTACAACAGGTGATGAATGGGTAAAGAAATGGGAAGGCAAACTTGGTAAAGATGATGACGGTAAAGAATATGGTGATAAAGCTGTTGCTCTTAAACAGTTTACTGTAAAGATTACACAGGAAGTTAAGGGTACATATGAAATTAATATCGCAGGACAGAAGTTTACATATACACCAGAAGATGATTCTGCAACACATCCAGAGTGGTATACAAAAGATAAGGCTCTTACAAAAGATGTTGATGAAGGTGGATACCGAATTGGTGGAGCTGGTTACTATGTAAATGCTCCTCTCGGAACAGTAATCAATGCTAACTTCAACTCAAAGAACGACGGAACAGTTGGTCTTGAAGAAGAAGTAGCTGAGTAATTTTAGCAATTAGCTAACTCTTTACAAAAAAGCACTTGTCATAACGGCAAGTGCTTTTTTTATTTCTAATTAGTGTGTAATTTGTATCTGCAAACGAAGGCAGCACAAGTCAACAGCTACCTATAGAATTGACTTCCAAATTATGGTATATTAAATCAATATGAGTTCAAAAAAAGTTGCTGGAAAAAAGTCTGTCGTAAAAAGTGCTGCAAGTAAAAAGGCAACAGGAAAGAAAATATTACGACACATAAGGTATGCTCTCAAAAATCCGATGACCTATGCGTATATCTGCATTATCATTATCCTTGCGATTGCAACGGTTATGGTCTTCAAATCGGAAACTCAAACAGAAAGCGGTATTCAAACTTTTTTTGATTCAGTATGGTTCACGCTCGTAACTGTAATTGCGGGTTACTTTGATTATTGTGTTAAGTCTGTTCCCGGAAGACTTTCTGCGCTTATCCTGCTGATTTTGGGTATGTTGCTGTTAAGTGTTATTACCGGTAAAATTGCATCCACGTTTATGGATATGCAGATAAAAAAAGATAAAGGATTGAAGAAGTTAAAGAGTATGAAAGGACATTTTTTGCTATGCGGCTGGCGGCCTGGTTTTGATAAGATTCTTGACAGCGTTTTAAACTCCAACCCCGATATTACACCTGATATGATCGTTCTTGTGAACGATGCTCCCGACGGACAGATTGAACAGCTTCGTTCAAAGCTTCGTTTTAAGGAACTGAATTATATTTCCGGCGACTTTACCGATGAGAATGTTTTGCATCGTGCAGAAATTGATAATGCTATTCGTGCTCTTGTAATTTCTGACCGTTCCAAGAATTATTCCGATCTGGAGGTTGATTCAAGAACGGTTCTTGCTGTCCTTACAATGGAAAGCCTGAATCCAGATTTGTACATTGCGGCTGAGCTTATGGATTCAAAGTTTGAGCGTCATCTCCAAATGGCTCATTGTGACGAAATCATCCTTACTACAGATTATGAGCATAGTCTTCTTGCAACAGCTTCAAGTGGAATGGGCTACAGCAACGTAATTAGGGCTCTGATTGGAGAAGATGCTTCCAGCGGTATTATAATTGAAGACATCCCTGAAAGCTTTATTGGTAAAACCTATGCAGATTTTAAGCAGTCGCTCAAAAAGAAGGGTGTGCTGATTGGATTGCTTTTGAATACAGGTAACTTTCATCAGCGAAGAAAGGATGCCTTACGAGAGGCTCAGAAAAATCCTGATGTAAAGAAAATTGTTGATGATTTGAAGAAGGTAAAGTTGCTTAAGAGTAATGAACCTGTTCTTGTACCGTCGCCCGATTTTGTGATTCAAAAGAACACAAAGGCGATATTTGTCTACTAAGCAACCGTTGTGTTTTATGGTAGCTAAGCATTTGTACTAGTTGCTTATGCAGTTTGCAAAGCAAACTGCAAGCTTATGTTTATGGAGTTTTTATGGATGAGTTTGAAAAGGTTTTGCCTAAGCTTGTAAACATTGAACTGTTTTCGGATTTTAATATTGAAGATGAAAACGACAAGCGCATTCTTAAGATTGTCTACGAAAATATGATAATCAAAAAGTTTAAGAACGGCGAAGTAATAATAAAAGAAGGCGACTACGGCGATTTGTTCTATATCCTCTATACAGGATCAGTAAAGATTGAACGCCAAACACCAGCTGGCGATACAATTGCTCTTGCAAACCTCAAAGCCGAGCAGAATATCTTTTTTGGAGAAACTGCCCTTATCAGCGATGATGCCCGTACCGCTACCGTAAAAGCCCTGAATGATTGCAGCTGCATCACACTTTCAAGCAAAAAGTTTCTTGCAGTTTGCGACCAGGAGCCGCTTTTGGGCTACAGGGTACTTCTTCATCTTGCAAGAAGAATGTCACAGACAGTACGCAATACAAACAACGATAAGGCAACTCTCTACGAAGCTTTGTTCAGCGAAATTGAAGGTACAATGTTAGGATAACGTTATGAATGCACTAAAATATATCATTCTTGGAATTGCTTTTTTTATGTATCTTTTTGTCATTCTCATGCAGGAAAAGAAGGTTGTATTTACGTCAATTGCCGGAATTGCAGTCATCTTAATGGGAATGATTTTGCCGGATGTGATTTTTCCGCTTAATTCCGAATCAGTATTTTCTACCATTGCGAATGGACATCTTTACGCACTTACACATTCGCTCGGCAGTATAATCAACTGGAACGTAATAATGATTTATCTGGGCAGTATGACAATTGCCGCACTGTTTTTGTACTCAAACGTTCCTTCCAGAATTGCAGATGGAATAATCAATTCAAGTAAAAATACAGGACTTGCAATTGTTCTTATTCTTGCTATGACAGGTATAATTTCAATTTTTGTTGAAAACGTTGCAACTGTTCTTGTTATGGCACCAATTGCGCTTGCTTTGTGCAAAAAGCTTAAGATGAATCCAACCTATTTTATGATTGGTCTTGCAGTTATGTCTAACCTTGAAGGAACTGCTACTCTTGTAGGTGATCCTCCAAGTATGATTTTTGCCGCTTATGCTAACTACAACTTCAACGACTTCTTTGTTCATAACGGCACACTTTCTATATTCTTTATAATTCAGGCAGGCCTTCTTGTAGGTTGTATTTATTTTTATTTCTTCTTTGCAAAGCTTGGAAAGGAACGAATCTCTGTGGACAGAACAAACGTAATTTCCTGGTTTCCGTTTATAACACTGCTTGTTATGATTTTTGGACTCGCCGGTATTTCGTTTATTCAGACAGATTTTGAGTATTTGAGCGGACTGTTTGTTTTTGGACTTGGCATTCTGGCTCTTGTCTGGTTCAAGGTTAATCAGAAAAAATCCTGGAACGAAGTCTGGGAGCTTGTAAAAGGCCTTGATTGGGAAACAATCTTCTTCCTGCTCGGCATTTTTGTTGTTGTCGGTGCAATTCAGGAAATTGGTTTACTTGAAGATTTTGCGTTACTTCTTGCAAAGCTTTGCGGCGGTTCTAAGCTGATTGGTTTTATTGTAATACTATCTGTGTCTGTCATTATCAGCGGATTTATAGACAATGTACCGTACATTATCGCTATGCTGCCTGTAGCAGGTTCAATGGCAAATGCAATGGGAATGAATGCAGAGCTCTTTATGTTTGCACTTCTTGTTGGAAGCTGTCTTGGTGGCAACCTTACTCCTTATGGTGCGAGTGCAAATGTAGTAAGTATGGGAATAATCAAGAAGGAAGGCTATCCGATGAAGTTCAGCGGCTGGCTTAAAACTGCAGTTCCTTTTACAATTTTGACTACAGGTGCTGCCGCTGTTGTTCTCTGGCTTTTGTGGAGTTAGGATGATGAAGGGGCTTATTATTGCCGGTACAAATAATCTTTTTACGGTTGAGTGTGAGGATGATGTTGTCCGCAGCTGTTCTATAAAAGGCAAGGTTCTTAAATCAGACAAGCGTTTTTATAATCCTATTGCACCTGGAGATATTGTTGAGCTTGAAATTGATCCGCTTAATGATGAAAAAGGACAGGTGCTTTCTGTAGAACCACGAAAGAATACCTTTTTACGCTGGAATGTAAAAGGCAGATGCCCTCAGCTTTTGGCCTGCAATCTTGATCACCTTATCCTTGTTACAACACCGGATGAGCCGCCTTTCCGTCCAAGATTTATAGACAGAGCTCTTGCACAGGCGGAGCATCAGGGAATAACTCCTGTTATTGTATGCAATAAGTGGGACCTTGCAGAAGAAATGGAAACAGATGGCCGGGCAGATGAGCTTGAAGCAATTATGAATCGGCTGGAGATTTGGGAAGAGCTTGGTTATAGAGTTCTTCGGGTTTCGGCAAAAACTGGAGAAGGAATGCTTGAGTTCGCAGAGCTTCTTGAAGATAAGCTTTGTGCTTTTGTAGGACAGTCAGGTGTTGGAAAATCAAGCCTTATAAATGTAATGGATAACTCCTGTGTCCTTAGAACCGGCAGTCTTTCTAAAAAATACGGACGTGGAAGCCATACCACAACAAAAGGCACCCTTGTCCATCTTATTTTAAACGAATCTTTAATGGATGGAGTTAAGGGAAGAAAAGCAGATATTATTGACACACCGGGAATACGGCGTTTTGTTTTGGATGATATTGAGGCTGATGATTTGGCCTTATACTTCAGGGAGTTTGAACCGTTTGTTGGCAAATGTAAGTTCGGGTTGAATTGCAAGCATGTTACAGAGCCTGAATGTGCCATACTGGAAGCAGTAAAAAACGGCGATATAACAGAGGAGCGTTACGACTCCTGGCTCAGAATCTCCGATGAAATACGAACAGGTTCCTGGTGCGACTAAACGAACTATGAACGAAAAAACATTATCAGAAATTGACTTTTACAGAATACGTGAAGAGGTTGCCGGCTTCTGCGTTACGCAGGAAGGGAAACAGTCTCTGCTGGAAAGAGAGCCTCTTACGAGCTCAAAAAAAATTGAGTTTTATAAAAATGCCGGTCGTGAATGGGTTACCTACTATTCCTGTACTCACCGAAGTCCGGTTTCTTTTTGGGAGCCGATTAGTGGTCTTAATGCAATAATTAAAACAGACGGGGCTTCGCTTAATCTGGAGCAGGTTAAGGCACTCGGTCAGTTTACAATTGCGGTAAAAAACATTAAAGCAAATATTGCTCTTCATACAGATGATTTAGAGCTTAAGCTTTTACCGGAACAGGCAGCCCTTTTACCGGACGGAACGGAAACAGAAAAGAAAATCTTCCGCATTATCACTTCAGACGGCGAGCTTAGGGATTTACCTGAAATCGTACAGATTCGCAAAGCAATTGCGGGGCTCAATGCAAAAATAAAGAACATAATGCAGGGTTATACTTCGGATCAGAAGCTTGCAGGTGTTTTGGAATCTACTGTACCTGTATTGCGTGGTGGAAGACAGGTTCTTGCAGTAAAGGCCAGTCAGCAGAACAGAATTAAAGGTATTGTTCACGAGGTTTCTCAGACTGCTCAGACGGTTTATATTGAGCCGGAGGAAGCAGTTATTTGCAGTAACGAGCTTGTACAAAAGGAATACGAGCTTCAGATGGTTATAAAGAGGATTCTGCTTGAGCTTACGCAGGAATTGCAGCCGTCCGTGCCGTTTTTCCGTGATGCTCTTCCTCTTATGCAATTCTTCGATACAACCTTTGCCGCTGCCCGCTGGGGAATGGAAAACAATTGTGTTTATGCAATTCCGTGCCTTGCTTATGATAAGTCCGGCAATAATCTGGATGAGCCGCCGCTTTTGTTGAAGGCTCGTCATCCGCTGCTTGGTTCAAAGGCTGTTCCGATAGACATCCGGTTTATGACTGGAAAAAGAGTCCTCATCATCACCGGACCTAATACAGGTGGAAAAACTGTTACGCTAAAAACCTTTGCACTTTTTTCAATGCTTAATCAGACAGGACTTCCAATTCCTGCTGCTGAGGGTACAAGGCTTCCGGTTTTCAGTAACGTTTTTGCAGATATCGGCGACAGTCAGAACATGGATATGAATCTTTCTACGTTCAGCGGACACATGAAAAATATTGCGGAAGCTGTGAGCGGAGCAGGGGAAGATACTTTGATTTTGCTGGACGAGCTTGGAAGCGGTACAGATCCTCAGGAAGGAACTGCAATTGCAATGGCTGTACTTGATGAACTTATCCAGAAAAAATCATTTGTGCTTGTTACAACACATATGGGAATCCTGAAAAATTACGGCTACACAAATCCGTGCTGTATAAATGCGAGCGTTGAGTTTGATCAGACAACTCTTTCTCCATCATACCGACTTTTAATGGGTGTACCGGGCGAAAGCCATGCGCTTGATATTGCAGAGCGAAGTGGACTTCCAAAGCCAATTTGTGGAGCTGCAAGAAATTATATTGCTACAGAGCAGGCTGATGTTTCGGCTTTAATCCGCGGTTTGAACCGTAAGCATGTGGAGCTGAACAAGATACAGAAGGAAGCACAGCGGAAGGAAGCTGAGTTTACCGAAAAATGTGACAAGCTTAAGGCAAAGGAGCTGGAGCTTCGTCGTCGTGATAATGAGCTTAAGAAAAACAAGCAGCAGGAAATGAATGATTTTCTTATTCATTCAAGACGGCAGCTTGAAAATCTTGTGCGCGAGCTTAAGGAAGGCGAGGTTACCCGCGATAAAACACTTAAGGTAAAGCAGTATATTTCTGAGCTTGAAACAAATACAGAACGGCTTAATGCAAAAATTGAAGCTGCAGATGAAAAAATTACCCGCGATGAAGAGGCTTTTGCAAAGGAACAGCAGAAAAAGAATGCACATAATGGTGCTAATGCTGGTGCTGGTGGTAACAAATCAAAGCGAAAACTGAGTAATGCTGAGGCTTTGAAGTATGCAACTTCTTTTGGTTCTTCTGCGGGTGAAGCTTCGGTGGCCGGTAGTGGAAAAGCTATGGATATTGAAAAGCCGCTTGTTTTTGAACCGGGTGCTTATGTTATAGTTGGTGCCAACAAAAACGAAGGTGTGCTGATTAAGGAAGAACGAAAAGGCTTGTGGTCCGTTCAGTTTGGCAGCGTAAAAATGTCTGTAAAACAAAAGGAAATGAAGCTTGTCCGCCGTGAAAGCTCTGAACCAAAGCCTACTGTAAGCTTTGATTTAGCCGGTTCTGAACAGTCCGGTGAATATGTAAACGAAAAAGCTTCTGAAAGGCCTGTATTTGAGCTTAGACTGCTTGGAATGCGCTCTGAGGAAGCCATACGTGCACTGGAGCATCAGATAGATTTATGTGTACTTAATAACTTTACTCATTTTAGTGTTATTCACGGGAAGGGTGACGGTATTCTGCAGCAGACTGTAAAGGATTATCTTTCTCATTGTCCTATGGTAAAGGGCTTTAATTATGCTCCTGCCGAGGATGGTGGCGCTGGAAAGACATATGTTTCGCTTTAATGTTGATTTTTGAAATATATTGATTATAAAAGTTTAAAGTGTTAATATCTTTTTAATTTTATGGAGGTAACTATGTCCTTAAAGAAAACATTTTCAGCAGATAAAACAAAATGTAGTGTAACATTCAACATCAATGCTACGGCCGCTGCCGGTGCAGAGAAAGCTTATTTGGTTGGTGAATTTAATGACTGGAGCGAAACCGCTACTCCAATGAAAAAGAATGCAGACGGTTCTTTTTCTGTAAAAAAACAGTTTGAAGTAAACAAAGAATATCAGTTCCGTTATCTTCTGGATGGCAAAACCTGGATCAACGACTGGAAAGCTGACAAATATATCCGCTCTGAGCTCGTAAATGATGACAATTCTGTTGTCAGCACTTATATTGACGAGGCTCCAAAAGCTTCCGCCAAAAAAGCCCCAGCCAAAAAAGCTCCTGCAAAAAAAGCGACACCTAAAGCTTCTACCAAAGCTCCCGCTAAAAAAGAAGCTGCCAAGCCTGCCGCCAAAAAACCAGCAGCCAAAGCTCCAGCTAAGAAAACAGCAACAAAGAAGACAACAAAGTAATTACATGATACATCTCATGCAAATGTGTAAAAGTCTACTAACACAAATGCACTGAACCCGTGTACAGTAAAAAAGCGTACCAATAGCTGCCATAAAAAAATAGCGAGAAGGAGAGGGACGTCTTTAAAAAACACTCTATTTTGCTGCCGCTTTAGCGGCAAACGTATATAATTACAAGGCAAAATAGCGTGTAGCCGGCGAGCCGGCGGTTTTTAAATACGGAACTCGAGTGGGAGCTATTTTTTTTGTGAGAGCTTTTTTTACTGTATGAGTTTTTCTGATGCGTTTGTGTTTGTAAGCTCTTGACACAATGCATAATAATCTATATATTATATACACTCATTCCCCGATTGTGTAATGGTAGCAATTCAGATTCTGGTTCTGACTGTGGGGGTTCGAATCCTCCTTGGGGACCTAAAGCTGAA
>JAFZRP010000010.1 GCA_017619795.1 Treponema sp.
AGACAACTATATCAGCATCAAAACGCTTCGCCTGTTACAGGATGTACAGCAGGGAGTGGCCGTCACTGTTTTCAGCGACAACACCGGCAACAAACTTCACGCCAGCGACGTGGCTGATTTTCAGACGGAGTTTCCGGAAATACCCATAACCGTCCTACCCATCGGTAACATTATTCACGACCGTTATATTGTTCTGGACTTTGATACGGAAAAGGAGCGTATCTACCACTGCGGCGCTTCCTCAAAAGACGCGGGCAAAAAGATGACTTCCATCACCGAATACAGGGAAGAGGCTATTAAAAACCTTTTTCACGATATTGTAAAACAACTGTTGAAAAATCCTAAACTGGTTTTGAAGTAAATGCTTTTATTTTAATGCTTAGACTCGCAACTCTTCCGCAGCATCTGCCTGAAACACGGCAGATGCTTTTTACACAATATTTGAAGTTTTTTTGGTGAGTTTTACACGTTTATATCATCATTTCCGTAACATTTTTCCGTCTTCGTAATTTTTTTACGGAAACCATTGCTTTTTTAAATTCTGAATGCTATACTGAAAGTGCTATAAACAAAAGAGGTGATATGTACCATGATTAAACAATTCGAAGTAGAAAATTTTAAAGGTTTCAAAGACACCCTTGTTATGGATTTTACCGCACGTGAATATGCTTTTAACAAAAATCTTGTAAAAGACGGAATTGTAAATAAAGCAATTGTTTATGGCAAAAACGGTGTAGGCAAAAGCGGCTTGGGTATTGCACTGTTTGATATCATCCGTCATTTAACGGATAAAGAAAAAATGCCAAACCAGTATCTTGCAAACTACATCAATCTTGATTCCGATCTGCCTTATGCCAGATTCAAGTATGTGTTTCAGTTTGATGATGATATAGTCATCTACGAATACCAGAAAAAGAATCCCGACTATCTTCTGCAGGAAAAATTATGGATTAACGATACACTGGTCATTGATTTCAATTATTTTGATAAGAATCAGCAATTTGTTGAAAAATCCCTTGCAGGCGATTTGCGCATTGAGTTACTTGACAACACTCTGTCCATTACAAAGTACATTTACCGCAACACACCGATAAAAGCCGACTCTCCTTTTACCAAGATGATGCAGTTCTGCGATAACATGCTTTGGTACAGGGGCTTGTCTGACGGCAATACGTATTGCGGGTTTACCAATGGCGGCGCATTATTGATTGAAAAACTATATGAAAGCGGGAAGATTCGGGATTTTGAAGAGTTTTTGAAAAGCAACAGCTTAGATTATAAGCTGAAGTTTATCACCGTTAATGGCATCCATGTTTTGATGGCCGTTTATGATAAAAGCGGTGAAGAAAAAGAGACACCTTTCCTTTCGGTAGCATCTACAGGCACGATGGCGTTATTCCTTTTTTATATATGGAGCATTTCCGCATTTACCAAAATTTCGTTTTTGTTCATTGATGAGTTTGACGCATTCTTTCATTACGAATCTGCGGAAAATATCGTGCTGCGACTTAACAAAGCTAAGTCTTTCCAAAGTATCTTGACTTCGCATAATACTTATTTAATGCAAAATAAACTCACCCGTCCCGATTGCTGTTTCATTATGACGAACAATAAGATTACCAGCCTTTTTAATTCTACAGAAAAGGAGATACGCGAAGCTCATAATTTAGAAAAAATGTATATTAATGGAGCGTTTAATGAGTAATCAGAAAAAAATTCTTGTAATCGTTGAAGGAGAAAAAACGGAACAGCAATTTTTTAAAAGTCTGGAAGCAGCTTTTTCCTTAACTTTTACGATTTGCTGTTTCAGGGCAAATATATATGCACTTTACAATAAATTAGAGGAACTTGATTTCTGCGCAGATATCAAACAGATTTTAATTGAAATGCATCCGGAGTACAAGGATGCGCTCTCTGACAAATTCGTTTATACGTATCTCGTTTTTGATTTTGATGCCCACCATCCTAAAAAAGATGATGTCAGAGAGCTTGAAGATATTGTTAGTTCCAATATAGAAAAAATCAAAAAAATGTCATCTTTCTTTACGGATGAAACAGATCCCACTATTGGCAGACTATATATCAATTATCCCATGATGGAATCGTTTCGAACCTGTGATGATGTATTTGATTTAAATTATCAAAACGAATTCGTCAGCTTACCGGATATAAATAGTTTTAAAAATTATGCTGGAACAAAACAACTGGCAGCAAAGCGTATTGATTCTTACAACAGGTTTGATTTTAAGCAACTGGCAAAAATGAATGTCTATAAATTGAACTTACTTATGCTTTGCAATTGGGAGAGTATGACTTATACGCAATATTTGGATAATTCCGATGCTACTAAAATTTTAGATAAACAAGCGGAAACCATTGCGCAATACAAGAAGATTGCTGTATTGAACACCTCTCTTTTTCTTTTAATTGATTATTTCGGTGATAAAAATGGATTTTATAGATTTATTATGAGATGAGGCTTGGATGCTTCACATCATATATTTTGAAGCAGACGCAGTTTCAAAAGCGTCTTGTGACTTTAAGAAACAAACCCCATCAGCGTATATGTTGATGGGGTTTTGTGTACCTTCGTTTTGAACTATTTCCATTTTGGAAACAGTTGAATCCCTGGACAGTTCACCTTCTTCATAAATGTTTGCAAGGTGCTTAGATATCGCAGGGACATTAACGCCGAACAGTTCTGCCATGGCCTTCTGTGTCAACCAGATTGTTTCGTTTTTGATGATAGCATTGACGGAAACATCTCCCTCGGCTGCGCGGTAAATTAAAAACTTAAATTGGTTTGTATCCATAAAAGCTTTCCTTTCTTTGGGCTTTCACCGAATCCGGCATATATAACTGTTTGATTAAGAAATCTAAGCATTTACCGCAGCCAGTTTATCTCTTACAGCTTCTTCGATAAAACTGTTCAAACTTTGTTGTTGGGAAATGGCATAAAT
>JAFZRP010000069.1 GCA_017619795.1 Treponema sp.
CTTGAGTTCTCCGCCTGCCATTTCCTCTGCCTTGTACATTGGAGTTGTAGAGCGGCGTTTTTCTGCTTCAAGATTTACATAACCAGGGAAGCGGAATTCATCAAGGAACATTGCATAGATTTCTGGTCTGTGAATGAAGTTGATGAACTGCATAGCTCTGTCGTAGTGTTTTGCACCCTTAAGGATAACCATAGAGTCAAGATACTGTGGACCACCTTCTTTTGGAATAAAGAAGTCAATCATAGCTTCCTGCTTGTCTTCTGGAACTTCACCGTAAACAACCTCTGCATATCCCTGGCAAACCCAGAAGTCGCCTGAAGCAAATGATTTTCCAAAGCCTTCTGCATCAAACTTTACAAGGTTTGGCTTCCACTGATTGTTAATAAGGTCTGCAGCTGCCTGAAGCTTAGCATCATCAACTGTATTTACAGAAAGTCCCTGGTAAGCAAGAGCATCACCAATAATTTCGCGCATATCGTCCATCATAGACATATGACCCTTAAGGTCTGTTCTTGCAAAAATGTTCCAGGATTTTTCGTAATTAGTAACCTTCTGCTTGTTTACTGCAACACCAGCCATACCAAGATAATATGGAACCTGATAATCCATGTTAGGATCAAAGGTCATAAGTGGCTTACATGCAGGATTTATATATTTTTCATTTTCAAACTTTGCATGGTCAATTTTCTGAATCATCTTCTGATTAATCATAATAGAAGTGTAATCCTGTGACGGGAAGGTAATGTCGTAACCCTTGGCACCAGCCTTAAGCTTTGCATACATAACCTCATTTGAGTCGAAGGTGTCTACCTTTACGGTACAGTGGTATTCTTCTTCGAACTTAGCAAGAACTGAATCCGGTGTGTAATAGGTCCAGTTGTAGAGGTAAAGAACACCATCATCCTTATCCTCTTTACAGCTTGTGAGCATTGTGCTGCCAAGCAGTGAAATTGCAATTACTGAAAGTGCAGTTGCAATAATTCTTTTCATATTTGTTATACTCCTATAAAAATGGTTTTAAGTTTAATAATCCGTTTAGTACGGATGCTTATTAGTGTCCGGCAGCAAAGCCCTTCAAACCTTTTCTGCAAACAAATGCAATTGAACAGGTTATCAGAATCATTACTACAGACAGTGAATTGATTACAGGCGAAACTCCGAAACGAATCATCGAGTATACGTAGAGCGGAAGTGTTGTAGAGCCTGGTCCAGATACAAAGAACGTAATAACAAAGTCTTCCAGAGACATTGTTACAGCCATAAGGAAGCCCGACATAATTCCAGGGAAGATTGCAGGAACAACTACCTTGAACATTGTCTGAGCCTCTGTTGCACCAAGGTCGTGAGAAGCTTCGATTATTGAATAATCAAACTCATCAAGACGGGCATTTACCATAAGAAATACAAACGGCAAACAGAAGGTGGTATGTGCAGCAAAAACCGTGAACAAGCCGAGTGGCAGGTGGATTCCGCTGAAGAATATAACCATTGAAATACCGATGATAACTTCCGGCAAAACCATTGGAAGGTATGTAAGCGCAACTATAAGCTTTTTACCGCGGAACTTGTACCAGTTAACGCCGATAGAAGCCATTGTTCCGAGAATTGTAGAAACTGCTGCAGAGGATAGCGCAACTATAAGGCTGTTCAAAAGGGCAGCCCAGAGGCTGTCTGATTCGCAGAAAAGCTTTTTATACCAGATTAAGCTGAAACCTGTGAACTCAGCTCCCTTGCTTCCATTGAAAGAATAAATAACGATGATGAAAAGCGGGATAAACAGGAAGAAAAGGGTAATCCACAATACAAGCTTTGACGCAGAGAAGCGTTTCTGGCCTTTTTTCCAGGAGCGTCTTGCGTGGCGTGCATTTTCAGAATTAGGCTTGTCTTTATTAAAGAAAGCATCGTGCAGAAGCATAAACTTGTTTTTTGCCATTACTGTTCACCTCCTGCTGTTGAAACTGTCTCTTGTGGAGCAGTTGAAACTGTAGCAGTTGCTGCGGCTGGAACTGTGTTAGAGGCAGTAGAAGTAGTTGCAGCATTGAGAGGTGTAACGTAGTTATCCTCTTTGTTGCTTGACTTCTTAAGCTGAGCTTCCTGATTATTAGAGCGGGTAATCCAGATAATTCCTACTACAGAAATGATTGTGATTACCATTGAGAATGCAGCAGAAAGCGGCCAGTTTCTTGTCTTCTGAACCTGATCAACAATAATGTTTCCGAGCATGTAAGAATCCTTTCCACCAACAAGGAGAGGAACTGTATATGCACCGAAGATCGGGATAAATGTAAAGATAAGTGCCGAAACAATACCGCTCTTTATTCCAGGTATGAGGATTTTAAGCATAGACTGCATTTTTGTTGCACCAAGGTCGCGGGCAGCTTCGATAAGTGAAAAATCAAAGCGGTCAACGGCTGTGAAAATCGGCAGAATTGCATACGGAATATACATGTATACACTTACAAGAATTACCGCCTTTGTATTGTAAAGGAACGGAATATACTTCTTTGTAATGTGAAGAGACATAAGAATCTGGTTCAGAATACCGTCGTTGTTCAAAATACTCATCCAGGCAAAAATACGGATAAGTGAGTTTGTCCAGAACGGAATGATTACAAGGAACAGGAACAAAGTCTGATGCTTTGATCGGGCCATTGCATAAGCACATGGAATAGAAACCAGAATTGTAATTACAGTCGAGATTATTGTAATTTTCAAGGTTCGCAGAACAATCAGACCGTATTCAGGCTTACACATCTGCTTATATGCTTTAAGGGTTAGCTGCCATTCAACGCCGCCGTAAATACCTTTTTTCAAAAAGCTGTAGATAAAGATAATTACGAGCGGTGTTACAAAGAAAATGGTAAACCAGATTCCCATTGGCCAACCGTATATAGAGCCTGTTGATAAAAGAGGCTCTTTTGTTTTAGTAGCTTTTTCTTTCATACGCTATTTGTTAATGTCCTCAACGATATAAGCGTCTTCCGCTGACCATGAAACATAAACCCTGTCCTTCCACTGAATTACAGGACCGTCATCCATATAGTCTGTGTGCTGCTTGAAAACCTTAATGATTTTACCTGTATCAAGCTTTACATAGAACTTAGACTGGAAGCCAGAATAGATTGGCTCTTCAACAACACCGCTGAAAACGTTTACATCTGTGCGGCCGCCTGTAGCAGGAGGTTCAAGAGTAATGCGGATTTTTTCAGGTCTGATAGTGAAGGCAACCTTCTGTCCTTTATCTGTATGCTCGTAGTCTGTTACCTGCATATAACGGTCTAAAGCGGCAGTTGCTTCTGTATCTGTTGCTAATGGAGCCTGCTGACCAAGCTCTGGTACAGAAAGGGTAGCCATAAAATCATCATTTCCATTTGCATCCTTGTGAGGAACGCAGTCAACAACCTCTGCATCGAACAGGTTTGTTTCACCAATAAACTGAGCAACAAACTGAGTTGCAGGGCTTTCGTAAATCTCGTAAGGTGTTCCGATTTGAAGAACGTGACCTGAGTTCATAACTGCAATTCTGTCAGAAACAGAAAGAGCCTCGCTCTGGTCGTGAGTTACGTAAATAAAGGTGATTCCGATTTTATCGTGCAGACGGTCAAGGTCAATCAGGAGGTTAGCACGAAGCTTTGCATCCAAAGCAGAAAGAGGCTCATCAAGAAGAAGAACCTTTGGCTCGTTAATGAGCGCACGTGCAATTGCTACACGCTGCTTCTGACCGCCGGAAAGCTGGTTAGGCTTTTTGTTAATGTGCTGGTCCAATTGAACCAGGTGTACATATTCGCGTACTTTTTTGTCTAATTCTTCCTTAGACAAGGCATCTGAGCCTTTTTTAAGGCGCAGTGGGAACGCAACGTTTTCATAGACTGTAAGATGAGGAAATAATGCATAAGTCTGGAAAACTGTGTTCGAAGGTCTTTTATCCGGCGGAAGAGAAATTATATTCTTGTCATCAAAGAGTACAGCTCCGTCATCCGGGAACTCAAAACCAGCAATAATGCGGAGCAAGGTGGTCTTGCCGCATCCAGAAGGACCAAGGAGTGAAAAGAACTCTCCCGGTTCAATAGTAAAGTTGATGTCATCCAAAGCAACAAAGTCGCCAAATCTTTTGGATACATGATCAATGGTAACCTGACTTCCTTTCATTCAAGCAACCTCGACATAAAATAATAGCAAATAGGTGATTTTTAAATGCTAAGTAGTAAAATGCAATATAAAAGGGTTTATGTCAATATTTTTATTTAAAAAATGTTATAAAAAAAATGCGAGTTTTGTAAAAACAAAACTCGCATTTGGATTAGCTAGAAGCGATAGCGGACGCCGGTGCCGAAGCAGAAGCCTGCTTGAGTCTGGTTCGGAAATTCACCAGAGAAACCAAACTGAATAGGGATAGACAGGTGGTTCAGGAACATAATGTCAAAACCAAAGCCAATTCCTAAAACTGCGTTTGATTTGAAGCCTGTTGGTTCGTAATATCCGGCAATATACCCCGGAGTATCCCATTCGCCTACAGGTTCAACGTATCTTGCATCTGAAAAACCGTGGTAACCGCCAAGAACCCAGGCATACAGAACCGAGGCACTTTTTGTACCGAAAGGTGTTTCAAAAAGCTTCAGGTGAAATTCTCCTGAGATTGAGAAAGAAAATCCATCATCATTCTGGATATTGACTACAGGATCTGACTGGTCATACTGAACAAAGCCAGTGGTCTGGAAACCAATTCGATCCGTGCACCATCGCTGATACTGAATACCTACAACTGGAGTGTTGAAAAGTCCATAAACACCAACTGAGTTTTTAAAATCAAGAGGTGTAGCCGAAAGTGAATGAAGTCCGCATAATGCGAGTACAGCTGTTACAGCAAGAAGTTTTAAGCTTTTTTTCATATTTCATCCTCCTTATTTTCGAGAAACAATGTCAGCGGTTTACCGTTATACCGTCAGCAGCGGATACATTTCTGCATCCGCATACAGGATTTTTTTATTCCTGTGCTTCTGCTGCTGGTTCTTCATCCTTTTCGTTAGAAAGGATGATGTTGGTAATAATACCAAGGATAAGTGAGCAGGCAACTGTTCTGATCTGTACAGCACCAATGCTTACTACCATGCCGCCAACACCTGTAATAAAAATAACTGAAGCAACGAAAAGGTTTCTATTTTTGTTCAAATCTACCTTCTGGAACATCTTAAATCCAGAAACTGCAATAAATCCGTACAAAGCAACGCAAACACCACCCATTACACAAGATGGAATTGTCTCAAGGAAGCATACGATAGGAGCAATCATAGAGAAAATGATACAGATAAATGCACAACCCCAGATTGAAAGGGTAGAAGCGTTTCTTGTAATAGCTACACAACCAATTGATTCACCGTAAGTTGTGTTTGGACATCCGCCGAAGAATGAACCAACGATAGAACCGATTCCGTCTCCAAGAAGTGTTCTTGTAAGGCCAGGCTCTTCAAGAAGGTTTGTTCCAACGATTGTAGAAAGGTTTTTGTGGTCTGCAAGATGCTCTGCGAATACTACAAAGGCAACTGGTACATAAGCTGTGAACAATGTAAGGATATATTTGCCATTGATTCCTTCAAGACCCTCTTTTCCACCGAGAAGGAAGGTAAACTTAGGAAGTGTAAAGAAACCGCAGTCCTTAAATGCAGAGTAGTTGATGATTATGAGCTCTGGATTGTCGCATGCATAACCGATTAAAGCAAAAATTGAAGCAAGAATGTAACCTGCAAGAATACCAAGAATGAAAGGAATGAGTTTTCCGATTTTCTTTCCGTAGGTTGAAGAAACCATTGTAATTAAAAGTGTGAAAAGACCGCAGATTAAAGCTACGTAAGTGCTTCCGCCTTCTACGCTTGACTTCATAAGGTCGCCGATAGCGTTTGGAGAAAGGCTTAATCCGATAATTGCAACTGTTGGACCAATGATTACCGGAGGCATCAGCTTGTCAATCCATTTTACACCGCAGAACTTTACAACAAGTGCTATGATTACGTAAACGAGACCTGCCATCAAAGCACCGATAATAAGTCCCCAGAAACCTGTGGCTTCTGCAAGTCCTAATGTAGCTGCGCCAGAGAAGGCACTGAACATTGAACCGATGAAGGCAAATGAGCTGCCTAAGAAAACAGGGCTTGAGCTCTTAGTAAAAAGCAGGTATACGATTGTTCCTGCTCCGGCACCAAACATTGCTGCTGATGCTGAAAGTCCGTGCCCGATGATTGCCGGTACTGCAATTGTGGCTGCCATAATAGCGAGCAGCTGCTGCAAGGCAAACAAAACCAGTTTTCCAAACTTCGGTTTGTCTTTAATTCCGTAAATAAGGTCCATTTTTTGCTCCTTTTTTATAATTATTTATAAAATAATGTTTAAAACTGTTTAATTATAATCACTCGTCGCAAACAAAACAACTGCTTTTTACAGCTTATATACGGTACCATCAGATATAATAGAAACCATAACAGGCACTATTTTTGGATCAAATTGCTTGCCTGCACAACGAGTCAGCTCGTTTATAATGCGTTCCTCCGAAAATTTAAGTCTGTAGCATCTGTTTGTCGCCATTGCATCATAGGAATCTGCAATACAAACCGTTCTTGCAATCAGCGGAATATCCTCTCCCTTAAGTCTGTTTATATAACCGGTTCCGTCGTATCGCTCGTGATGATAGAGAACAGCATCGTTTATGAGCGGAAGAATCGTAAAGTTTTTAAGAAGCTCTGCACCGTTTATTGTATGCTTTTGAATCATTTCCCACTCGTCGGTAGAAAGTCTTGTTGTTTTGTTCAGAACTTCATCCTTTATTGTAATTTTTCCAATATCGTGCATAAGCCCGGCATAATAGGCATACTGCTGTTCTTTAGGCGAAAAGCCCATTCTTTTATACATTTCGCGTGTATAATTTGCTACTCTGTGTGAATGTCCTCTTGTGTACGGGTCTTTATTATCAATAAAGGATGAGAAGGTACTCATTGTCTGCTGTATGATGATGTTTTCGTGCCTTACCTGTTCAAGTGCCTGATTAAGTCTGCCTTTATAAAACTTATACAAAATGGACAACGCAAACATTCCAATAATTATAAGAACTATAATTACAAGAATTGCGACAAACGCTTTTGTATACAGCAGCTTTTGCCTGAATTTTCCATATATTTTGGCTGCGTTAAAGTTTATTGTCTTCTTTGATTTAAGCATAAAGCCGAAGGTAACCTCTGTATTATGCTTAATTACATCATTTTCACTTCCTCTTGGAGTAATGGACAGCGTCTGACCATCAAGCATTATATTGCAGTTCCAGGCATTGTTTATTCTTGTATCCTCGGGTACATGTACCTGAATTGTCCAGGAAGAAAAATCCTGACGTTTTGTATTCATTAGCGAGCAATCCATGATTGTAATAAAGGAATTGCTGTCGTTTTCAAGAGTTTCTGTTGGATTTGCAGAAAAATGAATCCTGTTTGTTAAATCAAGAGGACGTTTCATCGAAATCTGCGAAAAAAATACTGTTTTCTGGTTATTTTTATGAATATGGAATGCAATAATCAACTCTGCGCAGACAAGAGCGCATAATATGGAAATAAGGATGAGCAGAAGGGTTTTGTACTTTCCAATACTTTTTTTCATAGCATTTAACAAAGTATAAAACAGGAATTGCCTGCTGTCAAATTAAGAGATACTGATAATTTTTATGGATAACAATGAATTTATGGACAATTTGAAAATATGGTTTATAATTTATAGAAGAAACAAAATAAACTTTCAAAACGGAGATTCTTATGGCTAAGCAGTTAGCAAACACAGAAAAATTTCAGAAGCAGAAAAGTCTTGCCAGACGTATGGGTGCACTTATTTTATGTGTTACAATCGTTCTTATGGCAATTCTCCTCCTTATTACATCAAGCGTTGTAAAGAATCAGACAACAGCTTCTTACAATGACCTTGCCGAAGAGCTTGCAAACGGTCGAAGTGAGGAAATTGAAAAATGGCTGAATGTTTATATAAATGACCTTCGTGTTTATACAGACGCTGATGTTGTAAAAACTGGTGATGCAGAAGCTGTAATTGAGTGGCTCCATAATCATACTAACTTAAGAAATCCAGATTATGACTATATGTTCTTCTGTACTCCAGACGGAACTTCTTACCGCGATACAGGCCTTGTTGGTGGAAAGGGTGCCCTTGTTGAGCGAGATTACCACCAGGCAATGATGGTTCAGGGAAAAGATACCTTTGTAGGAAACATGGTTCTTTCAAAAACTTCAGGACAGTATGTACTTCCTGTCGCCAGAGTTGCAAAGGATGCAAACGGAAAGCGTTTTGGTTATTTTGTAGGTATGCTTGGTGTAGAGCAGATTAAGAATGAGATTTCTAAGTTCCTTGTTGGTGAAACAGGCTTCTTTATTCTTGCTGACCGCTCTAATCAGATTATTGCTCATAAAAATCCTGACCTTGTTTTGAAATATCTTGATATTTATCCTGAAGTAGAAGAACTTGCTTCAAAGCACGAAAAAGACTGTGTTAGCCTTAAAATTGACGGCGTTGACCATATGGCTTACATTTCTCCTGTAAAGAGCCTTCAGTTCACAATCTGCTATATCGTTTCTTTGAAACAGATTCATATAGCTTCAAGACAGGCAGAAAAAACAATCCTCTTAATCGGAATCGTAATCGGTATTTTGATGTTCGTTCTGTTCTTTGTAGTTCTCAGCCGAATCCTTTCACGCTTGAACAACATCACAAAGATTGTAGACGAGCTTTCAACTGGTGATGCAGACCTTACAAAGCGTCTTGATGCCGGTTCTTATGATGAAATTGGACGACTTGTTGCTTCGGTTAATAACTTCCTTGAGAAGTTCCATTCAATTATGTCGACAATTAAGTCTTCACAGCAGAACCTTAACGAGGCAGGCGATGTTCTTGCAAAAGAAATTGAAAACTCTACGACAACCGTCAGCCAGATGTCCGACAATATCGGTCTTGTTAATACACAGGTTAAGAATCAGGCAGAAAGCGTTGACAGTTCTGCAAGTGCAATTACTCAGATTTCACAGAGCATTGAATCTCTTGATTCTATGATTCAAAGCCAGGCTTCTTCTGTAGTAGAAGCTTCTGCCGCTGTAGAAGAGATGATTGGAAACATCAATTCTGTAGACCGCTCTGTAGTTCAGATGGTTAATGAGTTCTCAATCCTTGAGCAGGATACAAAGAATGGTATTGAACAGAACTCTTCTGTAAATAGCCTTATTCAGAAAATTGCTGAGCAGTCAACTTCAATGTACGACGCCAACACTACAATTCAGAGCATTGCCGAGCAGACAAACCTTCTTGCTATGAATGCCGCAATCGAAGCTGCACATGCCGGTGAAGCAGGAAAGGGCTTCTCTGTTGTTGCTGACGAAATCAGAAAGCTTGCAGAAACCTCTGCCGAACAGTCTAACAAGATTGGCGAAGAGCTTACAAATATCCAGAACGGTATTACAAAGGTTGTTGCCGCTTCTTCAGAATCAGAAAAGTCTTTCCAGGCTGTTTCTTCAAGAATCAATGTTACTGCAGAGCTTATTACTCAGATTAAGGGTGCAATGGAAGAGCAGCAGTCTGGTTCTAAGCAGATTCTCGAAGCACTCCAGGCTATGAATGACAGTACAAGTGAAGTACGAAACTCTGCTTCAGAAATGACAAAGAGCGGCGAATCTATGCTTCGTGATGTTACAATGCTTAAAGAGAGTATGAACGATATTGAAAATGCCGTATCAGAAATCCATAGCGGTACAGATTACGTTAATTCAAGTACTGGTAAGCTTAGAGAAGTTTCTCAGAGCTTAACACGCTCAATTAAACAGATTGAAAATGATGTAGACTTATTCAAAGTTTAATTCTTTTGTGCTATAATACTCTTTTGGGAGAGTTATTGTAGCCAATTGAATGAAGGTTTTGAAATGAAAGAACATTTTGCAGATATGCTTGATTATCTACAATGGAGAGGAGATTTGTCTTTTGACGAATCTCCTTTTTGTGCTGTAGATGCTTTAGTCCTATGTCAGTTATCGTATATTCATCTGGACGGTCTTGTTGACCCTTCTTTTGAAGCAGGTAAGACGCTTGCCGCCATATACAAAGATTTTACCGATGACTCAAATTATATTGCCCGCTGCGATGTGGGTGCGGTTATCAATCCGAAGACAATCGATTTGTTTGCTGAAGCTGTAAAAACAAAACGCTTTGGAGAAATGACACTCTGTGGTTATCAGACAATCCTTAATGAAGAAAGAATTGAACAATTTGCCGCTATGGTATTTATAATTGACCACAAGAATGCAATTGTAGTATTCAGAGGTACGGATGATACTTTTGTAGGCTGGCACGAGGATTTTAATCTTACTTACCTTGATAATATTCCATCTCAGCTTTCGGGAGTAGAATATCTTAATAAGGTTGAAAAAGCCTTTGGCGGAAAGATTCTTGTTGCAGGACATTCAAAGGGTGGAAATGTTGCTGTTTATGCTTCTGTGTACTGCAATAAAGGAATGCGAAAAAAGATTTCCGATATATACAATTTTGACGGTCCAGGCTTTGGCGGACAATTCTTTGTTAAAAAGGAATACAGGGAGCAGGAATCAAAGCTTCATTCCTTCTATCCGCAGTTTTCTGTAGTTGGAATGACCTTCTATCATCCTAAGGAATTTAAAATTGTAGACAGCTCCGGTCAGAATGTTTTCCAGCACGATGCCTTTTCGTGGAATATCAGGGGAAGTTCATTTGTTTTCCGAGAAGAGTTTACCGAGGAAAGTAAGTTCTTCTATGTAGCTTTCAACGACTGGATGGACGATATGACAAAAGAAGATCTTAAAAGGTTTACGCAGGTCTTCTTTAATATTGCTTATGCCAGCGGTGTAAAAACAAACAGAGATCTTGAAAAAAATAAGCGTCAGGCATCTAAGCGAATACTTTCAGAAATAACAAAGCTTGATTCTGAATCAAAAAAGCACGTAGTAAAAATTGTTCATATGCTGCTGACTGTTGGACGAGAAAATATTCCATTGTTCAACATATTCCAGGGCAAGGGTATTTTGCAGGATGAGCTTCGCAAAATAGAAGACGTATTTGGTAAGTTAGGAAAGAAGGAGGAAATCGACGACGATGAACGAGACGATTGAAACAAAAACTCCAATTGGAAAACAGCTCAAATCAATGGGCGAGTGGAAGCCGGCTTCATATCTTGTGTTCAACAAAAAAAAGGTTGAGCTTGTTGCAAAAATCACTATTGGACGTGAGTCAGATAACGATGTAGTTGTAGACAACAAGCTTGCAAGCCGCCATCATGCAATAATTCAGAAAATTAAGGATGCCTATTTCTTAAAGGATGAAAAGAGCACGAATGGTACTTATGTAAACGGTGTGAAAATCCCACCGGAGAAATACGTAAAGCTTAATCCCGGTGACAAAATCACAATCGGGAATATGACACTTGTTGTATCCTAAGCAATATGGCTGAATTACCTTCGCACGAGTTTATTTCTTCTCTTGCAGAAAAAGCCTCTACGGTTCTGGAAAACGAAACTGCTTCCTACCGTCCCGCTGATATGAACGGTAAGCCGGGAAGTCTTCTTGAGCTAAATGAATTACCGGCAATTATTGTTCCGGATCTGCATGCCCGTCCTTATTTTATTGAACATATTCTGAATTACAGCCTTTCTTATGATTTTTGCGGGGCTGACAATTATGTGTTTAAGAAAATAGCGGTTGAGCAGGCACTTGAGGAAAAGCTTGTAAACCTTATCTGTGTAGGCGATGCCATTCATACAGAGCTTACTGCCGACCGCTGGCTTTGCATAGAAAACGAGTTTGCAGCAGGCAAGCACTGCGGTACTTTTATGAAAGCCGAAATGCAGGAATGTCTTTCTACTCTTTGTGCGGTGATGAACTTAAAATGCAAATACAGGGATAACTTTCATTTTCTAAAGGGAAATCACGAGAATATTCTGAACGAAACAGCTGGCGGTGACTTTGCTTTTTGTAAATATGCAGATGAAGGAGAAATGGTAAAGACCTTTATTTCTGAGTATTACGGTGATGATGTCCTTTACCTTATTTCCTGTTGGGAAAAAGCTCTTCCGCTTGCGGCGTGCGGCAGTAATTATGTTGTTTCACACGCGGAACCGGTGGCTGTTTATACACGTCAGCAGTTGATAGATGCCAGATACGATTCTAACGTTGTAAGCGGTCTTATATGGACACGCAACGGACAGGTAAAGAAAAATACGGCAGAAGGAATAATTAAAAATCTTCTTCCTTCCAAAAATGCAGAAGACAGCTTTTACTTTGCCGGACACCGTCCTGTTTATGAAAAATATGCTTTAAGGCAAAACGGTAAGTTTATTCAGATTCATAATACCAGATGCGAAAATATTGCATTGGTTTCTAATAAAAAAGTTTTTAATCCGGACACGGATATTGTAGGAGTGGAGCATGAGTAATGAAATCCCTCAGACTATAGGCAAGTACAAGGTTATAGGCGAAATTGCAAAGGGTGGAATGGGTGTTGTGTATAAGGCAATTCATCCGTCACTCAAGCGATATGTTGTTATAAAGAAAATGACTGCGCGCGGAAATGCTGCTAATGCAGAACGTTTCAAAAAAGAAGCCCAGATTCTGCTCGATCTGCAAAGTCCGTACATCGTCCATCTGTTTGATTATTTTACAGAAGGCGGCTTCAGATATATGGTAGAAGAGCTCGTTGACGGCGCCGCTTTGGACAAGCTTATTCAAAAGCAGACAAGCCTTCCACCGCAGATTGCAATGCTTTTTTTGCAGGATGCCTGCTACGCCTTAAAATATGCCCACTCAAAGGATATTGTCCACAGAGATATAAAGCCCGGCAATATACTTATTTCAAAGCGCGGAGAAATTAAGCTTGCCGACTTTGGTATTGCAAGCGATGTTTCTGAAGGCGACGGTATTACAAAAACAGGTGTTGCGCTTGGAACTCCTGCCTACATGCCGCCGGAGCAGTTTGAAGACAGCTCCAAGGTAGACTGCCGTGCAGATATTTACGCACTTGGAATAATGCTTTACGAAATGGTAACCGGCACAAAGCCTTATCCGGGAACCTTTTCTATGGATACGCTTAAGGTTATTAAAAAGGGCAAATACATTCAGCCGCGACAAATTGACAAAAATATTCCAAAAGAGATTTCGCGCCTGATTAAAAAAATGATTAAGCCTTCTCCTAAGCGTCGTTACCAGTCGGTGGACGGTATAATACGGGTTGTAAAAAAATACCTTTCACATTATGACACACACGAGCTTAGAGTGCACATTGCAAGAGCTGTAATTTCAAAAGATACATACGAGTTTCCAAAGTTCCTGCCAAAGGATAGAACAAAGCGGATTATTAAAAGGATTGTACTGGCTGCGATTCTTGCCGGAACGCTTTTTGGATGCTGCTGGAAGGGTGGACTCATTCACCGGACAGTTTTACGAAAAGTTTATACACCGGTTTGTATTGAAATGGAAATGCCTCATTCTCTGCTCGCAACGCTTGATCTTCCGGTAAGGGCATTTTTCTTCGAAGATGATAATGATAAGATTCCTGAGGTTCCGGGAACAACTCAAACGCTTGCTGTAAAGGGAAGCTGGCGTTATCAGAATCTGTTTAAGCTGCCGGATTCAGGTATAGAGACAAAAAGAATTACTGCTAAAAACAAAACCTACGATTCTGCTGATGTTTTCTTGAAGCACGGTGATTACAGAGTTAAAGTTGTTGTTGGTCCGTATATCTGGTGGAAATCGTTTACGGTTGGGGATGAACCTGTCGTATTAAATTGTGATTTATTGAAAAACTCTACCCGTAAGCTTTTGATTACTCCGTATGTTTACGATGATGAAACCGGCAAAGATATTACAAGCCAGTCGAACATTCAGATTCTGTACAACAACAAGTGGGTTCCGCTTTCTTCTGTTGATGAAGAAGAATTGAAAACAGGAACTGTCTGGAAAATCCGCACAGAATGCGAAGGATATGAATCAAAAACATTCTCACTGTTAATAGATTGGTATCAGGACAGATTGTTCATAAGCTCATCACTAAAAAAGAAAAAATAGCGCAATTAACAGAGCTTGCTACTTCCCTTACTAATTTCTCTCACAAAATCTGCAAGCTTGTCAAACTGGTCGCTGCGGATTTTGCCGGAAATAGTTACTTCTGTGCCATACGCTTCATTCAGGTCAAAAATCTCGTAATTTTCAAGATTTCGCTTTATGACTTTTAAAAGTGAATAATCGGTTGAAAAAGAAAAATCCTTTTTTTCTATGAGCGGTACAAAAAGCTTGTTCGCGTCTGCCGCAAGAATTACCTGTTTTGCTCCGTTAGAGTATGCTTTTACCAGACCTCCGGTGCCCAACAGTGTTCCGCCAAACCACCTTGTTATAGTAAGAATTACATTTGTACAGCCACGCCCTTTTAGTACGTCCAAAGCTGGTCGTCCGGCGGTCCCCGAAGGCTCTCCATCATCACTCATGCCCATAACTTCCGCCCCGTTGCCGGTAATGAATGCGTGAACAACGTGTGTGGAGTCTGAATATTTTTCCTTCTGCTGTTTTAAGAGATCCCTTGCTTCCGCCTGAGTCTTGCACGGAAGCAGCTCTGAAAGAAATTTTGAGCCTTTTATTGTTTCTTCAAAAGAAATTGGTTTTATAAGCTCGTCCATAGGCGGTTCTATCAGTCAATCTTAATTGTCTGAACTTCCTTTGCGACAACTCGTACACCCTTTGCCTTCAAAGTCTTTTCTTCAAAATCAGAAGCCTTGAACTTTTCTGTAAGCACCTTCATCTTCGGCTTTTTCACATAATTAAGCTGGAAAGTAAAGGATTTCCTTGTATCAACGTGAAGAACTTCCATTCCGTCCGGTGCAAAGAAATAGTCTCTGTTCATTATGTAGCCGTCAATCTTACAGCGCTTGATGTATACATATTGAGTTGCAGGGTCGCGGTAAAGAATTGTAAAGAGCACCTTTGAAAGCTCTTCCTTTTCTGCATAACCGCAGTATCTGAGTTGAGGGCCAACAAAAAGCTTGTCAGGCGCAACAGAGATAGAGTAAATACCGCTCTTTCGAACGTAAATAACCTTGTCGTAAGGAGTGATTTTGAGAACCTCTTCGCCACCGGAAACTCCAATTCCAAGGTAGCCCGATTTTTCATCGTATTTAAGAGGAGTGTCTCGTTTAACAACAGCCTTAACGTCAACTGCATGAATATTTGTAATCTTTGTGCGGCGTTTAATTTCTGTTGCATTAAGCTTCTTTTCAATTCCGTCAAGCCAGCTGATTGCGTACTCAACAAGGTGCTTCAAAAGCTTATTTATTTCCTTGATTCGGTCATTTATTGCTTTAACTTCCTGCTTGTTTTTGTTCATATCGTACAGAGAGATTCTGCGGATAGGAATGCGGAGCAGGTGATCAATATCTTCATCTGTAATAGGACGGATAAGCTCAGCGGCAAACGGCTTAAAGCCAAGTTTAACTGCCTTGTATACGCCTTCTTCTGTTTTCTGCTGCTCAATCTTCTTATAAATGCGCTCTTCAACAAAGATTCGTTCAAGTGTTCTGAGGTGGAGCTTTTCCATAAGCTCTGCTTTTTCAAGTTCAAGCTCTTTTTTCAGAATGCCTACAAGCTGCTTTGAATGATATTGAATAACCTGAGTACAGGTCATCTGAACAGGCATATTATCCTTGATGACAAGCAGATTACAGTAAATAGTCTGCTCACAGTCGGTAAACGCATAAAGTGAATCTACAACATCCTTTGTGTAAACACCGCGCTGGAGCTTAATTTCTATATTAACCTTATCAGAAGTATAATCCTGAATAGAGGTTGCCTTAATCTTTCCGTTTTTAACAGCCTTTTCAATAGAGTCACAGAGACTTTCAGTTGTAGAACCGTATGGAAGCTCAGTGATAACGATTTTCTTGTCATCAGAGGTGTCCATTTTTGCACGGGTTACAATTTTTCCAAGACCATCCTGATAGTCGCTTACATCAATAAGACCACCTGTAGGGAAGTCAGGGTAGAGCTGGAACTTTTCGCCGCGGAGACACTTTCGTTCAGCCTCAATTACCTCGTGAATATTGTGGCTTAAAATGTAAGTACTCATACCAACCGCAATTCCTTCAGCACCGAGAATCAAAACTAAAGGTAGCTTAGCCTGGAACGCAATCGGCTCAACATCGCGGCTGTCGTATGTATCTACATACTGTGTGATTTTATGATTTGTATTAAGGATTTCCTTTGTAATAGGTCTTAAGCGGCACTCAATGTATCGGGGAGCAGAAGCGCCGTCGCCCGTGTACATGTTACCGAAGTTTCCCTGCTTGTCTATAAAAAGATCCTTGTTTGCAAGATTTACAAGTGCAGTATAAATTGAAGAATCACCATGAGGATGATAAGCCATTACCTTTCCACAAAGATTGGCAACCTTTGTAAAACGTCCATCATCTGTTTTAATGAGAGTATGAATAATTCTTCGCTGAACTGGTTTTAAACCGTCTGTTATCTCTGGAATTGCGCGGTCACGGATTACGTAACTTGCGTACTGAATGAAGTTCTGGTCAAAGAGATTTTTTACGTATGCCATTTTTTCCCACCCAAAAAATGTTTTATCTATATAATTATAAAGGAAAAAATCTGAAGTGAAAAGTAATAAAATTGCAAAACTCCCAGAAAATGTATAAAATAAAAATAATCTTAATCCAGGTGGAGAAATATTTTATGAATAATAATGCAAAAAAAAGTCTGGTCGCATTATTTGCTTTTAGTTGTCTGGTTTTTACAGTAATTTTTTCGGGCTGTTCGTCTGAAAAAAAGCCTTTACTGGAAAATATTGCTCAAATCTCAAATGATAATGATTCTCCGCTTAAATACAATTGTACTTTTAATGGCACAAAGCATATTTTCATCATCGATTTTCCTGATGGTAAGGCTTCAGATGAAGGCTGTCCGCTTGTCGTAATGCTTCACGGTTATGGACGCTCTCCAGAAAGCTTCAGGGAAGACAGCCATTTTGAAAAGCCTGCAAACGAAAAAGGTTATGTTGTTGTGTATGCATCTGGAACTGGCGGCGGCTGGAATTCTGGACTTGGACTAGATAATATAAAGGATGTTGATTACATTATCGCACTTACCGAATATCTCCAGAAGGAATATAAGCTTGATAAAAAGCATACGTATGCAGTTGGCTTTAGTAACGGTGCCTTTATGACTCACCGGCTTGCAATGGAAGCTCCAAAAACTTTTTCTGCATGTGTAAGTGTTGCCGGAAAACTGCCTGAAAAAATCTGGGAAAAGCGAAATAAAAAGAATAAGGTTTCTGTTTTCCAGATTAGCGGTGAAAAGGATAGTGTTGTTCCAAAGCTGCTCGACGGCAGCGCAAAGACTGCAAAGGATCCTGCAATTGAAGATGTTATGGAATATTGGGCGGTAACGAATGGGCTTGACAGCAAGACAGAAGAAATGGTTGGTAAAGGATCGGTGCTTACAAAATATACAAAGGCAGGAAAGCAGAATCAGGTCTGGCATCTTTTAGTAAAGGATGGACGTCACGACTGGCCGAGTGTTGAACATAACGGAATAAATATGAATGAAATGATTATTGATTTTTTTGAATCAGTAAAATAAATAAAAGGACGAAGTAAAAAATGCATATAGGTTATCACGAATCAACATCAAACGGTCTGGAAGGACTTGGAACAGAAGCATTAAAAGCAGGAGCAGATACCTTTGCTTTTTTTACAAGAAATCCGCGCGGTGGAAGTGCAAAAGCAATAGAAAAAAGTGATGCAGACAAGCTTAATGCCTTACGAAAGGAACACAATTTTGCGTCTCCTGTTGCTCATGCTCCGTACACAATGAACCCGTGCTCAGCAGATCCTCATTTACGTGAATATGCTCTTGATATGATGACAGAGGATTTTAAGCGCCTTGAGTTTACACCCGGCTGTTTTTACAATTTTCATCCTGGCAGTCATACAGGGCAGGGCTCAGAGGTTGGAATAGATTTAACTTCAACTCTTATTTCACAGGCCTTAAAAAATGTAGATAACGAAATTGGTGAAAGTCATACAGTTTTACTTATAGAAACTATGGCCGGCAAAGGCTCAGAAATTGGCCGCACGTTCCAGGAGGTTCAGCAGATAATCAGTCTTGCAGAAGAAAAATACGGCAAGGAATTGTCTTCAAGACTTGGTGTTTGCCTTGATACCTGTCATATCTGGGATGGCGGTTATGATATTGTAAACAATCTGGATGGAGTTATTACCGAGTTTGATAAGGTTGTCGGTTTAAGCAGACTTCATGCAGTTCACTTAAATGACAGTATGAATGATCTTGGAGCTCATAAGGACAGACATCAGAAAATAGGACAGGGCTTTATAGGCTTGGAGGCACTTGTCCGAGTTATAAATCATCCGGCTCTTAAAAATCTGCCTTTTATTCTTGAGACTCCAAATGAGTTTGAAGGCTATAAGAGCGAAATTGAACTGTTAAGAAGTAAATATAACTAAAATACAAAATCTGCTGCCAGCTTGTAGCCCACGTTTATTTTCCTGTAAATAATTTTGCCGGAAAGGGAAGCTGTTGCTGTTCGTTTTGTTGTCTCTCCATCCTTTTGTGTAAACGAAACTGAACTTGTAACTGAAAGGTTTTCAAGCTTTGGAAGCGTTAGATTTACAGAAGCCTTTTCTATAGTCGTCTGATTAGATGGTGTATAAGAAAAGCTTCCCGATACACTGCTTTTTATTTTCTTTTCACTGAGTGCAACCTTCAGCTGAACGCTGCCTGTAGTAAAAACCGGCGCATCAATAAAAGTCCATTCTTCTTTTTCCTGCTTAAAAGTAAAGGCTCCTGTAAGTGACCCAGAAAAGCTTTTGTAAGTGCTTTTTACACCGGCCGAAGCCTTGTACGCATTCTCCTTTTCCTGCGTAGAGAAATAAAAGGCTGCTCCAACCTTTGTAAGTAAAAGGCTTTTTTTATCATTATCATCCAGAACTGAATAAAAGTTATACTGCACACTTGTTTTTGCCTGATAGCTTGGACTGAGCTTTTTCTGCGAGCTTGTAAACAACGGCGAGGGAATACAGGCTTGTGAAAAGCTTAGGGTAAGGTTATCCACAGAAAGCTTATTTTCGTTTCCAAAGTTCCAGTCATAACTTCCAAAGGGTGACTGGTATACAGCTGCAGATAACGACGAGGAAAAGTTGCTTACAGAAACACTCCCGGTTACATTCTGACAATAATGCTTTCCTTCGCAGTAGTAATTGTCCATTGGAGATTTTGAAAACCACGAAGAAGAAACGTTTTCATCGTAAGAAAATAGTCCGAGCGTAGTGGCCACTGAAAAAGAAGCTTTTCTGGCGGTGGAAAAGGTGAACAGGGAAGAAAGGGCTGCAGAATCATTATCAGCAAAAGAGAAGGGCGAGCTGTCAGATTGAAGATAAACAAGGTTTATAACTCCTTTTTTCAGAACAAACGGACTGCTGCTGTTTTTACTCTTTGTTCCCGTAAAATCAAACTGAAGCGAATACGAAAACGGCTTTGAAAAGCTTGAAGAACCAGGTAAAGAAATCTTTATTCCGCTTACGGAGGTTTGTGCTGTACTAAACGCTGAGGAAGCGGAAATCACCGGATTGTTCAGTTTTGACAAGCCTCCCGCCACAGAAAGCTTTCCAACCTGTGTTGTAATGCAAAAATCCTTAAGAAGATTTTGTGAAGTTCCAAGTAAGCCGAAGGTGTTTTTTTCGCTCTTGCCATAATAAGCTGCTTTTATAAACGGAAGCTTAAGTGTACCACCGTACAAAAGCTTATCAGTAAAGTCTGAAGGTGCTTCACTTGCGAAGCAGAAGAAGCCTTTGCCGCCTGCAAGAACCAGTGAGTTAAAAATAAATGCAATTAACCATATCTTTTTCATATATAGTTAATTGCATTAATATTAAAAAAAAGGAGGTTTTTCCGAAACTTTTTTTATTTTTTTTTAAATATATTTTTTTAATCGTTTGTGCTTGTTACAAAAGACTGTTCTTTGCTGAAGTCAGAAATCTTAGAGATTTTTGCCTGCCAGTATTCAGCCTCGCTCTTTGTTGTATAAGGACCAACTCTTACTCGATAGAACAAACGGTTTTTGTTGTCCTGATAAGTAAAGATGTCGGAAGTAATCTTGTTTTCAGAAAGAATCTCACGTGCATTTTCTGCAGTCTTTTTGTTTGTATAGGCAGCAACCTGTACCCAGAAGCGTGTTACAGTTTTTGGAGCAGGAGCTGGAGCTGCAGTTGTTTTTGCAGGAGCAGGCTTTGATTCTACCTTAGCAGGTTTCTGAACTGTCTGAGTTGTTTTTGCAGGAGCTTCCTGTTTTTTAGCTGGAGCTGTAGCAGCTGGCTTTGCAGCAGGAGCTTCTTCCTTTGCTTTGCCTGTATAATAATCAGAAGTAATAACTACACTCTGCTCAGGTTTTCTGTCAGGCATAGTAACTGTGATATTAATATTCTGAGGATTCTGTCCCTGTGATGTCTGAGCCTGTGCTGCGAGTTCTGCTGTAAGCTCACGTTTAAGGGCGTTCAAATCAATAGTTGTAGACTGACTTGCTGGCTGTGAATCAGAAGCAGGATTTGGCTTTGTAATGTCATAAACAGTTGTGTTTTCAGAAAGAACAACCATATCATTTACTTTAGCAGATGAAAGATCTGAGCGCTGATTTTCCATGTCGTGGGTTGGAGCAGGTGGTACAGGTGGATTTGACCATCCGTTTTCCGGCTGTACTTTCTTTTCCATAGCAGGTTTCTTTGCGAAGGTTGGAGAATAATTAGCTGATGGTTTAAATGCAATAAATGCAACACCAAAAACAACAAGTAAAAAGAAGCTTACACCGGCAATAATCCATAATGTTTTTTTCTGTTCCATATTTTTTCCTCTTTGCACCGAATTCTATCGGCCACCTTGTTACTTTTATCGGGATTCAAAAAATAAACTTTAGTAAAAAAATCATTATTAACAAGAGCAGACAAAACCTATATAATAGAATTATGACTTTGATTCCAATTATTCTTTCTGGTGGAGCAGGTACCCGATTATGGCCGTTGAGCTGGGGTGACCATCCAAAGCAGTTTTTGCCGCTTGTAAGTGAGCGTACAATGATTCAGGAAACTCTTTTGCGTTTAAAAGGACTTAAGCTTGGCAGTCCGATTGTTTCCTGCGGAGAAGGACACCGCTTTATGGTTGCTCAGCAGATAGGTGAAATAAGCGAAACTAAGCCCGTAATTCTTCTTGAGCCTATGGCAAAGAACACTGCTCCTGCAATTGCTGCTGCTTGTTGTGCCGCTATGAAGCAGGATAAGGATGCCGTAGTTGTTGTACTCCCTAGCGATCATGTTATTGCAGATGTAGAAGCATTCCAGAAGGCAGTACAGGTTGCAGCCGTAAATGCAGAAAAAGGATATTTAGTAACATTTGGAATTGTTCCGACATTCCCTTCAACTGGTTATGGTTATGTTAAGGCTGCCGGAAAAGAAACTGATGGTGCCTGGACACTTGAACGCTTTGTAGAAAAACCGTGTCTTGAAAAAGCACAGGAATATCTTGCAAGCGGTGAGTATGCCTGGAACAGCGGTATGTTTGTATTTAAGGCAGAAACCTTCCTTGAAGAGCTCAAGGTCCATAGTCCGGAAATGGCAGCTCTCTCTATAGAAGCGTTTGAAAAAGCTGCGGTAGAAACAGACTTTATCCGCCTTGACAAAGAAGCGTTCGGTAAAATAAAGGGTGACTCAATTGACTATGCGGTTATGGAAAAAACAACAAAGGGCCGCGTTGTAAAGCTTAATGCAGGCTGGGATGATGTAGGCTCCTGGAGTGCGCTTTACGACATAAGTCAGAAGGATGAGAACCTTAATGTAATAAAGGGTGACGATATTATTTCTCTTGATACAACCTCAAGCTATATCCGCGGTGGAAAACGTACAATTGCAACAATCGGACTTGATAATGTTGTAATTGTAGACAGCGAAGATGCACTGCTTGTTGCCGCAAAGGGGAAGATTCAGGACGTAAAAAAGGTTGCAGAAATTATTAAGGGACGAAGTAAGTAAGCACAGAATCAGAAAAGCTTACTAATTATCTATAATAAGGATTTTGATTCCCGCCTTTTTATAAGCCGAAAGCATACTTCTCTGTGCAAAAAATCTTCTCAATATCTGGGAAGCGGGAAGCTTGTCTCGGTTACGGACTCTGAAAAAGCGTTTCAGTAAAGATGCACGGACATATAAAATTAAAGAGCATTTTGAAAGCAGTTCCGGCGTTTTGTAAAGCACTGTCGCATTTATTACCGTTTTTTCGTGCTTATCAATAAAGTCTTCAATCAGCTTTGTAATTTCCGGATAAACAATATCTTCCTGTTTTTTCAAAAGCTCAGGATTTTTGAATAAAAGCTTTCCGAGCTCCCTGCGGTTTATCGTGCCGTTTTCGTTTACAATTGCAAGACCGCTCTTAGCCGCTTCTTCAGAAAAGTTTTGTTTTATTTGTTCCGTACAGTGATTTATTGCTTCGTGAACAAGAAGGTCAGCATCTACAGAAGCCCAACTGGAACTAGAGCTGTTGTCCGAACTGGAACTGGTACCGTCACCTGAATCCTCCAGAAGCCCACAGATATAATTTTTCCCGCTGGCCATTTTTCCACAGACGCAGATTGTACCTGACTCAGGCAAAACGTTTTGTTTACCGGCCAATGAAGCTTTGAACGCTTTTAGAGAAAGTCTTGAAATTGGTTTTGCTAATGTGTTCACCTGACTGTTCTCCAAAAACTTAGTGGAAATCTCCCCAGGCTTTTCCGTGCTCAATGCTTACCCTCAGAGGTACGCTCAGCTTAACAGCATTTTCCATCTTATCTTTTATGATATTGATGGCAGCTTCAACAATACCGTCATCCTCAGGGCATTCAAAAATAAGCTCGTCGTGAACCTGCAGCAGAAGCTTTGCCGGACTTTCGGCCTGCTTCAACGCATAAGTCACGTCAATCATAGCCTTTTTTACAATATCTGCGGCACTTCCCTGAACCGGTGTGTTAACGGCAGCTCGTTCAGCCGCCGCCTTTTCAACCTTGTTCACGCTGTTGATGTTCAGAATCGGGCGGCGGCGTCCCAAGATTGTCTGGGCGTAGCCTTTCTGCTCGGCATCTGAAACACAAGTGTTGATGAAGTTCTTTATTTCCGAATACTGCATAAAATAGTTTTCTATAAAGGCAGCTGCCTGGGTGCGCGAAATGCCAAGATCTCGTGCAAGTCTGAAGGCAGACATTCCGTAAATTACACCAAAGTTGATTGTTTTTGCAGTGCGGCGCATGTCTGGAGAAATCTGTTCTGGTTCAACGCCGTAAATAAGCGCAGCTGTAGCCCGGTGAATATCAGTTCCGTTTATAAAGGATTGCTTCATGTTTTTGTCGTTGCTGAGGTGAGCAAGAACAACAAGCTCAATCTGAGAATAGTCGGCAGAAATTAAAACTTTGCCCTCTGGTGCGGTAAAGGCAGAACGGATTCTTCGTCCGGCTTCGCTTCTGATCGGGATGTTCTGAAGGTTTGGTTCTCTGCACGAAAGCCGGCCTGTTGCAGTTCCTGTCTGAACAAAATCTGTGTGGATACGGCCGGCTGAGTCAGCCATTTTTGGTAACGTCTGAACATAGGTAGACTGAAGCTTTGCAAGCTCGCGGTATTCAAGAATCATTGCTGGAACAGGATCTTCGTATGAAAGCTCCTCCAGAACACTTGTGTCGGTAGAGTAGCCTGTTTTTGTCTTTTTGCCGGGTTTGAGCTTTCGTTCTTCAAATAAAACTGTCTGCAGTTGCTTTGGCGAAGCGATATTGAACTCGTGTCCAACTTCCTTATAGATATTCTGTTCTACTAAAGCAAGGCTTCGTGTGAGTTCCTTATCATAATCCTCCAGCTTTGCAGTATCTATGTGGATTCCGTAAAGCTCCATCTGAGTAAGTACCGGCAGAATCTTCATTTCAAGCTCAAACAACTGCTTGAAGGTCTCATCTGTAATAGTCTTAGTGAGGCTTTCATAAACCTGGAGCGTAAAATCAGCATCCTCTGCGGCATATTTATAAGCGGTTTCAAGCGGAACATCTTCAAAGGTCTGTCCCTTCTGAACAATATCCGAAAACTCAATTCCTTTTAAGCCGACAAAGTTTTCTGCCAGATATTCAAGGCTGTAGCCGTTTTTTCCCTGACGCTCAGGATTCATAAGCCAGGAGATAATCATTGTATCAGCAAGTTTTAAGGTTGAAAGTCTGAGCTTTGTGGCTGCAAAGAATCCGTTTGAGGCAAGCACCTTAAGGTCAAACTTTGCATTGTGCATTATAACTGTAATTGCCGGCTCTGAAAAAAGCTTTGCCAGCTGAACAAAGGCTTCCTCTGGTGTGATATAGCTTGTTTCGCTGAATAAATCTTTGCTTTCCTGCTGTAACGGTACGTAAACTGCTTTTCCTTTTTCGTAGCAAAGGCTGAAGCCTATTATCCTGCAGTTGATTGTGTCCAGAGAGGTTGTTTCAGAGTCGTAAGCAAGCGGAAGTGTGTTGCCGGCAGAAGTAGCTTTTGCTTTTTCAATACAAGCTTTTACATAAGCTTCAAGTTCTTTCAGGTCCGTAATTGCCTTGTAGCTTGAAGTATCGTTTTGAACAGGAACCGGAATAGAAGTATGTCCGTCTGCATTTCCATAAATATTGTTTGAATCTGCAAGATTTACCTTTGGAGCGGCGCTGTCTGTTTCTGTGTTTTTCTGTGATGATGAAGAGGAGGCAGCTTTTGTTCCGCTGGCTGAAGCTTTACCTGTTCCAAGTGCCAGCTCTGCGTATGATTTTGCAACATTTGGAATACCGTAAGAGAACATTTTGTCTGCGGCTTCTTTATAATTGAATACACGGTCTTTCAGACTGATTGCTTCATCAATATCAGGGCAGGGAACTTCATTAAACAGAGTAATAAGCTTTTTACTGAAATACGCAGAATCCTTACCGTCTGCAAGCTTTTTCTGCATTGCACCTTTTACTTCATCAATATGAGCGTATATACCGTCGAGGTCGCCATAATCAGCAAGCAGCTTGGCAGCAGTTTTTACACCAACCCCGTGAACGCCTGGAACATTATCAGCAGTATCTCCGTAAAGCGAAAGAAGGTCGAGCAGCTTTTCAGGACGAACTCCCCATTCTGCTTCAACTCCATCTGCGTTAGTAACCTTCCAGGTAGAAGCTCCGCTTTCCGGCTTTAAGATTTCTGTATAATCGTTTACAAGCTGCATAAGGTCTTTGTCGCCGCTGAGAATACGGCACTTTCGTCCCTGTTCGCCGCATTTTTTAGCAACAGTAGCAATAATATCATCAGCCTCGTAGCCGTCACACTGAAGCACCGGAATACCAAGCGTTTCAAGAATATCGCAAATCCACGGAACCTGCGCGTGAAGATCATCCGGGGTTTTGTTTCGGGTAGCCTTATATTCAGCATACATTTCGTGACGGAATGTTTTAGTTTTAGAATCCATTGCGGCTATAATGCAGTTTGGTTTGTAATGCTCTAAAATCCAGTGCATGTTGCGGAAAAAGCCGAAAACTGCGCTTACATTTTCTCCGTTTTTGTTTGTGAGTGGGCGCGAAATAAAAGCAAAATAGCAGCGGAAAATAAGTCCGTAGCTGTCGAGTACATATACTGTTTTGTCGTCAGAAGTCATAAATACAGTATAGATTAAAATGGGAAAAAAGAATACCAGAAAACTTGCTAGTTAAAACACCTTTTTGCTGGTATACTGTCTATATGAATAAAAACAAATTTAGAAAAAACATTTTATTAGCGCTGGCGGTGCTGATTGTGGGGGGATTGGCAGCGTATTTTATTGTCGATAGAGTTTTGAATAATCTGGAAAAGGTGCCTTACAGTACGTTTCACAGGGAGCTTGAAGAAGGGAACGTAGATAAGGTTGAAATAAAGTCGGATTCAATTATTTTCCATATTACTGGGGAAATTGCTTTATATGAGACTGCAAGACCTAATTCTCCTGAGCTGGAAGAAAAAATCATGCAGCTTGTTGATGATGTTTCAGTTGAAAAGGATACAGGTGAGATATTTTCGCTGATTTTTGATTCGCTTTTCTATATCTTCTTCTTTGGCGTGATTTTTGTTGTTTTCAGAAAGTTTATTAGTCCGAATACATTTAAGGTTGTGCATAAAACAGGCGTTAAGTTTGATGATGTTGTTGGAATGGATAACCTTAAGCGCGATATGGCTCAGGTAATGGAAATTATGAAAAATCCGGCGGCTTATGCAAAACGAGGAATACGAATGCCAAAGGGAATCCTGCTGGAAGGCGAGCCCGGAAACGGTAAGACGCTTTTTGCAAGGGCTTTGTCGGGCGAGGCGAAAATAAACTTTATTCCTGCAAAGGCTACAGATTTTGAAAGTATGTTTATGGCAATCGGACCGATGAAGGTTAAGCTGCTTTTCAGAAAGGCAAGAAAAAAGGCTCCGTGTATTGTTTTTATTGATGAGTTTGACGGTATTGGTACGGTGCGCAATTACAGCGGTAGCGCTATCGAAACTGAAAATACAAGAATTGTTACTGCTTTGCTGAACGAGCTTGACGGTTTTGAACCAACCTCCGGTGTGCTTGTTATTGCGGCTACAAACAGCATTCAGGCACTTGATCCGGCTCTTATTCGTCCGGGGCGTTTTGATGCTAAGTTTACAGTTCCGTATCCTGATTATAAGGCTCGCTGTGAGCTTGTTCGCATGTACTGTCAGGGTAAAAATCATTCGGAGGAGTGTACTGAAGAGCTTCTTGCAAAGAAGTTCGACGGCTTTAGCTGTGCTAAAATTGAAAGCGTATTGAACAGAGCGGCTTTGCTTGCCGGGCAGCGTGGTTCCGAGCAGTTTATGCTGGATGATGTAATGCAGGCAATTAAAGAGCTGTAATTAAACTTTAGGAATTGTACAGCTTAAGTTCCTTTTGAAGTTTCTGATAAATATAAAGCTTTTTCTGTTGGGCAGGGATTTCTTCCAGTTCTTTTTCTGAAGGATAAGCAAGCCTTATTATTTCTGAAAGTGGATTTTGAGAAAGCTGGCGTTCAATATCCTTTAGCTCTGCTTCAAGAGAGTCTCCACCGATTATGCATTTTTCTACGGCGGTATTTACTAAGCTTGTAAGAGTTTTTAGATTCTGCAGATATAAAGGGGTGCAGACTGCTACCTTATTGTTTTTTGTTAGACTTTTATTGTCTGCACCGGCAGTTTCGTGAGACGAAACTGCTTTCACTGTTTCGGTCGACATGTTTTTTTCATCCACAGATTCTTCCAGCAGCGTTTTCACATCAAAAAACTCTACACCTGGAATCATAAGCGATTCACTGCACAGAGAATATGTTTTTACTTCGGGGCAGGCAGCAATCCGGCTTTCGAACCACCAGGCAAACATTTTCATACGCGAATCGGTAAGAACCTTTTGTCCGCTGTAAGAAACTCCATACTCCGGGTTTGCACCAAACATAGAACCGCAGCCTGCTTTTTCTGCAGGGGTAAGCCTTGTAGAACGGGTATGGAATGTCTGTTCGGCAGAGCTTCCTTTTATATGTGTCTGCTTTGACGGAAAAGAAAGGTCCAGTCCTGCAAAGTAGATATTTTTTGCCTTGAGCATATATGCTAAGTTCCACGCTGAGCTTGCAACCGAACCGCCCGCTCCAAGATTTCCAAAGGCTCCAAGCTGTTGTTCAAAAAAAGTACTGATTGGGAAAAAATCGGAACAGAGAAGAATCTGACGGCATTTGAATCTGAATACTGCCGGGTAAACAGACAACGGACAGATAAGTGTGCTCTGCGGGGCAGAAAGACCGGCAAGGTGTCTGTACGCATAGTACTGCGGGTCTGTGATGATGATGAAGTCCGGCTGGACGTTCTGACGCAGCATTGAATGAAGGGCAGTTTCCACACAGATTATTATAAGCCGTTTTTTGAGCTCGCTCAGGTACGGCAGAATGTTCTGAAGGGAAGGGCCGGCAGCAACAATAAGGCAGTCTGTTCTGGCTGGTGCTGTAGTTCTTGTCGCTGTAGCAGTTTCAGTTTCCGATATTTCTGCTAAAAAATTATTTACAGTCGAGCAGCTTTGTATTTTATCAAGATTTTTCTTACTGTTTCTAATCCACAACTTTGAAAACTTCTTGTAGGTTGCGGCATTTATATCGTTTTTGGTTTTGTTTCTATAGATTAAGGTTTTTACTGTGTTGAAATAATCCTGGGCATGAGCGGTAAATGCCGGTACTTCAAAAAAGTAGGAATTAGAAACACCTTCGCCACCTATATTTATGTGGTCACTGTTTTCTAAAAGAGGCATAAGGCTTTCTGCGGGGCAGCCAATTGCAAGAACAAGCTTTTCTATGCGGAATACAGGTGCCCAGTCGAGTACAGAAAGTGCCGCAAAAAAGTATTCAGGCTGCGGTTCAATAAGAATTATTTTTTTATCGATTTTATTAGTTTCCAGAAAATCTGCAAGCTGTATCAGGTGATAGCCGAGTCCACAGCCGTAAAAAACTGCAGTCTGTTTTTCAAGCACATTTTGGTTTGTTACCGCATTAAAAGCTTCACGTTCCGGGTTATAGGAGGAGTGAAGCCTGACAGGAGGAGTAATACTTATATCTTCAGCTGTTGGAGAACCGTTTTTTGCTTCAAAAATATGCCAGAAATCATTCTTTTGTACAGTTGAGTCAGCTTGTGCGGAGAATGAGCTTATGTAATCCTTATAAAGCTCCACTAATGAAGGAAATCTTTCTGAGAGTAATGAAATATTGTTATTCCAAAAAGAGTTCAATTATCATATTCTCCGTAACAGAGGTGCCCGGCTCTGGATTCTGGCTAGTTACCCAGCCGCTGCCGTTTATATTAAGCTTTATGTTAGACTGTTCTGTAAGTGGCAGAAGATCCTTTTTAGAAAGACCTGTAAAGTCAGGCAGCTCTTTTCCAATTATTACTTCTTTTGTATTAGGAATTGAGATTATACCATTGTGCTCCAGTGAAGAAGCTCCGCCACGGCTCATTCCCATATAATCTATGATTGTGTCAGCGGCTTCTGCAATTACAGGGGCAACAATTCGTCCACCGTAAGTTTCGCCTTTTGCTTTTTCTACTACTATATATAGAATAATCTGCGGATTATCTACAGGGAAAATTGAAATACAGCTTGAAATAAAGTCTGTGTCGCTGTAGCCGCCTTTTACTTTATCGGCCATTTGTGCAGTACCGGTTTTTACACCAATTGCAACGTCTCCAATGTTTGCGCGCGAACCTGTTCCAGATTTTGCAGTTGTTTCCATACAGCTAAGAACATAATCAGCCGTTGCCTTGCTGAAAACTCTGTCTTTATATTGCGGAGTATGCTCGTAGAAAACAGTTCCATCCTTATTTGTTATTTTATGAATAACAGTGAGCTTTACCGGAACACCACCGTTTGCAATAGCTGTAGCCGCTTGAACCATCTGGAGTGCAGAAACAGTTAATTCCTGTCCGATTGCGATTGTAGGCTTTGAACGGGCAGACCACTTTCTGCTGTCCGGGCTGTTTAGTACACCGTCAGTTTCGCCCGAAAGTTCAATTCCAGTTTTTGTGCCGAAGCCAAGCTGTCTTATTTTATCAATAAAATCTTCTTCGCCGATTCTGTCGCTTATCTGTCCAAAAACATCATTACAGGAATATTTGAGCGCATCCCGTGGAGTAAGCCAGCCGTGATGTTCAAGACACTTTATCCTGATTGTTTCACCGCTTGAAAGTCTGTGTTCATAGCCGCCATCGCAAAGGAAGCTGTCGTTCTGGTTTATGGCATGCATATCATACAGAATACCAAGGGTAAAAATCTTAAATACAGAGCCAGGCTCATACGCATTTATAATTGGTCTGTTTATTTTTTCAAATTCCTGTGCAGAACCATATTCATTCAAATCTACAGACGGCAAACTTATGTAAGAAAGAATTTCTCCTGTATTGGAATCTGCGGCAATCATCATCATACTTTCTGCCTGCGTATTTTTCATTGTTTCATACGCAATCTGCTCAAGCTTATACTGAAGGTTTGCTTCTATACTAAGATAAATGTTTTTGCCTTGTTCCGGTGTTTCAAGAGCAGGATCTACTGGCGGATAAAGAATATCCTGCTGAGAAAACTCAATTCCAGCCCAGCCTGTTCCTTCATCGCCCATAAATCCAATAAGATGGCAGGCCAGGTTGTCGTTAGGGTAAATGCGACCCGGAAGCTTTTCGTAATTTACAAAAATAAGGTTGTTTTCGAGTGCAACTGCCCGAATCTCTTCGTATTCCGACTGGGAAGCCTTTTTTCTGAGAACAATATAATCTCTCTTTTTATTGATTTTTTCGTAAAGCTCAGTTTCTGTAGTTTCAAGCACCGGTGCCATAATTTTACAGAACTCTTCCTTATTTTTTATGTCCTTTGAGTTAATACCGATTCTGTAAAAGTTTGTCGAAATTGCGAGAGCAAAGCCGGTTCTGTCTACAATTGCACCACGTTCTATTACGGGAATGTTTTTTGCCTTTTGAGGAACGGGCTGAATTGCTAAAATAAAATATTTAATCAGGATAGCTATAACAATAAGGCTGCAGGCAACAGTGAAGATAATCACATTTGTTTTTTTGAAGAAACTGTTCATTATAAATTCCACCCAAAATAAAACTAACATATAAACTGTTTTCTGTCGATAGACAAGTATGGAAATAATCAATTACGTACAACAGCCTAAAAAGCATAGTTCCGTGCGTTTTTTTAGAAACACATCGGGCATATTCAGTCCAAAAAATAAAAACCGCTCGGCTGGCAGCTCGGCATTTCTTCTCTCTAAAAAACCGTTTTCTTTTAGAAGACTGTTCGGAGGAATATGGCGTGGTGTTTCCTGCATCGGCAGATTTGCAGCCAAGAAGAGTAAGATAATCCTGATTGTTCTTTCAATTCTTGTCGTTGCGGCAGGATTAACTGGTACGGCTATTTATTTCTATTTAAATATCATAAATCATACAGGGCCAATAGCTTTTAACAATACAGACAGAGAAGATTACATCAGTCTTGACCGTATGATGAACCGCTTTGCAATGGATGAAAAAGATATTGAAGATGAGCTTACAGATGAAGCAATTTCGCTGGAAAATCTTGTAATCACCCAGCCGGTTTCTTTCCAGACTTACAAGGTAAAATCTGGCGATACAATAAGCGGAATTACAAGCAGATTCGGACTAAGAAATATTTCTACGTTAATTTCTATAAACAATATCAGCAATGTAAGACAGCTTACAGCCGGACAAAAGCTTAAGATTCCTTCAATGGACGGTATCATATATACTGTAAAAAAAGGCGACAGTATTGATTCGGTTGTAGCAAAATATAAGATTAAGATGGAAACTCTTCTTGACGTAAATGAGCTTTCTTCTGAAACCCTTAGTGTAGGGCAGACACTTTTTATTCCTGGTGCCGCCCTCGATAACGTTACACTTAAAAACGCACTTGGAGAGCTTTTTATTATTCCTATTTCTGCACCGTTCAGATGGACTTCTCCATACGGCTGGCGCGAAGACCCTATTGCAAAGGTAAGATCCTTCCATACAGGCGTTGACCTTGCCTGTCCTAAAGGAACACCAATTCTTGCTTCGCAGAGCGGAAAGGTTGTTACTGTAGCTCAGAGCCGTGTATATGGAAACTATATTATTATTGACCACGGTAACGGCTACCGAACGCTCTATGCTCATATGAGTAAGACAATTGCTAAAAAAGGCACCTGGGTTAACCAGGGAGCAAAAATAGGACTCGTTGGTTCTACCGGTTATTCTACCGGTAATCACCTGCATTTTATGGTTTTCAAAAATGATATACGAATAAACCCGATGACGGTATTAAAATAAAAAAAAATCTTAAAAAAAGAGGCTAATGATGTATAATAATATTGCTGTTTGCAAAGGTTGCGGTAGAACTATCGAAGGAAAGTTTTTGTATTGTCCCTGGTGCGGCTATTCAAGAGTTTCTGTAGATGATGAAGAAACCTTAAACTCAATGTTTGACAGATTTGAAGAAAATCAGAAGAATACAAGAATGAAGCACATTTACGAAATGGAGCATGAGCTTGATGAGCTTGAAAAAGAGCTTTCCGTTTTAGTTTTAAGTGCGGAGATGCATAAATGAAAAAGAAGTTTTTAATCGTAGTTTTTTTTGCAGTTATTTCGGCGTTCTCTTTTGCCAGAATTACCTTTGGAACTACTGATTTAAACTCTAAGGATGAGGTTTTATTCACTGTCAGACAGGAAATGACGGGAATGAATCCCTGCAGCTCTCTTTATTATGCAAAACTTAAGGATGGAGCTCCGGAAAAGCAGCCGCTTTTGCTTACGTGCTATCCTGAACAGATGGAGCTTTTGAACAACAGTACAGTGCTGCAGATCAGAAACCGTTTTGGTACCGCCCGCTACGATACAATTACAGAAAGCTTTGAATGGAACGAAGCCGTTAGCGATATCCCGGAAAACTCTCTTCCGGTTTATTTGTATTCAGTCAGCAACGATGGAAAATGGTTTTGTAAAATAGAAAAAGACACTATCAGCTCGGGTACTCTTATTGTCCGCAATGTTGAAAACGGAAAAACAGCCGTACTCTGCGACAATATTCTTCAGAGCTATGAACGCCTTCCTGTAAAATGGTCACCAGATTCTTCTCTGCTTATTTACGAAAAAGAAGGAAACCTTTATTTCTGTAATCCAGATGCCTTTGTACGCGGCATAGAAATGGATGAAAAATACAGAAAAATCGGACGCGGTACAATCAATTCTATAGAATGGGCTTCTGACAAGAATATTGCCTATGTAGACGATTATCTTGTTTATTACATAAACTCAAAGGAGCTTTATACAATCGGACTTTATTCTGGAATAATCGGGCAGGGTAAGGCTATTGGTCGTTTCCCATTCCAGTTTAATCCTAAAACCGACAAGTTCAGTGCAAATGCTTCATTGAACTCCTTTGTTGTTATTCAGAACAACAGGCTATTTTCTTTCTTAAAGCTTAAAAAAGGCGATTCCGTATGCGATTATATGGAAGTAATTTATTCAAATCCATATACAGATTCAAACGCTTCGTTAATAGATTCTTATGTTTTCTGGGATGATTATGGAAATCCTATTTTGTGGCAGGAAAAGCTTCCTTACGACGGTTCAAATGAACGTGGTTTAGCCTGCATGCTTTCCGATAAGGAAATACCGGTACTTGAGCTTGAAGATTCCGGAAAACCGTATCTTTCTCCAGACGGAAAGAAAATAGCTTTTTTTGCAGGAAACAGAGTTTGTGTCTACGAAGTTAACACCTGGAAAAAAACAAATGAACTGACTGGTGAAAATATTGTGTCGCTTAAATGGGGCGGAAGAAACCTTATTTATGTAGGCGGCGAAAAAACAATAAGAAAGTGGAACCTTATTACAAACAGTGCAGATGTTTTTATGCTTTCTACCGCTCAGACTGGTTTCTGGAATCAGGATGATGGAAGTATTATGGCTTTATCCTCAGAAAATGAAGACTGCTATATTTATAACCGCGAAGCTTCTACCTGGAAAAAATCAGCCGCAGTAAAACCAAATCATCAGAATCAGAACGGCCGCTACAGAGTTTTCAACGGAATTACACCAAATGTTCAGTACGAAAATGCGCTTTATATCCGCTCGCTTACAAAAAAGCCTGTTACAAAGCCAATGTTTGCAAAGAGCATAGAAAAAACTGAAGAAGAAATAAAGGTTGCGCTTGTATTCGACTGCTACGACAATGCAGACGGACTTTCCAGAGTTATTTCAATGCTCAAAAAATATAAGGTAGACGGCACCTTCTTCTTAAACGGTGAGTTTATCCGCCGTTATCCGGCAGAAACAAGACAGATTGTTTTGAATGATTATAACGTAGGCTCAATGTTCTTTTCTAAGACAGATTTAGTTAATAATCCTTTCTTAGTTGATGAAGATTTTGTTCGCCGCGGACTTGCCAGAAATGAAGACGAGTTTTTTGAAACAACAGAAAAAGAGCTTTCTGTTTTATGGCACGCACCTTATTATTCTGTAGATCCTTCTATTATAAAGTATGGAGCAAAAGCCGGTTATAACTACATCAATTCGTATCACAGAAACAACGACTGCGAATATTTAGACAAGGATATTACACCGGAAAGAATCATTCTGGATTACTGCTACGATATAAAAGAGCTTGGCGGCGGAATTGTACCAGTTACAGTCGGCTTCTCTCAGGGAAACAGAACAGATCCACTTTACAACTATCTGGACATTCTTATCTGTGCACTGCTTGACTGTGGAGCAAAGTTTGTTTCAATAAACGAGTTGTACTAAAGCTTTGTCTGCGTGTTGCATTCAAACTTGTCGTAAATCACAAAAATCATTATAATTCTCTATTATTTTTTCATTTTTAAGATTATTCAGGAGTTAACCATGTCCTTAGAAAAAATGCGCAACATCGGCATTATGGCCCACATTGACGCAGGTAAAACAACAACAACCGAACGAATCCTTTTTTATACAGGAAAAATACATAAAATTGGCGAAATTGATGATGGTCAGGCAACTATGGACTGGATGCAGCAGGAGCAGGAGCGTGGTATTACAATCTGTTCTGCTGCTACAACTACTTATTGGAAAAATTATCAGATAAATATAATCGACACACCGGGTCACGTAGACTTTACTGCAGAAGTAGAGCGTTCACTTCGTGTTCTTGACGGTGCAGTTGCCGTAATCTGTGCTGTAGACGGTGTTCAGCCTCAGACAGAAACTGTTTGGAAGCAGGCAGATGAGTTTAGTGTTCCTCGTCTTGGTTTTATGAACAAAATGGACAGAATCGGTGCAGACTTTTTCGGCTCAATGGAAGATGTTCACGAAAAGTTTGGAGTAGACTGTCTTGCTTTGCAGATTCCAATTGGACAGGGACCTGAGTTTGAAGGTGTTATTGATTTGCTTAAGATGAAAGAGCTTCGCTGGTCAGAGGAAGATGAAGGTGCAACAATTATTGAAAGCGACATTGCAGATTCACGACGCGCAGAAGCAGATGAATGGCACGAAAAGCTTGTAGACATGGTTGCCGGTACAGATGATGCTCTTGCCGAAATCTATCTTGAGGGCGGAGAAATTACTGTTGATCAGCTTAAGGCTGCAATTAGAAAAGCTACAATAAACAGACAGTTTGTTCCATTTATTATGGGTTCAGCCCGTCACAATCAGGGAGTTCAGCCGCTTATTGATGCAGTAATTGACTATCTTCCTTGTCCTACAGATGTTCCTGCCGCAAAGGGTGTAAAAATTAAAAAAGATCAGGCAGAAGAGCTTGATGTTCCATGCGATGCTTCAAAAATGCCGCTCGGTCTTGTATTTAAGATTCAGTACGACCGCGAAATGGGACCTCTCTGCTATGTAAGAATGTATTCCGGAAAGATTAGCTCCGGTATGCAGATTTACAATATCAACAAGAAAAAAAGAGAGCGTGTAAACAGAATCCTCCGTATGCACGCCGATAAATCTGAGCCTTGCGATTCAATTTCTGCAGGCGATATAGCTGTATTTATTGGACTTAAGCTTGCACAGACAGGCGATTCAATCGGTACAGAAGCATTCCCTGTTCTGCTTGAAAAGCCATCATTCCCACAGCCTGTAATTTCTGTTGCCCTTGAACCGGAAAGTATGAGCGAAAAGGATAAGATGAACGAAACTCTCGAGATTTTGAGCCGCGAGGATCCAACCTTTACAAGTCACGAGGATGCAGAAACTGGTCAGCTTATTATCAGCGGAATGGGCGAACTTCATCTTGACGTTCTTGTAACCCGTATGCGCGATGATTTCGGTGTAAAGTGTAATGTAGGTGCTCCACAGGTAACTTACAGGGAATCGGTTTCAAAATCTGCAACTGCTACAGAAGAATATTCACGAGTTCTTGGCGGAAAAGAAAATACAGCCGGACTTACAATTTCTGTTGAACGCCGCGAGCAGGGCAGTGGTAACTCCTTTGAAATTACCTGCCGTACAACGGGCATTCCAGATGAAATTATGGAAGCTGTTGAAAACGGCTTTAAGAATGCCCTCGATTCTGGTATCAACTACGGTTATCCTTGTACAGAAGTTGGAGTAAAGGTTACTGCTATAGAATATAATGAGCTTACCTCAACACCGTTTGCTTTTGCTTCTTGCGCCGCACAGGTTTTTGACAAGGCTTGTACTGCCGCAGACCCACAGATTCTTGAACCGGTTATGAACGTAGATATTTCCTGTCCGAAAGAGTTTGTAGGACCAGCTTCCAGCCAGCTCAGTCAGCGCGGTGGCAGCATTATGGGCCAGGATTCAAAATCTAACACAGAAATAATTCACGCGCAGGCTCCAATGGCAAACATGTTTGGTTTTACGACAAATCTTCGTTCTGCAACCCAGGGACGTGCCAGCTTCAGCATGGAGTTCAGCCACTTCCAGGTTAAAGTCGGCGGCTTGAACCAATATTAATTTTTTTTAAACTTTATAAAACTTTTTTTTTCATTATTTGTTTTTTCATGGTATAATTATTTCTATAATTTTTAAATAATTATAGAAAAACTATGGAGGACTAATATGGGTTTAATTAAAGCCTTGGGTGGTGCTGTTGGCGGTGTAATGGCCGATCAGTGGAAAGAGTATTTTTATTGCGATGCTTTGGATACAGATACAATCTGTGTTCGCGGACAGAAAAAGGTTTCTGGACGTTCAAGTAATACTAAAGGCAATGACAATATCATTTCTAACGGTTCTATTGTTGCCGTTGCTGATGGTCAGTGTATGATTATTGTAGAGCAGGGAAAAGTAGTTGAAGTTTGTGCTGAACCAGGAGAGTTTAAGTATGATACCTCTACAGAACCGTCAATTTTTGCTGGAAAGTTTGGAAAAAGTCTTATTCAGACCTTTAAGACTATGGGTAAGCGTTTCACTTTCGGTGGTGAAGCTCCTAAAGATCAGAGAGTTTATTATTTCAACACAAAGGAATTAATCGGAAATAAATATGGAACTCCATCTTCAGTTCCTTTCCGTGTAGTAGACCAGCGTGCCGGTATTGATATTGATATTAATGTTCGTTGTTTTGGTGAATACAGCTATAAGATTGTTGACCCGATTCTTTTCTATACAAATGTTTCTGGTAACGTTACAGAAGATTATACCCGCGATATTATCGACAGCCAGCTCAAATCAGAATTCCTTACTGCATTGCAGCCGGCTTTTGCCCGCATTTCAGAAATGGGAATCCGTTATTCTTCTTTGCCTGGTCATACAACAGAACTTGCCGAAGCTCTTAAGGCTGAGCTTTCTGCTAAGTGGACAGAGTTCCGTGGAATTGAGATTCAGGTAGTTGGTGTTTCTTCTATCAAAGCTGAAGAAGAAGACGAGAAGATGCTCAAGGATCTTCAGAAAAATGCTGCATTTATGGATCCTACACGTGCGGCTGCAAACCTTGTTGGAGCTCAGGCAGATGCTATGCGTGCAGCTGCTTCTAATCCAAATGGTTCTGCAATGGCATTTATGGGAATGGGTCTTGCAGGACAGGCTGGCGGTTATAATGCACAGAACCTTTATCAGATGGGTGGTGCACAGGGACAGGCAGCTCAGGGCGGACAGGCTCAGCAGCCGGTTGGCGGTGTAGCAGCAGGTGGCGCAGCCTGGACTTGTACCTGTGGTGCAACTGCTACAGGTAAGTTCTGCCCTGAATGCGGTAAACCAAAACCAACAGCTTCAGATGACGGCTTCTGGACTTGTTCTTGCGGTGCAAAGAATAAGGGTAAGTTCTGTGCAGAGTGTGGAGCTAAGAAACCTGCTGGCATTCCTCAGTATAAGTGCGACAAGTGCGGCTGGGAGCCTCCAAAGGGAACAAAACCTCCTAAGTTCTGTCCTGAATGCGGCGATCCTTTTGATGACGGCGATATCGTTCAGTAAAATAAAACTCTTCTTACGAGATTAATATGGCTAATATAACTAATTATAAGTGTCCTGCTTGTACTGGTCCTTTGCATTATGCCGGTGCGAGCGGGATGCTGGAATGCGATTACTGCGGCAGTAAATACAAGATTGAAGATATGAACAAGCTTTATTCCGACAAGGTTAAGGAAGAAGCTGATAAAAATGCTGCCGAGGAAGCTGAAAAAGCTGAAGCAGGGGAAGAAGTTCAGTCAAGTGTTACCGGTGAGTTTACAGCGCCGGAAACAAAGGACTGGGATTCATCTATTGGAATGAAATCCTTTAACTGTCCTTCCTGCGGTGCAGAGCTTATCTGCGAACCGACAACCGTTGCTTCCAGCTGTCCTTATTGTGGAAACCCTACAATTATTGCCAGCCAGTTTAAGGGTGGTAAAATGCCTGATTTTGTCATTCCGTTTAAGATTGACAAAAAGGGCGCAATTGCAGGCTTAAAGAATTACTACAAGGGAAAGAAATTTCTTCCAAATGTTTTCTCTGCGCAGAATCATATAGAAGAAATTAAAGGCGTTTATGTTCCGTTCTGGCTGTACAGTGGTAATATCGATGCTGATGTTGCTATGGAAGCTTCAACAAGTTCAAGTCATAGAAGCGGCGATAAAGAAACTACAACAACAAAATATTACGACGTAAAAAGAACCGGAAATGTTACTTACACCAAGATTCCTGTTGACGCATCTGTAAAAATGGATGATGCACAGATGGATTCTATTGAGCCGTATGATTATGCTGACTTAAAGGAGTTCTCATCATCTTATCTGCCTGGCTATCTCGCAGAATCTTTTGATGTTTCACCGGAAGAATGTTTTGAACGCTGTAAGTTAAGAGCAGAAAACTCTGCAGTAAACGCAATTGTAAATTCAGTAAGCGGTTACGATTCTGTCAGTGTAAAAAGCAAGAACCTGGTGATTCATAATGAAAAGACTTCTTATGCATTCCTTCCAGTATGGCTTTTGAGCACAAAATGGAATGATCAGAATTATCTGTTTGCAATGAACGGACAGACCGGTAAGTTTATTGGTGATTTACCGATTGATAAGGGTAAGGTTAGACTCTTTATGCTTAAGAGAGCTTTAATCTGGACTGTCATTCTAACAGTGCTTTTCGCAATCTTTATCTAGGGCAGGGAGGTTTTTATGAAGAAATTATTTGTATCAATTTTTATTGGTCTTGCATTGTTTGTAAATACCGCTTTTGCTCAGGCAGAAAATGAATACATAATGGATTTTGCCGACATCCTTTCGGATTCTGAGGAACAGGTTCTTGAAAACGAAATGGCACGGCTTTCCAGCACTTACGATTGCGGAATCTACATTGTTACATTTGACGATATGGGTGAATATGGGTATGGCGAGTATGAAATAGAAGATTTTGCTTTCGATACCTATATGGAGTTTGGGCTTGGTCTTAATGATACAAAAGACGGTCTTCTGTTCGTAATGAGCATGAAAGAGCGCGATTTTGACATTATGGCTTACGGAAAAGGCAATGAAGCATTTACCGATTATGGAAAAGATGCTCTTGTAGATGCCTTTGCAAGCTCTTTCCGCAGCAACGAATGGTTTAAAGGTATGAAAAAATACCTTAAGAAAACTGAGTACATGCTTAAGTGGTTTGTAAAAGGACACCCATACGACAGAGTTTCAATTGCTTCTAAGACTGAAGGACTTCCAATGAATGCCTTGAGAGGATTGATAGTCGGTTTGATTATTGCCTTCTTCTCAGGAAAGGTAGCTTCAAGAAAAAGAAGCACTGTTCAGAAAGCCCTGTTTGCTTACGGTTATATTGATTCATCGGACTTAAAGATTTCCAGTCAGGAGGACAATTACCTCAGGACTTCAACTTCTGTCCGCTATATATCATCGAGCAGCAGTTCTGGCGGCGGCCATTCCTACGGTGGCACCTCCATCCACAGCAACGGCTCTTCGCATAGAAGCGGAAAATTTTAAACAAAAGCTGTCGCAGCTATTGACACTATCCCCGTTTTTCTATAATATCATTTATACGTTCCGCGGGGGTGGTGGAATTGGTAGACACGCAAGCTTGAGGTGCTTGTGGCGCAAGTCGTGGCCGTTCAAGTCGGCTCCTCCGCATAAAAGAGATTGTCAATTCGGCAATCTCTTTTTTTTTATTCAAAAATTTTGAGGTGTAAAAATGCTTGCTGTTTTTGTTAATTGTGGTGCTGTTATTTTAGGTTCAATTTTAGGAATCCTTTTTGCAAAGAAGTTTACAGATGAACTTTCTGATATGATTCAAACTGCCTGTGGAGTTGTTTCTTCAATAATAGGTTTGCAAATGGCATTTAAGTATGGCAGCATCATATTTCTGGCACTGTCTTTGATTATTGGCGGTGTAATAGGTTATGCTCTTGATATTGATGGAGCGGTTTTAAAGCTTGGCGAAAAACTGGAAGTCCTTACAAAAAGAAAGGAAAAAACTGTATTACCAGAAAAGACAGAAGCATCTGCCGAAGTCACAGAATCAACTAAGGTACCAGAATCCACAGAATCAACTAAGGCAACAGAATCTTCAAAATCAACTAAAACAAATGTTCCTGCCCACAGTAATTTTGCCTACGCCTTTTTGAACTCTTCAGTACTTTTCTGTGTTGGCGCCATGGCAATAGTTGGTTCTTTCGAAGCCGGTGTAAATCACAACTATACGACAATCTTTACAAAATCAATTTTAGACGGCTTTATGGCAATAGGCTTTACCGCCGCAATGGGAATTGGAACTGCCTTTTCTGCGCTTGCCATCCTTGTTTATCAGGGAGCATTAACCCTGCTGTCTATCTGGCTTAAGCCTTTTGTTTCCGAAATGCTTATTCAGGAGCTTTCTGCCTGCGGTGGTGCCATAATCGTAATGATTGGTATAAATCTTCTCGGCTTTAAAAAAATCAAAACTGCAAACTTCCTGCCAGCCCTTGTAATAGAGATTCTTTTTGTGATTTTTGTACCTATGATTAAGGGACTTTTTGTGTAAGAAAAGTAATAAAAGAAGCTTTGCATAAAAGTATGAGAAGTTAAGTATTTTTCCTAATTGCTTTTATAAAAATCGTATCATATAATACTTTAGATAAAAATGTTCTTTACGCTTTAAATATATATATAGAAAGTATATTAGGAGAAATTATGAAAAATTGTAGTATTTCCAAAAGAAAAACTTGTATTCGTTCGGTTTTGTTTCTATGCATAATAGCACTAATGACTCTTTGTTTTACAGGCTGTCCTGTTACTGCGGTTCAAGATCCTATTCTTGAGTATATTAATATAAGCAGCAAGCCTTATAAAATGGAATATCAATGTAATGATTCGTTAGATTTAACTGGTATGGAAATACAGGCATTTTACAGCGATGGTTCACAAGAAAATGTATATGATTGGACTTCAACGCCAGAACAAGGAACGGTACTTGATCAAACTGGCGAAGTAAAAATAACAATTTACTATAAGAATCTCTCTACAAATCTATATGTTTGGGTATATGAACAATATGAAAGAATGCCGGATTCTATCTATATAAGTAAAAAGCCGGACAAACAGAGTTACGAATATAACGAATCTCTTGATTTAACAGGTCTTGAAGTAAAAGCAAGATATTATGACGGTTCAGAAGCTGTATTGGACAGCTGGTCATCCAGCCCAAGAGAAGGAACTGCACTTACTTCTCCGGGAACAGTAACAGTTACCATTTCTTATGGTTATTCTTATCTTTCTGCAAGCTTTCAAATTACTGTTGCAGAAAAACCATTGGTTACAGCTAATGAGTACTTCTGGGGAAGCTGGGTACGAATGGATAACGGTAAGGAATACGAGGTTCTTGAAACAAGTGTTACTTTATATGACCAGTATGAAGAAACAGATTGGTATGGATATACAACTTCTTATTGGAGAGATAAATACTACGATATTACAGCCTCAGATGATAGAACTCTTACCGTTTCTGAGCTTGGTACCTTTACAAAACAGTCTGACAGTGTAATGGTATGTAACAATATTCCATACTTCAGAAAGGGTGGAGCTAACCTTGAATACTCGCTCAAGCTTGTAGGATTTACACAGACATCTGCATCACAGGGGTCTTTATCTTCACGTGCCGCCGGAACAGCAATTGGTGGAATAGCAGGAAAAGGAAGATCAACAAAATACAAAAACTTTGAAAGTAATTCAACAAGTGATGAAGAAGGAAATATAAAGTTTTTAGCTCCAACCGCAAACGATACGCAGACAGTAGAAATAGAAAACGGAAACGATATAGTTGTTATTCCTGGACTTACTGTTAGTAATACCGGTGATTATATGGGAACTATAGCCCTTGTTGGAAAGGATGATTATAACCTCAAAATCACAGGTACAATCAGCGACGACCAGAAAGATAACGGTTATTTATTTGGAAGAAATGCAAAAAACTACGATATGGAGCTTACAATTACAAACATAAGTGAAAACAAGTGTTCTACTTCTGTTTGTATTGTTGAATCTCTCGATCCAAACCTCAAAATCAGTTCAACAGATGCTGATTGATATACAATTTCTACACTTATAGGTGGTGGTACAAAAAATATCCATCTTACTGTAGTTTACGGAGAAATGGATAAACCTTATGTAGATACTGGTATTACAGTTACAATTAAAAATCCTTTTACAAATCAGGAATGGAAAGACTATATTCCTCTCAGATTCTTTAAAGGAACAATTCCTATTACAATTGCTGCAAAAAGCCCTGAAAATAATATGAATGCAGCTCTTAATGGATTTGTAATCTATCCTGACGGTAACAACCAGTTCTTCGCAATTAAAAATAGTGAAGCAAAGCCTATTTTTGTTCCAACCTTCGGAAGTTCAAAGCCTTATATGCTCGTATTCAGTGGTGCAACAGTTACCGAACAATTGGATGACAGTACAGAAATGTATTATACAGTCGAACCGGCATCGGTAAAACCAAGAACTGTTGTTACTTCTGGAACTAAAACCCTTGAATATATTCCTTTTGGTGGTGATAATCATTCGGAAACAACAGCTTTTTCTGTTACAGAAGGCTTTGAAGCATATCTTCGTGAAGGAGAAATTGACTACTACAGTATTATTGCAGATTCAGATACATTCTATGGACCGGGTGGAAGTGATTTCTATAGTGTAAGTTATGTAAATGATAAAGGTGATGTACCAGATACCTTCCTTACGGCTGAAGGTGTAGAATTAAGTGCAATTCAGTTGCCGGAGCTTACACGTAACGGTTACAAGTTCCTTGGATGGTCAGTTAATGGTAATTTAATTTCCAGCGGTTATAAAGTTTCTGGTAATGTGGTTTTGACTGCAGAATGGCAGCTTGAAAGCTATACTGTTGAATATAAATTGAATGGTGGAACGAATTCAACTTCTAATCCTACTTACTATACATTTGAAACTCAGTCAACAACTTTGTCTAGTCCAGTTAAAACAGGTTACGATTTTGTAGGCTGGTTCGCTTTTGAAGATTTCTCTGGAAGTTCTGTTGGAAGCATTGGCGGTGGTACAACAGGTGCGATGACTCTTTTTGCAAAATGGACTCCTACAGAATATGCCATTACCTATAATCTTGATGGAGGAACTAATGCAGAGGGCAATCCTTCAACTTATACAATCGAAACAGAAACAATAACTCTTGCAACTCCTCAGAAGGAAGGCTTTGCCTTTGGCGGATGGTTTACAGCTTCATCTTTCACAGGTTCTGCAGAAACTACTATAGAAAAAGGTAATACCGGTAATAGAACTTATTATGCAAAGTGGCTTAAAGAATGTACGGTACAATATACAACAGATCACGGTACCGCTCCAGAAGTTATAATCATAGGAGAAGGCCAAACCTTTACCGCCGAACAATTGCCAGACCTTACAAGCGAGGATTATTACTTTAGCGGCTGGTATGATGGAGAAACTCGAGTTGAAGCCTATAGCTATGTTGTTACCGGCGATGTAACCCTTACCGCTAAATGGAGCGATAAGTGTACTGTAAGCTATGTTTCAGCACATGGTACAGCACCAACTAGCTTTGCGGTTGAAAGCGGAACAACCCTTACTTCAGATAACTTGCCGACACTTAAAGAAAAGGGCTGGAAGTTCCTTGGATGGTATACAAGCAGCAGCTACGCAAATGACGACAGGGCAGGCTCTGGACAGAGTATAACTACAAGCATAACGCTTTACGCTAAGTGGGAAGAGTTTACTGGCCCGGATGATGGTTTTGTGTTTGTAGAAGGTGGAACGGTTGTTGGAAGTGACGATTATAATTATTCTGATTATAAAGGTGTATTCCCTTATGGTAGAACGGTAACCTTAAGTAGCTTCTTTATAAGCGACCACGAAGTAACACAAGGTGAATATGTGGCAGTTATGGGTACCAACCCAAGTTACTTTAGTTATAATCCAGCTGATGGTGAAGATCAGGAAAACAGACCTGTTGAGCAGGTAAGCTGGTATGATGCAATTTATTTCTGTAATAAATACAGTGTAGCAGCAGAGCTTACACCATGTTATGCAGTAAATGGAGATACAAATGTAAACAACTGGAATTATTCTCCACATAATGGCAATAGTATAAGCGGAACAATAACCTGTAACTGGAATGCAAACGGTTACAGACTTCCTACAGAGGCTGAATGGGAATATGCCGCACGTGGTGGACAAGAGACTTATGGAACAACAGCTTTTGCAGATTATTTTGCAGGGAAAAGTTCAAACTATTATACTGATGAATATAATGATGATTTAGGAATGGTTGGCTGGTATCTTTATAATTCTAATAATACCCAAGGCGATATTTGTACTCATGAAGTAAAAATGAAGATTCCTAATTCACTTAATTTATATGATATGAGCGGCAATGTGTCAGAATGGTGCTGGGATTCTTATGACAGCATTAGTAGTGAAAATGTAATTGATCCTACAGGTGTTTCATCAGGCTCTTATCGTGTTTATCGTGGTGGTAGTTGTGGATCCCTTGTTTTGGGGTGTGCTGTTTCTTACCGAGAAAGCTACTATCCGTATAATCGCGAATACTACTATGGTTTACGCCTTGCCCGTACAGACACATCATCTTTCTATACAATAACCTATAATACTGCTCATGGAACTGCACCAGAGCAAAAAGAAGTTCGTAAGATAATAACAGATTCAGAACTTCCTTCATTAAATGAAAATGGCTGGGTACTTGAAGGCTGGTATTATGACAGTGCTTGCACTCAAGAGGTTACAGCTGGAAGCGAATTGACTGGTTCAGTAACCCTGTATGCAAAATGGAGTGAATACTTTGGTTGGGAACCAGTAAGCAATGACACTTACTACTTTGTTCAGAATGGTACAAAGTGGACCTCAAATAACTGGCAAATCGATAACAGTTCAGCCAATACAACTTGGGAAGTAACTCTAACGAATCCAATTCGTTACACATTCAGTTATTCGGTTTCAAGTGAACTTAATTTTGATAAATTGTTAATTTACATTGATGATTCTTCAATTATTAATAATGTTTCTGGTCAAACTAGCGATAGCTATAAAGTTACTCTTACTGCTGGTACTCATACACTGCAGGCTGTTTATTCAAAAGATAGTAGTGGAAATAGTTATGATGATCAGGCAGTTCTCACTCTTCCAATAGTTGATTACGAAACCCAGGGACTTTACACACTTTCTTATTCAACTTCTTACGGAAGTCAGCCTTCTTCTCAAACCGTAGAAGCTGGACAAATACTTTCTTCATCTGACTTACCAGAATTAACGGCTACAGGCTGTAGTTTCCTTGGCTGGTATGATGGTGAAAATAAGATTGAAGAAGGTTATGAAATAAAAGGAAGTCTCAACCTTACAGCAAAGTGGGAGTTTGAAAGATACAAAATCATCTACAATACAAACGGTGGAAAGAGAGGACAAAACAGTCCTGACAATTACACAATAGATAGCGGAGCTGAACTTTTAGATCCGACACGTTCAGGCTATATTTTTGCAGGCTGGTTCCTGGATTCAGACTTTACTACAAAAATCACTAAAATTGCACCGGGTACAACAGGCGACATAACCCTTTATGCACGCTGGGGTGAAGCTGCAACTGTTACCGTTACCATGCAGGAGTATAACGATATTGAAATGACTTATACTGCAAACGGTAATTATCTGACGTTTACGGGACCGGAAGGCTGCACAAGCTATGAATGGCAGGTAGATAATTCAAAAATGACGTCTAATAAAAATACTCTCATAGTTGATATTACACGCTGGAGTAGTGGAAGGCATGTCATAATTCTGACAGTTCAAAAAACTGAATCTTATGGCACTGTAACTAGAGATGCAACCGTTTATATAACAAAATAAAGGAAGGGGGAGTAGAAAATGAAAGCATTAAGAAATATAGCATTAGCATTAAGTATATTTATTTTGTCATTGTTTACATTAGCAGCATGTAAAGGAACGGTTGATACACCTTCTGCAGAGGATTCTTCCAAAGCAATGGGATATCTGAGCATCAAGGTTGAAGACATTGCTTCTCTGGAAGAAAATGCTTCAATGAATGGGGCTGCAAGAACAGTTTTACCTGCTGACAGTGTTTCAGATTTTAAGGATTTTGAACTTTATATGTATTGCTCAGATAATGGTTTATCAAATACATATAATTTTGAAGATTATGACAGCCTTATTAATAGTACAATAGGTGTAGAAGCCGGTTATTGGGCCTTTTCATTATCTTCCGGCGATTTTTCTGACGGATATTATTGTAATATAGAAAGTGGAATTACTAATGAATTAACATTTACTCTTGAATATATAGGCGGTTCTTATTCTGGTAATGTAGAAGCTTCACTTGTACTTCCTGATGATGAAAGAATTAAGCTCATAAAATGTGGAATTATGAATCGAAGCACAGAAGCTGTAGAGTATAATCTGAAATCACTGGAGCTTACACGCGAAAATAACAAAATAAGTACCCTGTATTCAGGAGAAGATATTCCGTATGGCTATTATTTGCTTAAATGGAATATTTACGGTGACACTGATGAAAAAATCCTTTTGAACAGCAAAAAAGAACTGTTAAGGATTGAATCTGGACGTACAAGTAAAAAGACAATTGAATTAAAGGCTAATGAACTGTTACCAGTCTATGATATAACCTATAATTTTAACGGCGGTTCATTTGCAGAAGATTATACACCACCAAGTTCATATTCAAAAATGTCAGATTTTGACCTTCCAAAAACAGAAAGTGTTTCGAATGAAGGAAAGTTTTTTGAAGGATGGTATACAACAGAAGATTTTACAGGAAATAAGCTTTCGTTTGTAAAAACAGGAACAACTGGAAATCTTACTCTTTATGCAAAATGGAATAATGAAAAAGTAAAGACTGTTGAACGCACATCTTCTTCAAGTAATTTGGAAAACTATAATCTGCTTGAAATAGATGGAAATCAGTATGTTGAAGAATTATGGTATTTACAGCCTGGTTATAAATATTATGGAGAATGGGTAGATGCCAATACAAATTATACTCGTCTTACAGAAAACGATTATACTGCAGTAGATGCAACTTTGAGTATTTATTCAGATAGCAATTCTTCTATTTCTATAGCTTCTGTTGATGATGAAGAAAGCTTTAATTTTACTGTAGACCAGGAAGGCTTTTACAGAGTTGTAGTAACTAATGCTTATGATACAAAGGGATGTTGTGCATATCATTTGTATAAAACAGGTATTACTTATGATATAGAGTATAGAGTGAACGGAGGTATTTATTCTACTCCTAGATATACCAATTCCGTTTCCCTAGACATGGTTGATACTTACAGTACCCTTTACGAATATTATCTTTTGGACAGCATCTATCTTAAAAAGGATAACTGTATATTTACCGGCTGGTATGAAACAGAAGAGTGTAATACAGAGCCTGTAAAGCGACTTCCGGCTGGTTCTTTTGGAGATAAAACCTTCTATGCAGGCTGGCAGAGCGAACTTGTTACAATAACTTATGTTACAGAATATGCATCAGCGCCTGATGTTTCATACATAGCACTGGGAAGCACAGTTTCTTCTGAAACTCTTCCAGCACTCACTTATGAAGGTTATTACCTTAAAGGCTGGCGTGACAGTGATCTGTATATTATTGGTAGTGACCCATATACAGTTTCTGCCGACATTACTCTTACCGCAGTATGGATTCCTGTACATAATATAGACTATAATACTCAGTATGGAACTGCACCAGAGCCAATAGAAATTGGAGATGGAGAATGTATTACAAATGCTCAGCTTGCTCATCCTTCTGTAGACGGAAAGTATTTTATGGGCTGGTATACAGACAGCAATTTCAGTAGAGACAATAAGGTTAGCGTTGGTTATGTTGTAGATACTGACCTTACACTTTATGCAAAATGGGGCAATGCTTCTGAAGTTGCCGATAACTTTGTCTTTGTAGAAGGTGGAACAGTTGCAGGAAGTTCTGCTTACAATCAGTATGATAGGGGTGTTTTCCCTGATGGAAGAACAGTTACCTTAAGTGACTTCTACATTTGTGACCACGAAGTAACCCAGAGTGAGTATGAAGAATACTGTATTTATAAATCAAATAGACCAATTACAAGCTATGGATTAGGAGCAGATTATCCTGTTTATTATGTAACCTGGTACGATACCATTGTTTACTGCAACCTTAGAAGTATGGCAGAAGGACTTACTCCATGCTATGCAATGAGTGGAGAAACAGATCCAAGAAACTGGGATGGAGTAACGAGTAATAACGGAAAATACTGCTGCAGCTATACAACCTCTTATTCAATCTGGAACGATATAACTTGTGATATGACTGCAAATGGTTACAGATTGCCTACAGAAGCTGAGTGGGAATATGCAGCACGAGGTGGTATGGCTACTTATGGAACAGATGAGTTTGCATACTACTTTGCAGGAGCGACAACCTCAAGATATTCTTCGTCAATTAATGATGATATAAACAGCGTTGGCTGGTATATGAATAATTCAGGGGATGGCGTAAGTGAAGTAAAGCAAAAAGCTCCTAATGCACTTGGCTTATACGACATGAGTGGAAATATTAATGAATTATGCTGGGATTGGTATAGCAGTCCTATTGGTACAGGCAGTGTAACTGACCCTCGTGGGGCTTCTTCAGGCAGTAGCCGGGTAACACGCGGTGGTGGTATAAATAGTTATGCATATTATTGTTCTGTTTCCAGCCGTAACACGCTTTACCCATATTCTTATAACTCTACAACAGGTTTCCGTATTGTCAGCTCAGATCCAACTTCATTCTTTACTGTAAATTACAGCACATCAAAGGGAACAGCTCCTGCAGCTCAAAAAGTATGTGTAATATCTGATGCACAATTGCCAGAATTATTCGATAATGGCTGGGCAACAGAAGGCTGGTATTTAGACAGTGCCTGTTCCGCAGACAAAAAGGTTGAAGCGGGTTATACATTAACAAAATCAGAAACACTGTATGCAAAGTGGAAAGAGTTTGATGTAACAGATTACGGCTTTGTATTTGTAGAAGGTAAAACTGTAGATGGAAGTGATGATTATAACCAATGGTATACAGGTGCATTCCCAGCAGGAAGAAAAGTTTCCTTGAGCGATTTTTACATTAGTGACCATGAGGTAACGCAAAAAGAATATCTGGCTGTTATGGGAAGCAATCCAAGTAATTTCAGCTCAAATCCTGCAAGTGGTGAAATACAGGAAAACAGACCGGTAGATTCTGTAAGTTGGTTTGATGCATTATACTTCTGTAATAAAAAGAGTATTGAACATGGACTTACACCTTGTTACAGCGTGAACGGTAATACAGATACTTCACAATGGGAGTATACTCCGCATTATGATAACAGTATAAGTGGTACAATCAGCTGCGATTTTACTGCAAATGGTTACCGTTTACCAACCGAAGCAGAGTGGGAGTATGCAGCCCGTGGCGGACAGGAAACTTACGGAACAGATAAGTTTGCATACTTCTTTGCAGGAGCAGACACAAGTATAACTAGTTATTCATATTCAACAAACAGTGATCTGGAGCCAGTTGGATGGTATAAAAGTAACAGCAGTAGCAAAACACACGAAGTAAAGAAAAAGACACCTAATGCACTCGGCTTGTACGATATGAGCGGAAACGTATGGGAATGGTGCTGGGACTGGTACAGTGACTCTGTTGGTACAGACAGCATAATCGATCCTTGCGGCACTTCGTGGGGCTCCAACCGCCTCAGACGCGGCGGTGCCTGGTACTATAACGCCTACTACAGTTCTGTTTCTTACCGGTTCTCCAATGGCCCACAAAACTGTAGCGAATACAACGGTTTCCGTCTTGTTTGCTCGGCAGATGTAAATACAATATCTTATACTACTAAGCATGGAACAACACCTGAAGAAAGAACCGTTAGAAATTATATTAGTGATTCTGAGCTTCCAGAACTTACAGAAAATGATTTGATGTTTGGCGGTTGGCATACAGACAGTTCTGAAGGAACAGCCGTTAGTGCCGGCTATAAAGTAACGCAGGATACTACGCTTTATGCAAAATGGTATAATTTTTCAGACTTAGTAACAGTTCTCCCGGCTGGTACAGATGGAACTGCAGGAACAGATGCTACTTATATTCTGTTTGGTGAATGGCCGCAGACTGTAAAGGCTGGTGATGTTACTGTTGATGAAAGTACTAGCGAAGTACACGGCGGATTTACTTATTACAGTGGAAGTGACGGTTACTGGTATGTAAAGTGTACTGAAAATGCGTGTGATTCAAGCTATACGTATTCAGACGGAACGACTGTAGGGCAGAATAACAGTAGTACAAAATACTTTAAGGTAGAACCAATAAAATGGCGTGTACTTACTACAGATTACAACAGTACTGGAAAGGCACTTTTACTTGCAGAAAATATTCTTACGGCGAATGTACCTTATTATGTGAATACTTCAAGCAGAACAATTAATTCGTCAACGGTTTATGCAAACAATTACAAATATTCAACAATAAGAGCATATCTGAACGGTACGTATGAAAGCGGAGATTCTCAGTCAAATACTTATACAAATAAAGGTTTCCTTCAGTCTGCATTTACAACAGATGCTCAAAGCGTTATTGCAACTACTACAGTAGACAATAGTGCTGCAAGCACTACTGATAGCGGTAATAATTTGACACAGGCAACAAGCTATTACTGTGCAAATACAAGCGACAAAATATTCCTGCTTAGCGAAAAGGAAGTAACAACATCAAGCTATGGATTTGCGGCATACGATTCGTATGGACAGGACTCTGCACGTATAAGATTAATAACTGATTATGCCAAGGCAAACTATGCGTACCTTGAAACTATTAGTGGTGCCGGTGGTTGGTGGTGGCTGCGCTCTCCTCTCTATAATTCTAGTAGCATGCTGCGCGACGTCTCTTCCGATGGCTCTGCCAACAGCACCCTCGTTGACGTTTACTCTACGAGTGGGGGTATTGTCCCAGCTTTGTCAATTTCCCTCCAGTGAAATATTTCCCTTCAGGGAAATTGACTTTAATATACTATAATCAGTACAAAAATAGTATTAGGAGGTCATTTTGACAAGCTCAATGACCTCCTATATTTTTTTTTGCTTCAACTATACTTTCCTAAATATCAATACCTTCTAGAATAGCATCTACTTCATCCAGTGACATATTGAGAGACTTTGCAATAATTTCTTTTGAAACACCATTCTTGTAAAAGTTCTTTGCATTTTCAATAGCAGTTTCACGTGCACCCTGTTCAATTCCCTCAGCAATTCCTTCTCTTCTTGCGGCTCTTTGTATGTCTCTATCATGTAAATTCATAGCGGCGTAATCACTCCTGAATTCTTCATTCTCTTTTAGCTTTTCTACGATCGAGGAAAGACGGTTTGAAAAATCATCTTTCCCAGGTTCATTTGTACTAATAAACTTAAGAAGATTTCTGATTCTTTCATCCGCTTCTTTCTCATATGCACTTGCATTATAAATCACTTTGACAGAATTGTCATTCAATTTTACGCCAGCATTTTCTTCGCAGATATTTCTGAAAGTGTAACAAGAAAGTTCGAATGGTTTGTCATCATCATCTTTGAAAGGGTCTTGCTTGCAGATGAAAAGAATGTAACTATCTTTCAATTCAGGATAATCCTGACCTTTCATTAGGCTGTCCATATCTATCATGCTCTGGTAATAACGTGTCCGTTTGCCTAGAGCCTCCTGAGGGTAGGACTGGATTTCAATATCAATAATTTTGTCATCATCTTTTAGATATACATCAAGCCGAACTCCTTTTGTAGAGTAATATGGTGCAATCTGTTTTTCAAGCTCCGGATATTCAACATTTTTTACCTTTAAATGCAAAAGCCTTTCTATAAGCTCTGCACAGATTTCCGGGTTGCGTAAGACAGCCTGGAACATACCGTCATCCGTAAAAGTAAGTTCGTCCACAGTTTTTCTGCGGTAAATTGAATCTGACATTATAATGCCTCCATAAGTAAATAAAGTGATAGCAGTTTTGCTTTGCAAAACTGCAGGTAAGCACTGAATAAATTGACAATTATGTTTTTATGCGCTGTGCTTACCATTACTATTAATATGTCTTTTATATGCGATTTCGGACCACGGAAACGAAAAAAAGTTGAAAAATCTGCAGTTTTTCCGAGAAAAAACTCGTTTTATTGAAAAATGTTTGAATTTTGGGTATATTATTATTAAATTTATAATAAGGGAAAAAATATAATGTTAGATAAACTATTGACTTTCTTTTTTGGTTCACAGAATGATCGTGACCTTAAAGCCATCAAACCGATTCTTGAAGCTGTAAATGCAAAAGAAGAATGGGCAAAATCATTAAAACCAGAAGAGTTTCCAGAGCAGACAAAGCGATTTAAGGAAGAGCTTGCAAACGGTAAAACACTCGATGATATTTTGCCGGAAGCTTTTGCACTTGTACGAGAAGCTGCTTCCAGAGTTCGCGGTGAAAGATATTTTGATGTTCAGATTATGGGTGCTATAGTTCTTCATTCAGGAAGAATTACAGAAATGAAGACTGGTGAAGGTAAAACACTTGTTGCCGTTGCGCCAGCTTACTTAAACAGCCTTACTGGTAAAGGTGTTCACGTAGTAACTGTAAACGATTACCTTGCAGAACGAGATGCAAATACAATGCGTCCGGTTTTCAGCTATCTTGGTCAGACTGTTGGTGCAATCCTTTCTAATATGGATAACGATGCCCGCCGGGTTGCTTATAACTGCGATATCACATACGGAACTAACAGTGAGTTCGGCTTTGACTATCTTCGTGACAACATGAAGGTTGACCTTAAGCAGAAGGTTCAGCGCGGTTTCAACTACTGTATCGTCGACGAAATTGACTCTATCCTCATTGATGAAGCCAGAACTCCACTTATTATTTCCGGTGCCGGTGAGGATGATACTTATAAATATCACGAGGTTGATAAATACGTTGGTGAGCTTACAGAGGTTCCAAAGGATCCTAAAACAGGCACATATCCTGACGAAACCTTTATGACTCCTGAAGAAAGAGCTGCAATTCCTGGTGACTACACTGTTGACGAAAAAGGAAAGCATGTTTCTTTCACAGATAAGGGTATGAGTCACATCAACGATATCCTTCATAAGCACAACCTTATCCGCGGTGAGCTTGAAGATGAAGAGAACTTTGAGTATACACATTACTTTACTCAGGCTCTTAAGGCTCATCTTCTTTTTAAGATTGATGTTGACTATATGATCCGCGATGGTCAGGTAATGATTATCGATGAGTTTACAGGACGTGTTCTTGAAGGCCGCCGCTATTCAGATGGTCTTCATCAGGCAATTGAAGCAAAGGAACACATCAGAATTGCTCAGCGCAACAGAACAATGGCTACTGTAACATATCAGAACTACTTCCGTATGTACAAAAAGCTTTCCGGTATGACTGGTACAGCCGCTACAGAAGCTGTTGAGTTTAATAAAATCTATAAGCTCGATGTTGTTTCAATTCCTACAAATCTTCCTGTTGCACGTATCGACGAAAATGATGAAGTTTACCTGAACGAAACTGACAAATGGGAAGCAATTGCAAAGGAAATCAAGGAAGCACACGATAAAGGACAGCCTGTTCTTGTTGGTACTGTATCTGTAGAAAAATCAGAAAGACTTTCTGCTCTCCTTACAAGAAAGGGACTTCGTCATGAGGTTTTGAATGCTAAGAACCATGCACGCGAAGCTTTGATTATTGCGGAAGCCGGTGCTAAAGGTGCAATCACTATCGCTACTAACATGGCTGGTCGTGGTACAGATATTAAGCTTGGTGGTAACCCTGAGTTCCGTGCAAGAAAACGTGCCGGTACAAATGCTACAGAAGAGCAGTACAAGGCAGCTCTTGCAATTGAAAAGGAAAACTGGAAAAAGGATTATGAAGAGGTTCGTGCTGCAGGCGGTCTTTATGTAATTGGTACTGAACGTCATGAATCACGACGAATTGATAACCAGCTGCGTGGACGTTCCGGACGACAGGGTGACCCTGGACGCTCTAAGTTCTACATCTCTATGGATGATGATTTGATGCGACTTTTCGGCGGCGAAAAGATGAAGGTTATGATGAGCCGAATCGGTATGCAGCCGGGCGAACCTATCGATCATCCATGGCTTAACAAAGGAATTAAAAAGGCACAGGAAAAGGTTGAAGACAGAAACTTTGAGATTCGTAAGCATTTGCTTGATTATGATGATGTTCTTAACGAGCAGCGTACACTTATCTACGAGCAGCGAGACGAAATCCTTGGTGACGAAAACCTTTCTACACGTGTAATGAACAATGCCAAGGAAGAAGTTGAAGGCTTGTTTGATGATTATGAATACAATGCAAAACGTAATAAACACGACAACAGTGCTATGCAGGAGCTTTGTGAAAAAATACGAACAACCTTCGGTTTGCAGCTTCCTGCTGAACGAATGAACCGTGAAGCAGTTATTGCAGAGCTTCAGAATGATATTACAGAAAAAGAAGCTCTTGCCGGTAAAGAAAACCTCAATATGTTTATCCGCTACCAGTATGTTCAGATTATTGACAGAAAGTGGCTTGATCAGCTTGAAACTCTTGAAGGCTTGCGCGAGGCTGTTAGTCTCCGTTCTTACGGTTCAAAGAATCCGCTTACAGAATATAAGATTGATGGTTTCAACATCTTTGATAAGATGTGCATTGAAATTAGAAATATTGTAATGACCCGTGTATTCAAGGCACGAATCCAGCTTTCTCCAGAAGCTGCTGAAAGAAGACGCCAGATGCTCGAAGCTCAGTCTCGCCAGATGAATGCACAGCATACAGATATGCAGGCCTTCGGAGGAGCTGCGGGAGCAGGAGCTGGTGCACCAGGTGCAGCAGATAACGTAACTGCAAGAAATGCTGCTACAACCTTCAACGGAGATATGGCACGCAGACAGGCTGCTTCAGGTGCAATGCAGACACGTACTCAGAGTGCAAATGCAACTGTACGCCGAACAATGCCAAAGGTTGGACGAAACGATCCTTGTCCATGTGGCAGCGGTAAAAAATACAAGCAGTGCTGCGGTAGATGAAAGCTACTACTTAATTAATACCGTTAGTTTTATCTGCTTTCATCTCAAGTTTTGCGTAGCAAAACTTGAGGCACTGGATGTTTGCAAAACTTGGGGCACTTGAGGTGAATTGTATTATGAAAAAACATACTTTATGCATTTTGGTTGTGTTTGCTTTTGTGCTCATTTTTTCAAGCTGTAACAGAAGTTCTACTATTCAGTCGATAAGCGAAACAGAGCTTTTTTCACTTTCTTACGGTAATTTTGAAGAGCAGCTCAGTGTGGCCGATCTGAACGAGGTTGGCCCGGTTCGTACCGGCATTGCAATGAGGGATGGTTTTTTCTATATCATCGACGGTTATGCAAAAAAAACAATGGAGCTGAATTCTTACGGAGATTTGCTTTCGCTTTTCTATAATGAAGATGCGGAAATAAAAAAGCTTCTTGAAAAATCAAAGAAAAGTGCAGAAAGTGTTCACAGGGAAATCTCATATCCGTTTGATTATCCAGGTCTTATTGCAGTAGATTCAAACAAATGTATTTATACCGCCTGTACAATTCCAAAAAATAAAAGAGAGCAGGGTGAAGGTGGTATTTTATATTCTCAGGCTGTTTTGCGTTTTGCAAGAGACGGTTCTTCAATGGACTATATCGGGCAGCAGGGACCGGGCGGAACACCTTTTCCTTACATAAAAAACATTTATACAACACAAAAGGACGAGCTTGTTGTTGTTTGTAATTCAACAGAAGGTCCTGTTGTTTACTGGTTCGGTTCAAACGGCTTCTTAAAATACATGATTCCAATCAACACAAAAAATGCTCCTTTAATAAACGGTACAGATTCTGAATCAGAAGTATTCCTTACAATTGAAAACGTAATTCCAGATTTAGTTTCGTACAAGCTTTACGTAAAAATCGATTATTATTCATCGTTTGTTGACGAAGATTCAAAGGTACAGTCAGGAATCAACTACATCCAGACAATTTTATATTCACTTGATGTTGAAACAGGCCTTTATTCCGATTCAACCTCAATCCCGCCGTATGAAGAATCTGTTGTTGTAGATTACAGTAAGCTTACTTACAAGATTCCATACGATTTTCTTGGCGTAACAGACAGCGGCTGGAAGTTCTTTATTGTAAAAACTGAGGACGGCTTTAATATCGAAATGATTCAAAGCGAGTCTCAGAAGCTTTTACGCAGACATTTTACTGTAAATCATAATGACAACCTGTTTTATACAATGGCCCTTACCCAGGACGGTATAATTACAGCCTTGTATATGGATAAAGAAAAGCCACGCGTTGTATGGTACAGAACAGACAGCTTGATTGCTTCTATTATAAAGGGGTAAATGCCGGTCTGACTTGCATGTAAAAGAAGGTATTATGTTCGAGGATGTTGACGAAGCCCATGCCGAAGGCGAAGAAAAAATGGTATTTCGCTATAACCGGGAAGAACGGATTGCAAAGGCTCCAAGAATCGTACAGGAATACTATGCAGGCGGAATGAGACCTATAACCGGCTTTAAGGTTCTTGTCGCAAATAAATCTAATCGTTATGTTCTAATTGCACTTATCTTTTTTGTTGCTGCTACATGGCTTTTTACAGGTCTGAACAAAACACGTGCTTACGGAAAGCTTGGAAACATTTCTCTTGAGCTTCAGGGCTTTTCTTATGGCGAAGAGATTTTTGTAACTCTTAAATTACTTGATCGCGAAGCAACCGAAAGCTCGGCACCGGTAAAGGTTGATGTTGAGTTTCATTTGCTTGGACCGGAAAATCAGGTTATGGAAAAAGAAACCCTGTCTATGGTTTATAGAAACGGAGAACAGTATTTTAGGACAAAACACACGGACTATGATATAATAAGAGTTGAAGCAATAGTTACTTCCGGTGAGCAGGAAAAAAAGCTTTCTGCCGATGTTAAAAGATAGAGAAAATAGAGGTGATGCTTATGATGCAGTTTTATTTTTTATCAGTTATAACAAATCTTCTGATTGGTTTTATGCTTGTTTTTGAAAAGCAGGCTGAAGAAATCAAGTATCTTGAAAATAAAACAGTAAGGCTTGTTATTGGAATTGTTGCCTGTGTAACTGGTATTGTAAAAATCTTTGTTGTTTCAAGCGTACCTGTTTTCGGAGACTTTATTCCTTTTGTTGCTGGAATTGCCGGTGGTTTTACTATTCTGCTTGAATACTATATTAAAAAGAAAGATGTAGTAATTAAGGAAGATTCATTTATAAGCAAGGTATTTATTGCAAATAAAAAGATTGTCGGTATTGTTTGTCTTGCAGCCGGCGGTCTTCATTTCCTTTTCCCTAAGGTTTTGTTCCTTTAATTATATTTTCAGTGCAGGAATTACAATGTCAAAATCTATAGCTTGTATTGTTTATCAGAACGGAAAATTATTTATCGCAAAAAGAAGGTCTATAGGCGATATGGGCGGAAAATGGGAGTTTCCCGGCGGAAAAATTGAAGATGATGAAGCTCCTGAGCTTGCTATAAAAAGAGAAATGTTTGAGGAGTTCAGCGTAAACGTTTCTGTCGGAGAAAAAATTGGTTCTGCAACCTTTATCCACAGCGGAAAGAACTGTTCCGTAGATGCATATGTTGTCCAGTTTGAGCACGACGGTATAAAGGTTCCGTTTGTTTTGACCGAGCATACTGAATATAAATGGGTGAATCCGCTCGAAATAAAAAAGCTTGATTTTGTGGATTCAGATTTAAAGCTTTATCCTTATGTGCTGGACTATTATAAAATAAAATGAAATACATTAAAAACGAAAAGTACCTGCTGTTTTTTTTCATTTCTCTGATTTTGAGTCTGTTCTGTTTTACTTCCTGTAAAAAGCAAAAGGAAGAGGTAATCGTATTTGATGATTCTTATCCGCTTGCATTATCACCGAATGTTTCCTGGGCTTTAGTTACAGATCCGTATGCTGCCTACAAAAGCGAAATGGGCTGGAACTCTGCAACTGCCGGACACTGCAGACGAGGTGAAATCCTGCAGGTGCTTGGAAAATCTGTAGATAAAGAATCTAAAAACTGGTACCGCTTTGAAGAAGGCTGGCTCCCGGAAAGCTGTCTTTCAATTTACAGCAACAGGTTTAAAGCCCTTAATGCGGCGGGGCAATTAAAAGAATAAAATGGCACTAATTATTGCAGAAATTGGTACATCGCATGAAGGCTCTGTAGAAAAAGCGCGTCAGCTTGTGGATGCGGCTGCTCAGGCAGGGGCAGACTGCATTAAGTTTCAGTGGGTTTATGCAGACGAAATCCTTCATCCGAATACAGGCTTTGTAAATCTTCCTACAGGAAAAATACCTTTGTACGAGCGTTTTAAACAGCTGGAATGTGACAAAGCTTTTTACCAGGAAATGCTTGATTATGTTCATTCTAAAAAATGCACCTTCTGCTGTTCACCGTTTGGTATAAGAAGTCTGGAAGAACTCCTTTCAATATCACCCGATTATGTAAAAATTGCTTCTCCCGAGCTTAATCATTATCCTATGCTGGAAAAGCTTGCCGAATATAGAAAAAATCAAAAAAATAACGGTGAGATTCCAGTTCCTGTAATTGTTTCTTCCGGGGTTTCCAAACTATCTGATATTGAAAAAGCACTCGATATTCTTGGGACCGAAAACATCAGCTTATTGCACTGCATCACAAGTTATCCGGCTCCGGAAGAAGAATATAACCTTAAGCTGATAACAAACCTGAAAAATATTTTTGGTGTTCTATGCGGTGTTAGTGATCACAGTCTGGACCCAATTCTTGTACCAGCTTTGTCTATTGCCTGCGGTGGTACTGTAATAGAAAAGCACATTACTTTGAGCCGAAAAACAATGGGCCTTGATGATCCTGTTGCACTTGAGCCTGAGCAGTTTGCCACAATGGTCCACGTTGTACACCAATCCGAAGCGGTGTTGCGTCATTATGGAGAAGTGGAAGGAACCAGGCAGATTCTTAAGCAGATTGGTGAGCAGTTTGAGGATAAGGTACAGAAGGTACTTGGCGATGGCGTGAAAAAGCTGGCAGCTGCAGAAAAAGCAAATTACGGACGAACAAACAGAAGCCTTCACTTTATGCGCGACATGAAAAAAGGCGAAACAATTACTGCCGCTGATATTGGTGTACTTAGAACAGAAAAAATCCTTACTCCTGGTCTTAGTCCTGAGTTTCTGGAAACGGTAACTGGTGCAAAGCTTGTTATGGATGTTTCCAGCGGCGACGGAGTAGAGTGGAAGCATATTAAAGCTATCTAGCTTTATCTGAATCTAAAATCATAAAATCTCGAAAAAAAATCTTGCGTTATTATTGAAACCGTTTTATACTTAACACGTGAACGACAATTCACGAGAGAAAGAGGTATAAAAATTTACAAGAAGCTTTCTGAAGAAAAACAAGCAGCTCTCATAAATGCCGGTATAAAGGAATTTGCAGATAAAGGTTTGACTGGTGCAAGCCTCAACGTAATTGCCAAAAATGCCGGAATCAGCGTTGGCGTAATCTATAAATACTATTCAGATAAAAATGCACTTTTTCTTGCCTGCGTTCACTATGGTCTTGAAACGCTTTCGGATGTATTAAACGATGTAATTTCGCACGAGGATGATATTGAGCTTTGTGTAAAAAACATTGTACATGCAGTTATACAGACTTCAATCGATGGAAGCGAAATTAATAGAATGTACAACACAATATCCTCTATGGAAGCAAATATTTTTGCTAAAGAGCTTGCTCAGAAAATAGAGGGAGTTTCTTCAAAGGTTTATACAGAGCTTATTGCAAAAGCGCAGAAGCTTGGAAAAATAGATAAGACTGCCGATTCCCGTTTGTTTGCCTTTTATTTTGACAGTCTTTTGATGATGATTCAGTTTTCTTACAGCTGTGACTATTACAAGGAACGACTTAAATTGTATTGCGGTGAAGATGTCTTTGAGAACAATGAAAAAATGGTCAACGAGCTGACAAGATTTTTATTAAATGCTTTGAAGATTTAAAAAAGGGGATAGAAAAATGGAATATGTACTTGCCTATGACATCGGTACAACAGGAGTAAAAACCTGTCTTTTTAAAATCTCAAGAGAAATTGAGCTGATAGATGGAGCATACGGTGCCTACAATCTTTATATTCTGGAAAACGGAGGCGCAGAACAGGATGCAGAAGAATGGTGGTCTGCACTTTGTTCTACAACAAAATCACTTTTACAGAAAACGGGCATAAATCCTGCAGAAATAATCGGCATAAGCTTTTGTTCTCAGATGCAGGGCCTTGTCCTTGTTGATAGAGCCGGAAACGCCCTCCGCCGACCAATGAGCTATATGGATCAGCGTTCCGGTGCTGTTATGAAAAAATATTCCGGAAAGGGAATAAAGGTTGCCGGTCTTGGACTGATTAAGCTTCTTACCTGTTTAATACAAACTCATGCTGCACCATTAAGTGTAAAGGATCCGCTCTGGAAGTATCTTTGGGTAAAGGATAATGAGCCGGAAGTTTTCTCAAAAGTTTACAAATGGCTTGATGTAAAGGAATATTTTATCTGCCGTGCTACAGGCGAGTTTGTTATGACAAAGGATTCTGCCTGGTCTACCTTAATCTACAATTCCAATTCGTACCGCTGGAGTAAAGCAATCTGCCGCATGTTCAAGGTAAACGTAAATCATCTTCCTCGTGTAATTGAATGCTACAATATTGCCGGAAAACTTACGGAAAAAGCCGCCGCTGAGCTTGGATTAAAAACAGGAACAGAGGTTTATGGCGGTGGTGGAGACGCAACTCTTATTGGACTGGGCGCCGGTTGTACAAATGAAGGAGATACACACATCTATTCGGGCACCTCTGGTTGGGTTGGAACGGTCACAAAGAAACAGGTTGTAGATGCAGTTCATTCAATTGCCGCAACTATGGGCGTATTAAAAGGAAGATTTAATTATTTTGCAGAAATGGAAACTGCGGGAAAATGCTTTGAATGGGTAAAAGAGCATCTTGCGCTTGATGAAATTGGAATCTATCTGCAGAAAAAAGATGTTGCCGAAAGCAAGGAAACTGAATACGAAAGCCTTTACGATTATCTCAGCGATACAATAAAAAAGATTCCTGCCGGCAGCAACGGTGTTATTTTTACTCCTTGGCTTCATGGTAACCGCTGTCCGTTTGAAGACTCAAAAGCATCGGGTGTTTTCTTCAATATAAATATAGGAACAGGCAAGACTCAGATGATTCGCGCTGTTCTTGAAGGAATCTGTTTCCACTTACGCTGGATGCTTGAAACTCAGGACCTTAAGGTTAAGACAAGCGACATAATCAGATTTGTAGGTGGAGGAGCCCTTTCCGAAGTTACCTGCCAGATTCTTGCAGATATCACAGGCCGAACAATTGAGACAGTTGAACACGCACAGGATGTTGGTGCTATGGGTGCTGCAATGCTTGTTGGAATTGGCTGTGGAATAATTCCTTCAATAGATAAGGTTAAAAATTACGTCAGGGTAAAAAAAGTATTTACTCCTGATTTTGAAAACAAAGCCGCATACGATAAGAACTTTAAGGTTTTCAAAGAAATATATGCTACAAACAAAAAGCTTTTCAGAGAAATCAATTCATAAAGTTGTAAAAGGAAATAAAAGGGGATAAAGATGACGGAGCTTGAGATAAAAAACAGTATTGTTCAGACAGGACTCATTCTGCTGGAGAAAAAACTTGTTGCACGAACCTGGGGAAACATAAGCAGCAGAATTGACGAAAAGCATTTTGCAATAACTCCAAGCGGTCTTGGCTATGAAACTCTGACTGCAGATGATATTCCTGTTTTTAATATGGAAGACGAAACCTGGACTGGTCGAAAGCCTTCCAGCGAAAAACGCATTCACGCTGCCTGTTATGCACAGTATCCCGAGGTTAATTTTGTAATTCATACACATCAGGATTATGCAACTGCGATAGGACTGGTTGGTACTGGAACTTGCGGAAACGCTGGAACTGCTGGAGCTGCCGCAAATCTTGAAATGACTGATGAAGAAAAAGCTCTGCTTGGCGAAATAAAAGTTGCTTCGTACGGTTTGCCTGGAACTAAAAAGCTTAAAAAAGGTGTTGAAGAGGCTTTGAAGGCTGGCAGTAAAACTGTTCTAATGCTTCATCACGGTGCGGTTATTTTAGGAAAAGATAAAGAGGATGCTATTCACAAGGCAGAGGTGCTGGAAGAGGTTTGCAGACGCGCTGTAAACAAAAGGGTGGACGGTATAGAAAAAATGCTCGTTCCATCATCACCTTCAGAGAAAGCTCAGACTTTAGCAGAAAAGATTGGAAAAAAATATCCGAATGTAAAAATAATTGATTCTCCGCTGATGGAAAAGCTTTCAGAGCTTGGCGGAATCCGTGCTCAGCTTGACGATATGAGCCAGATGCTCGGTGCAAAGCTTAAGGTTTGTGAAAATAACCTTCAGAGAATAATGTCTGTTCTTGAAAAAAATGACGCCGTTTTAGTAAAAGGTATTGGCTGCATCATAAAGGCAGAAGATAAGGATGATGTAGAAGCACTCGAAATCCTAATAAATAAAGCGGGTATTTCTAAATTGTATACAGCCGCGTGCGGAAAAAAAATAAAACTTGGTGCATTTGACTGCTGGTTAATGCGGACAGTCTTCAAATTGAAGTATTCAAAAAAGAAAAATGAAAAAGTTATGACAAAAAGTGACGGCGCTGAAGCAAAAGGCGACAAAAAAGCAGAAGCAATCCGCGTGCTGAAGTTTTTCTTATTTTCTGTTTCTGCCGGTGTAATTGAAATTGTTTCAGAAACTCTTCTGGAAAAATGTCTGCCGTGGGAATCTATGACATCAGATCCGCAGATTAAATATTGGGTCAGTTATCTGATTGCTTTGATTCTCTCTGTAATCTGGAACTTCACCTTCAACCGCAAGTTTACTTTCAAGTCTGCAACAAACGTTCCAGTCGCCATGCTGAAGGTAGCCTTGTTCTACGCAGTTTTCACTCCTGCAACAACCCTTTTGCAGAAATATCTTTGCAGCTTTAACTGGGGTGCCGCAGATAATTTTAAGGGACAGCTCACAACAGGAATCAATATGGTGCTGAACCTTACAACTGAGTATTTATATGACAGATTCTTCGTTTTCCGCGATAGTCTGGATACAAATAAAAACGCCCTTGAGGCAAAAAATTAAAAATATATTTGGAGGCAACAAAATGACAAATTGTGCAATAAGCAGATGGGATGACCCTGATGAGATTAATCGTCAGCTCAAAAATCTTACAAGCCAGGAAATCTGGGAAGTTACGGATGATTACTATCAGAACGTAATCATGAAGTATTATGATGAAAAATGTACCAAATCTAAGGCTGTATTCGAAGAGGCTAAAAATTATATTCCAGGCGGTGTTCAGCATAATCTTGCCTTTAATAAACCTTTCCCAATGTGTATGGAAAAGGCTGATGGTGCCTACCTTTACGATAAAGACGGCAACAAATACATCGACTTTTTACAGGCAGGCGGACCAACAATTCTTGGTTCAAACTATGAGCCTGTAAGAAAACGTGTCATCGAACTTTTGCAGACCTGCGGCCCTGTAACCGGACTTCTCCACGAATCTGAGCTTATGATTGCAAAGGAAATCAACAAGCATATGCCTAATGTTGAAATGTTCCGAATGCTCGGTTCTGGAACTGAGGCTTGTATGGCTTCTATGCGAATTGCCCGAATTGCTACAGAGCATAAGCGAATTATTAAGATGGGTGGTGCATATCACGGCTGGTCTGATCAGCTTGTTTACGGTTTGAAAATCCCTGGAAGCCGAAATCTTCTTGAATCTCACGGAATCCCAAGCCGAATCTACGGACAGATTGATGAGTGCCGTCCAAATGACCTTAATATGCTCGAAACAATTCTTCGTCGCAATAAGGCAAAGGGTGGAACAGCCGGCGTTTTAATTGAGCCTGTTGGACCTGAAAGTGGAACAAGACCTGTTGCAAAAGACTACAACAAGGGTGTTCGTGAGCTTTGCGACAAATACGGTGCCCTTATGATTTTTGATGAAGTTGTAACCGGCTTCCGTGTTGCTCTTGGTGGTGCTCAGGAATATTTTGATGTAGTTCCAGATTTGACAATTTTTGGAAAGATTGTTGCCGGAGGTTATCCTGCAGCTGGTGGAGTAGGCGGAAAGAAAGAATACGCTCAGCTTATGGCTGCCGGCCTTGCAACTGGTAAACATCGTGCTTATGTTGGCGGAACTCTTGCTGCAAATCCTCTTTCCTGCGTAGCCGGAACTGCTGCAATTCAGGAGATTGCCCGCACAAATGCATGCGAAATTGCAGGAAAAATGGGCGACAGACTTACAGACGGTTTGAAAGGATTGATTTCTAAATACGGACTTCCATTCGTTGCTTATAACCAGGGGTCAATCTGCCATCTTGAATGTACAGGTGCAATGAGCTTTGACTTCAGTTCTTTGAGTTTCTTAAAGTCAGCACTTGGAATCCTCAAGCACAAGGATATGATGTATGTCCGCAAGGATTCTATGGAGCGAATGGGTGCCGCTTACATGGCAAACGGAATTGTAACTCTTGCTGGTTCACGTCTTTACACATCACTTGCTGATACTCCGGAAATTATTGATGAAGCTTTGAACCGCTTTGAAGAAGTTTTCAAGCACGTTGCCAAAACAAGCAAAGGTTTGTTGAAATAACTTTTACAGCTGGCGTTTGTAAAAAAATCTAATGACTAATCCGCCGCAATTCACTATAATCATCGTATCTTACGGATTTTTACGAGGAAAAAATGATTGTAATGAAATTCGGCGGCTCATCAGTCGCAAATGCTGAAAGAATTAAACATGTTGCTTCTATTATAAAGGCATATAAAGAAAAACGGCCTGTAGTTGTTTTGTCTGCAATGGGCGATACTACAGACCATCTGCTTGAAGCAGCAGATAAAGCTGTAGAAGGAATTGTTGATGTTGCTGGAGTTGCAAAACTTCACGAAGATACAGCTGCAGAGCTTGGTGTTGATATTCAGACTATCCGCACACTTCTTGACGAATTAAAACAGCTTCTTACTGGAATCTCTATGCTCAAGGAAATAAGTAAACGTTCACGCGATTATCTGGTAAGCTTTGGCGAACGAATGTCTGTAAGAATGATGGCAGCTTATCTTTCAAAGGAAGGTATTCCTGCTCAGTTTTACGATGCCTGGGATATTGGTATTGTTTCTGACAGCAATTATATGAGTGCCGAGCTTCTGGACGAGGTTTGGGAAACAATTCCTGCAAGCTTAAATGATTATAAAAACGGTATTGCAAACGCAATTCCAATTGTAACCGGTTTTATTGCAAAAAATAGACAGGGCTGCATTACAACTCTCGGTCGCGGAGGTTCAGACCTTACAGCTACAATGATTGGTGCAGCTATGCACGCGGAAGAGGTTCAGACCTGGAAGGATGTTGACGGTATTATGACTACCGATCCTCGCGTTGTAAAGGATGCCCGCCCAGTTTCTGAAGTAACTTACGAGGAAGCTCAGGAGCTTGCAATGTTTGGTGCACAGGTTCTTCATCCTCGTTCAATGATGCCTGTTCGAAAAACCGGAACTCCTGTACGTGTAAAGAACTCTTACAACATTACAAGCCCTGGATCTTTGATTGTAGAAAAGCATGCCGGAAAAGTTCCACCAGTTTGCGCAATCACAACTGTAAAGCATATAACTCTCATAGATATTGTAAGCTCTCGTATGCTGGGTGCAGCCGGCTTCCTTGCTCACGTATTCAATAATTTCCTTAAGTGGAATATTAGTATTGATGTAATTGCAACCTCTGAGGTTTCTGTTTCTCTTACTGTTAATACAAAAGAAAATCTTGATGGTCTTGTTGAAGATTTGAAAAAGGCTAGTGAAGTTACAGTCCGCACTGGAAAAGCAATCGTTACAATTATCTGCGATGCGGCTCATTCTTCTGCAATTCTTGCAGGTGGTTTTGAAGCTCTTGCAGATGAAGGCATTAACGTTCAGATGATAAGCCAGGGCGCAAGCAAGGTTAACATCAGTATGATTGTTGATGATGAAGAGGCTGAAAGAACTGTACAGATTTTGCATAAGGCATATTTTAATTAAAAAGTTTTGTGAGGTATTAGTATGAAAATAGCACTTGTTGGATATGGAAAGATGGGACATATGATTGAGCAGGCTGCAAAGCGTGCTGGTCATGAAGTTGTTGCTACTATAGATGTTATTGCAGAGGATGCTTCTGTAAAGGTTGCTGCCGGAGACGGTGAAGCTGTTGCTCGTGCCGTAAAATCAAGCGGTGCTGAAGGAATTATTGAGTTCTCACATCCTACTGCTGTTATGGGAAACATTAAGGCTTTGCTTCCACTTGGACTTCCGCTTGTAGTTGGTACAACCGGCTGGAACGATAAAAAAGCTGAGGTTGCCGAGCTTGCAAAAAATGTTGGCGGAGCAATCATGACATCTGCAAACTTTTCTATCGGCGTAAATATGTTTTATAAGATTGTCGAAGAAGCTGCAAAGCTTATGGCTGAATATGATGAATACGATGTTGCAACCTGGGAAGCTCATCATAATCAGAAGGCAGACAGTCCTAGTGGAACAGCTCTTGAAGTTGCACGCCGAGTAATGCTTGGAAATCCTAAGAAAACTGAAATGGTTATAGATGCTTTCCACGAGCGACCAAAGGCAAATCAGCTTCACGTAAGCTCAACCCGTTGCGGTAACATTCCAGGAACTCACAAGGTATTCTTCGATGGAACTGCCGATACAATCGAGCTTACTCATACAGCCCGAAGCAGAGAAGGCTTTGCAAACGGTGCGGTAAAGGCTCTTGAAAAATTAAGCAGTGGTCTTAAGAGCGGAAAGCTTGTAAAAGGCAAGCTTTTTGACTGGGATGATTTGTTTAATTAAGTTTAATTAAAGCAGAAGCTTTGTTGCCTAGCGAATCATAAATATTGTACTTGCGGTAATAAGTGCTTCTGCGGCAGTAATCAATATCGTTCTTATCAACATTGAAAATCTTTCCGGAAGCTTATTAAACGGCTTTGTACTCTGTTTTACATAGAAAAGATAGCAAAGCAAAAGAATTGAAGCTCCTACTGTGAGCATTATAGCATAATCTCGTTTTCCATAAATTAAAGAGACGATTGCAGAATAGTGAAGGGCAATCACAATCACATAACCTATTAAAGTTCCAAAATATACCCGAAGCTTGTTTTTTCCGCAAAAAATGAAGGTCACAATCAACAAAATTGAATAGATGGAAATTGCAAGAATGTTAAGCCACTGTGCTGGTCTGTAGATAAAAAAGGTTGAAATAAAAAGTTCAAGCCAGGCGCCAAGACTCAAAATAAAGAAAAGTCTACCTGTATACTTAAAGAAAGCAATATTTTCAAAGGAAAAACATATTTCGCAAAGCGTAATCAGAATAAGTGCCGCAGCTGTAAGGAAAAGTATATGTTCAGCTTCCGGCAGCAGCTTTATCAAAAACTGAAGGATAATGCAGTTCGAAAGCGGTACAATAAACATTCTTGAAATCTTAGTCAGAATCGCAAAGTTTTTTATACTTCCAAATATTACCAGAAACAGGGCAACAACAAGCAGCCCAAGAAAAATCCACCCTAAAGTATTCATGGTTTAAGAATATCATATATTTATAGATGATTCTATAAAAAAGTTTTTTTATAAAAATATAATATTTTTCTTGACATTATATTATATATTATATAATATATAAA
>JAFZRP010000070.1 GCA_017619795.1 Treponema sp.
ACTGAAAACAACTTCTTTTGTAACAATTACTTTATTAGGATTCTTTCTGTAAATCTTAAGATTTATTTCGCCTCCAATATCAGGCTTTTTAGTAGATGATGAAGCGAGCTCTTTTTTATAATGCTGACCTTCATAATCATACTCAACAACAGGAGAATAGCTTTCATAGCGGCGGCCGTTATTCGTATGCATGTAGGTTTCTATATCTACAATTTTTCCCGGTACTTTGTCTGCATTAGCCGCACGGTGGAAAATAGGAAGTGTAAAGCACAGAATTAAAGCAAGAGTCAGTCCCCCTGAAAAAAGGCTTACAAGGGTTAAAACCTGTTCTTCCGTCATCTGAATAATTCCCAAGCCAAGGCAAACTAAAAAACCCAAAATAAGAGCCATAATTCCGCCTGCAACAAGGAATCCAATTCCTACAACATAAGGATTATCCTTACCAACTGAAATACTGTACCCAGCACTCTTCTCTACAACTTTCATAAGCTTCCTCCTGTGTTTTGTGATTATATATTAATTAGCTTTTACCGTGTTTTTAACTATTACGTCGTGAGCACCGCCCTCTCTTAAAGAAGCAGCACTTACAAGCGTAATCTTTGCCTTCTGCTGAAGCTCAGGAATTGTAAGTACACCGCAGTTACACATAGCGTGAATTACCTTGCTTGTTGTAAGCGTAACGTTATCGTGGAGAGAACCAGCATAAGGAACGTAAGAGTCAACGCCCTCTTCAAAAGCCATTCCCTTTTTACCGCCAAGGTCATAGCGCTGCCAGTTGCGTGCACGGTTTGAACCTTCGCCCCAGTATTCCTTTACATAGTTGCCGTTTACAATAAGCTTGTTTGTTGGAGATTCATCAAAGCGGGCAAAATAGCGGCCGAGCATAACAAAATCAGCACCCATTGCAAGAGCAAGTGTTACATGATGATCATATACAATACCGCCGTCTGAACAAAGCGGAACATAAATACCAGTTTCTCTATAATATTCATCGCGTGCCTTAGCAACTTCAATTGTAGCTGTTGCCTGACCACGTCCAATACCCTTCTGCTCACGAGTAATACAGATAGAACCGCCGCCAATACCAATCTTTACAAAGTCGGCACCAGCATCTGCAAGGAATCTGAAGCCTTCAGCATCTACAACGTTTCCGGCACCAATTTTTGCATCAGGCCATTTTGCGTGGATATCGTGAAGAGCGCGTTTCTGCCATTCTGTAAAGCCTTCAGAAGAATCAAGAGTCATAACATCAACACCGGCAGCAAGCAAAGCTGGAACACGGTCCATATAATCTCTTGTATTAATTCCGGCACCTACAATGTAGCGCTTCTTTTCGTCCAGAAGCTCAAGCGGATGCTCCTCATGGCTTGCAGCATCCTTACGGAAAATAAGATGAAGAAGATTTCCATTTTTATCTACAACAGGCAGCTGGTTTACTTTTTTCTGCCAGATGATGTCGTTAGCTTCATCAAGAGTAATTCCTTCTTTTCCCATTACGAGAGAAGAAAGTGGAGTCATATAATCCTTTACCTTGGCATCTGGAGCAGCCTTGCTCATTCTAAAGTCGCGGTCTGTAATAATACCGAGCAGCTTACCGTTTGCAGAACCGTCTTCTGTAACAGCTACAGTTGAATGACCTGTTTTTTCAATTGCGGCAACAAGCTCTGTTAATGGCTGGTCAGGACGTATATTTGTATCAGATGTTACAAAACCAGCTTTATAAGCCTTAACTCTTGCAACCATTGCAGCCTGGTTCTCAATTGTCTGTGAACCATATATAAAAGAAATGCCGCCTTCTTTTGCAAGAGCGACGGCAAGTTTATCATCAGAAACAGCCTGCATAACAGCAGATGTCATAGGAATATTCATCATAAGAGGGCACTTTTCACCCTTTTTCTTGTTGTAACGCACTACAGGAGTCTGTAGACTTACGTTCGCAGGGATACAGTCTGGACCTGTGTAACCAGGAATCAGCAGATACTCATCGAATGTGTGGGATGGTTCTTCAAAAAATATTGCCATGAATTCTACCTCTTATAATACTTTAATTAAAAGAAAATTATAGCAAATGAAGCGATAAATAGCAAACATTTTCAAGATTTTATTAATTAAATATGGTATAATTTTAAAATATTCTTTATGCGTAATATTTTTTCTTTCATTATCATTCTGACTTTTTTCTCAATATTCTTCCTATTTACAGCTTGTGCAACAAGTACGCCTGCAATAGAAAAAGAAACAAAAACAGCAAACCTGGAAGACGATTTGGAAACCGAAGACAACAACGAAATCTTTTTTGGATATGAAAAAGAATATACGCAAAGGTTTACGATTGAAGGACAGGATGAAGAGGTAATTCTAACACCGGCAGACTTCTTTCAGGATAAAAGCGAAACAAGTAATCATCAGGTAATTTTGGCTCCACAAGTTGAACCGGAAATGCTTACGCCGGAATACTGGCTGGCAAAAACAACCTCACCTTATAAAGTGATGATGAGCCAGCAGGAAATTGCAAAATGGAACGAAGAGGTTTTAGAAAGTCGCTTTTCTCCAACTGAATATTACAGAATAGTTACCGACATTCGAAAATATGGCAGAAGATTCAATACCCAGCAGATTCGAGATGAAATGCTCCGATACAGACCGGGTGTTATATGGTATAAGAAAAATCTAAGTGCGGACGGAACTAAAAGCACAATCCACAGGCTTACAAGAGAAGACTGGCTTACCTTCTACGACAAAATGAATTACGAGCCGCTTGGAACAAAAGAATACTACGCCTACACTACCGCTTACCGTTATCCTCAGAATCTTGATTATTATCCTGTACGAAAAGGAATCTGTATAAAACGAAGCACAATCAGAAACATACCGGACGAAACCTTTTATTCCGATGATCCCTCCTTCTGGTATGACGATGTAAACCAAATCTCCGGAATCCTTATGAACGAGCCAGTCCTTATTCTGTGGGAAAGCAAGGACAAAAACTGGTACTTAATTCAGACTTATTATTCTGCCGGCTGGATTCACAAAAGCGATATTGCTTTATGCACCGACGAAGAGTTCGCAAAATATTTTGATTATGCCAAAAAAGACAAAAATGATTTTGTCACAATCACAGAAGACCAGTTTTTACTGCAGGGAGACTGTGTTATAGAAAACACAGGAAGCGATGTTGTTCTTTTTATGGGAACTTATCTTCATACTGCCGACTGGGACAGCATAAATCTTACAGAGCAGTTTAAGGAAAGAATCCCCCACTCCAGCTATCTTGTAGAAATCCCTTACAAAAAGGATGATGAAACACTTGGAACAAAGCTTGCGGCTATTCCTGCGGGAGTTTGCTGCAAGGGACTTATGCCGTACACTCAGGCAAACATAATCAACCTTGCTTTTAAGTCTCTTGGCAAACGCTATGGCTGGGGCGGCATGGAAAACGAACGCGACTGTACCGGCTACACAAAAGATTTATACAGATGCTTTGGCTTTAACTTTGGAAAAAACAGTGCGGCGCAGGCAGCAATGCCGGGTAAAACAATTTATATGAACAAGCTTTCCGATACACAAAAAAAAGCTGTATTGGACGAGCTTCCTGTTGGAACCCTGCTTTATTATTACGGTCACGTGTTTATTTATCTTGGAAAGGATGATGGACAAAACGGAAACAATGCGGATAACAAAATCACCAATGGCTCTGAATACTACGTAATAAGCTCAATGGGAACTTACTATGCAGACGGACAAACTGTTACTGCAAAAGTAAATGCCTGCTCTGTAAGTGTAAACAATCTTACGCTTGTAAAAAAAGACGGCAGAACCTGGTTCGACTCCCTTGTCTGCGCGAAGCTGTTCCAGCTTTAGCTGTTCACGCTAGATTGATAAAAAAAAATATATTATAATAGTCATATGAATGAATTTATTAGAGTTACCGATGAATTACCAAAAATCAGCGGAAGACAAAAAGCGGCAATCCTTCTTACAGAGCTTGGAATGGAACCAGCCCTTCGCGATAAATTATACAGACTTTTAAAGCTTACCCCGGAGGAGCAGCAGAAGCTCCGTCTTGCAATGGAAGGACTTGGTCCATATAATCCGGAAAATGAGCTTCACGTTAAACGCGAAAATGCCGTACTCGAAGAGTTCTTTTCTTACGGTATAAAACGAGGCTTGTGGACAGAAGCCGACAAAAACAGAAAGGTTTATATCGGCAACACACCGGAAGCTAAAATAAGAAATATGGTTGATGATAATCCGGAGGGAGTAGCTCAGATTCTTAAAAGCTGGTTAGACGGATGACAAATACTTTTGATTATAAATCACTCCCAGTATACGAACAAAAACAGAAAATATTGGACTGTCTTGAAAACAATCAGGTTGTGATTGTAGAAAGTCCTACAGGTTCGGGAAAAACAACCCAAATCCCGGTAATTTTATACGAAGCAGGTTATGCCACAAACGGAATTATTGCAGTTACGCAACCAAGAAGAATTGCGGCGCTTTCTGTAAGCGAGTTCATTGCAAAGCAGATGAATACTCCTTATCCGGGACTTGTCGGCTATAAAATGCGTTTTGAAGACAATACAAATCAGGATACACGCATAAAGATAATGACGGATGGAATCCTTCTGCAGGAAATGAAGCTGGATCCGTGGCTCAGTAAATACAGTGTTATTATGGTTGATGAAGCTCACGAACGAAGTCTTAACATTGACTTTGTGCTTGGTCTTCTAAAACGAGTTCTCAAAGAACGCTCAGATTTCCACGTAATTGTTTCTTCTGCCACAATGAACACTCAGGCGTTTTCTGAATATTTTGATAATGCGCCAATCGTTTCAATAGACACAGTAACTTATCCGGTTACACTCATTTACGACCCTATCCCAGGCGGCGCAACTACAACAACAGAAGGTGGCTGCGACGAATTGCTAAGAAAAATCTGCAATACTGTAGACCGCGTTCTTGACAATGATGAAGATAATGAAAACTCCGGCGGCATCCTTATTTTCCTGCCAGGCGAAAAAATCATAAAGGATTGTGTAGAGCGGCTTTATTATTCACCTTTTGGAAGGAAGCTTCACATTCTGCCGCTTTATGGCCGACTTTCCAAAGAAGAACAGGAACGAGTTTTTGACCCGGCCCCGGAAGGAAAGAAAAAGGTAATTGTTTCCACAAACATTGCAGAAACCTCCGTCACAATCAGCGACATTACAACAGTTATAGATTCAGGACTTGCAAAGCTTAATTTCTACAGTCCGCGCACCTACACTTCCAGTCTTGCAGAAAGCTATGTTTCAAAGGCCTCCTGCAACCAGAGAAAAGGACGCGCCGGAAGAACAAGACCTGGAACATGCTACCGCCTTTATTCCCGCCGTGATTTTGAATCGCGGGAAATGTATACAAAAGAAGAGATTTACCGTACCGACCTCAGCGAGGTTGTTCTTAGAATGGCTGAGCTTGGAATTACGGATTTTTATGATTTTGATTTTATTGCTTCTCCTGGACGCGAAGGAATTATCGGTGCAGTAGAAACACTTAATCTTCTTGGTGCACTTGACGAGGACAACACTCTTTCTGCAATTGGAAAGATAATGGTAATGTTCCCGCTTGAACCAAGAATAAGCCGAATTATTGTTGAATCGGTTATGCGTTTCCCGGCTGTTATTGATAAGGTGCTTGTTGCCTCTTCCTTCCTGTCTGCAAACTCTCCGTTTATGCTTCCTGCAAATGAAGAAATGGAAGCCAGAAAGGCGCATCACCGCTTTAGAGATATGTCCGGTGATTTTGGTACTTACCTTAATCTTTTTAATGCATTTAAGCAGACAGACAACCG
>JAFZRP010000071.1 GCA_017619795.1 Treponema sp.
GTCCGGGGCTGGTTCTGAGCTAACGCGTGATCCAGAAAAGCTGTACAGAATTGCGAAAGCGGTTGTAGATACGGCAGGTCCAACTCCGGTTACGGTAAAAATCCGCTCTGGTTGGGACAGCCAGCATATCACGTGGAAGGAGGCGGCACAGGCTGCGCTTGATGCAGGTGTTTCTGCAATTACAATTCATCCGCGTACAAGAGCACAGGGCTACGAAGGTCACTCTGACTGGGACATCATGAAGCAGCTTGTTGAGCTGGTAAACGGAAGGATTCCAATTTTTGGCTCCGGGGACTTGTTTAAGCCTGAGGATGCAAAAAAAATGCTGGAAGAGACCGGAGCAGATGCCGTGATGTTTGCTCGCGGTGCAATGGGAAATCCTTTTATTTTCCGGGATGCAACCTCTCTTTTACAAACCGGCACCTACGAACCTGTTCCTCCACAAGAGCGCATTCGAACCGGCTTTGCAGAGCTTGAACGACTTGCCGCCGAAACCACCGAAAAGCACGCCTGTCTTGAAATGCGAAAGCGTTTTTCCGCCTATTCAAAGGGCATTCAGAACGGCGCCGCTCTCCGAGCTCAAATTGTTCATGCGGAAACAATCCAGGATTACAAAAATATCTTCGCGGACTTCACAGAGTAATCAATCCATTGAAGATTAGAAATCTATATGTTATAATCTTATTATTATGGGCTTTATTCAGAGCATAACTGATATTTTAGAATCATTATTTAAACGTTCGTCTCCAGAAGTACAAAAAAAACAACAGTTGAGAAAACTGGAAGCCGAGATACGTAATTTTGAGCCTGTAATATTCAAAAATGGAAACCTCCAGCCTAATTTTGCAGAAGCAATTTATGGTCTTTACAAGAATACAAAGGCATTAAGCGACCTTTTTTCAGTAACAGTAAGCTCTGCAGATATTGCACGTCAGCACAGATTCGAGGCTCAGCTCATCATCACCGGTTATTCTCCTGAGTTCCAGAAAATCATTGAAAACCTTACTTTTGAAAACCGAAAGGAAGAGGTTCTTGCTGAGCCTACAAACCCTGACAGAATCTATATCAGACAGCGAAACAATCTTGAGAAAACGCTTAAAGAGTTAAATTCAGAAAGCTTCCGCCGTATGGACAGAGACATTCTTGATTTACGTCAGTTTGTAGATTTCTGTAAAATAAGCTTTACACCGATTCTTCAGCTTTTTGATATTAATTTTGCTCCAGGCGTACCGAGTTATACTCCAAATTACTCGGAAATACAGATTTCAAAGGCAGTAAATCTTCTTGAGGATTTGTACTATCAGATTTCCGGGATGAAGGTAACCTCGTCTCTGGCAGATGAAATTATTGCAATTGCTCAGCTTAGAAAAGGTGATGTTCTTTCAGAGTCTGAATCAAGAGCTTATCTTTCTAACCTTAAAACAATTAATTACATTGTTACAAAGATTCTTACACCAGAGCATCTTAAAGCACTTTTGCGCTACGCAAGAGAAGATTTTGTTTACGAGCCTCGTACTGCTTCTTATACAGGCTCTCCACGACAGGAGTTTGCAAATCTTTTCCAGTCCAGGTTCGATTCGGATGAGCAGAGAATTAAATCCGAGATTCAGGACGAGCAGATAAGTACCGATGTTGCAGCTTTGTTTAAAAAGACAAACCTCGAAGAGCTTATCGGCTACAATTCAGATTCAAACAAAGTTCTGCAGGAAAATACAGCACTTTCTCTTAAGTGGATACTTCCAATGCGAGTTCTCAAAACCTTCCTAAAGAACTTTATTTCCGACAGCATAAAGAGCCTTCTTAACGACATCGTAATTGAAGGATTCTTCAACAGCCCTGCCTATAAGACAGAGTTTTCTACAACAGTTTATGCCGTTATAAATGCTTTTTCCGAAATTGAAGATTTTGAAGCTTCGTTTGCAGAAGGTCAGCGCAACAGTATTGCAGTAATGCGAAGCTACATCAAAGACAGCCACAAAGATAAAGATTTTTACCGTAAGCTAGACAAAATGGTTATGGTAATAAATAACGATGCCCATAAGCTTTTACAGTCTGTAATTGGAACTTTGTATGACTTGTACAGATCTGTAGGAGAATTGCTTGCCGATTCAAGAAAACCTTCCAGCGAAATCATCTCAAATCTTAAGGTTTTGATGATGTCTTCAAGAAATAAGGACAATACAAGCCTTCTTGAAGAACAATATCCGGACTGGAAGATATTTTTTGAAATTATGAAAAACTATGTTATTATAAATAAAGGTGAGATACAATAATGGGTAAGGATGAAGAAAACAAATTAACTGATTCGACTCTCCTTGAACACACAATGCAATATGAAAAGCGCATTTATGATCTTGAACAGCTGCTTGATATTGCAAAATCCCTTTGTTCTACTCTTGATTTCAGTAATCTTCTTGAATCCATTGTATATATTTGTATGGCGCAAATGCACGTTCTTGGTGCAGAAATCTTTGTGCGCGACTTTATTTCTGAAAAAAGCTTTGATCTTGAAACCTCCCGCGATGCAGAAAATCCTGAAAAAATAATTTCTATTTCAGCTGATTCTCCAATCATCCAGAAAATGGGTGAGCTTAAAAAGCCTGTAACGCTTACTGCACTTAAAAAAGAAACTGGAAAATGCGAAGACTTTAAGATTCTGGAAGCTCTTTCTCCAACGCTTATTGTTCCTCTTGTTTTGCAGGGACATCTTAACGGCCTTTTAATTTTGCAGGAGCGAATTGCAATTGAGGATGATACCTCTTACAACGAATATGAACAGAAACAGATAATGCTTATAGCTTCTCTTGCGTCGGTCGCAATTTACAATGCTTCTCTGCTCGAAATGTCTTCTACAGATATGATGACACACCTTAAGCTTAAGTACTACTTCTACTCAAAGCTTACCAATATCCTTGACTATGCGGTGGACAAAAAGCAGAAGGTTTCAGTCCTTATGTTCGATATAGACTTTTTCAAAAAGTTCAACGACACCTATGGTCACGAATGCGGAGACTTTGTTCTTATTTCCGTTGCCGAGCTTATTAAAAAGAGTCTGCGCGAAACCGATATTGCCTGCCGTTATGGTGGCGAAGAGTTTACGGTGCTTCTTGCAAATACAGGAAAAAAAGAAGCACTTATGGTTGCAGAAAGAATCCGCACAACAATAGAAGAATACGATTTTGTTTACGAAGACAAGCACTTCAACGTTACAATCTCCGGCGGCGTTTCTGTTTTCGACGGTTCTAAGCACGCCATAATCACTTCTAATGCTTTTGTTAATCAGGCAGATAAAGCACTTTATGTTTCTAAAAACAAAGGCCGTAACAGAATCTCCTTTTACAACGGCTATAGAAAAAAGAGACAATAACATAAAAAAATAAGGTAAAACAGGTTCAAATATGTCGTTTCTTCGTCGTCCATTCAAATATGTAGATTTTCATGCCTCGCTCTATATCATAGTTTTGAACTTTGTAGTTTTCCTTCTTACATATTTTATGCCTCAGCTTAAGTTTTACCTTTCGCTGAATGTAGGACTTGTTGTTTACCGGAAAATGTACTGGCAGTTTCTTACATACATGTTCATTCATCAGGGCTTTATGCACATTTTCTTTAATATGCTTGGACTTCTGTTTTTTGGCTTTGCAATTGAAAAAGCAATAGGCTCAAAGGAGTTCCTTCTTTTTTATTTTATTTGCGGCATTGCTTCGGGGCTTTTTTCGTTTGTAATTTATTATTTTACAGGCTCGTACCGCATATTTTTAATGGGAGCGAGCGGTGCAATTTATGCTGTACTTTTTGCGTATGCAGTCTGTTTCCCGCGGTCAAGGCTTTATGTTTGGGGAATATTGCCGGTTCCAGCACCAATTTTAGTTCTTGCTTATGCAATCATAGAGGTTGTAGAACAGTTTGTTTCTTCTTCAAATATAGCTCATATGACTCATCTTTTTGGTTTTGCCGCTGCCTGGCTTTATTTCTTAATACGAATGGGTATAAATCCGATAAAAATATGGAGAAATAACTACTAGCAGAAATTTTTACAAATGCGGTAACTCTCCGGCAGTTTTAGTGTTGTTTTTGTTATAAGAATGATTAATCGACGGAAAAGTATTCAATTAATTGTTTTAGTTCTCCTATTCGGCTTATATAGTGCCACGGTTTCTGCACAGGTTCCTTCTTTTTCCGAAAAAATAAGGATTCCGCTTTGGGCAGAGCTGGATGCGTATCCGGGGCTGGAAGAAGCAAAAGATCTTGAAGGCTACGAATATCCTGTTCAGGAGATAAAGAAAATTGCTCCTTTCCTTATCAGCGGGATGGTTTATGGCTGGGAATTTGTATATGTTCCTTATGATAAGAGCCGTGGAATTGAAGAATACTTTGAAGTGAAAGAAATAAATCCTGCCGGCAAAATCACTTATTCTTCACCGTGGATTGACGACACTTATCTGCGCTGCTGGTGCGAATATACAAGGACAAAAGCTGAGGTTCAGAATTACAAGGCTTGGGCTTCTATCACTCATCCTGTAATAAGAGGAAGAGGCTATGGCAGCGTAAGAGACGGTTTTGAAGGAATAAAGGATGCCGCTGCAGATTCGCTGAAGTCTGCCGTAAGGGAATATTACCGTGGAATAACTAAGAACAAACCCAGGGAGATTACGGGTTCTGTTTTAATAAAAAATGAGCCGATTTTAGGAATTGATTCAGGAAGATATGCGATTAACCTTGATTTTTTCTTAGAATGCGATACAATAAAGAAGTATGGAATTTATTAGCTTGGAGGACTTATGAAAAAGTTACTTATTGTGTTTTTAGCCTTCATTACATTTGGTTTTAGCATGTTTGCTCAGGGCGTTTCTGGGCACGATAATAATTATGATGCAGAAACCTTTGAAACAGAAAAAACAAAGACACAGGTTATAGTTCCTAAAGAACAGCACATCGTTGATCAGACTGCAAACGTAAAGCTTGAGTATATGCCTATGTATGACGAAGTTCGCATTTACTATGAGTGTATGTATGTTACTTATGATCGTGGAGAGGCAATGAATACTGTAATGGAGTGCCTGCTTGATTTCCAGAAGGAACATAAGTATTCAGGCTATAAGTATCTTAAGGACGATAGAGAAAAGTATTTTAAGGATGATCGAAATCGTAGAAAGGCACAGTATATTTCGTATGTAAAATTTTATAGATAGGGTATTCTTATTTTATTTGAAATATAGTAGAATAAAAGCCGGTTTTCCAGATTGGGAAGCTGGCTTTATTTTTTTTATGATGCAGTGATAAGGAATAGAGAAATGGATATTAAAAACACAATTAAAAACTTACATCCGCTTGAAATTAAGGTTTTGTTAAAGTACACAGGCAAGGATGAACTTACATCAGAAAAACTCAAGAATGATCTGGACTATAAGGAAGGTCACGCTAATCAGGCTTTTTCATGGCTTTCTGGAAAGGAGCTGCTTAAGGAAATCCGCAGAACTCCTCATACATATTACGAAATTACAGATATGGGCCGCTCAATGGCAAAAACCGGTACTGTTGAAGAAAGGATGATAAACTTCCTTAAAGAGCACGGTCCACATACAATGCCGGAAATTACAACAGGAATTGCCCTTGACCAGAAGGATGTTGGCTCTGCTTTTGGTCCGCTCGTAAAAGAGGGTGTTCTTAAAATGAATGCCGAAAAGAAGGTTGAATACACTGGTGCTGCACTTCCTGCAAGAATTGCAACTACTGCTGCCCTTATTAAAAAGGCTTGCGAAGCTGAAGACGGTCTTTTGAATAAAGATGATATGACTGCAGCCGAAGTTGAGGTCATGAACGGTCTTGCTAAAAAACGTGGTGCTGCAGATTCTCCATTTAAGGTAATTGAGCGCGAAACCGTATTCTACAAGCTTTCAGAAGGCTTTGAAAAGGTTCGCGACGAGTTGAAGAAGGCTGGAATTACCGGAAACGAAATCGGTGAAATTACACCAAAAATGCTTGCTACCGGTGAATGGAAAAACGGTACTTTCCGAGGCTACAATATCTCTGTTCCACCTGCACGAATTATTCCTGGCCGCACAAATCCTTACGTTCAGTTCCTTGAAAGTGTAAAGGACAAGCTTTGTTCTCTTGGTTTCCAGGAGTTCGATGGTCCGCTTGTAGAAACAGAGTTCTGGAACGGCGATGCTTTGTTTATGCCTCAGTTCCACGCTGCCCGCGATATTCACGATGTATACCGAATCAAAAATCCTACACATGCAAAATCAATTGAAGAGCCATATTTGAGTAATGTTAAGGCTGTTCACGAAAACGGTGGCGGTACAGGAAGCCGTGGCTGGAATTATTCTTTTGATAATGAGTTTACACGCCGTCTTATTCTGCGTTCACAGGGAACAGTTCTTTCTGCACATCAGCTGCACAAGGCTGAAGTTCCTGGAAAATACTTTGGAATTGCACGCTGCTTCCGCTACGACAAGGTAGATGCAACACATTTGAGCGACTTCTATCAGACAGAAGGTATTATTGCCGGAAAGGATGTTTCTCTCCGCGACCTTCTTGGTATTCTTAAGATGTTTGCCACAGAAATTGCCGGTGCAGAAGAAGTAAAATACGTTCCTGGCTACTTCCCGTTCACAGAGCCTTCAATCGAAGTTCATATCAAGCACCCGGTTCTCGGTTGGTTCGAGCTTGGTGGTTCAGGTATTTTCCGCCCAGAAGTAACCCGCGCTATGGGTCTTGATTGCCCTGTTCTTGCCTGGGGTATCGGTATTGACCGAATGGCCCTTATGGCACTCGGCTTAAATGACCTGCGAGAATTGTTCTGCGAAGATATTGAACGAGTAAGACTTAGAAAGGCTAAGTTCTAATCTTTGACTGAATTGCAATAAAACAGTTCTGCGAATATTAAATTGATAATTATTCTCAAATTCAATTGACATTTTTTTTGTGACTCGTATAATTTGATAATCATTATCAATTTTGGAGCGCAGACTAAATGCAAAAAACAGCCTATAAAACAAAGCAGCAGGATTTACTTTTTTCTTATCTTCGCGAAATGCAGGGAAAGCATTTTACTGCAGAAGAAGTTCGCGCTCATTTTGAAGCAAAAAAGCTTACAATAGGAATTGCAACAATTTACCGCCAATTGGAAAAACTTGTTGCAGAAGGAAAAATCCAGAAATACTTTATCGATGAACATTCAGCAGCCTGCTTTGAATATGCGGGAGAAAACTGCAACACAAATGAAAAACATTTTCATTTAAAATGCGAACTGTGTGGACGTCTTATTCATCTGGAATGCGATGAACTTGAAAAGCTTGGAGAACATGTCAGAACTGAACATGGCTTTGTAATCAATCCGCTTAGAACTGTTTTTTATGGAGTTTGTAAAGATTGTTTAAGCGAAGGAAAAAATGAGGATTGTAATGAAGACTAATTCAAAAGCTACGCCTCTATTTTGCCTTACCGCAATTCTTGTTGTTTTTTCTCTTTTTGCAGTAATCCTCTTTGATTCAAATCATAAAGGACATGAAGAACATTGTCATGAAGAAAGCTGTCCTATTTGTCTTGTACTTCAGGTAATCCACAGTACAGAGTTAATTGGATCGAAGATAGCTGCTATCTCGATCGGGTCATTATTCACAATAAATATAAGTCTGGTCATTCTTTCTGCGTTCTTTCTGGCTCCTGCAACTCTTGTAAAGCAGAAAGTAAAGCTTGTGATTTAGAGATTCCTGGAATAACTGATTATTTCAACAATCTTAAAACACAGGAGATATAATATGCAAATTAAAAAAATAATTACAGGACTTACAATCCTTTTACTTCTTACAACATCAGTTTTTGCCGCAAAAGCAAAGAAATCAAATAAAGATAACAGCAAACTCAAGGTTGTTACCACAATCTTCCCGGAATACGACTGGACCCGCGAAATCCTCGGTGATAATCTTAAAAATGTAGAACTCACACTTCTTCTTGGAAACGGTGTAGACCTTCATTCTTATCAGCCATCTATTCAGGATATTGCAAAAATTTCAACTGCTGATATTTTCATTTATGTTGGCGGTGAAAGCGACGGTTGGGTAAAAGACGCACTCAAAAATGCAACTAACAAAAATATGAAGGCTATCAACCTTCTTGAAACACTCGGTGACAAAGTAAAAGCTGAAGAAATAAAAGAAGGTATGCAGGCTGAAGAGGATGAAGAACACGAACATCATCATCATGAAGGCGAACACCACGACGATGACGATGATGATGATGATGATCACGACCACGAAGCAGAAGGTGAACACCATCATCATCATGACGAAGAGGAGATTGAATATGACGAGCACGTTTGGCTTTCTCTCCGCAATGCTAAAATATTAAGTGCAGAAATTGCAGCAGCTCTTTGCGAAAAAGATCAAGCTAATGCTGCATCATATAAAGCAAACCTTGCCGCATATAAGTCAAAGCTTGATGCTTTGGACACAAAATATGCGGCTACAGTAAAGTCTGCTCCAAAGAACACAATCCTTTTTGGAGACCGCTTTCCGTTCCGTTATCTTGTAGATGATTATAATCTGGATTACTATGCAGCATTCGTTGGCTGTTCAGCAGAAACAGAAGCAAGCTTTGAAACGGTAATCTTCCTTTCGAAAAAGGTTGATGAGCTTGGTCTTAATGCTGTTCTCAAAATTGAAAGCGGCGACGGAAAAATTGCACGCACAATTGCACAGAACACAAAGAATAAGAATGCTAAAGTTCTTACGCTTGATTCCATTCAGTCTACAACTGCAAAACAGGCTGCAAGTGGAACAACTTATCTTTCAATAATGGAATCAAATCTTAAGGTTCTTGAGGAAGCATTAAAGTAATCAGCTTAAATCCAACCGCGGCTGCGTTCAACAGCCTTCTGCCACTGTGCATAAAGTTTAGTGCGCTCGGCTTGCTCCATGGACGGTGTAAAGATTTTGTTAATCTGCCAGACCTTCTTTATTTCTTCCTTGGAGCTCCAGTAGCCAACAGCAAGTCCTGCTAAGAAGGCTGCACCGGTAACTGTTGTTTCGGTGTTTTCCGGGCGGTAAACTGGTGTATTCAGAATATCAGCCTGGAACTGCATCATCAGGTCGCTGACAGAAGCACCACCGTCAACCTTCAGCGAAGAAAGTTCAATTCCAGCATCATCCTTCATACATTCAATTTCGTCCTTTACCTGATAAGCAATTGCTTCCAAGGCGGCACGACAGATATGCTTTTTGTTTGCACCGCGGGTAAGTCCTACAATTGTTCCACGGGCGTAAGAATCCCAGTAAGGGGCGCCAAGACCGGTAAAGGCCGGTACTAAAATAACACCGTTTGAATCTTTTACCTGCGCCGCAAGAATGTCGCATTCGTGTGCAGAGTTTATAATTCCAAGCTCATCGCGCAGCCACTTTATCAATGCGCCGCCAACAAAAACGCTTCCTTCGAGCGCATATTGTATCTGGCCATTTAAGCCAAGCGCAATTGTAGTGAGCAGCTTATGCTTAGATTCTACCGGTTCGGTTCCAGTGTTCATCAAAAGGAAGCAGCCTGTTCCGTAAGTAGATTTCATTTCGCCTTTATCAAAGCAGGCTTGTCCGAATAAAGCTGCCTGTTGGTCGCCAATTAACGAAGCAATTGGAGCTTCAAAGCCGCAGATTGATTTGTCTGTAGTTGCATAAATAAAGGAGGAGTCTTTTACCTCTGGCAGGATGCATTTTGGAATACCAAGAAGCTGCAGCAATTCATCATCCCATTCCAGAGTATGGATATTGAAAAGCATTGTACGGCACGCATTTGTATAATCGGTAACGTGAGCCTTTCCTCCGCTGAGTCGCCAGGTAAGCCAGGTGTCTACAGTTCCGGCAAGGATTTCGCCTTTTTCTGCACGCGCACGAACTCCTGCAACGTTGTCTAAAATCCATTTTATTTTTGTGCCTGAAAAATAGGCGTCGGGTAGGAGACCTGTTTTTGCACGGATTAAGTCGCCTTTGCCGGAGGAAATAAGCTCGTCGGCAATATTTGCTGTTCTTCGGCACTGCCAGACAATTGCGTTGTAAACCGGTTTGCCTGTTTTTTTATCCCAGAGGATTACGGTTTCACGCTGATTTGTAATTCCAATTGCAGTAATCTGTTCTGCGGAAAGTCCGGCCTTAAGAATGGCTTCCTTCATTACCGAAAGCTGGCTTGTAAAAATATCCTCAGGGTCGTGCTCAACCCAACCTGGATGTGGAAAATGCTGCGGAAACTCTCTCTGTGCAGAAGAGATTTTTTGTACCTTTTTGTTAAAAACGACGGCTCGGGAAGAAGTTGTTCCCTGATCCAATGCTAAAATGAATTGTTCCATACAAAATATTTTATCATGGATTTTGTGAAAGTGGGAAAAATGTTGTGCAAAAAAAAGTTCGTCCTATAACGGAAGTAATTTGTTACAGGACGAACAAAAAGCTAATTATAAAAAAAACATTGAGAGTTAAGAAACCAAAAGAATTATTTAAGAATCAAATCTTTAATAAAGATTGGGTCACGTCCACCATAGTAAATCTGGATACCCATAAACTGTCCTTCAGGTTTATATCCGTTGCCCCAAAGACCTTCTTTTCCTTCTGGAGAATTAAGATCATAAGTTCTTGTAAGGAACTCATCTAATCCAGCTGCTATAGGATACATTGCTGTTGCGTGTTCGCCGCTTGTAATGTCGTTGTTGTACATAAGTGCAATGTTTGCAGTCCAGGTGTTATCAATAGGAATATCAAGACCAGCGCAAGAGAAAGAGAAGGTGCTTACAGAAGCTGCATCAACAGGTTTGTCGAATAACCAGATTACGCGGATATTTCCGTCACCATTAGAAGGGATTCTTACACATTTTTTTCCAAGGAACTCAACTTCTTCTGGAGCATCGCAGTAAAGATCTACAGGAGTTGGCTTAGAATAGTCTTTGTTAGTAATGATTTTTGAAGCAGGGATTTTTGTACAGGTAGAACCTTTTGCCTGACCAATGTATTTGTATTCAAGATGAAGAAGACCATCATCTTCCTGAACATCCATGCCTTCTGGGGCTTGAATAACTTCATCTTCTGCCTTTGTTGAGGCACAAGAAACCAGACTGAGTGCTAATGCTACAGAAGCAATAGCCAAAACGATTTTTTTCATACTTTCCTCCAATACTTGCTGCTTGAGTTGGAAAAATCTCAACTATAACAGCTTTCTGGTTGAAGTATAGCATGGGACAAGGTGAGTCAATGATTTAGTTTTTAAATGAAAAACCTTTGAAAATTAGTTTATTTGTTCAAGAAACCGTCAATAACTAAATTAAGTGCATCTCGGATTTCTGTCATATTGGTTTGATTAAGTACTGCAATTCTAAAAAGTGAAGATTCAACAAGGCTGTATATCAGCTCATTGACTTTATGGACATTAAGATTCTTAAATTCACCGTTTTGTATACCGCGGATTATAAGTGTACTTGTCAGGTGGCGCAAACGAATTACCCGCCTTGTAACTTTTTCGTTTGTGTCTACACCGCTTTTCTTAAGCTGTAAAAGATATACAAGCAGAACGCTGAACATCTGGATATTTTTTTCGCAGTAATCAACGATTATGTCTGCCATTTTACGAAGAGCCTGTTCTGCAGAAAGGGAAGGGTCGTTTACAATCTCTTTTATAGAATCTTCCATTTCGCTGAGCACCTGCTTAAGGCTGCCTAAAAAGATTTCGCGTTTGTTATTAAAGTATATGTAAAGGGTTGTTCTTGTTATGCCGCAGCGGTCTGCAATTTTCTGGAAGGTAACGTCTTCATAGCCTTCTGCCGCAAAAACTTCCAGAGATTTTTCAAGTATTTCTTTTCTTCGCTTATCGTGTTCTACTATTATTGCCATAAGAATTCCTTATATACTCATAAAACTTTGTATCCAGATTTCCTGCTTTTAAGGATTTAATGCGTCCTGTTTTGTGTCCAAAGCATTCCTGGAAGGCGTCGTTTGAAGTGATTACGCCAAGACTCCAGTTAGGGAACTCTGTCCACAGACAATCCATTTTTCTATAAAGCTCACGTGCCTGATCATCATCACCAAGTCGCTCTCCATAAGGTGGATTACATAACAAAAGCCCTTCTTCATATGGAGCCGATAATTCAGCAAAGTCTGACTGAATAAAATCAGGGCGCTGAATGTGTGAGCTTATTCCAATAGATTTTAAGGCTCGTCCTGCCATTACGCAGGCATATTCGGCATTCTGCTTAGAGCGTTCTACTGCTTTTGGATCAATGTCTGAACCGGTGATTCTGACTTCAACATCTGTCCTGATTTTTGCAGCTTCTGCATTTTTAATTTCTGCAGCTCGTGCTTCGTTGTAAAATGGCATATTTTCTAAGGCAAAGCGTCTTCCAAAGCCTGGGGCAACATCAAACGCATAAAGAGTTGCTTCAATTGCAATAGTGCCTGAGCCGCAGAAAGGGTCGTGCAGTGGAGTTTTTCGGCGCCACATCATCTCCTGAAGAAGAACTGCTGCTGTTGTTTCTCGTAAAGGAGCAATACCGCCATCAACTCTGTAACCGCGCTTATGTAAAGGAAGTCCTGATAAATCCAGAAGGATAAGAACTTTGTTTTCGTCAATATAAACCCGGACATCTGTTTCTTCGCCGCTTTCCGGCATAGAAGACATTTTCCAGACATCGCCGCACTTTGTATAAATTGCTTTATGAACGATTCCCTGAATAGAATGCTCTGAGTTGAGCTTACTTTTGTAAACGCGAACCTTATCTACAACAACACGCGAATCCTTGTACAAGTAATCCTGCCACGGAATTGAATAAGCGCCGTCAAAAAGTGCATCAAAATCAGAGGCGGAATATTCGGCTAATTGTAAATAAACTCGGTCGGCAGTTCGAAGACATAAATTGCAGCGGAACAAGGCATCATCATCACCGGAAAAAGAAACACGTCCCGGCGCATTAGAGATGAGTTTGTAGCCTAAATGCTTAATTTCGTTACCAAGGATTTTTTCTGCACCGACAGTGCATAAAGCAACCAATGTATTCATTAGACAAATTCTATCATTTTTGTCGTTTAAAAGCAATTAGCGAAGAAGCGAAGATAAAACTGTACACTTTATAAGAGTTAATACGAATAATCAAATCCGTCGTCACCGTGCTCAGAGGTAAGGTGAATTACATTATTTGGGATTTCAAGATTATTTCTATCGTACAGCTTAATAGGACAAAGTGATGTCCAGATAACTTTTTGAGTTTTTGTTACATCGCTCTTAGGTGCTTTTTCAGAAAAAACTCTTTGTCCAACAATACCGATAAGCTTAATGTCAGCATCGTGGAAATCAAGAGGAAGCAGGCTTGAAAGATAAATTACAGAATTAACATCAAGAGATTCAATTTGAAAAACTCTTCTATTGTCATTTGCCTGGAAAACAAGGGCAGGAACAAAAGAAGCTTCATAGGTTCCTTCTGACAATCCCGTTGGTTTGTCAATATCTCCTGAAACAGTTATGGTTTTTGCTATTTCATTATAAACAAAGGGATGCTCTGCCTGAGTATAATAATAGAAGGTTGAATCGCTTGCCAGCAGTCCATTTTTTGCTGTAAAAAATGGAGTCCAGTTAGTGTAGGTATAACCATCCGTGCTGCTGTATAATCTTGCACTATAGCGATATTTATGACCAGTTATAATATAGTTATCTTCGTAAACAAAGGTTGCATTACTTGTTGAATTGCTTTTTTCGTAAGGAAATACAATTCCAATACAGTCATATTCAGTTGGGGCAGGATTTGAAGAAGCCGAGCTTTCATTTAATATTTCTGTAACGTCCTGGCGGTAAATATTAACATATAAAGTGTCCTGATTGTTGTTTTTGAGCGTAACGGTAATGCCGGATTCTGTGCTTGTCAAATCCGGATCACTAATGCGTTTTTTCTCTGTGATTTCAAAGGAACAGCTTAAAAGAGAAAACAGAAAACTGGATAAAACACCAGACAAAATTAAAAATCTGAAAGTATTTCTTTTCATAGTATTTTCCTTCTTCAATTATCGGTAAATATTTTGCTTTTCTTGAACAAAACACAGAAAATTAGTATAGTTAAAGTTATTAAAAGTTTTTAAAGTTCGGAGGAAAACTTATGAAAACAAATCGTATTGTATTAGGTGCACTTGCTGCTTTGTTGGCATTTGGCACAATCGGTTGTGCAAAGAAAGATTCAAACACAATTAAGATTGGTTGTATCGGTCCATTGTCTGGTGCTGTTGCAGTTTACGGTGTTGAAGCTAAAGATGGTGCAGAGCTTGCTGTTGCTGAAATTAACGCTGCTGGTGGAATCAATGGAAAGATGATTCAGCTTATTGCAGAAGATGATGAAGGCGATCCTGCAAAGACTGTATCTGCATTCAAGAAGCTTACAGTACAGGATGGATGTAAAATCATCGTTGGTTCATTGACCTCTGGTTGTACAAAGGCTATTACAGACCAGTCACAGGCTGCAAAAGTAATTCAGATGGCTCCTGCTGCTACTGCAGAAAATATCACAATTGACGCAAATGGAAACACAATTCCTTACGTATTCCGTGCCTGCTTTATTGACCCATTCCAGGGTACTGTAGGTGGAAAGTTCTCTGCAGAAAATGTTGGCGCAAAGAAGGCTGCTATCCTTTATGATATTGGTAATGACTATTCAGTTGGTCTTACAGAAAACTTCGTAAAAGAGTTTGAAGCTCACGGTGGAGTAATTGTTGCAAAAGAATCTTACTCAACTGGTGAAAAAGACTTCAACGCTCAGATTACAAAGGTAAAGAATCAGAATCCTGATGTTGTATATCTTCCTGACTATTATGCAACTGTAGCTCTTATTGCTAAGCAGCTCAGAGCTCAGGGCGTTGTTTGTCCAATTGTTGGTGCAGACGGATGGGACGGACTTACAGAAAATGCTGGTGATGAAGTTTTGAACGGCTTCTATTCAAATCACTATGCTGCAGACTCAACAGATGCATCTGTAGTAAAATATGTAAACAGCTTCAAAGCTAAATACAACAAAGAGCCAACTTCATTTGCTGCTCTTGGTTACGATTCAGTTTACATGATTAAAGATGCTATTCTTAAGGCTGGCGGAGCAGACAATATTGCTGCTGTTCGCGATGCTCTCGAAGCTACAAACGGTGATTATGTAACAGGTCACCTTACATTCGATGCAAAGCACAACCCAGTTAAATCTGCTGTAATGGTAGAATTGGTAAAAGATGGCAATGGAATGAAGGTTGCATATAAGACAACTGTAAACCCATAAGCTAACCAAAAAGGCTACTTACACGAAAAACGCATTATCTGAAAAGGTAATGCGTTTTTTTTATTTCTATTTTTTTATTTTCTTTTGTTCAGTTTTGTTCTGGGCTGGAGAAGCTTCTTTCTTTTTTGACTTGTACCACAGAACCGAGGCAACAACTATGGAGCCTACAATCATAAGGAAACACAGAATCTGGCCGGTGGAGAAATTGGTGAGAGAGGTGTTTTCGTAGATGTTGGCTGATTTGTCACCGATTCGGAAGCCGAGGTCTGCGTCTGGTTCACGGAAATATTCAATGAAAAATCTTACAAGGCCGTAGCCGCCGGTGTACATGCAGGCGAGCATGCCGTCAAACTTTTTGTGCTTGCGGCAGAGCCAGATTACAGTCCAAAGAACAATTCCTTCAAAAAAGGCTTCGTACAGCTGGCTTGGATGACGTGGGAAGTTTACAAGTCGAACGCTGGAAATATCCATTCCAATTTTAGCAGCAAACTCCTGAACCCATGGAAGGGAAGAGGAGAAGGTTTCGGCGCCAGGGAAAACAATTCCCCAAGGCATAGTTGTAATACGACCGAAAAGCTCACCGTTCATAAAGTTTCCGATTCTTCCAAAGGTGTAGCCCAGCGGAATTGCGCAAACCATTGCATCAATCCATTTTGCCATTGGCTGCTTGTGTTTTTTACACCAGATAATCATTCCAAGAAGACCGCCCACAAAACCGCCGTGGTAAGACATTCCTGCAAAACCGGTAAAATGTCCATCGTGGAAAGGCCAGAAAATCAGCCAGGGACGCTTCCAATATTCAGCACCAGGACTGTAGATAAGCGTAGAACCAAGTCTTGCACCAATCAATAGAAAAACTATACCTGTAGCAATAAAGCTGAACAAATCATCTTCTGTAATTTTATATGTTGGACTGTCCAGAGCGCCTTCCTTTGCAACCTTTTTAAGGATAAAGTAGGCGGTAGTAAATGCAAAAACGTACATCAGACCGTACCAGCGCAAAAGACCTAAAAACTTTACGCCAGGGAAAATCTGGGGGTGAATCCATGATGGAAAATTAGCATACAAAAACATAGTGAACCCTTATACCTTATAGCCCATTGCCGCAGCTTTTATAAGCTTTGATTTCAACAGCTGGTTTTCTTTTTTAAGCTGAATCAGCTCGTACTGCTGAGTCTTAATCATTTCTGCAAGCTCTCCAATTGTAAGCTCGCCGCCGGCAACTAAATCATCAATTCCGGAAAGCTTAAAGTCATAATCTGTATTTGCTTCTTCTTCTGCGCTGATAAAGGTGTCGGTATTAAACTTTTCAGGATCAAAATCAGCATCAAAATGTCTTTCCTTAGACTCGATAATTTTGTCGGAAATGCGGTAAATTGCCTGACCAAGAACAGACTGCGGCTTATACACAACGAGTGGCAGCTGAGAAGAAAGTGCTTTATCCTGGAGCATATCTCGGTACATAATTCCAAGGAAATCAATTTCCAGTCCAAGATACTGATTGCACGAGGTTTTTATTCTCTGAGCCTTGCTTGCATCAGCAGGGTTCTCAATCATATTCATAACAAGACGAGGACGGAACTGCTGCATTCTGCTTACAAAAAGCTGAGTTGTATCTGGATCTACGCGACCAAGTGCCTGAACAAGCTGCGGAATATAAAGTTTCTGCATAGAGGTTGAGTTCTTTTTAAGGTTATCAAGAAGTTCGCGGCCTGGTGTATTTTTCTTGTAGGTTGTGTACAAAAGGCGGAAAACGGCATTTTTAAGGAACAGGTAGCCGTTCAAAGTAGCGGTAACAGCTGGCGCAGAAACAATAATTCCCTGTGGAGAAAGCAGGAACATATCAAGAATAAACTGGTGAGTTCCGGCTCCAAGGTCAAGGATAAGGTAATCTGTATCAATATTCTTAAGATTACGAATAAGCTTAATTTTCTGCGCGTGCTTTAATGAGGTAAGGTCTGGAATCTGACTGTCGCCTGCAATAAAGCTTACATTTTGATAATCAGTTGGCTGAATAATATCCTTAAATTGAGACTTTTCTGTAAACCAGGAGCCAAGGCTTGCGTTTCCCGGATGCTGTCCGATTACAAGATGAAGGTTCGAAGCTCCCAAGTCCAAATCAACTAAAACAACTCGTTTGCCCTGCTGTCCCAAGGCAATTGCTAAATTGGCAGAAAGAAGGCTTTTTCCAACTCCTCCTTTACCGCTCGCTACTGGAATAATCTGTGCCATGTTTTCATTATACTATGGAAATTGATTTTTGACTACGAATGAAGTAAAATGAGCATTATGAAAATAATGCATAATTGCTCAAAAAGATTTATTAAGACATTTTTTGTTTCTTCGGCACTCTTCTTTTCAGTGTGCCTGAACTCATCGTGCTTTGCTTTTACCAAAAAAGAGGATAAAGCTTCAAGCTTCCAATATATGAAAAAGCTTAATTCTGTATTTGATTATGTTCAGCAGAATTATGTAGATGAGCTTGATCCAAGGATTTTGTACGAGGGTGCCATAAAGGGTATGCTCGATGCAATCGGGGATCCGTACACACTTTATCTTGACGTTAACGCAATGCGTTCTTTGAACGACACCACAGTTGGTAATTTTGGCGGTGTTGGTCTTTCAATCACAAAAGCTCTGGAATCTACTCCGGAAAAGCCTGCATACGTAGAGGTTTCTTCTCCAATTGAAGATACTCCTGGTGCAAGGGCAGGTATTCAGTCCGGCGATTATATTGTTGCAGTAGACGGACTTCCAACTCCGGAAATGACTATGGACGAGGTTCTTCAGCATCTTCGTGGAGAGGTTGGAACTGCAGTTACCGTTTCAATTCTTCGCGGTACAAACATGCGTTTTGATGTAAAGCTTGTTCGTGCACTTATTGAAGTTCCAACTGCAAAGTACGGAATGATTGAGGGAACAAACATCGGTTATGTCCGCCTTATTGAGTTTACTCCAGAAACACCAAAGCGTTTGCAGGATGCGCTCGATTTATTTGAAAAAAATCAGTACAAGGGAATGATTATTGATTTACGTGATAATCCGGGCGGACTTATAAACAGTGTTGCAGATGTTGCAGATAAGTTTATTGACGGTGGCGTTATAGTTTCTACAAAGAGCAGACTGGCTTTTGAAAACCAGGAGTTTAAGGCAACTAAAGCAAATACAACTGTAAAGAAGGGACTTCCTATTGTTGTGCTTATAAACAGAGGTTCTGCTAGTGCTTCGGAAATCCTTTCTGGTGCATTAAAGGATTATCATCTGGCATATCTTGTTGGCGAAAGAACTTATGGTAAAGGCTCGGTACAGCAGGTTATTCCGTTAGGTGATGTTGATGGTATGAAGCTTACAATGGCCCGCTATTATACTCCTAGCGATGTAAATATTGATAAAATTGGTATTCCGCCAGATTTAGAAATCAAAAATCTCGAAAAGTTTACTGATGAAGAAGAGAATACTTATGTTTCACTTGTAAAATCTGACATAATTGCTCAGACAGTTGAAAACAATCCTAACATGGATGAAGCCGCAATTGCTAAGGCAGCAAAGGAGCTTTATGCAGAATATCCTATTGAGCAGCGTGTTATCAGAAGGCTTCTTCGCAATCAGGTAAACAGAACAAAAGGTTCTCCGCTTTACGATTTAGATTATGATTTGCAGCTGAACGAGGCTTTACGTATTGTATCCGGAAAGGATTATGAAAAGCTGATGTCTTCTACAAAAACCTTGAAGGAGCTTCAGGAAGAGGTTGCGCAGGAATAAAAATGCGGCAGTTTATCCTGGAAAAGAATCCCGATAAAAAAGGAATTATTGTTCTCGGTGGAAAGGATTACCGTTATCTGTTTCAGGTGCTTCGGGTGAAGGCTGGAGACATGGTTAGCGTGCGGCTGCCGGATGGTGAACTGAAAAACTCTACTGTTGCCAAAATCGATGATAAACAGAAAAAAATTACGCTTCAGCTTTGTGCAGATACAGAGCAGAATATTACACGCGGTGTTCAGGCAAGCGAAATTGAGCTTTCTGCAGAAGCTGGAGTGGAATACTGGCTGCTTCAGTTTATTCCAAAGCCACAAAAGCTTGAACAGATTATACGGCAGGCTACCGAGTGCGGCGTAAAAAGGATTGTTCCGGTTATTGGAGAGTATTCCGAAAAGAGCAGTGTAAGCAGTTTGATGGGACCAAAGAAAGAACGCCTCAGCCGGATAATAAAAGAAGCACGACAGCAAAGCGGTTCTCCGGTAGATACTGTTGTGGAAGAGGCTGTTACTCTGGAAAAGGCTGTTGATTTGTGGAAGCAGGCAGGCAACGATTCTTCAGAAGATGAAGCTGTTGGTTTTGTGCTTTCAGAACGAAACGATGGCGATGGAAATATAAGAAAAATCCTGGCTGGAAAAAAAGAACTTAAACGAATATGCATTGTTTGCGGCTGTGAGGGTGGAATAAGCCCGCAGGAAGTTGATTTTTTAATAAAAAAAGGTCTTTTCTATCCAATCCATTTTTCCGTAAATATATTAAGATGCGAAACGGCAGCATTATATGGAATTGCGGCTGTTCAAAGCACGTTTAGTATTAAGGATGATGTATGAGTATTCAAAGAATTAATTTGATTGGTGTTCCTGTTGATATTTGCAGACCAGAAGAAATGGAAAACGAGATTCTGGAGCTGCTTGCAAAGCCTGGAACAAAGCAGATTATCTTTCTTTCTATCTGGGATTTGCTTAAAGCCCGACGCCGTGGAGATTTTTCTGAATGTGTAAAAAATGCAGATCTTATTCTTCCGGTTTCAAAGAGTATTTTAAAAGGCGCAAAGTTTCTTAAAAAGGATGTACCTGTAAGATACAATCAGTTCAAGGCAATCATACAGATTCTTTCAATTCTGGACAGTCACTATAAAACTCTGTACATGCTCGGTTCACATAAAACTACGCTTCAGAAAGCTGAAGCAAATGTAAGGGCAACCTTCCCTGGTCTCCGAATTGTCGGCCGCTATGTAGGTTATTATTCAAAGCAGGTTGAACCGGATATTGTTCAGGCAGTTTTTAAGGCACAGCCTTCGTTAGTTTTGTTGAGCGACGGTATTAAGGAAAAGAACTGCTGGCCATACAGACGCAGAAATCAATTTTCTTCAAGCATCTTTTTATATTATACAGACACGTTCGGAATCTTCTCTGAACGTATAAAAAGAATAAGAGAAAAGACCTTTGACAAGGGAAATGAGATTTTTGTAGAAATCCTTCATAATCCTTTCAAAATCTTTTTAATTTTCCCATACATATCTTACCTGTTTATACTTCTTTGGACAAAGTTATTTAAGAGATAGTTTTTAAGAAATAGGATGTTTTTAAACTATACAAATATAATTATTGTTTCAAAACGTAAAGATATTATCTATTGTGCTCAGACTTATTTGAGCAACATAATTCCTGTAAATGTTGCTTCTGAGCTTACCTCGGAGTGTGACTACATCATCTCTCTGATAATTTATGACTGCTCTTATGCAACCCTTTCTGATTTTGAGAAGCTGAAAAATAACTTTTCTAAGGCAAGGCTCTCCAAAATCATATTTATTATCCCAATTGAGACTCCTCCAGAAATAAAACGCGTGGTTTCTGAAATCTCAAGATTTGTAATGCCTTATCCTTGTAAAAAGAATTATCTGACAAAATACATAAAAACCTTCCTTTCAGAAAATATGCAGGAAGTAACGTACAATTCAATCAAAAAGGCGGCAACGTCGGGAGTATATAACAAGGTGGTTAATTCGCTTTTTGGAAGTTCGGAAGCAATGAGTAAGCTTAAAAGGGAGATAATGAATTATGCCGGCTTTGACAGTACGCTGCTTTTGTGTGGCGAGAGCGGGACCGGAAAATCAACAATTGCAAGACTTATACACCAGCTTTCTGCGCGCAAGAACGGTAATTTTGTCGGTATTAATTCTTCTGTAATTTCAAACAATCTGGCAGATGCAGCTTTGTTCGGGGCTGTGGAAGGAGCGTATACAGATTGTAAAGGGCAGCAGGGCTTTTTCCAGGATGCAGAAGGCGGAACCCTCTTTTTTGACGAAATCTCTTCAACTTCGCTGGAGTTTCAATCGAAGCTGCTCACGGTATTAGATTCCGGGGAGTTTTATAAGGTTGGTTCACATTCGAAGATTAAAGCAAATGTGCGGGCTATTTTTGCAACAAATGAAGATCTTGAAGTAAAAATGCTGGAAGGCTTATTCCGCAGGGATTTATATTACAGAATCTCTGCCAATATCATACGGATTCCGCCTTTACGGGAAAGGCGCTGTGACATTGTAGAAATTGCAAAGGAAATTGCTAAGAGCAGGGGAAAGGTTTTTACAGAGCAGGCACTAAGCAAGCTTGAAGAATATTCCTGGCCGGGAAATGTACGGCAGCTGGAGCAGTGCATTGAACGCGCCGAGTTTTTCTCAAACGGAAATGTAATTGATGAGGACAATATAATCTTTTAATTTTTCCCTTTATAGTCGATAATAAAGATATGGAAAAGAACGCAAAATCAAAGAAAAAGGCCAAGGGCAAAAACAAAAAGAAAGCTGGAAAATCACTCTGGCAGAATTTTTTATCTTCATTAAAAGAGAAACTAAAGAAATATTGGAAAGAAATCACAATCCTTTTGTTATGTTTTATCCTGGGACTTTTTGAAGTAATCAGCTTTGTAAAATATCAGAGAGCAAACAGTGCAAAAAATCTTGATGTGGCCTTTTATCAGGTACCGCAATATATGATTGATGAAATACAGAAGAAGGTTACTTCACTTTATGATGGAGCAATTACCTTTACAGATATTTCTGATCTTGAGTTTAACGAAAAGAATATTGCAAAAAAATACGAGCTTGTTTTCGCAAAGAATGGTAATGCAACTACACGGCTTGAAAAATATGCAGAGGATTTACCTGTTGAATGGTATGGCGGAATGCCATCATCCTTAAGACGGTCTGCTGGAAAGGTTCTTCCACTTGTAATGGATCACTACGAAATGGCTTATTACCGCGAAGGAATGCAAAAGGCTGAGCTTGATTATCCTTTGAGTATTCCGGAGCTTCAGGATTTTCTTAAAACAATGAAGGGTTATGTATTTTCTCCATTCTTCTGTGCCGGTGGTGAAGATGATGTTCTTCTTGCGTTTACAGGTGCTTTGGTTGAAGGCTTTGGTGGAACAGAAAGCTATAAAAAAGCAGTCAGCTTATTATTAAAAAAGCCTTCTCTTGCACAGACAATCGACGAAGAGCTTTCGGTTTCTAAAAAAGCCGGTGATAAATTTACACTGCGTGCTATTCTTGATATGCTTCGCAGCTGGCAGAGCGACGGACTTGTACATCCAAACTGGTATGTCGGTAGAAACGGTGACTTAACAGCTTTTATGGAAGACAACCAGGTTGGAGTTATGTTTACCTCGCTTACAAATCACAGAACAATTCCGTACAAGGTTGTAAGAAAGTTTGAAGCAGACAGAGTGCCGGTTTTCACTACAAGCATTGACCACGGAGTTATAGCACCGTCGTATGTTGCAATGAAGTTTACAAGATATTCATATTTCGACGAAATCCTTAAGGACCTGGTAACAGATTCTACACAAAAGGATTTGTCTATGACAACAAAGCTTGGACCTGTTTCTTCCCGTGCTCAGGCTTACGACAAGCAGGCAGATGATGTCCGATTCCTTGCCGCTTCCTGTAAAGATGGACCGCTTCCAGCCCTTGGAGATGCTGTTTTCCAGACAAATCCAGAGGCTGCACATAAATTTGCAGAAGAAATAAGAACATATTTGCGATTGGGAGTATTAAAAAGTACACAAAACAAGTAAAATAGATTTATGGATATAAGTCTTTTACTTTCAATTCTGGCGGGAGTAATTCTTGCCGTAGGATTTCTTGGTACTTTTATACCGGTACTCCCCGGTGCACCACTTGCCTGGGTAGGGCTTTTACTCTGCTATTTTTCCTCGTACAATCAATTGTCTCTCGTGTGGCTTATAATTACAGCTGTAATTGCAGTTGCTGTTTCCATTTTAGACAATATCATGCCGGTGTATATGACAAACAAAACCGGCGGCAGTAAAGCGGCAACAACAGGCGCAACCTTCGGACTTATAATCGGATTTTTTGCGGGGCCTTTAGGAATTATTTTAGGACCATTTTTAGGCGCCCTTATATTTGAGCTTAGAGCTACAAGAGGATCCTTTGGACCTGCCTTAAAATCTGCCTGGGGAGCTTTCTTAGGCTTTCTTCTTGGAGTAGGCATGAAGATGGGAGCAGTTCTGTTCTTTATCTGGCTGTATGTAAGATCTTTCTTAAAATAAAGCTTTTTCCAAAAAACGGAAGGAAACCTGAATGAACCTGAATAATGTTGTTATTGTACTTGATCATCCCGATGAAAGCCGAAACATAGGCGCTGCGTGTCGTGCAATGGCAAACAACGACATCAAAGAGCTGCGAATTGTCGGTAAAAAAGAGGATTATGATATTGAACATATCAGGGTGCTTTCAATTCACGCCTTTTACATTTTTGAAAATGCAAAGTTTTACGATTCAATAATTCAGGCAACGGCCGATTGTTCTATAAGTGCCGGAACAACAAGAAGGCGCGGAAAAAAGCGCGGTAAGCTGCTGCTGCCAGAAGAGTTTGCAGAAATGGCAGATAAAATCACTGGAACTGCTGAAAAAAATAGTATTGGTGATGATGGTGGCAGCTCTGGCGGAAAAGTCGCAATTGTATTTGGAAATGAGCGCACCGGGCTTACAGACGAGCAGCTTGATGAGTGCAACGCCGGTGTTACAATTCCTTCTTCAGACGATTTCGGTTCCCTTAATTTAAGCCACGCAGTTCAGATTATGTGCTATCATCTTTTCAGGGAGAATCTGCGCAAAAACAACAAAAAGTCAGCAGGGTATACACCACTTACCTTGGAACGAATAGACAAGTCTGTCAAAATCATAACGGACAATATGCAGGAAATTGGTTTTTTCAAAATGCCTGGTCGCGAAGATATGGAAAACTTCTGGCGCAGCGTTCTTTCAAGAGCGAGCCTTTCGGAAAGCGAGGCACAGTATCTGGAAAAAACGTTCATCAAAATCTCCGGCTTAAACAAAAAAGCAAGTCAGCTTAATCAGACGGGTAAGGAGCAAAATGAATAATTCCGCTGCCAATTCCAATACCAATTCAAATGGTATTTCCACTGACGTTTTTCTGCCGATTTCCTCAGAGGATATGAAAAAACGCGGTTGGGAGCAGTGCGATTTTGTTTTTGTAAGTGGCGATGCCTACGTTGACCACCCTTCCTTCGCCGCCGCACTTCTTGGTCGTCTACTGGAAGCTCATGGCTATAAAGTCGGAATAATAGCCCAACCCGATTATAAAAATGCAGAAGCCTTTAAGGTCCTTGGTCGCCCGAGACTTGCCTTTCTTGTAAGTGCGGGTGCCATGGATTCAATGGTGAGCAATTACACCGCAAACAACAAGCCACGTTCCGAAGATTCCTATGCTCACGGTGGAGAAGCCGGACATAGACCAGACCGTGCGCTCATAACTTATGTTGCAAAAATCCGGGAAGCGTATAAGGGCGTGGACGTACTTGTGGGCGGCATAGAAGGAAGCCTTCGCCGATTTACCCATTATGATTACTGGTCAAATAAAGTTCGAAAATCAATCCTGCTCGATTGTAAGGCTGATTTGCTCATGTACGGAATGGGCGAGCATTCAATGATAGAAATAGCGGATAAGCTTGCTTCCGGAATCCCTGCGCGTCAGATTCACGATGTGCGCGGGACCTGCTGGTGGGGTTCTATACCAAAGGAAAAGGATTTTGAAGCACTTGTAGATAAATCAATAAATCCTACAGCAAAGGTAATAGTGCTGCCGTCGTTTGAAGAAATTAGCCAGAACACGCCGCAGTCAAAGCAGAAGTTTGCTGAAAGCTTTGTAATTCAGGAGCAGAATACAGATGCCCTTAATGCAGATTATCTTATAGAAACCGCAGATACAAGGTTTGTCGTTCAAAACCCGCCGGCGCTACCGCTTACTACAAAAGAGTTTGACGAGGTTATGGAGCTGCCGTATACAAGAAAGTGGCATCCCTGCTACGACAAAAAAGCGCCTAACGGGAAGAGTGGAGTGCCTGCCCTGGCGGAGGTGCTTTTTTCGCTTACTTCTGTGCGGGGGTGTTACGGGGCTTGTTCTTTCTGTGCAATAACTTTTCATCAGGGCAGGCGGATACAGGCACGTAGCCACGATTCTCTTGTAAAGGAAGCAGAAGCGCTTACTCATCATCCGCAATTTAAGGGATATATTCACGATGTTGGCGGTCCAACTGCTAATTTCCGTCAGCCGGCCTGCCAGAAGCAGCTTAAGGCAGGAGTATGTAAAAACAGGCAGTGCCTTGGAACAGAGCCGTGTCCTAATCTTGAGGTTTCGCATAAGGATTATGTTGAGCTGCTTGGAAAACTCAGGGCTGTTCCCGGGGTAAAAAAAGTTTTTATTCGCTCAGGAATCCGTTTTGATTATCTGATAATGGATAAGGACAAGCATTTTCTTGAGGATTTGTGCCGCTATCATATTTCCGGACAGCTTAAGGTTGCCCCGGAAAACACAAACGACAAGGTGCTTGCTTTAATGCGAAAGAGTAATCATAGTACGTATGTTCAGTTCGAAAAGGAATATGCCCAGATGAACAAAAAGCTCCAGCTAAAGCAGTACATAGTTCCGTATTATATTGTTGCACATCCAGGCTGCGGTTTAAAAGAAGCGCTGGATACAGCCCTGTATCTTAAAAAAACAGGCTTTGTTCCTGACCAGATTCAGGATTTTTATCCAACCCCTGGAAGTCTTTCTACGTGCCAGTATTATACCGAGCTTGATCCATATTCCCGCAACAGCGACGGAACTTTTAAGCACATTTATGTTGCAAAAGGCGCCCGTGAACGACGTCTTCAGCGCGCACTTATCCAATTCAACCGCCCGGAAAACCGTCCACTTGTCCGAGAAGCGCTGGAAAAAATCGGTCGTAAGGATTTGTTCAATATGCTTAGATAAAGCTTATATCTTAAAAACCAATTATATGCTATAATATTTCGATAAAATTATTCGCGAGGTTTTATGAAAAAACTATCAGTTATTATAGCAGCACTGCTTATTACAGCAGCATTATCTGCAGCACCAAATAACGGCAAGAAAAATGCCAATTATACAGAAAATCAGGACGGAACACTTTCAATCACAAACGTAGACAAGGATGCTTCCGTAAAGAAAAATCAGAAAGTAGACGGTTATTCAAATGTAATTACAATTACAGGCAGCAAGGTTAAAAAGGTAAACCCTGTAACAGTAGATTTGTCTGCTTTTGCCGGTAAAGAAGTTATGGTGAATCTTAGCTGCGACATAAAGGTAAACACTTCAGACAACAGTGAAGTAGACATCATCTGGATGATAAACGACATGGCAGCTGGAATGCCGGTGCTTGTACAGCAGAAGGTAAAGTCTGGAGAATGGACAACCTTAAAAGGTGAGGCTGCAGTTCCACTTAGTGAAAATAAATCGCTTTATATTTCCGGGGCTGGAATTAATCTTGAAGGAACAGTTTTGTATTTAAAGGATTTTGAAGTAAAGCTTTCTGGAGAAGGTTTAACGGCAACACAAAAGGCTGCTGTTAATTGGTCAGAAGCACCAAGTTTAAAAGAAGCTTATAAGGACTATTTTGATTATATTGGTTTTGCCTGTTCTTTGCGCCCGGACTTAAATAATCCTGAAGTAACAGAAAATCTTTCAAAGCATGCAACCTCCATCACTCTTGGAAACGAGTTTAAGCCAGATTTCCTTTTCAACTGGGCAAGACCTTACAAAATGGAAGACTTTGTAGCCGAGGATGGAAAAACTTATCAGGTTCCAATGGGAATGCCTAGTATGGGTAATGCGAAAGAGATTTTGTTTAATGCAATGGAAATTGGTGTAAATATCAGAGGTCATGTTCTTGTATGGCATCAGCAGACACCAGCCTGGTTCTTCCGCGAAGACTGCAACGACAAAAATCCGCTTACTGATAAGGCTACAATGAATGCCCGCCTTGAATGGTACATAAAAACAGTTATGGCATTTATAGCTGAGTTTGAGAAAAAATATAACGGTGGTCAGCACATTATCACAGTTTGGGATGTAGTAAACGAAGCAGTTGCAGATAATGCAGGAAGTCAGAAATGGCTTAGAACAGACAGCGACTGGTACAGAATCTACGGAAATGAAGAGTTCATTATCAACGCTTTCCGCTATGCAAATAAATATGCGCCAAAGGATGTACTTCTTGTTTACAATGATTACAACTGTTACAGCACTGGAAAATGTAATGCTATCTGTAATCTTATAGACGAAATCCGTGCAGTACCAGATGCCCGAATTGATGCAATTGGAATGCAGTCTCATGTTAGCATGGATTATCCGGCAGTAAAAGGAAATAACAGCTACGAAACAGCTGTTCAAAAGTTTATAGCAAAGGATATTGATATTCAGGTAACAGAGCTTGATATTGCAAATGGTTCTAAATCGTACAGTCCTACAATGCTCAAAGCTAAATATAAAGAGTATTACAAGCTTTTCATAAAATACCGAAAGACCGCAGAAAAGCATGGTATTTCCGGTGTTACAATCTGGGGACTTACAGACAACGGAACCTGGCTTAATGACCTGGATCAGTACAAGGGTCACACACAGTATCCGCTTTTGATGGACGAGAATTTTAATGTAAAGCCAGCCTTCTATGGTGTTCTTGAAGCAGCAGAATAAGGATAAATAAAGGATTATAAAAAATGCGAATTATTGGGGAATTACTTATATTATTTTTTCTACTTCTGACAAACAGCCGTGTTCTTTTTCTAAAGCGCGAAAAGAAGGATGTAATTGTTATGCTTTCCCCATTGTCGCTTTTTCTTTCTGTCCTGCAGATTTTTGCATGGGGACTTGATTTTATAAATCTTTATCTTATATTCCTGTCAATTCTCGTAATTCTTTCTAACTTCCATGCGTTGTTCCGCTACTCGGCAAATCTTTATGTTGACCATTACAGCCCGCTGATGAAGTTCTGGGCTTTTATAACAATTCTGCTGTCGGTTTTTGGAATAGTTGTTACAATCCTCTTTTTCCCGGGATACTTGTCTGACAAAAAGCTTGGAGTAACAGAAACAAAGCATTACTACGAGGGCAGCTTCCGCACGGGCTTTTCTGAAAAAACTTTATTTGGTAAAACGAACGTCATAATCACAGAATACACAAAAAATATTGATGATGATGAAGCGGCTGAATCTTATACCGAACCTGAAGCTTCTAAAGTAGTTTTACTCGTTCCAGACAAGCGCGGCGATACAGAAGCATACAAGCAGTATATGCAGCTGCTGGCATGTGAAGGTTGCAGAGTTTTTTCTGCAGACTTTTTTACAGAAGATTCAAAGTGGCTTGATACCCGTGGAGAAATCCGTTATTCAAGACAGTTTTTATTTATCATCTATAAGCTTATTGGAAAAACAGAGGTTTTCACTCAAAAGGAGTTGATTGCCTATAATACAACACAGGAAATAGAAGGGGCGCTCTCTCTTCTGGAAAAGGATTATGGCATTACAGAGCCGGTTTTTCTTGTTACAGATGAAATGACTGCACCGGCGGGTTCTCTTTATAAATTAAGGAATCCACAGAAAATATGCGGCGGTTTGAACCTTGCTTCGGTTTACAGCTATAAAACTCCGGGGTATGGCTTTATCACTTATAATAATCCGCTGCTCGCTAAAATACTTGGTTATTCTGTAGACAGAAAAATTGATCAGCTTGAAGATACCGTTGCTGAAACTGTAAAGGCAATGATAAAATAGAAATACAAAAGGGGAAGATAAATGACATTAAACGAATTAGACGCTTATTTTAATAGTTTTTTGGAAAAGGAAAAGTTTTCTTCAGATATAGCATTAAATGGAATACAGATTGAAAACTCTGCTCCAGATTCAAAGGAGATAAAGAAGGTTGCCTTTGCTGTAGATGCCTGTGAAGCTACTGCAAAGCTTGCAGCAGAGCTTGGTGCCGATGTTCTTTTTGTTCATCACGGACTTTTCTGGGGTCACTGTCAGCCGGTAACAGGCTCTTTGTATAAGCGTATTTCAACCTTTATCAAGCATGACTTAGCTTTGTGTGCTTATCATATTCCGCTTGATGCAAATAATCCTTATGGAAATAATTACGGAATTGCCGAGCGAATTGGACTTAAGCAGCTGGAGCCTTTTGGTGAATGGCGCGGTATGACAATTGGTGTAAAGGGTAGACTTGAAAACTCAATGACAATTGACGAGCTTAGCCAGAAAGCCGTTCGTTCTCTTAAAATGCCTACAGCTATCATAAGGTTTGGAAAAAAGCATATTACTACAGTTGGAGTTATTTCCGGCGGTGCAAGCGAAGATGTTGAAGCTGCAATCAAAGAAGGTCTCGACTGTTATATTACCGGCGAGTTTACACATGAGTATTATCATCTTGCAGAAGAAATGAAGATGAATGTAATTGCCGGCGGCCATTATGAAACAGAGACGGTTGGAGTTTCACTTGTTAAGGAAAAGGTTGAAAAAGATCTTGGGCTTGAATGCTTCTTTATAGATGTACCAACCGGATTATAAGCCTTTAAAAAATCTTTGAAAAACAGTATATTTAAGCTATGGATAAAAATTTGAAATCAAAAGTGCTGCCGCTGGTGTTGTCGGTAGTCGTAATTGTGCTGGATCAGATTACAAAAATGCTTGTAGTGAATTATATTCAGCCGTATACAATTGGAGCGCAGTTTTTCGGCGACTTTATAAGACTTATTCACGTTTATAATACAGGTGTTGCTTTTAGTGTTGGTGCCGGTTGGCCGGATCTTGCAAGAAGGATTTTGTTCTCTATAATTCCGATTTGTGTACTTGTTCTTGTAATGGTAGTTTACTTTAGAAATACCGATTTTACAAAGCTTCAGCGCTGGGCTATTTGCGGTATAGTTGGCGGTGGCTTTGGAAATATCATAGACAGAATCTTCCGCTCTAAGGGTGTAATAGATTTTATTGATGTTAAATGGTTCGGTATAGAAAAAAGCCCGATCGGTTTGTTCCGAATGACAAGATGGCCAACCTTTAACGTTGCAGATTCAGCTGTAGTTGTATGCGGAATAATGCTGCTTATTTCTTTTGCAGTTACAATTTCAAAAGAATCTAAAAGTAAAAAAGAAAATAAGGGAGAAAAATAATGGATTACTCAGAGTACGATAAAGCTGAACAGGAAAAACGAAAACAGAGTCAGATTGAATACAGAAACAAAAAAAGATATTCATCAGTTTTTATTTTTGTAGCAAGTATTTTTGAAATTGTAGAAACCTTCCTTTTAATTTTCCTTGGAATCATCATCATTTCCTTTTTTATGTTCAGGGTATTTCATCTTTCTCCAGAATCCTATTCAACTTTGTTCTCTATTCTGTTGATTGTGAACCTTGTTGGTGGTCTTATACTCGGTTTTAAGATTTATAAAAAAGCAATTGTTTGGTTTATTAAAAAGCGTCATCTTGAAGATAAGCTCAGCGAAGAAATCGTAAATCATTATTTGCGCGATCCTAAGCAGGAAAAGAAAAACAAACAGACACGTTAGTCTGGAAGTCAGAGAACTTTATAATCAAGAGTAATCAGATGGAAAAAATAATTGGAATTATTGGAGCAATGGATATTGAGGTTACGCTCTTAAAAAGCACACTTGCTCCATTGCCACAGGAAAAAGCCATAAAAAAGACAGAAGCCGGTTCTTGTGTATTTTTTGAAGGTTTGCTTAATGGAACTCACGTTGTAATTGTTCAATCTGGAGTTGGAAAAGTAAATGCTGCCTTGTGTGCACAGAGACTTATCCTTCAGTTTGGAGTTACTGCTATTATAAACACAGGAATTGCCGGAGCAATGGCACACGGGCTTAAGGTACAGGATGTAGTTATTTCTACAGATGCTTTGTATCACGATGTAAATGCCGTTGATTTTGGTTATAAAATTACTGAAATACCTGGAATGAAATGCTCAGATTTCCCTGCAGACTCAAAACTGATTTCTGCAGCAGAAAAAGCCTTTGCAAGTCTTGAAGAAGCAAAAGGACACGCTTTAGTAAAAGGACGAATTGCAACAGGTGACCAGTTTATTGCATCAAAGGAATTAAAAGCAAAAATAATGGAGAACTGCAGCCCTGCCTGCGTAGAAATGGAAGGTGCTGCTATTGCACATGCCTGCTATCTGAACAATCTTCCTTTTATCATTATCCGCTGTATGAGCGATATGGCAGATGATAATGGTGAAAAAACTTATGATTTTAATGAACAGGCTGCCGCAGAGCTTAGTGCTAAGCTTGTAAAAAAAATGCTGGAACTTATTTAAGCTCCAGCATCCTAATCAGTCACTTATAATTTTACAGTCTCTAAAACGGTACGTACCAGGTTACACCGATATTCAGCTTCCACAAATTAAACAGCGAAAGGAATACGGAACCTAAAGCTGCACCGAGTGCCGAATCGCTTTCCTCTTTAGAAGCCGTAAGGACAGTTGGAGAAAGCTCAAGACCAATATCCATACCGCCAACTCCTTGTCCCCATTCCCAGTCACCAAAGGTTGTTCCTATTCGCCCCTGGAAAATAACATCATAACCGTAATCAGTTTTTCCCGACATACAAAGGCCGCCGCCAAGATAAATATGCCATACAGTGATGTTTAAAGTAGGCATAAAAAAGAAGAATGGGCTGTTTTCTTTTCTAAAGAAGTCATTAAGGACTCTGATACCAAGATCAACCTTAAAATAATCATTTGCTGTGAATTTAACAGCAGCACTTTCATAGGTGTAAACATGTACGAGGCTGGAATCCAAACCTGCTCCAAACTGAGCACCCCATTCAACGGCTGATAAAGGAACTGTAGAAAGTGTTATAAGTGCTAAAAAAATTAAAAATCTCTTCTTCATAGTGTACCATCCTAAAAAAAATTAAAGTCTCAACATCTCCGACACTATTTTTTAATAAAACCCTTTTACTAAACGAAAAAATGCAGGTTTGGTTACAAATTAAAAAATTCCCGCGAAAGTTCGGATTTTTGTAATGTGTCTACATCTTTCTATAAAGTTTTTTATTTAGTATAATTTAATTATATATATTTGAAAACAGAGGTTTTGATACGTGAATATCCTTACAAAATTGAAAGACACTGCAATTTCTGTGCTGCCGGTTATGGCAATAGTGTGTCTGCTGGGATTCACGGTAGTACCAGTTGAAAAAATCCTGCTTTTCAGGTTTATAGTGGGTGGATTACTGCTCATAATCGGTTTGACAGTGTTTCTGCTTGGTGTTGATTTGGGTATTGAACCAGTTGGCGAGAGGTGCGGAGCGGAGCTTACAAAAAAGCGTAGTCTGGCTCTGCTGCTCGCAGTAGCTTTTCTTATAGGATTCATTGTTACCGCAGCAGAGCCTGACATCCAGGTTTTTGGGAATCAGGTACGCGGGGTCTTTCCGTTTGTGAATAAGCTGGCCATTACTTTTGTAATAGCGGCCGGAGTGGGACTCTTCCTTATGCTTGGACTTTTCCGAATTGTTCTGAGTTTTTCTATCAAAATCACCCTGCTTGTAGCATATGCACTTCTTTTTATTATTGTTATGTTTGCGCCAGAAAGCTTTATAGGAATTGCATTCGATTCCGGTGGAGCAACAACAGGTCCAATGACCGTTCCATTTATTCTTGCACTCGGTTTAGGTGTTTCTTCTGTCCGCTCAGATAATGACAACAGCTTTGGTTTAACAGGAATTGCTTCTGTTGGTCCGGTTACGGCGGTTATTATTTATGCAATTGTCTTAAAGTTAAACGGAAGCTTTGCAGAGCTGCAGGATACAAGCCTTGTTCAAAATGTTGCAGAAGCTTCTACCCAGACAGCGGGCATTATGGCTCAGGTTTTTGGTCCATTCAGGGAAATAATTGGTCACGTATTAAAGGACTCTTCAATATCAATAGCACCTTTGTTTATTATGTTCCTTGTTTTCCAGTTTACGCTGCTCAAAATGACAGCCCGCCAGATGATAAGAATAATCATCGGTTTTGTTTACAGCTTTATAGGTCTTACGATTTTTCTTATTGGTGTAAGCGGCGGCTTTATGCAGGCTGGGGAAGCTCTTGGTAAAACGCTTGGTGCTATGGCAGTTTCCCGTGGTGGCTGGTGGTATGTGCTTTTGATTGGCACAGGCCTTGTGCTTGGTGCAATTATTGTTTGTGCAGAGCCGGCTGTGTGGGTTTTGAGTGAACAGGTTGAACAGGTTTCCGGTGGTACAATTAAGCGAAAGGGTTTGCTGACCTTCCTTTCAATTGGTACTGCGGTTGCAATCGGACTTTCAATGTGGCGTGCGGTTTCCGGTTTTGATTTCAAGCTGGTGCTTATTCCGGGTTATGCCATAGCAATGCTTCTTATGATTTTCTGTCCGCCTATGTTTTCCGGCATTGCCTTTGACTCGGGAGGAGTTGCCTCGGGTCCGCTTACTTCAACCTTTATTTTGTCTTTTACCTTAGGTGCCGCGGCAAGTGGAAAAGGCGGAAACGATTCTTTTGGTGTAATTGCGCTTGTTGCCATGATGCCGCTTATCGGTATTCAGGTGATGGGAATTATTTATAAATTAAAATTAAAGCGAGCGGAGGTAAAGCAAAATGAAGTATAAGCTTGTAGTCTGCATTGTTCCAAACAACTGCGGAAGTCTGATAACTAATGCTGCTGTTTCTGCCGGAGCCGGAGGTGGTACCATCCTCATGGGAAAAGGAACTGCTGCCAGCAACATTCTTCAGCTTCTTGGTTTGGGAGACACCTCTAAGGAAATTACTTTTACGCTTGTAGAAGAAGGCTTGCTGGAAAAGGTTCGTTCTGCAATTCTTGCGGCAACCGAAGATAAAAAATCTCATTTTGGTGTAATGTTCAATATAGATATATCCCAATTTATGCGTGCAAGCGAAATGCTGGAAGCAAAGGAAGGAGATAAGATGATGGAAGAAAAGATGAATGGTATGGCAAATGGCGAAAATAACTATCAGATGATAAATATAATTGTAAACAAGGGGTATGCTGAGGATGCAATGGCTGCGGCCCGTAAAGCTGGAGCTGGCGGCGGTACAATTATAAATGCCCGCGGAACTGCAAAAGAAGGCGATGAAAAGTTCTTTGGTATGGATATTGTTCCGGAAAAGGATATGCTTATGATTGTTGCCCCGTCAGACAAAAAAGAAGCAATTGTTGCCGCAATAAAAGAGCTTCCTTGTTTTTCAAAAGCCGGCAGCGGAATTATTTTCTGCAATGATGCTTCTTCGTTTACGTTCTTGGGTAAATAAACGCTTTAGTTATTTGACTGTAAAAGATACCTTTATTTCTTCCTGGCCGCATACAAACGTGCAGGTGTGACGGCCTTTTTCTACAGGCAGCTTAAACGAGAATGGACGGGAAACTGTCATTTCAGGCTTCTTATCATAAAACACATGAAGAGTATTTTCTGAGCCGCCAATTATTTCTACAGGGATTGCCTGCGTAATTGCCTTTACTTTTGTTTCATAAAAAATTGAATTGTTCTTTGGAGTAAGCAGCTCCAGCGGTGACGAATTATAATTGATTGATTCGTTTATTTTATTTTCGCGTACCCACTGCTGATATTCCGCAGGATAAATGATTTGAATGCCGGTTTCTGTATGCTTATGCCAGGTGCATTCCGGTAATTCACAATCATCCTTTACGTATTCAAAAACAGAAGCCGGGCAAGACTCGGAAGCAAGCTGTCCCGAAAGCGAGCAGATTTTTACTTTGTGCCAGCTTTCCGGTTCTTCAAACTGAAGTCCAGGTTTGTTCTTTTCAAGATAATCAAGTGTGTTTTTTGCGATCCAGGCTGGCAGGGAGCTTCCTGTTTTTCCAATTACTGTCTGACCTTTAAAGTTTCCCATCCATACGCCGATTGTATATCTTTTTGTGGCTCCCAATGCGGTTATGTTCTGATATTGATTAGAGGTACCGGTTTTGAAAATTGAAGGATAATCCGTCTGGAAGGTCTGAGCATAGCCAAAACCAAGCGAACGGGCACCTTTATCAGAAAGAATAGAACAGATTAAACGCGCTGTGTCCTGCGTATAAATCTGATTGCCGGCAAAATCTTTACCGTCGCGGGCAAACACACTAAAGGCATTTACAAGCTCGTAAAGCGAAACCTCGCCCGCTCCAAGTGCAAGTCCTAACTCTACAGACTTACCGTTTTTCTTAAGCGATTCAAATCCAAGCTCGTACAGCTTTGAAAGATAAGCATCTACGCCAAGCTCGTTTAAGATTGAAACTGCCGGAATGTTCAGGCTTGAAGCAAGTGCAATTCTTGTGCGGACAGGACCATTAAAACGGTTGTTAAAGTTACCCGGAATATAAATGTTTGTATTCCCAAACTGCTGCGGAATATCCGGAATTATTTTAGAAGGATAATAAAGCGGTTCTCCCTGGTCGTCCAGGGTATCAAAGCCAAGCGCATATAAGAAAGGTTTCATGGAGCTGCCCGGCTGATTTTTTGTAAGGACGCCGTCGAGCTGACCGTTGTTTTTTGAGTCGAACCAGTCGGCATTTCCAACCCACGCAAGAACGTCACCTGTTTCGTTGTCTAAAACAAGAACAGCTCCATTGTAAATGCGGGAGTTTTGTGCCTGGTCCAGGGCATCTCTTAAATAACTTTCGGCCTTTTTCTGAACTTCAAGATCACACGCAAGTTTAACTTCATAATCAGCAGAAAGAGACTGATTTTTTTTGAGCCAGTTTATATAGTGCGGCATATAAAAAGGATATTGATAATTAACCGATTTTTGTGCTGCAGAATAGATTTTTTCATAATCAGTATGGAAATAGGTACTTTTTTGTGCAATTATTGCTGCCATTTCTGCACATTCTTCCGGGTGCTGAACAGGATTGTAGGAAGCCGGGCGCCTTGGAATTACAGAAAGACATAGGATTTCTTCGGGAGTAAGCTGATTAAGCTCTTTTCCAAAAAAGCTTCTGGCCGCAGAAGTAACGCCGGATATGTTCATGCCAAAAGGTACAGAATTAAGATAAAGCTCCAGAATCTTTTTTTTGGAAAGTCGTGCTTCTATTCTGTAGGCGTTGTACATATTCTTAAGCTTGCGGTTGAGTGTAAGCTCCGTATCCGGCTCACAGATTTTTGCAAGCTGCATTGGAATTGTAGAAGCGCCCCTCACTATCTTTTTTGAAGAATAATTTTGAGTTAATGCATTCAGTGCTGCGTAATAATCAACTCCATTGTGGAAATAAAAACGCCTGTCTTCTGCAAGAATAAACGTTTTCTGAACTTCAACAGGAATCTCTGACAGAGGAGTATATTCACGGCGCATACCGTCAGTAAGCGGTGTAATCTGAATGAGTTCACCGTTGCGGTCATAAATGCGGGTACTGTATTGTTGGTTTGTTAACGTCTCAAACTGAGGATAAGCGGAATAACGCAGAAACAGCCAACCTGCTACTGCAATTATTCCACAAATCCCGAAAAGACAATAGAACAGCTTATTTGATTTCAACTAAATATCCGTCACTTCTTCCAAAGACTTCCGGCTCATACATACATTCAGCCTGAACCGGTGGAGTAGGATAAACACCTCTTCTAGAAGCTCTGAACGTAAAGGTAACAGTTGAAGAGCCTACTCTGAAGTTGTCCCAGAAGAACTGTATTTCGTTGTCGTAAATTGTCTTGTTGCTGAGCCAGTGTCCCCAAGTTTCTGATGATGAAGTTACCTCACCGGCAGAGCTTGTTGTAACAAAGGTTGAATCAAGAATTTCTGCACCAGAAGGAATTGGAGCACGCAGAGCAATGTAAGTTCTGTCTCTGTGAGATTCAAGTCTTATAGTTGCTTTGTAAAGCTTTCCACTTTCAAGAGTGAGGAGAGAATCATCCTTACCGGAAGTAGAAATTACATCGCCTGTATCATAATCAGAAATCTGATAGTCAATGATTAAGCCTTCGCTTCTTGCAGACTGCATTTCATCAGGGAGGGCATACTTCATCTCAATTGTGTAGTAAAGCCGTCCGGTACCCTCTTTACTGAAGGTAACTGGAGTAGCCTTGTCTTTTTCAAGTGAAGAAATAAACTCATCCTCAAACGGCAGCTTGAGTGTCTTAGGCTTAGCAGCAACTCCCTTAAAGCTTTCTTTCATAAGCTGTTTACCACCAAATGAAAGTTCTGCAGTAAAGTCTGTGTTGTCAAGGTTGCGCATCTTTATGTAAGTATGAATTGCATCAAGAACACGAGCGGTTGTTGCTGTATTTGTCCAGTAACCCATAGACTGCTGCTGAAGAAGAGAGAAGAGCAGGCGGTCAACCATCTCATCATTAGGGTTAACCTTTACAAAAGCCTGAAGAATAACAGCAAGCTGTTCAGACTTAGATTCGTACCACCACCATATGTCATTATCTCTGTTTGCATCAACAACAGAAACGCTTCTTTCAGATGGCTGCAGATAAGCCCTGATGTTCTTGTTTACTGCTTCTGCTTTTGCAAGTGAGTTCAAGCCGCTGTCGGCAGAGTAAGCAAGAGAAACAAAAGCGGCAGCTGTATGAGTAAGACTTTCTGCTCTGCGGTAGAGACCTTCAAGTGTTGTATTTATCTGGTTGTTGCCAAGCAGCTTGAGAACGTAGCAGGCATAAGCCTTGTTGTAATCGTTGGCATAATTCAAATGGCTCAGGATATAGTTTGTAAGACCTGTCAGATCAATACCAAGCTGAGACTTGTCAAAACCGTTTTCTATAGCGGCTGCACAAATGTGAGCAATTCTAAGACTTACATAGAATGAATCATAGCTGCTGCTTTCCCAGTAAGGGAAGCCGCCGTTCTTAAGCTGAGATTTGCCCCAATAATTTGTGTAGTAAAGAATGCACTTGTTTACATCGGCAATCTTGCTGTCGAGTTCGAATACATCAATGTAGTCGCCGAAGAGGACGAGTGGCAGAACGCGTGAAGACTGCTGCTCGAAACAGCCATAAGGATATTCGAAGAGGTAGCGGACTGAGCTGCCCAATACTCCAAGACGAGTTGCATCAAGAGTTAATGAGAAGTCACCACGTCCTTCCTTTGCAAAGCCAGGAATTATAATGCCTTCTGTTACCTTTTCTTTCGGATCATCACCTGTAGAGCCGGTCATTGTAACAGTTTCGTAAACGAAGGTCTTTTCTATCTTAATTGGAGAAGCAAGCTTGTCTTTAATTACACTTGAATCGATTGTGTAAACAAGCTCAACAGTTCCTTCCTGCTGTGCAGCAATATCAAAATAAACTACAGTAGAGTCGCCAGGTGCAACATAAACTGAATGCTCTGTAGGACCGTCTACAAAGGCTTTTCCAGGAATTGTTTTTCTTCCTGCAAGCTTATCTTCTGCAGTGTCGCGGGTAGGAGAGCGTGCTTCTACAGAAACAGTTACCTTCTGTCCTTTTTTGTCCAGGTTAGTGATGAGAACACCACATTCAGCAGTGTCTCTTTCACGTAAGCGGCGAGGCTGTACCTGCTGGATATTTATAAGATTCTGAACCTTAACCTCATCCTCTTTAAGGGCAAACAAATCATCCTTAACACCAAAGGCTGTAACTCTGTACGTTGTGAGAGAATCAGGCATCTTAAACTGAACGTAAGCTTTTCCGTCCTTATCTGTAAGAAGAACAGGCTCAAAGAGTGCTGTTGGTCTAAAGTCACGTCGTTCGGTTTCCTTTTCTTCATCTGCATCCGAGTCACCACCAAGAAGATTCTTTGTGCTGTAGGTTACAGGATCCATAAGCAGAGAACGGGAATCGCCACCTCTTACGCAAAGAGGATAATTTGATTTGCTGTAGAAATAATCAATAGGATTTGGAACATGATAGTTGATTAAGTCCAGAACACCACGGTCTACAGCCATTACAGTAATTTCTGCATTTGCAAGTGGTTTTCCGCCCTTTGTAGCTGTAAGAGTAATTGAAGCTTCTTCGCCAGGAAGATAAGTCTGCTTGTCGCTCTCAATTTCTACAGAGAACGATCGTACATAAGGATTAACGTTCAATTCGCATACGCCAAAGTAACCCTTTGGTTTATCAAGGTCTGTTTCGCCATATTCGTGTACCGGTGGACCGTTTCTGTCTGAGTAAGAAGAAACTGCAACGTAAATAACCGGAACATAGTTAGAAGCAATTGGAATATCGATTACATTTGCAGGCTCTTCGAAGTGGCGGATTTCTTCTGTGAAAATACCTTCGCGCTCAACGGTGATAAGGTAATCGCCTTTCTGGAGAGGGCTTTCGAGGAGAATCTGAGCTGTTTCGCCAGGGTTGTAAAGGCTCTGGTCTGGAGTAAGGGTAAGCTCTTCAGAAGTATTGCTTCCGTGCCAGCCCATTCCGCTGCCGGTAACATAGAAGCCGATAGAAGTAATTACATCGTTGCCTTTTTTGTCTTTTCCTGTAAGTTCAAGAGTGTACCAGCCGGCGTTCTGAGGTGTAAGCTTAAGAGTTCCTCCTTCAGCAATCTGAATAGTTCCTGTTTCGTCTTCAACCTCAGATTTTTCGTAGCGGGCATAAATTGTGCTGTCTATACTCTGTTCGTGAACCATTGTCCAGACATCGTGTTTAAGAACATAATTGATGCTCTTTGCTTTTGATTTAGCTTCTGCTGGAGAAAGTTTTTGTCCCTGAGTGTTTACAAGGACATAAGGGAACTCAATCGGCTGTCCTTTCTTTGCAAAGCCGGAAGTGTTAGATTTCTTTAATCCAATGTAGTAAAGAGATGGATGAACTGTAACTGAAGAAGAAGCCATTATCGTCTGATTTGAAACATCTGTTACATTAGCTTCTACACGGTAATTGTAGGTAAGTCCGTCCGTAATCTTTTCAGATTTACACATAAGCTGTGCAAGACCACTAGAAGAAAGCTTTCCTTTGTCGTTTGAATAATATGTTCTCCAGGAATACTGGTTGTAAGGACCGTAGTTGTAATCCTTTGTTTCCGGATCATCTGTAGTAAAGTTGTTGCCCTGCTTGTACCAGGTTACTTCATAATCAGCTCCGTTTAAGGCGCCTCCTGCAAGATAGTCGGCAGAAAGCTCAGCAGAAATCTTGTCGCCGCCATAGAAGGTCATATCAGATGGAGAAACTGAAGCTTCAATTTTAAGGCGTTCAAACTCAGCTACATTGAAAGAGCAGTAGAAGTTTTGATATTGAGAAGCCGCATCGTCGCGAGTGAACTTTATGTTGTAATAGCCAGGTGTTACATCATCCGGAAGCTTAAAGGAACCATAGAAGCCGCCGCTTTCGGAAGTTGTACCGGTAATTGGCTCGAACAGAGGTGTTGAATCCCAGCTTACCTCCTGAACAACAATTTTGTAACCGCCGGAGTGTGCCTTTAAGGTACCAAGAAGCTGGTCGCGGTCAATTCCACGGAAGGTAACTGTTTCGCCAGGCTTGTAAAGGCCTCGGTCTACGAACATAAAGGTTCTCTGCTGAGGAACACGGACATCGTATCTGTTCTGAGTGTATATATCGAAGTTCCAGGTGTTGTGAGAGCTTGGAACGAAAATAGCTTTATCTTTGCCGTTCTGAACAAGAACTTTAATGTAGTCCCTGTAATTTGCACGGCTTACGCTTTCAAAGGCTTGAATCTGAGCTTCGGTAAGAGTGATTACGCAAAGACCGTTTTCATCAGTTTTGCCTGAGGTAAGAAGATTGTTTAAACCGCTTGCTTTTTCTTCATAATTAAAGAGGTAAACATCGGCATTAGCAACAGGCTTTCCGGTAGAAAGGCTTCGAACCATCAGGACAGCTTTGTTCAAACCAATTCGGGCAGTAATACCAAGGTCTGTTACCTGGACGGTCATAGTGTGGGTGTTCTGACCGATGTACATTTCATCATCCCACCAGTCATAATACTCTTTTGTTGTAAGTGCATCGAATTTAACAAAACCGTAGCCGCCGTTCAGGAAAGGTTCAAAATCAACCTCTTTGAAAAGGCGGGTATTTTTCTTTGTAGTTACGATTGGTTCTACAGCTTCTGGGATTTTATAGCCAAAGCCTTCGTAGATGAACTCAGAGGAGGTGTCCATAGGGTCATCTGTTGCAGAGATTTTGTAGAAGGATTCCGGCTCAAGATTCTGATATTCAAAAATCATTTTATGAGGGAACTGAGCCTCAAGCATTTTTGTACCATAATCAAGGAACTTTACGTAGGCAATTGCATTGCGTACAGAGAAATCATAAGTTGTGCGTCCTATAAGCTGAATGCTCTGACCGTAAATATCCTTTATACCGTTTCCAAAGGTTATTTTGTGTGCTTCGTTGAAGGAAATTGGAAGATTAAAGATTTTGAGTGTATTACCGTAAACTTCAATATTTTCTTCAGTAAGCTTGTAATCAAAATCAAACTTAATGTTATCGATGATAGTTTTTTTGTCCGGCTGCTGGGTAAAGGAAATGCGCAGAGGATTAAGCTGCTGACCTTCTGAATAATCTGTAGTTTCTGAAACGTTTGAAACCTTAAAGGACTGAAGTGTTTTGTATGTAAACTCTTTGGCACCGCCTTTTACAGAAACAATTACTGAAGAATTATGAGGAATATTGCTTGTAATTGTTACGATGTAGGTATCTGTTTTGCGGGCTGTTTCGTCGGCTTTTACCTCGTAGTAAGGGTAGCCCCAAACGTACATTTCCGGTTTAAAAAGAGGTTCGATTGTATAGTTTAATTTCTGTCCGCCGGCTTTTACGGAAACAAGTTCATTAAAGGTTGCCGGGGTAACCATATAGGTAAGGGTGATGTAGAATCGGTTTTCATAAGGAGGAAGAGCACCTGTCGTGCTGGAATAAGCTGATTCTCCTTTTTCCATGTAGCCGCCCTGTAAGCGTTTTATAGAAACCTGTTCGGCTTTTGTTTTGAAAGAGGTCTGACCCTTTAAGGTCATGCCACCGAGAGATTTTGTATCCTTATTGATTGTGATTACGTATTCTGTTGCAGGGTCTGCTGCTTCATCTGCCTCAAAAGCAAGATGCTTTGTTCCATACCAGCGGAAAACACCTTTAATTGGAGGTGTGATTGTCATAATATCAGATTTGTCTGTAGGATCTGATAATGCGGCAAGAGAACGTACCGGCTGAGAGAAAACTACATAAAAAGAAGGGAACTCAGATTCAGAAACAACTTTTCCCTGTGGGCCCCAGTCCGTAATTGTAAACGGTACCTTAGGATTTTCTGCTTCTTCAAGAGTTGAGTCCTTAGTTGTTATAGAGATTTTCTGTCTGTTTGTCTTGTAGTCTGTTTTATAATCTGTTAGTGCTCGTATACCTGGAACTACAGATTCACTTTTTTCTTTAGAGGCTGCACCCTTTTCCTTTTTTCCACCTTTTTCAGTCACCTCTTCATCCTGAGCCTGGGGTGTGTAATCCGGTTTCATAAAGGCAAGCAGGGAGCTGTAGGAAACAAGATTGTCTTCCCCAGTCTCCAGCACCATAGAAGCCTTGTATCCTGTGGCAGCGGCTTTTTTACCTTCCTGTTTTCCAGAAGCCGTTTTCTCCGAACCCGGCTCCCCTTTACCAGCCGCTGCCGCACCTTTGCCTGCGTTTTTATTGCAGCCTGCAAAAGTTAAAGCTCCAGCTGTGGAAAGTGCAATTACTGCTAAAACTGAAAGTACTTTTTTTGTAAATCTGATAGTTTTCATAAAATCATCCTCGTATAAAATCGTATATGTTTATATCAAACCGTTCATATCTGCTTGTTTGTAGCTCCATCTTATTGTTGCAAGTGCATATTTTAGCTGCGATTCCGGCATAAATATATAATACTTTCGCTCGCCAGAGGTTAAAAGCATTACAGTATCTGTTACAGAAGAAACAGCCGTCAGTACACTAAGAGGGAACTCTACATTCTGTGTTTTATCCATTATAACAACACGTTGATTTGTTACAATAAGATCACCTTCATTATCCTTCTGATTTGTTTCTGTTGCAAATATTATTTTTTCATCCTTATTTAGACGTAGCTTAAGGAAATGAACCAGTGGAATCTTAGCATTGTCTGCCAGCGGAAGCTTGTATTTGTCCGTATCAACATAAGGATTTTCGTAATGTGGTTTACGGTTATTGCGGATATTCTGCCAGATTACAAGGAAAAGCATAAACAGGAAAAAGAGGATAGAGTAGATGAGTCGACCCTGCTTACCGTTTTTGTTTTTCTGCATAGAAAACGGAAGCTTTTCTTTCTCTGGTTCAGACTGCTTCTTTTTGTCCTTTGATTTTTTTCTGGAATTGTCGCTGTCATTTTCGGGAAGCTCTACCGCATCACCCTTTGACGTAATAAGAGAATCTGTTTCGGAATGTCCTTCGGAATATTGAATTGGAACAGGAAGCCCGTTTTCATGGTTAGATGGCTCGAACAAAAGCATAAAAACAATTCCTGCAATGTAAAGTGTGCCAAGTACGCCAGAAAGAATTGCCTTAATCTTTGTTTTCCACTTTGTCGAGGTCCACATAATCGCAAGTCCAATCGGAATAAGGATTATAGATGCAAGGCATGCAATAGTGATGATTGATATTGTTTTGTTGTCGAGTTTCTTACTGTTCATGGGTCACCTGCAGTTTATTATAGATTTGATGTGTGTAAGTGTGCAGTTTTGTGCCAAAGGCTTTGGAAAGGTTTTCTTCTGTGAAGATTTCTTCTGTCGGACCAAAAAGAAAGCTTGAGGAACCTGAATCATGGTCGCTGCATGGGCTGAGCAGAGCTAATTTTTTTGCATAGAGTGCTGCCAGATTTACATCGTGAATAGAAAGAATAATGCCGATGTTTTTTCTTTCTGCAAGCTCTTTCAAAAACTCCAGAAGCTTTGGTTCATAAACAAAATCTATGTTGGCAGCGGGTTCATCTAAAAGCATAAAAGCGGGCTGCTGGGCAAGGGCGCGGGCAATTCTAACCTTCTGGAACTCTCCGCCTGAAAGAGCATGGATTGTACGGGTTGAAAAATCGGAAAGGCCAAGTTCCTTCAGACATTCCGAGGCAATTTTTTTATCCTCATCAGAATACCAGCCGTTTTTGGAATAAGCGAATCTTCCCTGAAGAACAAAATCAAAAACTGTGAAATCCCAGGTGGAAAACTCTGCCTGCTGCATATAGGCAATTTTTTTTGCGCGTTCTTTGGCTGATAATGAGGAGAGTGGAATAAAACTGTGTGGTTCATTGGATTGCTGGCTTATAAGGACTGAGCCGGAATTGATTTTTAAGTCTTTATCGCTCAGCTGCGAAAGAACAGAAAGCAGAGTAGATTTTCCGCTTCCATTTGGTCCACACAGGCACACAAAATCACCGGAGAATAAAGAAAAGCTTATATTGTTTAGGACGAGTTTGTTTTCGTAGCCAGCAGTAAGGTTCTCGCACTTTAATTCCATAGTAATATTATAGTACAAGAACGAAGGATTCTGCTAGCATAGAATGAAAGTTCTATAGATTATTTAAAAAGCTGACTACTTAAACAACTGAGGGAAGCTGGCGGCTTTTTTTACAGCGTCTTCAAGCGTCATGCCTACGAAAGCCTGAGCACCCAGGTTGCGTCCACTCTTTTTGTCGTCGATGAAGGCGCCTACTACAATGCCTGGAATTACGCTGTCAGGGTCGTTAGGGGCGTTTGGACCACCTAAATCTGTGCGGCACCAGCCCGGGTCTGTAAGGTTGATGCAGACATCTGTGCCGTCGAGCTTGCCGGCGAGGTCGGAGGTAACTTTGTCCAAAGCGGCTTTACTTGCGCTGTAGCCTGCCTGTTCCGGTTCGTTTCGGATTCCACTTGTTGTGTTGATTACACGACCAAAGCCGCGTTCAATCATCTTTGGAATAAAGTGGTAGCAGAGCATCATTGGAGCGATTGTGTTGATTACAAAGCTTGTTGAATAATCTTCGGCCGGTGTTTTCCAGTAGTCTGTGCGGTATGCAATCTGAACGGCTGCATCGTTGAAAAGAATGTCTACCGGCTTTCCGTGTTTTTCTATTTCTGCAATCATTGCTTGTACCTGATTCAGGTCGCTGAGTTCTGCTGCAATGTCGTAAGCTTCAACACCCATTGCGCGAACTTCTGCGAGCACAGCGGCAGTGTGCTCAAGCGAACGGCTGTGCAAAATAAGATTACAGCCTTTGCCTGCCATAAACTTTGCAATTCTATAACCGATTCCACGGTTTGCGCCTGTTACAAGCGCCCATTTTCCTTTTACATCTGTCATTTTGTTTTCTCCACAATTTCATCACACCATTTGTCAAAATCAGGGTCTTCTACCTGACATTCCGGGTGACTCATTACATATTCAACTGTTTCTCGGATTCCCTGGTCGGCGCGTTTTGTTGCAACAAAGTCCGGGACAAGTGCCTTGAGCTTGCTGCAGTCAAAAACTACAGAGTTTGCTTTGTCGCCTATAAGGCTTCCGGTAAAATCATAATCACTATGCGCAGCAAGATAAGCTGAGGAAACATAAACTGGTTTCAACTCCACTCCAAGTGCCGCAGCAATGCACTGGTAAATCTGGTTCCAGGTTACCGATTCATCACTCATAATCTGAATTGCTTCGCCGATTGCGTGAATGTTTCCCATAAGACCAACAAAGCCCTTTGCAAAGTCGGAATTGTGGGTGATTGTCCAAAGGCTTGTTCCGTCGCCGTGAATGATAACAGGCTTGCCTTCTTTAATGCGTTTTACAACCTGGTAGCTGCCCTTGTCGCCGTGAACTCCAAGCGGAACACTTCGTTCATCATAAGTGTGGCTTGGGCGGATTATTGTTACAGGGAACTGCTCGTCGCGGTAGAGCTTCATCAAATAGTCTTCGCAGGCAATTTTGTTGCGGGAATACTCCCAGTAAGGGTTTGCAAGCGGTGTTTTTTCGCTGATGATGTAGTTGCCGCATGGCTTCTGGTAAGCAGAGGCAGAGCTTATGTACATAAACTGGCGAACTTTGCCTTTGAGCAGGCGGTAATCACGTTCCAGCTGCGATGGTACAAAACCGATAAAGTCGCACGCAACGTCGAATTGCATGCCTTCGAGTTTTTTGGCAGCTGCGGCTTCGTCGTTTATGTCTACGGTGATAAAGTGGGCGCCTTTAAGACGTGGGTCGTTATTGCGGTTTCCACGGTTTATAAGATAAAGCTCCCAGCCTTTTTCAAGCAGCAACTTAGAAATTGCTATGCTTATTGTTCCGGTGCCACCGATGAATAATGCTTTCATGTTTTCTCCTACAGAGTTGCTTTTGCGGCAATCTTATAAATCTGAGCAATATCATCAGAAGTCAACTTTACAAAACCGCCGGTTGTCTGCCCGTCTTTAAGACCAAACTTCTTTACGAGGGTAGGAATGTCTTCTTCCTTGGCACCAAGCTCTGCAAAATTGATTGGCATGCCAATGCTGCGAAGGAAGAGTCTGAAGCGACGGATTCCTTCGAGAGCGGTTGCTTCTGGGTTTGCAAAATCCATTTGAACACCCCAAACGCGGGTTGCCCACTGGCAGAAGCGCATTACATCATGCTTGTAAACAAACTCCATCCAGGCCGGCATAATTACTGCAAGACCGGCACCGTGAGCGCAGTCGTAAAGACCTGAAAGCTCGTGTTCAATTCCGTGGCTGTTCCAGTCCTGGTCTCGGCCAACACCAACAATATTGTTATGAGCAACCATTCCGGCCCACATAATATTTGCGCGTGCTTCATAATCATCTGGATTAGCAATTACCTTTGGAGTTTCGTGAATCATAGCCATAAGTTCACCTTCGCAAAGGCGGTCTGTCGTTTCTACGTTCTTTGTGTTTGTAAAATAGCGCTCGCAAACATGGGCCATAATATCTGTTGCACCACAGGCTGTCTGGTAAGCAGGAAGAGTCTGGGTGAGGGCAGGGTTTAAGATAGAAAACTTTGGTCGGAGCATGTCGTTTCCAAAACCGCGTTTAATCATTCCGTCCTTTTTTGTAATTACTGTGTCAGGAGAACCTTCGCTGCCGGCTGCTGCAATTGTAAGGATTGTTGCAACTGGAAGAGCGGCTTTTGGCTGAGCAATATAGCTGTAAAAATCCCAGAAATCACCATCATAACAAACTCCAAGAGCGATTGCCTTTGCGCTGTCTATTACAGAACCGCCGCCAACTGCGAGAATAAAATCAACTCCTTCGCGCTTGCAAAGATCAATTCCTTCGTAAACTAAATCATCAAGCGGATTAGGATGAACGCCGCCAAGTTCAACAAAATCAACTCCAGCTGCCTTAAGAGAAGCGCGTACACGACCGAGCAATCCCGATTTTTCTGCAGATTTACCGCCAAAATGAAGCAGAACCTTACTTCCGCCAAATTCCTTTACAAGCGCACCTGCCTGATTTTCGGTTTCTTTTCCAAAAACAAATTTTGTCGGACTGTAAAAAGTGAAATTATTCATAATCAAACTCCTGTTTTTTCCTATTTCTTTTACTCTTAAAATATAAACAGGATTGACGCAAAAATTAGTGCCGATTCTCTACTTTTATGGAATAAATCTATAGAACCTTTCTTAAAGAAAAAAATTGAGGATTTATACAAACAGTGTTAAAATAATTGCTATGGATTTTCAGAAGTTTGTAGACGGTTTTAAATCTATGACCTGTGTTGTCTCTGTAGAAAAGCTTGAAAACGGCGGCTATGGAGCAATTAAAATTGTTGCGGGTAACAAGGCATATATTGATTCTATTGAAAAGGAATCTCCGAATACTCCAAAAATGCTCACAAACAAATTTGTGCCGAACAGCGATTATCAGAATTATTTTCCGAAAGATTTGAATTTTGAAGATTTTTGTTATCGTTGTGCGGTTTTAAAAGAACCAATGCATTCCTACGTACATCCTGAGCGCTATGATTTCTGGTTCAACATCATCATGCTGCCGCTTGATGCCGGCGATGAGCATATTGCCTACTGTACTTACACTCAGGAGCTTGCCCAGCAGCCTAATACTAAAAAAATGTCAAGCATCCCTTATGAAACGGCCTCTGTTGTTCTCAGCTCCTGTATTAAGCTTCATGGTGCAGATGATTATAGAAAATCCATGGGTGAAGTATTAAACGATATCCGCGATATTTGTGATGCTAATTATGCCTGCATACTTACAATAGATTTCTTTACCAGCAAGTATGATATTCTGTGTGAAGCTCAAAGAGATGTTACGGAAGCTATGCTGCATAAAGAAAACTGGCTTACTGAAGATTTTTATAACCTTGTCGAATCCTGGGAAAACTGTATTGGCGGAAGCAACTGTCTGATTCTTAAAAATGAAACTGATATGGAGTTTGTCCGTCAGAAAAATCCTGTCTGGTATGAATCTTTAAAAGAAGCGAGCGTAGGAAGCCTTATTCTTTTCCCATTAAAGGCGGGCTCTCAGCTTTTAGGCTATTTGTGGTTTGCAAACTTTAATGTTAAGGAAGTTGTTAAGCTTAAGGAAATAGTAGAGCTTGTTTCGTATTTCTTTGCTTCCGAAATTTCAAATCATCAGCTTTTTGACAGACTTAAATTTGTAAGCACAATGGATATGCTAACCGGTGTTTACAACCGTAACGAAATGAACGACAGAGTTACTCAGTTGAGCCTGGATGCTAATCCAAAGAGGAAAAATATCGGGGTAATTTTTGCAGATTTGAACGGCTTGAAAAAATTGAACGACAGCTGCGGACATTCAGCTGGAGATTTGCTTTTACAGAATGCGGCAAAAATACTAAAAGAACTTTTCCCGAATGATGAGATTTTCCGTGCTGGTGGAGATGAATTTATGGTTCTGATGCGAAATACTACGGAAGAGGTGCTTGCTAAAAAGGAAAAAGAAATAAAAAGGCGGGCAGAAGCAATTCCTAATGTTCATTTTGCTACAGGAATCTATTTTGATAATGAATGCAACAATATTCATCAGGCTATGAAAATAGCAGACGGCAGAATGTATCAGGATAAAAAGCATTTTTACGAGCTTCATCCTGAACTCCGCCGTCCAACTGAAGTATTAAGAGAATTTTAAAATTCCTTATTTCGCATTATCATCAATAGGCTGATCGTTTCCAAGTTTCTTTACACTGCCGGTGCTCTGCCAAACAGTAGATAAATCACTCAAATTCAAAAGGCAAGGATTTCCTCTGGAATCTGTAACAAGAAGTCCGTAGCCTGTAAGATTGAGTGGTGTTGAAGCTGTTACGTCTATTGCACTTGTGTCCAGTAAATCAAGAGTTTTGTCGTAAGAAGCAACTCTGTTTGCATTTCCATCCTGAACAATTACAAGGAATCTGTCGTTGTAAGGAACTAAATCAGAGCCTTCTGAAAGCAGTTCGTTGCTTTCAACAATTATTTCAAGAGATTCACCGTCAATAAGGCAAAGCTTTACAGCTGATTTTCCAGAGTTTTCGCCGCAAACAGCAATAAAGGCCTGCGGGTAAGTTACAGTTGTTCCATTCTGAGTGAGAGTAACGTTTGCAACTTCAAAAACAGCTTTTCCACGAATCTGTGTCAGTGGTGATTTTGTTATGATGTCGCCGGTTGCAGGATCAACATTCATCAGCCTGTAAAAGCCGGAAGCATCCGGACCAAAAAGTCCTGTTTCATATTCAACCGGTTCGCGGGAAAGAACTTCTTCTTTATCCTTTGCGATTGCCTGTCGTTCAGATTGAACTTCGCTTCGTTTTTTGTCGGCAATCTGCTGCTGTGTTTTGGAAGTTTTTTGAGCTTCACGGGCAGCTTTTCGTTCACCGTTAGCCTTATACTGCGCGGCATCCCGCTGCGCGTTCTGCGCCTTTCTTGAAGCAGTGTCCATTTCCCGTTCTTTTATATCAGCCATTTTTTCGCGCTCTTTAATTCCCTTGTCAGGTTCCTGGCGCATAGCTTCAATAACTTTGTCGTCACTGATAGTTGAAGTGTCTACAGGAGCGGCTTCTTCGGTAACATCCTTAAGTGGAATTATAATCTGAGTGTTGCCGGCCCAGTCTTCCCAGTTAGTGCTCAAGCCTGCTTTTTCTGCAGTGAGATTTTGAATAACCACAGGTTTATAGCGCTCGCTGAAGGTTTCAAGCTGTCCACGGTAAACTGCATTGTAAACTGTAAGGAAGGTTGCAACTGTCCAGGCATCGTCCCAGGAATAATTGTAAGCAGAAACAAGGAAACCGCTCAAAATGCGGCGTAAGTTTGTGATATGATCAACACCGGCAGCTTCGCTGAGAACAAAGATGTCGGCGTTTAAAAGAGCATCTTTATCAAGGTTGATTGCGTGAATTACTGAGTACTTTGCCCCCGGCTGAATTGTACGAGGCTCCTCAATAGCCTGAGAAAGCTCAACACCAAGGCTTGTACCGATTCCAACAATAGCTTCCACAGATTCAATTACAGAATGTGGACCTCCGTAGTTTTCAAACTCAACAGAATCGGCAGCGGTAGAACGGATTTCGTCTACATCAACTTCGAGTGCCGCCGCATTAAAAGCAAAAAAGAGGGCGGCACCAGCAATAAAGATTTTTTTAAGTGTTTTTTCCATAATATGATTATCGGCATATTATGGAAAATAGGTTACTCTGTTTTTTCCGGCTCGTCTTCGGCTGCATTATCATCAGCTTTTTCTTTTTTAGAACCATTTTTCTTTTTGTCCAGAACAACAATTGCGCAGATTGCAACAATAAGAACTATCAAGGCAATTCGTCCGCGCTTTTCACCCTTAACCTGAGCTCCAAGAGCTTCTTCAAGCTTATCAACAGAATCTATCTGGCCACAGAAAACGCTGTAAACCTTTGTCTTTCCAAGCTGGTAAGGTTCAAAAGAATCTCCACTCTGCTTTGCAAGAATAGAAAGATAAGGATATTTCTCAACATCAAAATATTCATAAGTAAGGGAAACGTCACCATCTTCAGGATCATCACGGCCACCGCTTGTGTATTCCATGCCATTCCACTTAAGTCCTAAAAGGCTTTCTGTTTCATCAAAATCGCCGTTCATAGGAACTTTTTCCATACCATAATCATCAAGAACAAACTCACCAACCCAAGTCTCTTCCTTAAAATCTTCTGTGAAAAGATAATCCAAAGGCTTATAGGCATTATATTTTTTTTCTGTGCGTTCCTGCCATTCATAATGAGTCTGACCGTCTTTTTCGTAAGATACAAAATCCTTTACAGTTCTTTTGATTTTGAAAGAGTCAATCTGGTTATATTCAAGCTCTCCCAGATAGATTTCGTAAAAATCAACTTCACCGCAAACAAGAACAAGCTTTCCTTCGTTTGCCGGATTAATTTTTCCATCACTTACAACAGTAACTTTTTTAAGGATTTCTGCATTATCAGACTTTCGCTGTTTTATGCTCAAAACTCCTGTTACAATCAAAAGTACCAGAAGTACCGCAACAATAATTTTTCCTACTGAGATTTTCATTTATTCCTCCTAAAAAAACTATAACACAAAGAAATGCATTTGCATATAAAAATATATTTGATGTATGACCGAAAAATAATTTTATGCTATTATTGCTCTATGCATTTCGATTCAGTAATTTTAGATATTGATGGTACAATCTGGAACACTACCGGCATTGTAGCAGAAGCCTGGAATAAGGCAATAGACAAGCTTTATCCTCAGGTGCCGCACGTTACCGCCAAAATCCTGCAGGGACAGTTTGGAAAAACAATGAACGTCATCGCCGATAACCTTTTTGGCGGCCTTACCGAACAGGAAAAAACAATTCTTATGGAAGAATGCTGCAATCAGGAGCAGCTTGCACTCCACGCAAATACAACAAACATAACGTATTCCGACGTTATCGACACTATAGAAAAGCTTGCCGCTAAGCTTCCGGTTTTCATAGTCAGCAATTGCCAAAAGGGCTACATCGAAGTTGTAATAGAAAAAAACGGTATTCAAAAGTGGATTAAGGATTTTGAATGCTACGGCAACAACGGCAAAAACAAAGATGAAAATATCCGTCTGATTATTGAACGCAACAACTTAAAGTCTGCTGTTTACGTTGGCGACACTCAAGGCGATTGCGAGGCTTGCAAGAAAGCAGACATTCCGTTTATCTGGGCGTCTTACGGCTTTGGTACCGCCGACTCATATTTCGCCAAAATTGATACGTTCGCAGAGTTACTTTCTGTGTTAGAATAAGTCTCATTACAGATTAAATGTATGGAAATCAATTACATAAATTGTATGGAAAAAATCGCGAGAAGAAGTATCTCGACTGGTAGCGATTTTTTCTGTATAAGTTCAAAAATTGATTTCCGTTGATTAAATCTCGTATTGATGACTTTTCTACCTCTTTCTGCTATAGTTATTATATGAAGAAATCATTTTTACGATTTACCACCCTTTTACTGCTTACTCTTTCTACCGCCCTTTTAGTTTCCTGCAAAGAAAAGATAATGGGCTACAGCGTAGTTTTATGGAATGTACCCGAATATAATCTTCAGGATGGCGATGTTGTTCCTGTTTTTATCCGTTCAAATATTTCGCATGTTTACGTTATTGGCGTAGAAGATAAAACTGCTGTTGCAAATGGAATTAAAAAGGATTTGGAAAAGGTTGAACTTCCTTTGTGGCAGCTTACCGAGCCGGTAAAAAAATCAAAGATTGATAGTGTTCAGAAAAAATATGCTGAATATGCACATAATTATGCTTCTGTAAAAACCGATGGACTTCCGGCGCGAGCTGAACCGGTAAATACTTCAAAGCAGGTTTACCGCTTGCGCAAGAACGAGGTTATAAAGGTGCTTTATCAGGGTTCGGGACAGGCTCCAATGACAGGTGGCAAACCGCTTGAAGGTGAGTGGTACAGAATCCTTGCTGATGATGGAACGCAGGGCTGGTGCTTCAGTCACAATCTTGTTTTTTTCCAGACAGACAAATACGGCAAGCGTATAGGCAACGCGGATCTTGAAGAGGATGATGAAGAGGACGTTTACTTCAACAACATCATCAATAAGACCTGGTATCCGGATTCATTCAGAACAATGATTCAGACCGGAAACATAGATTTAGCAAAGATTCATCCTTCTTATAATTTTGTTTTTGATACAGAAAATCAGAAGGTTTCCCTTAATCTTTCAAAAATTCACGAAAGCTGGGATTACGAAGGCTACACAAAAACAAACGAAAAGCAGTACACCTTAAAGAATATTCCAATCATCATCATCTATAAGAAATCAGACTTTATTGTTGTACGCTATACCGGACCGGACGGAAAGCCACAGGAGCTTAATTTTGTCCGCATCGATGGCGATTTGAACGAAATTATTGCTGATGAAAAGACACGTAGAACCGAAGCATATAATTCTGTTGTAGCTCATGGACCAAACTTTAAGAGCTCAAATTACGGTACACTCGTCCTGAACGCCGACGGCTCTTTCAAATGGACAAATTACAAGCTGCTTGTTCCATCAATCATCTCGGCTTCGGCAAAGAACACTGGAACAGTAAGCGTAAGATACGCAGTTGGAAAGAGTCTGGCAGACAGCTACGATGGTGTTCTGACCTTTAAGTTTGAAGGAATGACACAGGAAGTAAACTTCCTTTATAAGAAAGAAGCCGGCAGACTCCGACTTGAGGATGCAACCGGCGCAACTATAAGCGGAAATCTTATAACTGCAAAAGGTTCAAGTCCAATAACACTTTCTTTCTCGAATAAATAATATGGGTTTTGTACAATTTTCACAGGTATCGCTTGCTTTTGGCGACCGTGACATTCTTAAAAATGTGACTATTAATCTCCAGACCGGCTCCAAGGTAGCCCTTACAGGTGCAAACGGTTCTGGAAAATCTACTTTAATAAAGGTTCTCGCAGGAATAATCAAGCCGGATTCAGGCAGCCGGGCGGTACAGAAGGAATGCCGAGTTGCGTACTTGCCACAGTCAGGACTTACACATCAGGGCTGCACTCTCATAGAAGAGGCCGACAAAGCTTTTGAGTTTGGTTACGAAATGCAGCGAAAGATTGACGAGCTTGGAAGTCAGCTGGAAGCGGGGCAGGGGAACACAGAAATGCTTGCAATTCAGCAGGCAGATTTAATTCAGAAATTAGACGATTCGGGCTGGTACAGGCGGGCTGGAACGGCAGAAAGTGTTTTGCTTGGTCTTGGTTTTTCTCGCGCAGATTTTACCCGCAGTACAGAAGAGTTTTCCGGCGGCTGGCAGATGCGAATTGCTCTGGCAAAGGTTCTTATGCAGAATCCTGACATCCTTCTTCTGGACGAGCCTACAAACTATCTTGATATTGAAGCGCGCAACTGGCTGGAACAGTTTCTTTTAGATTATAAGGGCGGCTTTTTGCTTGTAAGTCATGACCGCTATTTTCTTGATGTTACAATAAACGAGGTATACGAGCTTTTTAACGGAGACCTTAAACGATATCCTGGCAATTTTTCTCATTACGAAAAGGTTCGCGAGGTTGAGCTCCAGACGCTGATTGCGGCTTATGAACAGCAGCAGCAGGAAATTGCAAAAATGGAAGAGTTCATAACCCGCTTTGGTTATAAGGCAACAAAGGCGGCACAGGCGCAGGAGTACCAGAAAAAGATTGATAAAATGGTACGCATTGAGATTCCTGAGTCGCTCAAAAAGATACATTTTAATTTCCCGCCGGCACCTCATGCAGGAAAGCTTGTGCTCCGTCTTAATGGAATTACAAAAAGTTATGATGGAGTTAACAACGTTTTGAACAAGCTGGACCTTACCCTGGAAAACGGTGAACGACTTGTTGTTGCAGGTCGGAATGGTGCCGGAAAGTCTACGCTTTTAAGAATAATTGCGGGGCAGGATGACGCCTTTACCGGAGAGCTTATTCCGGGCGCGGGAGTAAAAATTGGATACTTCAGCCAGGATAATGCAGAAACAATTCGCGGTAAGGAAACAATTCTGGAATATCTGGAAGGCCGCGCCCCGTTAGAGCTTATTCCAAAGCTCCGCGATATGCTTGGAGCCTTCCTTTTCCGTGGCGACGACGTTTATAAAAGCCTTGATGTGCTTTCCGGTGGTGAAAAATCCAGAATTGCGCTTCTTCAGCTTTTGCTAAGCCCTGTAAACCTTCTTGTCCTCGACGAGCCTACAAACCATCTGGACATTCATTCAAAGGATGTACTCCTTTCTGCCCTGCGCGGCTTTGGTGGCACTGTAATTTTTGTAAGCCACGACCGTGGTTTTATTGAACAGCTTGCCACAAAGGTTCTTCATCTGGAGCCTGGTTATTCAGCCTATTATCCGGGTGGCTATGATTATTATCTTGAACAGCTCGAAAAGCATGGCGGTGGAGAAGAAAAGCCTGCAGAAATCCCTGTTGTTGAGAATACAAAAGCAGAATCCTGGGAAGAACAGAAAAAGCTCGAAGCAGAGCGTCGTAAAAAAGAAAAAACTCTTGCTCGCTTTGAAAAGGATATTGAAGAGCTGGAAGCAAAAAAGGCTGCCCTTGAAGAAAAGCTTTCCGATCCTGCTGTTTACTCAAATGGCGAAAAGGCAAAGGCTGTTCAGCGCGAGATTTCAGAAACCGCTGCCAAAATTGATGAAGTTACCGAACAGTGGATGCTCGCTAGCGAGTAACTCGCAAGCGAATAAGGTGATATTGAATAAGGCATTATTCAAAAAGTTTTATTTGTTCTTAAAATAGGAAAATCCTGTATATTCAAGCCAGTTTCCGTTAGCTTCAAAGTTTACTGCCTCTGAAAGTCCTACATGGAACATAAGATGCCTGTATTGTCCCAGAATAAGTGCAAGCTTTGTGTGCGGACATTCCTCCGGTTTTTCGCTGAGATCCGAATCTGTAAGCGAATCAAGATAAGAAAAAATCTTTGCTTTTACAAAATCAAAGTATGAAAGCAGCTTTTCCCGTTCAATTACAACTCCAGCGGCTTCAATATATCCTTCTCGTTTTTCATCAATTATGCTAAGGTTTTCATCAAGACCGAGCTGTTCATCCATCTTATATTCGTAGCGGTATGGATTTATAAAATATCTGTCCAGCGAATGAAGGGCATGGAACAGATAGCGCGAATTATTTACATTATCAAACATTTTCTCTAAATCTGCACCTTTCAGCTGTGCTTCAAGATTCTTAAAAAGTATTTCAGTCTGCTCTGTAATGATTTTAACAAGGATTCTTTCCATAATTATGCTCCCAAATGCAAAATATAAGAAAAAATATGGCGTGTCAATAAATAAAAAAAATGCAAAAAAAATTAAAAAAAATGCTTAACATTTTTTTTCAGCCTCCGACAATCAAGTAAAGGGTGGTGGAAACCCACAAGATAAACCACGTTGTGGTTTTGGATTAGTTACCACCGTGTTTTATCTTTTAATAAACCAAAGAATAAGGAGATTATTATGGTTATTAATCACAATATGAGTGCA
>JAFZRP010000072.1 GCA_017619795.1 Treponema sp.
CCAATATTTGTCGGATGGGTTTTCATTGCAAGTGCTCGGCTTGTAACGTTGATTTCTGGATTAACCTCGCTGTCCTGTCTGATTCTTGCTTCAATCATATTTGCAGCTTTTGTCTGCTTATCATTATCACGCAGATAAATTGAGAACATTGAATAGCCGCCCTCAGGCATTTCTACAATTCTGTTTACGTCTTCAATATCTGCATAAGCCTGCATTGAACTGAGGAAGCTGTTGGACTTGAGGATTCCGGTGATTGTCATATCTGCAAAGTTGTTCTGACCGTAAACTGTGTAAGTTGAATAAATGATTTCGTCTCCAACCTGAAGGTTCAACGATTCAGCAACCTTATCACTTATGATAAGACCGTTTTCTACGTTCAAATCTACTCCGCCGCTCACAAACTGGAAAGAATCGCGTAAAAGCTTTTCTTCAAGATTTCGTCCGTAAAGCTGGATTCCAGATTTTTTTCCATTAAAGATTGCAGTTCCGCTGGACATTGTAAAGCAGGAATAATACTCATAATTAATTCCAAGCTCGTCTACAATATTTTTTACGTAATCTCTGTCGCGAACAATATTTACAAGCTTAACCTTTCCGCCCTCTGTTTCCGGATTCAGCCATTCCAAGCCCTGCACAACAACATTTCCGCCAACAAGCTGAGTAATCTGATTTTCCAGGTTACCAACCATTCCTGTTGTAAGACCGTCGATTGCAGTTACAACAAAAAATCCGAAGGCAATTGCCACTGCAAGAATAGCGTTTCGTCTTTTATTTCTGGTTAAGTTCTTTAATGCTAAGGTTATTGTTTTCATTCCTGCGCCCCCTATTCCTTACTGAGTGCTTTAATCGGTGTGATTTTGAGAGCAGACTTTACAGGATACCTGTTGCTTATAATACTACCCAAAAGTGCCACAACAATTGTAAGGATTATGATTTTTGGAGTCGGGCTAAAGTGAAGCAATCCGCCGCCAAGAATCATCTTTGCAATTGAGTTTGTAATTGCAATGTTGAATGAATTGAAAATCATCATACAGATAAAGGCAAAAATAATTCCTGCCAAAGAAGCGAGCGTTGTAAGAATAACTGCCTCAGAATAGAACAGCTTCTTTACAAACTTCTTTTCTGCACCAATAGCACGCATAGTTCCAATTTCGCTTGTACGCTCAATTACAGAAACTACCATAGTATTCATAATGATGATGAATACAACTACAGCAAGAATGATAATCAAAAGGTTAAAGATAAAGCCTATTCCCTCAACAGTGCCTGAATAAGAATAAGCAGCTTTCTTCCAGTCCATTGCCTGTGCGTTTAATCCTGCATCCTTAAACTTTTTGTTTAACTCTGCAATAAGTTTTTTGTCGGCTCTAGGATTTTCAAGCTTTGCAAGAACAAACTGCCAGGAACCGTCATCTGTCTGATTAAGCTGGTCGCGGAGAGTTGTATCTCCAAGAATGCTGTCAAAGTCTGTAGTGCTTCCAAGAATTGCAGTATCGTCTTCTATGTCACCAAAGAAATCATCACTAAAGAAGTCCTCTTCAGACAAGTCGGAGATTGAAAGGTCTACGCTGTCCGGTAACTCCTGGCTGAACGAAGAAGCATAAGTAAGCTCTGCAAAAGAGCGGGCAAGTCCAGGTTCACAATAAACACTCTGGAACATAGCTGAATATTCATTTGCCGGCTTAAAGATTCCAACAACCTTTCCTTCGCGGATAACGCCGCCCATGCTGGCCATAAGAACATCATCACCAACATTGAGCGTTTTGTCCCAGGTTTTCTTAAAGCCATCGACAACACGGGTATCTACAATTATTTCGTTTGAACCAGGTTCTGGATAACGGCCTTCTATCATTTTAAGGTCAGGGAAAAGCTCCCAGAAAGTTCCTGTTTCGCCTGCAAAAATCATGGAAATTGGAAGATCCATAAGACCAACATCTTTATCATCATCCTGAAGAACAGAAAAATCAATTTCGGCATCTTTAGAAAGAATTACCTGAGCCGAAATGAGCTTTGACTGTTTTTTGATTCCTTTTGTTTCTGCAAGAATCTCTTCTATTTTTTCAAGATCAGTAAGAGGTGGAATCTGAGGTACTTCGGCAGTAGAAATGTTAGTACTGTTTACCCCAAATACATCTATTATTGTACCTTTTTCAGGGATAACCGAAATTGCAACGTCGCCGGTTACGTTTGCCCTGAAGTCTTTTTCAAGTCCGCGGTTTACCGATTCAAGGAAGGAATTACCCATTACAACAATTGCCACACCAAAAAGGATGAACATTGCAATAATAAGCGTTTTTGATTTGTGTTCCTTAAGGTTCCGCAAAGCAAGCTTAATTATATCTTTCATTTAATTCTCCATCATTAAATCTTATATATGTCGGAACCTTCTTTGTGCTCGTCTTTTATGATTTCGCCGTCCAAAAGATGAACAACGTGATCGCACATCTCTACAATTCGAGAATCGTGAGTTGAGAAAATAAAGGTAGTCTGTAAGTCTGGATCTTTATTAAGTGACTTCATAAGACTTAAAATCTGCTCTGAGTTCTTTGAGTCAAGGTTGGCTGTCGGCTCATCGGCAAGAATTACTGGAGCCTTTGTAACAAGTGCTCGTGCAATAGCTACACGCTGACGCTGACCACCGGAAAGCTCGTTTGCCTTGTGATTTTTCCAATCGGTAAGACCAACTTTTTCCATAAGGTAAGCAATCCATTCTTCCTTCTGTGCCTTTGTAAAATCATCAACCGGACTCTTTGAATCTGGATTTTTAGAAGCAAGAATCAAAGGGAACTCAATATTTTCGTAAACATTCAAAACCGGAATAAGGTTGAAGGTCTGGAAAATAAAGCCAAGGTGTGAACGACGAAGGGCTGTAACTCGTTTATCCAGCTTTGGTGGAATTGAAGTTCGGACCTTCTTCTTTTTGTCCTCATTTATACTTGAGCTCCATCGGGTATTTGTAGTTTCTGCATCGGAAAGATTTACACCTGCATAAACATCAGTATCGCCGATAATGATTGAACCACTGGTTGGAACGTCGATCAATCCAATCATATTCAAAATTGTAGATTTTCCAGAACCAGAAGGTCCTGATATAGCGGCGAACTCTCCCTTTTCAATATCAAAAGAAACTCCTTTTACCGCTTCAACTTTTTGTTTTCCCATTGGATATGACTTATGCACATCTTTTAAAGTAACAACAGACAAAATAAACCTCCAGATAAAATCATTTTCCGATTTTTTTAGCTTTTGATATTCTAAAGATAACAAAATTTTAAAAAGATGGAAAGGAAAAAAACTATTATATATATAACAACTGAGAAGGCAAAAAGTGTTCCCAATTTGTTCGTAATTTTCACTAAATTTGCACCGAAATTTCTTTTTCTGTATAATAATATTTATGGATGAAATCGCTGAAATAAAAACTTATGCGCGCAAAGAAGCTGTGCCTATTATGCAGGATGAAACACAGGAGTTTATCTGCAATTATATAAGGGAGCTTTCTCAAAAACAGGAGCAGGTTCGTGTACTGGAGATTGGAACCGCAATCGGGTATTCTGCAATTCAGTTTGCACGCGTGGCAGAAAATGTTTCAGTTGTTACTATAGAAATTGATATTGACCGCTATCTTAAAGCTATTCAAAACATTAAAAACTGCGGATTAGAAAACCGTATTACTGCTTACCACGCAGATGCACTCACCTTTGAGTTTCCCACGGCAACATCCCAGTTCGACCTGATTTTTATAGATGCCGCAAAGGCGCAATACATCAACTTTTTTGAAAAATACAAGGCAAACCTTGCAGAAGGCGGTGCCATCATCAGCGATAACCTTTCCTTCCACGGAATGGTTGAAGACCTGAGCCTTACGCACAACTACAGCACAAAAAAACTTGTAAAAAAGATTCGCAAATATGTGCTTTTTCTGCGCGAAAACCAGGAGTTCCAGACAGAGTTTTTTGAATGCGGCGACGGGATTTCAGTAAGTAAGCGCCTTAATCGTTAGGCAGGCAACTGCTCTTGTAAGCGACTGGCGCTCTTTTTCTATAAGCTGATTACAACGGTCAATCTTTGCGTTTAATACATCTGTTTCGGAGCCGTAACCGGAAGCAAAAATTGTTTCCTGCTGCTTTATTTTGGAATCAACAGATTCAATCTTCAAATCCTGGTATTCAATCTTCATTGTGCAGACATCGGCAGTGTTCCACTGAACGTTCAGCGTCTGCTTAATTGTTGAGCGCGCATCCAGCTGATTTATATCTGCTGTTTTTGTTTCACTTATTTTTCGTGAAACATCGTTAAGCTTTTTACCACCGTCCCAGACTGTAGTTTTTATGCCTAAAGAAAGATTCAGCGAATAATCATCCTTGCGCCGCCAGTTGAGCTCTACAAAAGGAAAACGCGAACCGCTATAACCAGCAGAAGCCTGAAAAGCAACATCCGGTTTCCAGTTTACATAACCTTTTGCAATTTTTTCTGCAGTTCTGTTTACTTCCTGCAGCTGGGTGAGCATTTTTATAGAAAGCTGCTCGCTGCTCAAAGCCTTTTGTTCAATTTCATCACGGTTCCACGCCAGAATCGAAGTAATTTCAGCTTCATCAATTGTATAATCAATATCTTCCAAAGTAAGTCCCGTAATACCAGAGGTGCGCTCAAGCTCAAGCAACTGATTTTTTACCTGCTCTTCAATATCCTGCTGGGCAATTTCCAGCTCCTTTGCCTTAATTCTGGCTTCCACAACATCCTGATGAAGCAGCATTCCCGACTTTTCCGCATTTACCGAAGTTTCTACAAGCTTGTTCGCATAAGCTTTTTCTTCCTCTAAGATTTCCAGAATCCTTTTTAGATAGAACAAGCCCACAAGCCGCGACTCAATTTCTGTTTCCAGATTCTGAAGCTGCGAAAGATACTGTGTATTTTTTATTTCCGAAATCTGCTTGTACAATTTTACAGCGTTTTCAAGCTTTCCCCAGGTAAACACCGGCTGCGTTAATGAAAGCTGAAAGTTGTAAAGCGTGTTTTCCATCCCGTCATAAACTTTTACATACTGACCACCAGAGGTTGGTGCAATTCCTGCCGGCCAGTTGATAGAGTTGATTATGTCATCCACATTTAAATATATTGAATCTACCGGCGGATTAAGCATATACGTTCCGGAAAGCTGCAGATCTACAGTTGGACCTAAACCAGCCCAGGCATCCTTTACGTCAAGGAGACTTCGTTCGTATTCCTGCTGAAGCTTTAAGAGGTCCGGATTATTTAACGCAGCGGCTTCGTTCAAATCCTTAAGGGAAACAGCGCTTGCATGCGAAATAAGTGCAAAGAGAATGATAAAGATTTCTGCTCGCTTAATTTTAGAATGTAAGCACATATTCATTTTTATCATTGCTGATTGTAAGCTCCTTTATAACCGTGCCGTCTTCCTGTTCAAATCTTACCTTATATTCCGAATTACGCCCTGTGTAAGCATAATCGCGCCATTCAAAGCTTGCGCCACCCAATCCTGAAAAATAACCATGTGTCTGACTTCCGTTATTTCCTCGGTTTTGGGCCACTGTGTAAGTCTCGCCTAAATCTATTGAATAATTACCCTGAGAATCTTTTCCCTTTAATAAAAGATGTAAGCCGTCTCTTTCTGCAAGAGTTGTGTCTCCCCAGGTTCCGCTAAAGGAAGGCATTTCGAATTTAACAGCTTTACCAACAAGCGTAAGCGAATATGGAGAATCTTCAAGCGTTTTTGTTAATCCCGCACAACCACGTCCAACCTCTGTTGTATAAAAAGAAAAATCATTTTCGGCAATATTCTGTTTGCACGCTTTCCAAGTTACGTTTTCTGCTTCCTTTGCCTGATAATAATTTACGCGAATCTGAGGAACATTTTCCTTGTCGGTTTTTGTATAAGTTGGTACTCCGTTTTCATTTAAATAACGTGGATAGCGGATTGAAATTGTTCCTGAGCCTGTATAAACTCCGCTGTAAACAATATCATTCGCATCAGGATTTGAATCTGTTTTCTGTGGAACAAAAAGCTCTGCATAAACTGATTCCGAAGTCTGAGCCGAAGTTTTTGCATCTATAAAGTTCAGCGTTATATTGCTTCTTTTTACAATTGAAGTAAGCTCTTTATAAGTGTTGCTCGAAGTGCTATCCGAGATTATGACAGTTTCATCTTTTTCACAACCATAATCAGAATGATAATAAATAAGATATACAACAGTGTAATCAGCATCCTTTCCAAAGTCGGGCTTATTTTCCTTCCAGACAAGCTTATTTATTGTCCAGGTGCCATCCGTACCTGTTGTGGTGCGTCCGTAATAATCGCTTGAAGGCTTAAAGGCTTCTGCTTTAGTTCCTTTGTTCCATCTGTTAAAATCGTTATCGCGGTCACTGCGGTTCATATAGGCAAAAACGTCCACATTTGCAATTCCAGTTTTTGTAGTGTTTTTGGAATCTGCATCTACAACAATACCGCCGGTGCCTCCGCTGAAAATTGAGGTACAGCCGCTAAAAATAACGCCGGCCGCAAAAATAAAAGTTAAACTAATCAAAAATCTTTTAATCATAATCCTTCCTCTCTAGCTCCTTTTCTCTTTTTTCTGAGCTTTTTTCAATACCCTTTTTTCTGTCATATAATATAAAACCGGAATCAAAATCAAAGTAATTAATGTTGAGGTTATAAGACCGCCGACAATTGCCTGGCCCATTGGTGCATAAAGCTCCGTTCCTTCTCCCTTACTTACAGCCATTGGAATGTCGCCCAAAAGTGTTGTAAGTGTAGTGATTAAGATAGGCTTAATTCTGGAAGCAGAACCGTCTACTACACTGCCCCGCAAAAGCTGGTCTTCTTCATCATCAGAAAGAGAAACTGTCCATTCACCGTCTCTATTCTGAGTACCCTTTTCCATTGCAATTTCAAGCCGGCGCTGCCTTCTAATCTGATTGATATAATCCACCAGAATAATTCCGTTATTTACAACAACCCCCGCCAGAGAAATAAGTCCCAGCATAGACAAAAGATTAAGCGTAGAACCAAAAATTAAAAGTCCGGCTGCAACTCCAATAAAGCAGAACGGAATGGAGAACATAATAAGCAGCGGCTGACGGAAGCGTTCAAACTGAATAACCATAACTACATAAACAAGGAAAACTGCAACAAGAAGTGCAATAGCCATCGGCTTTACCATGTCACCAATCATAGCCATAACACCACCGGCTTTACTGTTTACTCCGTTTGGAAGCGGATTTTTAGCAAGGTATTCATTTACGCGGCGACTTACATTTGCAGTGTTTTCGCTTGTTAAAGTTGCGGTTACCGTAATCTTTTTGGCTCTGTCGGAATGGTTTATCTGCGAAATTGATTTTTCTACTTTTACGTCGCTGAGGTTTGCAAAGGAAACATTCTGTCCGTTTTGAGTGATGATGTGAATATTGCTGATTGTGTCCGGCGAAATGTTTTCATCCGTGATATTTGAACAAAGGCGGATGTTATAACGCTTGCCGTTTTTTTCATCCTTAAAGCGGCCCGTGTCCATTCCCTGAAAAAGGATTGCACTTGTGATTCCGGCCTCGTAGCTTGTTATTCCAAGGCTACTCAAATATTCCTGACTCATGTCGATTATCATAGTTGAAGTGTCAAAATCTGTATCGAGACGGGCTGTAACAACTTCAGGATCTGTTTCAAGGAACTCTTTGATTCCGTTGGCGGTTTGATAAAGAGTGTTCAAATCTTCGGAAATGAG
>JAFZRP010000073.1 GCA_017619795.1 Treponema sp.
TGCTGAATTGCTGAATTGCTGAATTGCTGAATTGCTGAATTGCTGAATTGCTGAATTGCTGAATTGCTGAATTGCTGAATTGCTGAATTGCTGAATTGCTGAATTGCTGAATTGCTGAATTGCTGAATTGCTGAATACTATTTTATAATACGTACGTTTTGTCAATCTCATCCTAGCTTATTTTCGCATAATTTTATCAAAATTACAATAAGAAGTTATTCGTCCTAAAAACCACTATGTCCTGTTTATTTTGCTTTATAGCTATTTCAACCTTGACTTTATAGCTATCTAATATTACTATGATATTGAGCGCTAGTTCGTCTTGCTTTAATTTTTTTCTGGAGGTTTGCCATGAATACAGTTCCAATTTACGAAGCAAAAAATAAGCTGCCGTTCTTTATACATCAGGCAGAGACCGTTGGCCCTGTTTTTATTTCACGCAGAAGTAAAACAGTTGGAGTATTAATTTCAATTGATGAATACAACCGCTTTATTGCAAACAAACCAAAAGAAACTATTCTAGACCGCGCTGCTGAGTTCCGAAGAAAAACTGCCGGACTCTTTACCGACAAACAGATTGATGAGATTTTTGATGTTCGAGACAATACACCCGATTCTTACGAAAGTCACGTTTTTGATGGAGTGTTTGACGACTGATGATAGACTATAATGAAGAAGACCCTCACTATCTTTTAGATTCAAATATTGTTTCAGAGATTATTAAAAGAAATGCAGATTTTAACGTACTCAAACAGATTGCCGCGCATAACTCCGATTGTGCAATCTGTACGCCAAGCTGGCAGGAGCTTTTATTCGGACTTTACAGACTGCCAGACGGAATGAACAAGAAATATCTTGAAAGTTTTATAAAAGATGATGTTCATGAAAACTTTAAGATTAAAAGCTTCACAGAAAAAGCTGCTGATATTCAGGCGCAACTAAGAGCCAAGCTAGAAAAAAATGGAAAGCCAACTCAAAAAGAAGACAGCATGATTGCCGCCATCGCACTTGCAAATCACATGGTTCTGGTTACACGTAACACAAAGCATTTTACCGCAATCCAGGAAGTAAGTGATCTGCAAGTTGAAAACTGGTTTGAAGAAGCTTCTCCGGCTTAATCCTTTTGTCGCAGCAATCTCAAGCTGTTCAAAACTGCAAGAATTGTAACTCCAACATCACCGAATACAGCTATCCACATGTTTGTAATACCGAGCGCACTCAAAAGAAGAATAGCCGCTTTAATTCCAAGTGAACCGTACAAGTTCTGATGAACTATGCCAAGCGTTCTGCGGGAAGCTTTAATTCCTTCGGCAATTTTGAGCGGATTATCTTCCATAATAACAACGTCACCAGCTTCTACCGCTGCGTCAGAACCCATAGCACCCATTGCAATACCAACATCAGCGCGGGCAAGAACTGGAGCATCGTTGATTCCGTCACCGGTAAAAATAAGCGTACCACGTTTCTTAGATTTCTTGACTGATTCGGCTTCCAGCTCCTTGAGCAATTCTTCAACCTTCGCAAGCTTGTCGGCACTCATCATCTGACCGTAAACTTTGTGAATACCGAGTCGCTCTGCAACAGTTCGGGCTGTCTTTTCATTATCACCTGTGAGCATAACAACATTCTCTACGCCAATCTTTTTCAAAGAGCTGATTGTTTCTGCAGAGTCCGCCTTAACTTCATCACTAATTACTATATGACCGGCATACTCTCCGTTGCACGCAATGTGAACAATTGTTCCATCCTGATGCTCAGGACATTCCGGATATTTAACATTAAACATTTCCAGCAGAGCTTCATTTCCGGCAAGAACATTTTTACCGTTCACAACAGCCTTAATTCCCTTACTGGTGATTTCTTCAACATTTTCAAGCTTTACTTCATCGCAGCAGTTTTCGTGATGGATTGCCCTCAAGCTTGCGGAAATAGGATGATTAGAAAGCATCTCTGCATGTGTGGCAATTGCAATAAGCTCCTGCTTTGAAATCTCCGGGTTCATCGGATGAATATCTGTTACAATAAAATTACCCTTTGTGAGAGTTCCTGTTTTGTCGAATACAGCTGTTTTTGTTTTAGCCAGAGCCTCTAAGAAAACGCTTCCCTTTATGAGAATGCCTTTTTTAGCACAGGCTGTAATTCCGCTGCAGAAGCTCAATGGAATAGAAATAACAAGCGCACAAGGACAGCTTACTACAAGGAACTCAAGTGCTCTGTAAATCCAGTCGCGCCAGCCGTGTAAAGCAAAAGCTGATGGCATAAAGAACCTTGTGAACAGCGGTGGGATTATCGCAAGAACAAGAGCAGCCCCGCAAACGATTGGTGTGTAAACCTTTGCAAAGCGGGTAACAAACTGTTCTGATTTTGTTTTGTTTTCGGTGGCGTTTTCAACAAGCTCAAGGATTCGCGCAAGTGCTGAATCTCCGGCCAGCTTTGTAGTACGGATTTCCAGAAGTCCCTGCTTGTTGATTGAACCGGAAAGAACTTCGTCGCCGATACAAACTTTTTTAGGAACACTTTCGCCTGTGAGCGCTGAAGTGTCCAGGAAGCTTTCGCCTGTGACAATCACACCGTCAATTGGAATACGGTCACCAGGCTTAACGATGATGATGGAACCAATTTCTACGTCTGCAGCTGGTACTTCAACTGCCGCAGCCTGTTCCTCCTGACCGTCACCCTTTTTCACAAGTGCCTTATCCGGACGGAGCTTAGCAATTTCGCCAATAGCATCCCGCGATTTTTCAACCGCATAATCTTCAAACTTTTCGCCAACCTGGTAAAGAATCATAATCGCCGTTGCTTCGCCATATTCGCCAAGCACAAGCGCACCAATTGAAGAGACCGTCATCAAAAAGGCTTCGTCCAAAAACTCTCCGTGAATTACATTGCTGATTGCCCCTACAACAACATCCTTTCCACAAATAAGATATGCCGCAAGATAACAAAGCATGGAAAGCACACCAACAAGTCCAAGCTTAACACCTGGAATTGTAATGGCCGCAAAACCAGGCAGCCAGTTTTCAAGCGGAAGGTGCTCCAGCAGAATGCCGATTACAAAAAGCACACCGGCTGTAACAATTGCCTTTACGCTAAGTTCCTTTTCTTCCCCATGATGATGATGGTGATGACCGCCGTGATCGTGACAGCTGCAACCGTGCTCGTGGTGGTGGTCACTGTGTTCGTGACAATCACAATGTTCGTGTTTATGTTCTTCCATAATTATATCTCCTTCTTTTCTATAATGTGCTCCATACCGCACTCAATAATTTCCTTTACATGATTATCTGCCAGAGAATAGTACACAACCTTTCCGTCCCGCCGTGTGGAAACAAGATTTGAGTCGCGCAGAATCTTCAGCTGATGTGAAACCGCAGAGATTGTCATATTCAGCAGAGCCGAAATGTCACAAACGCAAAGCTCTGCCTTATCAAGAGCATAAAGGATTTTTACGCGGGTTGTATCGCCAAAGATTTTGTAGAAATCCGCAAGCTCAAAAATAAGCTCATCCTGCGGAAAAAGTCCCTTGATTTTATCAACAACGTCATTATGAATTACGTCGCAATCGCAGGTAATTTCTGATTTACCCATAGAGCCCCCTGTAACAGTTTACACACTTGAATATACATTCAATTGAACATATAGTCAAGTGTTATGGGAGATGTTTTTCTGCAGTTTCCTCGGGGGTACAGATGTCTTGTTGAGTGTCGTAGCCGTAGGCCAGAAGAAGCTCCTTCAGATTTGAGGCAGTTTCGGGAGAGGCTCGGCCTTTTTTAACGGCGGCGTCTATTGTATCAAACATGGTCCAGTCATAGATTGTCTGGATATTCGGGTTGGCACCATTTTTAAGAAGGAGATGTGCAATTCTGTAGTTTCCGTTGTAAAGGGCTGTAAACAAGGGAGTTCCGAAGGCATTGTTCATAACATTGATTTCATCCATAAACTCATCCTTGGAAAGCAGGAACTCCATCAGCTTATAAAAATTGCGGTTCGCTGCCTGAATTAGAGAGGTTGATTTATCTGAATCATAATTACAGCCGCAGTCATAAGCAAGCCTTGCAATCCGCAAACAGCACTCTTCATCTTCATCCTTCAGATAACTTGAAAGCAGCAGATCAAGCGGATAATCCTGCACATTTTTTGCAGTTACCATTTCTACGGCATCGCGCCTGTTGTAAATTAAATCCTTTATGATTTCGTAAATAAACGGCTTATACTCAACCATTCTTGAAGAACAGTACGCAATAATATCATATTTTGGGACATAGCAGAAAAGCCACCTGCCAACCGTAAAACGCTTGTTTACAAAAATCTCATCGCCTTCGGAAAGCTCACCCAGAATCTTACAATGAGTATTAGGTTCGTTCCTTACGTTCACACCGTTTTGAATGGCACGGTAACAGACATAACAATCGTATTCTTCCTGAAGATCAATTGATTCTTCATTATCCTCTTCCTCGGACGTATTAACTGCCTGAGCAAAAAGAGAGGAAAAAATTAAAAGGATTGAACACGCAAGAATTATTTTTTTGAACATTTACTTAATCTGCTTGCCGTCGCTAAAGGCTTTGCCGACAATTTCTCCAAGCTTGCGATAAGTATGATTTACAGGATCGTAAGTTATCGGCTCAAGCTTTGCAGGATCAATTTTATCATCAGTAAGCACGCTTTCTTCGGCACTAACATTAATAATGTTTCCAACCATACAACCGGTTTTTACATCATAGCTTACAAGTTCACATTCAAGACACATTGGCAGTTCATTAATAACAGGAGCATCTACAAAGCTGCTGGCAGAAACCGTAAAGCCGGCTTTCTTAAGCTTATCAGGCTCATCGTTTCCGCTGATAATACCAACATAATCGCAGGCCACAACATTAGCCACATCTGCAATACTCACTGTAAAGGCCTTTCGCTTCAGAAGATTTTCTGCAGTTTTATGCTCCGGAGCAATACATATTCCAATCTGATTCGTATCGTGAACTCCGCCCCAAGCCGCATTCATTGCATTAGCATTTCCGTTTTCATCATAAGTCGCAATAATAAAAACCGGCATAGGATATAAAAAAGTCTGCTTTCCAAAGTTTTTCTTCATAATGAGCCTCCACAGAAAAGTATACTACAAATCAAAAATGTTTTCCTTAACAAAAATCAACTTTTGTATGTTATAATTTTATATATTCATCAATCCCATTAAAAAAAGAGGTGCTTTATGTTTAAACTTTTTGGTGACCCTGCAAACAAGGCTGCAGCAGATGCAGTTCTGGTTCGTGACCCGTCAAACTTCAACTGGACTTTCATCACTTTACTGGCTTTTGTTTTCTATATTTATTGGACAGAAGTTCGCAACAAAAACTACAAGGTCATTGTAGCCGGCTTTGCCCTGTACTCAGTTCACTGGTTCTACGAAATTATGAACGCCATCATCTGCCATTTCAGCGGCTATGCTTTGTGGACAGTTTCAAACGCAAGTTCTTCTTTTATTCTGCTCATTGGAGTTTCCTGGGAGCTTTCAATGATGTTCTCTATTGCCGGAATTATTTCCTTTAAGATGCTGCCGGACGACCGCACAAAACGCTACTTCGCCAAAGATGGCAAAAAAGGAATCTCCTGTAAGCTCACCGGTGCAATCGGCATGGCCCTCCTCTTCTCCGTTTTCGAAATCTTCCTTGCCTGGACTCCAGCCTTTATTTGGGTCTACAAATGGTGGGGCGCAATCCCGGTATTTATCACAACTTACATCCCATTCTTCCTTGCCAGCAATTATGTTCCGGACGCAAGTCCAAAGTTCCAGAAGTATTTCCTTTGCGGAATGATTGGACTGGATGTGCTGCTGTTGGCGGTATTGATTCCGTTGGGAATAATTTAGTTGTTGCATATTTTTTCTAATTAAACGATTTACTTTTTTCTAAAATATGATATACTCTTGTTTGTATACTCACACACTAGTATACTACATAAAAACAATATATCATAAAAACGTTTTGAGGAGGATTTTTATGAAAAAAACATTATTATTCGCTGTTCTTATCGCAGCAACTTTATTCACAGCAGTTTCTTGTGCTTCAAAGCAGCCGGTAGAAGAAGATGTAGCCGCTCCTTCACAGGCAAAAATTACTGCAATGGCAGAAGAAGGCGCTCTTGATCTTTCAGAGTTCCAGTCACCTGATAAGTTTGCCATTAAGTATGATGATGAAGCTTACACTCTTACTTGCAAAGGCCCAGAGTATCTTTACTTTGATTTGCCAGAAGAGCTTATTCCTTATGAAACTGTAGTTACAGTTCACATGACAGGTGTAAACAACGGTGTTGAAGGCTTCCGTGTTTGGATTGACACTGGTTCTCAGAAAGATTTGTCTGATCCTGTATATCTTGATGCTGTTGGTGAAGGTCTTCCTTCTGGTGATTTTGACATTACCTTCGAGCTCAACGCAAACAAAGATGTTGGCGGAAAATGTCTCTGGATTAAAGGTCCACGCTGGGGCACAATGATTGATAATGTTGTATTTAAATCAATTTCTGTAGTTTACAACTAATGCAATAAAATACTATAGTAAAGTCATGGATAAATATTATGACTTTACTATAGCCGCAGTGATTTCGAATCATTGCGTTTTTCAACGAAACAAAAACATTTCTATTTTCGGCAAGGCTTTTAAAGAGGATATTGTTAAAGCCGAGCTTTTTGACCGAAACAACAAGCTTTTAGCAGCCAACGAAACAAAAGTTATAGCCGCAGCAAAAGCTTCATCATCATCAATCAAACCAAAAACAACAATAATTCAACCGCCGGCAGACTGGCTTATACAACTGCCACCTCTCCAGGCACATAATGACTGTACCCTCAAAATTACGTGTACTCAATATCATAAACAGAACGCTGGTGCCACGGTACCTGTAATTGAAAAAGTTTTCACAGATATTTCAATTGGCGAAGTGTGGCTTGCGGGCGGACAGTCGAACATGGAGTTTGAACTGCAGAACTGTACGGAAGGTCCTGAGGAATTAAAAAATGAAAAATCACCGAACGTCCGCTTTTACTACACAAATAAAATCGGCTGGATGGACGACAACTTTTATAAGGCAGAAGAACAAACCTGCTGGCAAACGTGGGACAGTGAATACAAAACTGCCTGGTCCGCAGTCGGCTACTTTTTCGCAAAAAAGCTTGCCCGCGACTTAAACCTTGCAAATAATTTTGACCCAAATAAAGAAACTGTTACTGTCGGTGTAATCGGGTGCAACTGGGGCGGAACAAGTGCCAGCGCCTGGATGAGCCGCGAAGCTCTCGAAAAGGATGTTGACTTAAAAACCTACGTTGACGAGCAGATAGAAGCAACAAAAGGAAAATCTATAGAGCAGCAGTGTAAAGAATACGACGATTACGAAATTGAAAATAACGAATGGCAGCAAAAATGCGCAGAAATCTACAGCAAGAATCCGGACAGTGAATGGGACGAGGTTCAGCGACAAATAGGTGTTTGCCCTTGGCCGGGACCACGCTCCTGCAAAAATCCTTACCGTCCTGCCGGACTTTATGAATGCATGCTTAAGCGAATCATACCGTATACAATTAAGGGTGTAATCTGGTATCAGGGCGAAAGCGATGACCACAAGCCTCATTCCTACGCAAAGCTTTTTTCTACAATGATTGATGTATGGCGCACAGACTGGCACGACCCTCACCTTCCTTTTGTTTTTGTGCAGCTTCCAGGCAACCGCTACAAGCAGGACAAAGATTTTAAGCACTGGTGTCTTATCCGCGAGGCTCAGCAAAAGGTTCACGATACTGTAAAAAATGCGTGGATGACCTGTGCCTTAGATTTAGGTCAATACAACGATATTCATCCGAAAGCCAAAAAGGAAATTGCCGAGCGGCTTGAAGAAACTGCAATCTGCAAGGTATACAAGCTTTCTACCGAGGAAAAGGCTTTTGCTCCAATGCTCGACTCGTTCCTTATCACGCAGAACAAAATGATTCTTTCCTTTGTAAATGCGGCAGACGGCTTTGAACTCCGCTCAAATGCTTCTACAAAGCAGGCTATGGAATATTACTGTCAGATGGAAGCCAGACAAGGCACTCCTGTTGATGAAAGCACCTTTACAGGCTTTGAGCTTGCCGGTTCTGATGGAGTTTTCTATCCGGCAGATTTTGTGTTCGGTAAAGGAGAAGTCGCTTCATCATCATCCTTAGAAGGCAAAAATACAATAACGCTCACAAGCAGCAAGGTTCCGTCTCCGGTTTACGCACGTTACGGCTGGTACAATTACTTCCCGGTAACAGTGTACGGAAAAAATGGCCTGCCGCTCGCACCGTTCCGCACTTCGCAGGATAATGAGAACAAAGCTTCTGAGCACGCAGAAATCCAGCAGATAATGACAGTCTAAGCTTTTTTCGCTACAATTCCTTTTAGATATGGCAGAACGAATAGACAAAATCCTTGCCCACGAAGGCTATGGTTCCAGAAAGGATATTAAAAAGCTCCTGCGCATAAGCGAGGTTTGCATTAACGGAGTCCGCGTAACAGATCCTGGAAAACAGGTGGATCCACAAAACGACATAATCACTATCGACGACGAAGAGGTTGACCTTCATCAAAATCTCTACATTATGATGAATAAGATTATGCACACGGTTTCCTCAAACAAGGACGGCGAACACCAGACTGTTTTTGATTTGCTTGACGACAAAATGCACACCCCTTATCTCAGCGAAAAGCTTCATCTTGTTGGCCGCCTGGACATGGACACCGAAGGTCTTCTGCTTTTTACAACCGATGGCGAGCTTACCCACCGTGTTACATCTCCGAAAACTCACATAGACAAAACATATTTCTGCCTGCTTGAACACGAAGAAACTGCTCAGCATAAAAAGGATATTGAAAAGGCTTTTCTTGAAGGCATTGAAGTTGGCCCAGAAGATAACGAACCCGGCTTCCGTTGCGAGCCTGCCACCATCACCTGGACCACAAAAGAACAATACGATTTCTACACTAAAAACTCTTCGGTTGCAGAAAAAATTGAAAAGGAGCTTGGCGAGGCTGTACCTGAGCTTTTCGAACAGTCTGCCCTTCTCACCATCACCGAAGGAAAATACCATCAGGTAAAACGAATGTTCCAGGCTGTGGGCAATAAAATTGTCTTCCTAAAAAGGATTTCAATGGGAGAGCTTAAGCTTGACCCTGAGCTGAAGCCCGGCGAATATAAGCTGCTTTCCCCAGAAGAAATTTCTTTACTCAGCTGATGAACTACGATAAAATAAAAACACGATTATCGAATCGCTACACTTTCCTAATCCGAGGTCAAACGCTATGACAGATATTGAGATTGCACAAGCCAACAAAATGATTCCAATTACTCAGATTGCCGAAAAGATCGGAATCCCTGAGGATAAACTTGAGCTTTACGGTCCGTATAAGGCAAAGCTTTCTTTTGACGAGCTTAAGCTGCTTCAGGAAAAGGCTGCCAAAAAGCCGGGCAAGCTTATTCTTGTAACTGCCGTAACCCCTACTCCTGCCGGAGAAGGAAAATCTACTGTTTCAATTGGTCTTGCAGATGGCCTGAACAAAATCGGTAAAAAAACTGTTGTTGCGCTGCGCGAACCAAGTCTTGGTCCTTGCTTTGGTGTAAAAGGCGGTGCCTGTGGCGGCGGTTATGCACAAATTGTTCCGATGGAAGATATCAACCTTCACTTTACCGGCGACATCCACGCAATCTCAATTGCAAACAACCTTATTTCTGCAATCATAGACAATCATATTCAGCAGGGAAATGCCCTCAATATTGACCCGCGCACAATTTCCTGGAAACGCTGCGTAGACCTTAACGACCGTGCTTTGCGAAACATTGTTATTGGTCTTGGCGGAAGAATGCAGGGTGTTCCTCGCGAGGATCATTTTACAATTGCAGTTGCATCTGAAATTATGGCCATTGTCTGCCTGAGCCGCACAATCAGCGAGCTTAAGGACCGCATTAACCGGATTGTAATCGGTCAGAATTATAATAAAGAAAACGTTACCTTTGGCGAACTTAAATGCACTGGTGCTATTGCGGCTCTCCTTAAGGATGTTATAAAACCAAACCTTGTTCAGACACTCGAAAAGAATCCTGCCTTTGTTCACGGCGGTCCTTTTGCAAACATTGCGCACGGCTGTAA
>JAFZRP010000074.1 GCA_017619795.1 Treponema sp.
ATAACATTTCTGCCGCTGAGGTTGGCTTTATAATTGATAACGAAGCAAACGACAGCGATTTGATGGCACTTTATCCAGAGTGGGCACAAAAGGGTTATATACAAATCACCGAAGACAAAAAGAAAGTGCTTACGTTTACAAAGCTTAGTGAACTTCCTGAGGATGCGCCTGAGTATCAGAAAATCCTGTTTAAGAAAACCTTTTCACGTTCTAAGAACTTTACGGTAAAAAATATCAGTTCTTCTTATATAACCGAACTTGAAAAAGCCAAGGAAAGTCTGCACGACGCCTTCGAGGAAGAAAGATCCTTGTACGAAGATGATTTTCTTTCCTGGGGTTTATTGTGTCTTTGTTCTTTTATGTATACACTTTTCCTTTGTATTTCAAGCCCGGTTTCAAGATGGGAAAACCTTTACTTGTGCATGCTTGTAATTCCATTCCACGTTCTTGGCTCTATTTTGAACAAAGGCTATTATTCACGATACTTTAGACAGATTAAGCCAGTTATAAAAACAACACTTATGATACTCTTCTGTATTTTTATGGGCGGTGTATCTTATGGTGCGTTCGAGGAAACAGAGTTCCAGGTGCCACATGTTGTTGTATATGTGCTTTCAGTACTTTATCTTCTTGTTTGTATTTTCCACAGAAGAATTATTAAACGAACAGATTATAACCTTGAAGTTACAGGAAAGCTTCTTGGTTTGAAAGAGTTTATAAAAACTGCCGAAATGCCGCGTCTGAAAGAGCTTGTTGCTGAAAATCCATGCTACTACTACGATATTTTCCCTTATGCAATGGTTTTCAATCTGGCAGATAAATGGGCAAAGCAGTTTACAGATATTCCGTTGGAAGCTCCTGTTTGGTTTAAGACATATAGTTCAACTGCGCTGTTCAGTGCAATGAGCTTTAATCATTCGTTCCAAACCGAAGTCACAAAATCTATGGCGTCTGCAATTGCTTCAAAGAGTTCGTCTGGTTCAAGTGGCGGTAGTCACGGTGGACACTCCGGTGGTGGCGGAGGCGGCGGCGGTGGTGGCGGCTGGTAATCCACCAAAAGAGGTATAAATGAAAAGAACAGTATTCTTACTCAGCATTTTTTTAATTGGCACCTTGGGGTTTGCTCAGAGTGATGATGATTATTTTTCCAGTGATGACGACTTGTTTGGCGGAAGTTCTGATTTAGTTACAGAGAACACCGACGACGATTTGTTTTCCGATGATGATTTATTCGGTGGTAGCTCCGATGACGATCTTTTTGGAGGAGACGACGGTATTGATGAAGTTACTAACGTTAAGGCTAAAAGCGATTTAAGCAAGGGCGTTATTTTTGATACCGGCAACATCAAAATCGGCGGAAACTTTACTACTTCAATCGGAACAATGATGAACCTTTATGCTGACGACGATAAATCGTTTGGGGAACACTTTTCCGATACAAAAATCACACCGAATGTTGGTGCGTACCTTACAGTAGATGCACGTCCCATGCAGGATCTGCGAATGTACTCAAAGTTCGGTTTCCGTTATCCTTTTGCTTCTAAAGCAACTTCTATTGCAACTACAACTGGAACAAAAATACCTACTCTTTCTGGTGAAGAAAAAACTTTATATAACACAGATGTAAACACAACAATCACCGACTGGATTTACTTAAAGGAAATGTTCACCGATTTTTCGGTTGCAGATACTGCTTATTTCCGCTTTGGTTTACACACCGTAACCTGGGGTACAGGCTTCTTCTTCAGCCCTGTCAGCGACATTATCAATACAACCTCCATCAACCCGGAAGACACAGACGCACAGGTAGACGGCTGCTTTAATCTTAGAACGCAGATTACTTTCCCGAACTCTCAGAACTGTCTTTGGATTTATGTACTTCCTGCCTTTGATTATGCAAAGAACACAGCGTTTGCCGGTAAGTTCGATTTGCTCTTGGGAGGCTGGGAGCTTGGCTTTGGCGGTTACTACAAATACGATGCTGCTCCAAAGCTTACATTCACCGTTACTGGTGCTCTTAGAAAAATCAATCTGTTTGGTGAAGCTGTTGCTCAGTTTGGAAGTGACCGTGAATGGATTGAGGACGCAGACAAAACCGTTATCTTCAGAGGAACAGCCGGCTTCAGCTATACCTGGAAAACTCCATCAATCACTCTTGCCGGTCAGTATTATTACGATGGAAACAACTTTAAGATGAAAACTAACGAAGATATGATGTATCTTGCAAATCATCCTGTCTATATCAAAGAAGACCTTACAAAGGGCCACAACGCTGCAATTATGCTCAATTTTGGCCGCATCTTTGGAACAACCGATTTAACAGCAACTGTTTTTGGAATGGTTAACTTTGGCAAGGAAGATTTGCCTGCTCTCGTTTCTGCAGCTTTGGCAGATTACGGAGCAGAAAGCCTTATCAATGCGGGAACCTTCTCTGCAATGCTTAACTATTCTCCGGTAAAAACAATCACTATGGGAATTGGTCCGTATATGACCTTCTCTGATTGGGATGAGAAGCCGGTTGTTTCTCTTAAGCTGAACTTTACACTTGGTGGCGGCAAGTTCTAGCCTATGGCCGACGATTCACAGATTCAGGGCATTCAAAGTATCTCTTCAATTCAGTCTGCAAAGGTTGAGTCTGTTCGCCAGTATACACCTTCCGAGCGCAAGCAGAAAATGGAGATGATGGAAGCGGAGATTAAAGAGCATGCAGAAATGCTTGCCCTGCGTCGTGAAATAAAAGAAAAATATCCTAATCCAAATAAGCTGTCTTTTTCGGAGCTGTTGCAGCAGGAAAAAAATGGAGTTCAACCTTCTTCTAAGCAGTCTGATGATGATGACGGCTATATCCTTGATATAAAATAAATCCCAGAATTATAATTCCACCAATTATACTGAAGACCGACGGAATCTCGTGCACAAAAATGAGCACCCAGATTGGGTTCATAAGCGGTTCCAGCATAGTAATCAGCGCTGCCGATAATGCCCGTACTTTTTTTATACCGATTCCGTAAGCTATGTTAGGAATACCCATCTGGAAAACTCCAAGCAATACAAGGAACAGCAGCGATTTTGCATTGGGGATTCCGTTGTCGGTTGTAAATACAAAAATTAATCCGAACACAGCAGTTATAATCTGAGAAATCATAAATGCGTCACTTGTGGTGTTTGTGTCGCTCGAATTGCTTTCACTTGCAAGAAGCTGCTGCTTGCGCTGGAAGATTGTTGTAAGTCCAAATGTAACGCCCGAAACAAGAGCAAGAATATTTCCCAAAACGATTGTGTCTGCAAACTCAGGCTGAGCTGCTTGAGTTATATCCTGACTGCTTCCGTTCAAAACGTTTTCAAATATTGTATCAGCGAAAAACAAAAGCATTCCAATCACAACTCCTCCTATAGAAATATAATCTGAGCGACTATTTTTTTCGCCAAGGAAGAACGGTCCCAAAAGAATTATCCAAATAGGGTTTGTGTATTGTAAAAGTACAGCGTTTGCAGAGTAGGTGAGCTTGTTGCAAAGGCAGAACAGAATCATTGTGGCAGCGTAACAAAGAGCTGCCATCCATAAGTAGAAGGTGCGTTTTTTGTCTATACAGCCTTTATCATCATCATCACTTTTTGTACGAATAACAAAGCGCGGAAGTCTTTTAGAAAAAGCCGCAATCGTAATAAACGCAAACGTACTTCTAAAACCCGCCAGCGCAAAGGAGTTTATATTTACATATTTAATAAAAACGCCCGCCAGGCTCCATCCCAGCGCGCAAATCACCATTGCCCAGGCGCCATCAATCTTTTTCATATGAAGCATAGTATAGGCAAGAGAAGTAGATTGTGCAACAAGGAAAGATTTTTTTACATACAGTAATTTCTATTTTACATTTTATATATCACTGTGTTATAATGAAATATCAAATGCAGATAATAGAAAAAATAACAAAAAAATATTTTTTTCTCTTAAAACTAGTTGACTTAAAAAAGAGCGTGCGTAAAATCCAACTGCTCAACTGCTCAACTGCTCAACTGCTCAACTGCTCAACTGCTCAACTGCTCAACTGCTCAACTGCAATAAATCTGCATTATTAAATAGTAATCTAAGGGCATATTGTATTCAAAAGCTGAATGCAATATGCCCTTTTTTTTGTTATTGTCCAGCTTGACTGGATAATCTATTTTCTTATCTTTGGAGGAACTTTATGAAAGGGTTCAAAACTTTTGCTCTTGCACTTTTATGTGTTTTGAGTGTTTGTTTTTTGGGTTGTAAGGCTAGTACTTCAGTTACTAACGAAGAAGACGGTCTTGGTATTTCCATTACGTTACCTGGTGGAAAAGACAGAGCAGTTTTCTATGACATTGATGAAGTTGCATCTTATACGATTGCTGTAAGTCAGAATGGCTACAGTGTTACAAGTAAAAATGCTGCACCTGGAGAAACTGTAAGAATAAAGCTTACAGATACCGGTACTTATGACATAAGTGTAAGTGCTTTTGACAATAGCAACAATAAAATTGCAGAAGGTACTGCAAGCGTTACCCTGGCTTTGGGCGATGGATATAAGAATGTTAATATTGATATTGAGCCTTATGAAAAAACAGTAGGTATAAATTTAACAGCAGCATGGGAAACTCCAGATGAAGAAAAATACGGAGCAGAGGATGCAGTAAGATATGATGTATATATTTATGAAGGAGAAGATCTTATAGCTACAAGTGAGAATGTTTCTCTTACAGGTAATTTCAATGTTCCATATTATTCTACATATAAAGTAAAAATTGAAGCAAAAAAAGCAAATCTTACAGTTGTAGGTTCTGGAGAAGCAATTTTTACAATTGCAAAAGGCGATACTGTAAAGACTGTTACAATTACAATTATTGGAGAATATAAGCAGTCAAGCAGTGATTTGGGAATTAATCCCTCATTAAACTGGGTTGGTGGTTATAAAAGAGAAAAAATAACTTTTGGAAGTTGGCCTCAGTCTTTAGCTGATGTAACTGGTATTACTCTTACAGCTACAGGCAAAACCTATGATGGAAACAATGCTGAATATTCAGGTGATGATGGCAACAAATATGTAAAGGTCAATGATTCTTATTACAAAGTTGAACCCATAACCTGGCGTGTTATTTGTTATAATTCAGATGGGAGTAAAAAGCTGTTAGCAGATAAGATTTATACAAATCTTGCTTATTATGGAACTTATGTGGATCGTACTCTTGGTAGTAAAACTATATACCCAAACAACTACAAGTATTCAAACATTCGTGCATATTTAAACAGCACAAAAAATCAGTTTGAAGCAGATGGTGGAACTCCAACACAATATGATATAGACTGGACAAATGCCGGTTTTCTAACAGCTGCTTTTACAAGCACTGAGCTTGCCAAAATTAAGACAGTATTAGTTGATAACAGTGCTGCAACAACAGATTCAACTACAAATCAATATGCTTGCGAAAATACAGAAGATAAAGTTTATCTTTTAAGCTACAAGGAAGCACAAAAGAAATTATATGGCTTGTATAATAACTCTGACAGAATAATGAAAACAACAGCTTATGCAAGAGCTAACGGTGCATATCAAGATAGCAACGAAGCATACGGTGGATACTGGTGGCTGCGCTCTCCTTACTATGATTACTCCAACACCGCGCGCCTCATCCGCTACGATGGTAGCAACAGCAACTTCGATGTTTACAGCGATTATGTGGGGGTTGTGCCGGCTTTGACTGTTACGGAGTAACTGTCTATCTATCCGCGGTTTAGCCGCTTAAAATCTTTATAAATCATTACGGCCGGCCGCTTTGCGGGCGGTGCCCTTTGGGCAAGTAATGATTTATAAAAAGGTATTCAAAATGGCAACTAAAAAAAGTGATTTATATGTTTTTACAAAAGCAAAAGAGCTTGCAATTTATGTTTTTAAAATTACAGAAAAATCACCAAAGAAATACAGGTTTACTTTAACAACACGCCTGCAAAATTATTGTTTAGATGCCATTGAATATATTTATACGGCAAACTCACTTCCACTTAACGACGAGCGTCTGGCTCTTCAAAAAAGAGCTGGAGTTACTCTTGAAAAAATCGGTTATTTTTCAATGCTCGCAATGGAAGTTCAATGCATTCTGCCTAATCAACATCAACAGATTTCAAAGCTACAGGCAGAAAGCTTATTGTTTTTGGGAAAATGGATTTCCAGCGACAAAAAACGCAGGAATCCTGAATAAAAGAAAACTATACGCACAGTTACGGTGGTTACTGGTGGCTGCGCTCTCCTAACTATAATAACAACAACAATGCGCGCAACATCAACAACGATGGTAACAACAACAACAACAATGTTAACAACAATAATGTGGGGGTTGTGCCGGATTTGTTTCTTCATTCACTGAACACGGTGAAGAAATCTCCAATGGGTAAGAAAAATGAGCAAGGGCTCAGCCTCGTGAGCGAAACAAAGGATAGTTTTCTTGTGCTTTACAAGGTGAGTTTTGTAGAGACAAAGGTTTGGTTTTGTTTGCCACAACGTAATGTCATTCCGAACTTGATTCGGAATCTCCTTTGTGGCATGTGAGATTATCTTACAAAATCATGGATGTGGTAACCAATCCACTATCCAAAACAAGTTTTACGTTGAAAACACTTTTATAGAAAAGCAAGAGAGCGTAAATTACTGTTAGCGTTACCGTCTGTCCTCGTTTTCGGCAGACGGGTTTTTTATATGACAAGTAATAATACAAATGAATCATTTTCACAATTTGAAGTAATTATTTCTTATGAAAATCTTTATGCAGCACACAAAAGGGCTCGCAGTTCAAAACAGCATAAACGTGAAGTTATAGAGTTTGAATTACATTTATCGCAAAACTTATGGTCTCTTCATTATGATTTAAAATATCACCGCTATAATATATCAGGCTATAATAAGTTTATGATTTATGATCCAAAGGAAAGAGAAATACAGGCAATTTCATATAGAGATAGAATTGTACAGCATTCTTTGTGTGACAATTTCTTAACGCCGCTTCTAGAAAATCACTTGATTAACGTCAACTGTGCCTGTCGCAGAGAAAAAGGAACTGACTATGCTATAAAAAAACTAAAATCTTTTATGACAAGTCATTATAGAAAATACAGAAAAACCGGATATTTTGTAAAACTAGACATAAAAAAATATTTTCCAAGCATAAATCATCAAATATTAAAACAAAAGCTCTGGAAAATCATAAAGGATTCCAATATTCGCTATCTTCTGGAAACCATAATCGACAGTTACGGAAATGGACAAGGGCTTCCTATGGGAAATCAATCAAGCCAGAACTTTGCTCTTTTGTATCTGGATAGAATTGATAGAATAATAAAAGAAAAGCTTAGGGTAAAATGTTATGTCCGCTATATGGATGATATGATTATGTTAGTAAGGACTAAGCAAGAAGCCGATTTAATCTTTGAAACAGTAAAAAAAGAATTAGAAAAAGAAAAATTGGCATTGAATCCAAAATCAAAAGTTTTTCCAGTAAAAGACGGAATCCAGTTTTTGGGCTGGAATTTTAAATATTCTAAAAATGGAAAAATAATTCAAACTGTAAAGGCTCAGAGCAAGCAACGAGTTTTTTCAAAAGTAAAAAACTTTAGGCATTTATACAACATTGGAATGAAAAATCAGGAAGATAAGGAATGCATCCTTGCAAGTTATAAAGGGCATTTTCAAAGAGGAAATAGCAATAGAGTGTTTAGAAAGGTGAATACAATTTTAGAAACAATTTGAATCATTTTAATAAACCTGTTTGCAATTTATATATACTGGCAAAAGATAAGATGTGTGTTATAATAGTATCAAGGGAGCAATAGGATGCCGGAACTAAAAAGATTTGACGGAATTGTGATATATTTGATGTTCAATGATATTAAACATCATAACAAACCTCATGTTCATGTTTTTTATGGAGAGTTTCGAGCTTCTGTTGCAATTGATGGAACGATTCTTGCGGGAGAGCTTCCTGCAAAGCAGTTGAAGGCTGTTCAAGATTGGCTTAAGAAGAACGAAGAAAAGGCATATGCGGCTTGGAATCTTGCAGTACAGAATAAGCATTTTGATAAAATAGATTCATAACAGGGGAAGAAAAATGCACGAAGAGAACGGAATTGTATATTCAGATAATCCAGAGAAAATGCTTACTGTTCTTGAAGTAAAGCATATGTATAGCGGTGTATATTTAGTAAAGTTTTCTGATGGAGTTGTAAAGCTTTTTGACACAACCATTCTTAAAGGAGAAGTTTTTGAACCCCTAAAAAATCCAGAAGTTTACGAAAATCCAAAATTGGAATACGGAATTGTTACCTGGAATAATGGAGAAATAGACTGTTCTCCTGATTTTATGTATGAAAAAGGTTTCGTATATAACACAGATGATGTAATTTCTGTGGCTTAACCTCTTTTCGTAAGCTTACTTAAACACTTCCATCGCGTATCTAACGGTGTCCATAGCATCTTTGCCATAAAAGTCAGCGCCAATCTGGTCGGCATATTCCTGGGTCATAACGGCGCCGCCAACGCAAACTTTTGCCCACGGACATTCAGCTCGCAATTGTTTGATTGTTTCTTCCATGCTTACAACGGTTGTTGTCATGAGTGCAGAAAGACCGACAAGCTGTACGTGGTCTTTTTTGCAGGCTTCTACAACAGTTTCCGGCGGGACATCCTTGCCTAAATCTATAACTTCAAAATCGTAGTTTTCCAGAAGGACTTTGACAATGTTTTTACCGATATCGTGAATGTCACCCTTTACCGTAGCGATTATAATTTTTCCCTTTGATTCACCCTTTTTGCCGGACTTTTCCATAAAGCTGCGGATTTCTCCAAACGCCGATTTTGCCGCTTCAGCCGCCATTAAAAGCTGCGGCAGGTACATTGTTTTTTGTTCAAACCGTTTGCCTACGTAATCCAATCCAGGGATCAAATGCTCGTTAATTATCTCCAGTGAGTCAGTATTTGTTAGCAGCTCCCGTGTTATTGTTGCCGCATCATTTTTAAGTCCCTTTATGATTGCGTTAGATAGGTTTGAGGTTCTAGGGAAGGGGGAAGTCTCCCCCTTGCTACAGCCCGCAAGCGGTCTTTCGCTACCCCCTCGCCTAGGGGGCTCGCCCCCTAAAACCCCTGCGCTGCCTGTAGGGGTGGGTGAACTTGTACTGGTTGCGGAAGCAGTACCAACTGTTGTTAAAGGTTGCACAGAAACTTGCGCGGTCCACTCAATGTACTTCGCACAGTTTTCATCTTTACCTAAAAGCAGCGTTGTGGTGTGCCAGACCTTTTTCATTTCCTGCTGGAGCGGATTCATAATGGCGGCACTGAGGCCGTTTTGCATTGCCATTGTAAAAAATGATGCTGTAACAAACTCGCGCATTGGAAGACCAAAGCTTACGTTGGAAATACCAAGCGAAGTCAGACCGCCCATTTCGTGAACAGCACGAACTGTTTCCAGTGTTGCAAGTCCAGCCTTTGTGTCGCTGCTAACGGCCATTGCCAGCGGGTCTATGATAATATCTTTTTTTGCGATGCCGTATTTTTCGGCTTCGGCATAGATTTTTTTTGCAATTTCAATTCGTCGTGCACTTGTTTCCGGGATTCCATCTTCGTCTAGTGTAAGGGCTACAACCAAGCCTCCGTATTTTTTTACGAGCGGGAAGACCTGGTTCATAATTTCCTGCTTGCCGTTTACGGAGTTTATCATTGGTTTTCCGTTGTAGCGGCGCAGGGCAGCTTCCATTACTTGTGCGTTAGTTGTATCTATCTGAAGCGGCAGGGTAGTTACACTTTGAAGCTCTTCCATTACGGTGAGCATCATTTCTTTTTCGTCAATTTCCGGCAATCCAACGTTTACGTCGAGTACCTGTGCGCCCGCTTCTTCCTGTTCAATTCCCTGATGAATAATGTACGGAATATCTTTGTTGCGCAATGCTTCCTTGAACTTTTTCTTTCCCGTAGGATTTATTCGCTCGCCAATGAGCACGGTAGGGTATGCGCCGCCAAAGTAAACTATTTGTGAGTTTGAGCTAACACACCCCAAGGAATCAACCGGGGGCGTTGCGGGGGTGTCCCCCGCAGAAGGGGTAGGCGGAAATGGCGAAGCCATTGCAGCCGAGGGGGAGACTTCCCCCTCCTCCCTATCACCTAACACCTTATCCCTAACACCTATAATATACTCCGGCGTAGTTCCACAGCAGCCACCAAGAATCTTTGCACACTTGCTCGGAATAG
>JAFZRP010000075.1 GCA_017619795.1 Treponema sp.
ATGGAAACACCCCTGAAAAATCCTGCAGTAAATCTTTTTAAAAATGTTCATATAATACCTCTGAATGGTTGGTTAAATATGTATTGTGATTACAGTATGACATAATTTGTGAAAATGTCAAGAAAGGAGAGACGCCTGCCCCGAACGCGCCCGAGTTTTTAAGTGAGATAAAGGTTGAGTTTTATTAGAATGCATTTAGGGGGAGAAGGAAAATCCCGCTGTTGCAAAAACTCCATTTAGTCGTAGTGCCATCAATAAAGTTCTGCCTTGGCTCTTCTTTTCCGCGGCCCGGGTCCAGCGTGTACAAGGTGCCATCCTTCCAGTAAGTAAGAACATAATGGAGAGGGTTATTCATTGGAGAGGCTAAATCAACACTCGCTCTTGGAACAAGAATTTCAATTACATATTCATCTTTGGCAAGCGCTGTCGAAATGTCAGTTATGTCTTCAAACTGCGAAGCGTCTGCCCCAACAGCATCAAAAAGCTTTTTCATAAGCTGTTCGCCGGGAGTCTGAGGGTCCGAAAGATTCATTTTAAAAGAAACCGAGCTGGCATACTGAGCACTTTCCCTGATTATTTTAAAAGGATCACTGTAATCGCCAAAACCGGCAGAAGGGTCAAACTTAATTTTCTGATATATTTTTTTAGCAGTCTTTGCAACATCAGAGCCATTAATCTGATTCGTTTCTGTAAGATAATAAGCCATAGAAAAAGCCCCGCACGCATTCCGCGACCAGGCGTTGTCTTTTTGGGTGGCGTAGGGTTGGCCGGTAGTAGATTTACTGCAGCTGGCGGCAAAAAGCGCTGAAATTAAAAGCATAAGTATAAATTTTTCTGAGGTTTTCATGGGGGTATTATAATGCATTTGGCTGGGGAGGGGAAGAAGATGGGAAATTACAAAGATTACTGTAAAGATAACTGTAAATAAACAGTAGAGGTGGTCAGAAAAATAAAAAAGGTGGTCAAAAAAGTTCGGAGAAAATGTAATGCAAAGGGGCGGGTATTTGGTATAATTGAATAGTGTATCAAACCTACATTACAAAAAAAATATCTAATGATAATAGCAAAATGTATAAAAAAATATAAACTAATGATATAATTTATATATATAGAAAAAGCAGGATGTTATATATGAACTACGAACAAATCTTCAAAAACATAGACGACATACTTTGGAAGGAAGCAGGCTGTTCAAACGAACTTGATTATGTAGAGCAGACAAGCTGGATTCTCTTCTTAAAATATCTTGATGACCTTGAAGACGAGCGTAGCGACGAAATGGAACTTCAGGGAAAAGAATATAAACGCATCATCAAAAAAGAATACCGCTGGAATTCCTGGGCCTGCCCTAAAACTTCAAAGGGCGAAATAGATCATAAAAACGCCATGACAGGCGACGACCTTACAGACTTTGTAAATCTAAAGCTTTTCCCATATCTCAAAGAATTCAAAAACACAGCAACAACACCAGATACACTCGAATACAAAATTGGTGAAATCTTCAGCGAACTCAAAAACAAAATAGTTTCCGGCTACAACATGCGCGAAATCTTAAACTACGCAGATGGCCTTCATTTCCAGACAGCAACAGACAAACACGAAATGAGCCACCTCTACGAAAGTAAGATTCACAAAATGGGAAACGCCGGCCGCAACGGTGGAGAATATTACACACCGCGTCCGCTCATCAGAACAATCGTAAAAGTTGTAGAACCAGAAATCGGAGATACAATTTACGATGGAGCCTGTGGTAGTGCCGGCTTCCTTTGCGAAGCATTTAATTATTTGAACGAAAAGGCAAAAACCGTTGAACAGAAGCAGACACTTCAGAAATCAACCTTCTACGGAAAAGAGAAAAAGGGCCTGGCTTACATCATCGGAATTATGAACATGATTTTCCATGGAGTAGAAGCTCCGAATATCATGCACACAAATACCCTCGCAGAAGATTTGAGCCAGATTCAGCAGAAAGACAGAAAAGATATCATACTTGCAAATCCTCCTTTTGGAGGAAAAGAGCGAAGCGAAATCCAGCAGAACTTCCCGATTAAAACCGGCGAAACCGCATATCTTTTTATGGAGCATTTTATCAAGATGCTTAAGGCAGGCGGTCGTGCAGGTGTTGTAATCAAGAACACCTTCCTTAGCAACACAGATAACGCAAGCATAGCACTCCGCCGTGAACTTCTGGAAAGCTGTAATCTTCATACAATTCTCGACTGCCCAAGCGGAGTATTCACAGGGGCTGGTGTAAAGACAGTTGTTCTCTTTTTTGAAAAAGGAAAGCCGACAGAAAAAGTGTGGTACTACCAGCTCAACCTCGACCGCAACCTAGGAAAAACAAATCCGCTCAACGAAGATGACCTTGCAGATTTTATTGCCCTCCAGAAAACAAAAGCCGACAGCCCGAACAGCTGGAGCCTCGATGTAAAAGATTTGAATCCCGACACTCTCGATTTAAGCGTAAAGAACCCGAACAAAAAAGAAGAAAAGACCTTACGTGAACCGTCCGAAATCATTGCAGAAATGCAGGAACTGAATAAACAGAGTTCAGAGATTTTGAAGAACTTATAGGAGTTAGGAGGGGGAAGTCTCCCCCTCGCGCCCACTTCGTTGGTCGCTACCCCCTCTGCGGGGGACACCCCCGCAACGCCCCCGTGGTGCTATACGGATTCGATTTTGCTAACGCAATATCAAGGATTAAAGGAATTATGAAAAAAGACTGGCAGATAAAAAAACTTGGTGAAGTTTGCAATATTATAGGTGGAACAACTCCATCTACTACAAATAAATCATATTGGAATGGAACTGAAAAATGGATTACACCAGCAGAAATTGATATTAACAAAAAATATATATTTGATTCTGTTAGACATATTACGACACAGGCTGTAAAAGATTGTAGTTTACAATTACAGCCTAAAGGAACAGTTATATTTACTTCTCGAGCTCCAATTGGAAAAGTTGCAATTTCGGAAATGGATTTTTATTGTAATCAAGGTTTTAAAAATTTTGTATGTTCTGAAGAAATATTTAACGAATACTTATATTACTTTTTGCTTAAAAATGTAGATTATCTCAACTCTATTGGAAAAGGAACAACATTTAAAGAAATATCGAAAACAGTTATAAGTCAGGTTCAGATACCACTTCCCCCACTAGAAGAACAGAAACGAATTGTTGCCGTGCTGGACAAAAAGTTTGCACAGATAGAAACACTTAAAACCGCCGCCGAAAAAAACTTACAGAACACCAAACAACTTTTCCAGGCAGAACTAGAAAAAGCATTCAGCAATACATCTTGGGAAACCCAACTCTTTTCTGACTTATTCAAATTAACAAGCGGAGAATATTTAAATTCAAAGAGTATTATCAAAGGACAATATCCAATTTATGGTGGAAATGGAATCATCGCTTACCATAATGAATATAATCTTACTGGTGATAATATAATCATAGGAAGAGTAGGAGCCTTGTGTGGAAATGTTCGCTTTTTATCTGAACCTATATGGTTAACTGATAATGCGTTTAAGCTCAGTTTCTTAAAAGATCCGTTTGATTATAAGTTTTTAACATACTTATTAAATTTCAAAGATTTACGAAAATATGCAAGACAAGCTGCACAACCAGTTATTTCGAATTCTTCATTAAAAGATATTGAAATCCCTCTTCCACCACTAGAAGAACAAAAACGCATCGTAGCACATCTCGATTCCCTCAGCGAAAAAGTTCACCAACTTGAAGAAATCTACACAAAGCAGCTCGCCGATTGCGACGAACTAAAACAATCCCTCCTACAAAAAGCGTTTGAAGGAGAATTATAAATAGGGGAAAATAAGGGAAATTAGAGGAAAATTTCCCTTATTTTCTTGCAAATTTTATATTTCAATGTTATCATATACTCATGATAGAAGAAGCTCCTATAAAGCCCATTACAAAAGAAGTTTATTCCATTCTCATGAGTCAAGAGTATGCTGGCTCTATCAGCAAAATGGTAGAAGAATATGCATATTGGGATTCTGTCAAATATCATGTTCCTAAGGGAATTAAACCAGAAGACTTTTGGAATGCAATTAAAAAAATCAGGCAGATGGGAGCCAACTTTTTTAGATTTTCTATATGCTCTTTTATGTATAAAGAAACAAATACAATGCAAGCTCTTCTCCATAATTTTGATATGAATTTTGGTGGCACACTTTCTTCTACAGATATTCTTTCTGACAAAAACAGACGCTATTATTTACTAAGTTCAATTATGGAAGAAGCTATTGCTTCAAGCCAAATGGAAGGTGCTTCTACTACAAGAAAAGTTGCAAAAGAAATGCTCAGAAAGCAGGCAAAGCCAAAAGATAAAAGCCAGCAAATGATATTAAATAATTACAATACAATCCGTTATCTTTCTGAACATAAAGATGATGATTTTTCGCAGGAATTATTACTTGAAATACATAAACAAATCACAGAAAAGACTTTGGATAATTCTGATGATGAAGGTCGCTTTCGAACAGATGACAGTATTCATGTTATGAATGTTATGACTGGAGAAGTTGCTCATGAGCCTCCTTCATACAAAATGATTATTCCAACAATTACAGAATTATGTGCTTTAATAAACGATGAGGGGAAAGGTTTTATTCATCCAATCATTAAAGCAGTAATTCTTCATTTTATGATTTCTTATCTCCATCCTTTTGTAGATGGTAATGGAAGAACAGCGCGTTCTCTTTTTTACTGGTATATGCTAAAAAAAGGTTATTGGCTTACAGAATATCTTTCTATCTCGCGTATTATTTATAAGTCAAAAGTTCAATATGAAAAAGTTTTTTTGTATACAGAACATGATAATTATGATTTAGGTTATTTTATACACTATAATTTAAAAGTTCTTAATCAAGCTTTTGAAGAACTAAAAGTTTATCTTGAACGCAAAACAAAAGAAAATGCAGCAATATTGGAATATAGAATTCCAGGTTTGAATGAGCGCCAGATTCAAATTATAAAAATCTGTGCAGAAAAACCTTCGTCTATATTTACCAGTAAAGATTTGGAAATAAGGTTTAATGTTTCTGTAAAAACAATTCGTGCAGATTTAGAAGGTCTTGTTGAAAAAGGTCTTATGGAAATTGTCTCACTAAACAAACGTTTAAGAGGTTATACACGAAGTAAAACCTTTGAAGAACGATTAGAGGAAATTAAGGAAAATTAGAGGAAGATTTCCCCTAATTATAAAAATATGCACAAATAGTTGGAAAATTTGTGCATATAAATATATTATGCACAATCTGGAGAAAATAAAATTATGAACGAAAGCGATACAAGGTTAAAGAAAATAGATCCTGCTCTTCGTAATGCCGGTTGGGGCGTTGTTGAAGGAAGTGATATCTTTACTGAGCAGCGTGCGTATCAAGTTGCTCCAGGTCGTATTGTTCGTAAGGCAAAAAGAAATCCAGATAAGATTGATTATTTGCTTACATACAAAGGCGTAAAGATTGGAATTGTAGAAGCCAAGAGTGATGAAAAAGATGTAAGTGAAGGTGTTGAACAGGCTAAAAAATATGCGGATGCAATGAACATCCGCTGGACATATTCTACGAACGGTGACCAGATTTGGGCTATTGATATGCAGGCCAAAAAGGGAGATTTTATAGAAGGCCTTGTAGACAGTTTCCCAACTCCAGACGAATTATGGGCGAGAACCTTTCCGGAAAAAAATGACTGGCGTGATAAGTTTTATCTTGAACCATTCAATCGTGACGGCGGTAAACAGCCACGCTACTATCAGGAAAATGCAGTTAATGCTGTTCTTGATGCAATCAGTAAAAAAACAGACCGTATTCTTTTAACACTTGCTACAGGAACCGGTAAAACTTATATTGCATTTCAAATCTGCTGGAAGCTTATGCAGACAAAGTGGAATACACTTCAGAACGGAAAACTTCCGCGAATTCTCTTTTTAGCAGACAGAAACATTCTTGCAAACCAGGCCTTTAATGCGTTTGGTGCTTTTGATCAGAATGCACTTGCCCGTGTTACACCAAAGGAAATCCGTAAAAATGGTGGTAAGGTTCCAATGGGAGCAAGTATTTATTTTACTATTTTCCAGACAATGCTTTGTGGAAATGATGGTGAGCAAATTGAAGGAGATTGTCGGGTCGAGCCCGACAATGACAATACTGTTACCGAATACTACAAACAATATCCAGAAGACTTTTTTGATTTTATTATCATTGATGAATGTCATCGTGGTGGTGCTAATGATGAAAGTGAATGGAGAAAATTGCTAGAATATTTTACACCTGCTTATCAGTTAGGTCTTACTGCAACTCCACGCCGCCAGATAAACGCAGATACTTATTCATATTTTGGTGAACCGGTTTATGTTTATTCTTTAAGGCAAGGTATTGAAGATGGATATCTTACTCCTTATCGTGTAAAAATCTGTCAGAATAAAATCCTTGATGAATACCAGTACGACCCTGATGATAAGATTATTCAGGGCGAGGAATTACTCGATAAGGATAAAACTTATACAGAAAAAGATTTCTATAAGGGTGATATAAAAATCCGTCAGAGAGACGAGGACCGTGTAGCAGAGTTCATTGAACAAATTGAACCTGACGAGAAAACTATTGTTTTCTGTGCAACCCAGAATCATGCTATGCAAGTTCGCGACATGATTAATAAATATTCAAAAGCTCCGAATCCTTTTTACTGTGTTCGTGTTACTGCCGACGATGGAGAAGAGGGAGAGGAACAGCTTAGGAAGTTTCAGGATAACGAGAAAACTATTCCTACAATTCTGACAACTTCTCAAAAGCTTTCAACTGGTGTTGATGCACAGAATGTTCGAAATATTGTTTTGATGCGTCCTGTGCCAAACATGATTGAGTTCAAACAGATTATTGGACGTGGAACACGACTTTTTGATGATAAATATTATTTTACAATTTATGACTTTGTAGGTGCTTCTGAAAACTTTTATGATCCTGAATGGGATGGAGAGCCTGTCTGCCCTAAGTGTGGAGAATGGCCATGCGTTTGTGAACAACGACCGCCTAAACCTCCAAAGCCACCAAAAGTGTGTCCTGTATGTGGCTGTTCCCCATGTCAGTGTATTCCAAAGCCTTGTCCAGTTTGTGGTAATCTTCCTTGTACTTGTCCTAAGCTTCCAAAGGATGTTATTGAAATTGAACTTTCACCAGAAAGAAAAGCAAAGGTAAAGAAAGATTTCCGTTGGGAAGAACGCTTTATGTTTGATGGAGAATTAATCACTCTTGAAGAATTTGTAAAAATACTCTTTGGAAAACTTCCGGCCTTTTTCAAGGATGATGAAGATCTTCATACACAGTGGCAGAATCCTGAAACAAGAGAAGCTTTACTTAATCAACTTGAACGTGAAGGCTTTCCGATTGAAAAGATCAGAATGGTGCAAAGTCTCTTAAGTATGGACAAGTGTGACCTTCTGGATGTTCTAGAATATCTTGCGTATAATACGACTCCAATTGAACGTGCACAAAGAGTTGCCCTTGTGCGTGCTGATATTATTTCAGCTCTTAATACTAATCAAACTGATTTTGTTGATTTTGTTTTACAGCAATATATACAACAAGGTTATGCAGAACTTTCAATGGAAAATCTTCCGGAACTTATTAAACTTAAGTATGGCACAATTAATGATGCCAAATCTGAACTTGGTTCTTTAGGAGAAATTAATAAAGTATTTGTTGATTTTCAAAAGAATCTGTATGCTGCATAATATAAAAAAAGGAAAAATATGGAACCCAACACCGACGACCGCCTAACTGCAATTGAAATGAAACTCGCATACATGGAAGACTTTGTAAACCAGATTCAGGATGTTGCAGTTGAACAGGCTAAAACTATTGATAAGCTGCAAAAAGAAATTAAATTAATGTCAGATAAAATCCGCGAAATGTCTAATACGATGGAAGGTGATATTCCTAATAGAAAGCCTCCGCATTATTAAGAGCATGAGTATCGGGGGCGTTGAGGGGCTTTCCCTGCTAAAAATCATCAAAAAAAATATAACATAAAAGTTATAATAAAACTTGAAAATATAACCGATAAGTAATATAATTAATATGAAAAATTAACATATAGGTTATAAAAATGGACGCAAGAATTCTTCAAATTAGGGCTTTGGATAAAAAAACTTCTGAACTGAAGTCTGCAAACAATATAATTCCTCATGGTTTCGGATGGATTAACACCGTTAGGGAAGCAATTGGCATGACTGCGATTCAGCTTGCAAAGAGGCTTGGGGTGTCACAACCGCGCATTACAAAGATGGAAACGAATGAAGAAAACCTGAAGCTTTCAACAATGAAAAAAACTGCAGAAGCAATGAATTGTGAATTCGTGTATTATTTTAAACCTAAAACAACTTTTCAAAATCTTGTAGAAGAGCAGTCACAAAAAAAAGCGGCTGAAATTCTGAAGTCCGTTAATATCAATATGGCTCTGGAAGATCAGGAAATTTCTGCAGATGAAAATATAAAGGATTTTGCGACCGATTTGATAAACTCAAAAATAAAACAGATTTGGGAGTAAATATAAGGTCGTTGTATGTCAGAAAACATGGAACCCAAAACCGAAGACCGCCTAACAGCAATTGAAATGAAGCTTGCTTACATGGAAGACTTTGTAAACCAGATTCAGGATGTTGCAGTTGAACAGGCTAAAACTATTGATAAGTTGCAAAAAGAAATTAAATTAATGTCTGATAAAATCCGCGAAATGTCAAATACGATGGAAGGGGATATTCCTAATAGGAAGCCACCGCATTATTAAGAGGAGACTACACATGAACGAACAAACAATAAACAGAATCAGAAAATTTGTAGCAGACCGCGACTGGGCGCAGTATCATTCTCCGGCTAATCTTGCTAAATCAATTTCTATTGAGGCAAATGAGCTTTTGGAATGCTTCCAGTGGAGCGATACAGACTATAATCTCCAGCACGTAAAAGAAGAGCTTGCCGATGTTCTTGTTTATTGTCGTGACATGCTCGATGCCCTGAACCTTGATGAAGACGAAATCATCAATATGAAAATGGATATGAACGAGAAAAAGTATCCTGTAGAAAAGGCTAAGGGTAGCAATAAAAAATATTCGGAGCTGTAAGATGGACAGAGAAAAAATCATCGTAAGAACCATAATTCTATTGCAGATTACGCCGGATGTGGATTTGAGTGAATGAAAAAAGTACTATTTAAAATCTATCTGATTTTTGATTTTATAATTCTTTTGGTAGCTCTTCTTGGACCTAGGTTTATCTCTTATTTTATTACATCTGATATCAATTTATTATCTTTTATTTTAATTGGAGTATATCTTTCTATAAATTCGATAGTTGGAATTATATGGTCAAAGAAGAATAAAGATTTTGCTGATTTTCGAATTTCAAATAATTGGTTTCTTCCTATGTATATCGTAAATGCTTTGTCGGTATTTCTTATATATTTCCCAATATTAGAAGCATTCCATTGCTTATCTATCAAAGATTACATTGCTTCTATCTTATATTTTTTAGTTTCCTTAATTCCTCTTTTATCAATTTTAGGCCAGGTAAAATGGCAAAAAATGATTTTAGCGAATCCGAATAGTAAAAGATTTACAGATTATTATGTTTGTATTTCAAATCCTATAAAATGTTTTTTAATTTTAATAATCATACAAGTATGGACTTTACCAAGTGTTTAAATATGGGAGAAATTGATTTATGGACATCAACAAATATTTAACAGGAAATAAAGTCACCGAAATCAGGGTGGGGCAGAGTGGCGCAAATGTCTATGAAATCAATGGAGAGCAAATCTTAAAACATGTTCATAGGAATATGTTAAAAAACGATATGTTTGACACATATAAAAAAGAGGCCTTGTTTTATCAAAGCAAAATGAACAGCGCTTCCGAATATCTTCCAGAAATATTAAACGTTGAATTATCTGATGATGAGATAATCATTCTTATGAAAAAATATGCTCCGCTTGAACGGTCCAATTCCGACGGTGAGCTTCAAAAAATCATTAATACCTTGGCGCGAATTCATAATGATAAAATCCCTGAGTTTTTGAAGAAGACAGGAAAAGAGCCTTTAGACAAAGGACGTGTTGAATATTGTCTCAACGGTTGGAAGAGTGTTCTTAATGAGCATGGAAAAGTTTTTGATGAACAGGCTTTAAATCCTATTGCAGAAAAGATAAATGAAATAATCAGCTGGCATAATAACGAAGACGGGGTTTTGATTCACGGAGATTTTCACTGGGATAATTTACTAAAAGCTGAAGATGGAAAAAACTGTGTTTGTGACTGGCAGAACGTTAGCATCGGAGGCGCTTCTGAAGACTTGAGCTTTTTTATGAGCAGACTCGGAGCCGATGGTATTCAGATTGAACTGGATAAAATACTTAAAATGTATACCAATGCCGTAAAAGAAATTTCCGGAAAAATCATAAATCCAGAGCTTATTAAAAAACATATTGCTGCTGCAAATGTCATTACAACCTTTGAGTTCTGGCACGAATTCCTGCATGAAAATCCAGAAGATAGAGTAAAAGGCATTTTTGATAAACTGATAAATGACTTTCAGATGATAGAAGGTGTTTGAAGATTCAGATAGAATCTCGTTACGATTCATTCACCAGCTTGCCGGTCATATGTTCAATTTCCAGTTCAAGGCACTGAACGCGGGGCAGGGCATTTGTGAGTTCTTTTTCCAGATATTCCTGGTCATCTGTAAATTTCTGAACGAGTTTTGTACAGATTTCACGGGTGAGTGCTTCATCTGTCACGAGGCGGATTTTCCCGAATACGATTACGCTGCTGATATTCAGTGCCCATTCGCCTTCTTTACGGTAACCTGAATCATATACACAGAAACTTGCCTTGTCGTAGTTTTTAATCGCGTCGATTTTGTGGCCTTCTTTGGCGCAGTGAAAGTAAATCTTGTTATCCTCTTCGCTGTAAAGATGAGACATAGGAAGTCCGTAATGCTCATTGGAGTTGGCACTTTTTTGATGATATAGGATTCTGATATCAGTTTTTAGTTTCTGATAAACTTCTTGTCGCTGTCTGGAACTCCGCTTTCATCAGACAGAAATCTTTCTACTGTCATGTGAAGATCGTATTTTTCGCGCAGGGCTGCGATTGTGGCCATCATAGGGGAGGCGTGGTGTACGTCAATTGCGGCCTGATTTTCCCATTGGTCAATTAAGAGAACTGTTTTGTCCGGGCTGTCATCAAAAAGGGGCTGAAAGTACTCGTAGCGGCAGTTTCCTTTTTCTGCACGGATTTTTGCTACAGTTCCGCTTTCTGTCATTTCTTTTGCAAAGTCGAGTGCGGCGTTTCCTTTGCCGGTGTAACGAAGATTTACGGTTATCATTTTCTTTATCTCCTTGGGTGGTCCCCTCACTTTGTTCGGGTCGCTACGTCCGCGGTTCCCTAACGGTCAGCCTCCTCGGCTTCGCCTGCGGTGGCCTGCTTCGCAGCCGCTCCCATCGCTACCACAACTTTTCTGATGTAATGTATAATCGTCGCAAACAGAACAATTATTGAAATATAATCCAGTGCGAATAGAATATATCCTCGACTAAAATCAAAGAAGAAAAACTGCTGCAGGCCAAACATGTATTTCCACACGCCTCGGATTATGAAGGCATAGATTCCGTAAAGGCTGATGAGGATAATAATAATTTTGAGAAAGACACTGTCATGCCGAACTTGTTTCGGCATCTCATCTTCAGGAGATTCTGAAACAAGTTCAGAATGACGTTGTTTGGTTTCAGAATGACAAAAACGAGCTATCATTGCACCATGCAGCCCAATATGAAACGCCATGAAAATATAATACCAGTGAGAGGCGAGCAGGTGAGTAGTTCTTGCAAATCCAAGTGCACCGCCAACCCATTCAGACGGAATGAACCATGCCATTAAAAGTCCGCTGATCATAAGGAACAGAGAGCAAATCAGAACACCGCAGTTTATAATAAGCTGCATTATGCGATACGGCTTATATTGACCCTTAAAAAGCGCACCATACCATCTGCGGTTCAAAACAATATGCACCACCCATAAAATAACCAGCGCAATTCCACAAATCTG
>JAFZRP010000076.1 GCA_017619795.1 Treponema sp.
ACCCTCTGTTGTCTGGATAAAGCTGATACCGTTAGAAGCGTTCTGTGAAGCCTGATTCAATCCGCGGATCTGGCTGCGCATCTTTTCAGATACTGCGAGTCCTGAAGCATCATCGCCTGCACGATTGATTCTTTCACCTGATGACAGTTTCTCCATGTCTTTGTTGAGATAGAGACCTGTAACTCCGAGTTGACGATTGGCAAACATTGCCGACAGGTTGTGGTTGATAACCATAGTATTCCTCCTTGGAATGTGTGCAGAAGAATCCTTTCTTCTGTTAGTAGAAAACGCAAAAATGCGTAAATGTTGTTTACAAGGCTACACCTACACATTTTTGCTTGAATGCCAGTTCCCGTAATTAAACGGCAGAACTTGACATCTCTTTGTTTTTTATCGGATGGAATACAAATAAACTTTAATCTTTTTTTTAAATTTTTTGCTTTTTTTTGCATTTTTTTTACAAAAAAATGCAAAATTCGTGTTTTTTTAAAGATTTATCATTTTTTTAAGGGCTTTTACAGCTTTTCCACGGTGGGAAATTTCGTTTTTTTGCTCTGCAGTAAGCTCTGCAACGGTTTTATTAAACTCCGGCAAAAATACAATAGGATCGTAGCCAAAGCCGCCTGTACCGCACTGTTTAGAAATATCGTCTATTAGGGTTCCTTCAAAAGTTTCCTGAGCGACAAAAAGTCTGTCTCCGCCGCAATACATTACCATGGCGCAGGTATAGTGACAGGAACGTTCTCCGTGCAGGTATTCACCCTTTGGAAGCTTTCCCGATTTTATGGCTTCGTTTGTCTGCTGAATAAGAAAAATATTCTGCTCTTCCTGAGAGATTTTTGCTCCGTCCGGTTTTCCGTGAATAAATTCCGGGCCGGCATAGCGCGATGAATAAAGTCCCGGTTCGCCGCCTAAAGCATCTACGCAGATACCAGAATCATCTGCAATAACAGGGCAGTGTACAATTTCATACAATGCTTTTGCCTTTATAAGGCTGTTTTCATAAAAGGTTGTTCCGGTTTCTTCCGGATTAAAATCAATACCTTCATCTTTTGGAATTAAAATTTCATGCTCACTTAAAAGCTCGCACATTTCCTTTTTTTTATGGAGATTTCCAGTTGCTAAATAAATTTTCATAATCTGTATTATATTAAAAAAAATATTCAAGGCAAGTACCAGAAAGCTTTCTTTAAAAAGACTTCCGCATAGTTTTTCAGATTTATGTACGGAAGTCTTTTTGTTTGAATTTTTTTTTTATAAATCCACCTGTTCCGACTCCTCAGCGAATTCCGGCATTTCTTCATTGCTCAATTTTTTTTCTATTTCCTTTTTTGCAGATGCTACATAATATGAAACCTGTCTTTCGCAAATTCCCAGAAAATTTGCAATCATTTTATTTGATGGACGTACGTATGGACCTCCGTTTTTTAACTGCAGGTTGAGCTTTTTCCATTGTGCATTATGAAGGATTATTTTTTCTTCCAGCTTTTTCTTCTGAAATTCATCTTCACAGATTCCGCCTTTTAAAGCTTCGAATTGACTTTCATAATTCAATTTATAATAGTAAGCGCGGTTTCTCCGTTCGGCCTTATAATTTCTCTTTTGTGATTTTACATCCAGAGAATTCTTTAAAAATTGAATTGCTTCATAAAAATCATCCCTGTTTAATTTATAATGTTCGGCAATTTTTTCTATTATTTCGTCTGTAAGATAAAAGGAAGATTTCATTGCAAGGACAAGCAGTCGTTTATCACATTTGTTATCAATAACCTGAACAAAAGTTTTCTTAAAATCTTCTACAGAAATCTGCTTGAAATTTCGAGGCACTTTGGGAACTTCTGTAACTGGAGTAAGCCTGGACATTTTGTGTTCGTTATCTTTAACTTGAATTCTGCTGTTGGTATAGATAGCATCTTCGCGGTTTTTCTGTTTAACAAGCGTACGTTTTTTTGTATTTATTGCACTTGTTACAAGCCAGTAAATATGATAGAAAAAATCATCTCCACCAATGTACAGGTTTGTATTCAGTTCATACTTTCCGTTTTTGCAGTACAAGGGCAGAAGCCTTTCTTTTTTACCTAACAAAATTATCATAACGTCAGATTTAAAATCATCGTCATATTTGTTAAGTCCGAAAATTTGCGGATGTTTCTGGATAAATTCCAGAACATTTCCAGCTGCGGCCTCCCTAGTGATTTCCCCCTTAATCACTAAGGACGGCAGGTTGTTGAGTTCGCTAACGTCCATAATTAAACATGCCTCCTTTGCATATGTAATGTGTTCATATTATTTAGCAAATTTCGTGCCAAGTTTGGACATGTTTATTCAAAATTCCAGTTATTTAACGCGCGTTTTATGTGTGCAAAAAGTTTATTAATTTTTTAAGGCACATTAAAGGCCCGTTTTATAATTATAAAAGCAGTTTTGTTCCGGCTGAGTTTTCTGGCTATATGTCTTTTGGTGATTTTATATGCTGTAAAATGTGTTATATATAGAAAAGAATTAAAAAAAATACGAATTTTATTTAAAAATAATGATTTTTTTTGAGAATAAGATTTATGAGACTTGACATAATCCCTTTTTTTATATAGTATAACGTTCATTGTATGGCGACATAGCTCAGTTGGTAGAGCACACGGCTCATATCCGTGATGTCAATGGTTCAATCCCATTTGTCGCTAAAGGCTTCCTTTTTGGGAAGCCTTTTTTTTATTCCGAAAATCTTTTTTAATCAGAAATATTCAATCAGCTTATTTTAACGGCATGTTAATTTTTGGTGATTTTGTTAATAAATTAACAAAATTAACGGTTTTTGAGTACTTTATGCCAAGAAAAAATGCATAAATAAAATAAATATCTTTACGCATCTGTTTTATTAATTTTAGGGGTTTTTCCTGTTGACTTCTGATTTCTTTATGTTACAATAGATATAATAATATAACCCTTAAGGAGGCCACATTAAATGGCAAAGGTAGAACTTAAAGGTATTGGTAAAGTTTACGACGGCGGAGTTCGTGCTGTAAACAACGCTAATATCACAATTGAAGACAAGGAATTCTGCGTATTCGTAGGTCCTTCTGGATGCGGTAAGTCAACAACTCTCCGTATGATCGCTGGTTTGGAAGATATTACTGAAGGTAAGCTCTTCATCGATGGCGTAGAAATGAACGACGTTCCTCCAAAGGATCGCGATATCGCCATGGTATTCCAGAACTACGCTCTTTATCCACATATGACTGTTTATGATAACATGGCATTCGGATTGAAGATTCGTAAGATGGACAAGGCAGAAATCGACCGCCGTGTTCGCGATGCTGCTAAACAGCTTGACCTTACACAGTACCTCGATCGTAAGCCAAAGGCTCTCTCTGGTGGACAGAGACAGCGTGTTGCTGTAGGACGTGCTATCGTACGTAACCCTAAAGTATTCTTGTTCGATGAACCTCTTTCAAACCTCGATGCTAAGCTCCGTGTAACAATGCGTTCTGAATTGGCTGGACTCCACAACAGACTCCAGGCTACAATGATCTACGTAACACACGACCAGATCGAAGCTATGACTCTTGGTACAAAGATCGTTGTAATGAAGGACGGAGTTATCCAGCAGATTGGTGCTCCACTTTACCTCTACAACAACCCAATCAACAAGTTCGTAGCAGGATTCATCGGAACTCCTCCAATGAACTTCCTTACTGTAAAGGTTCTTGAGAAGAACGGTAAGATCGTTTGTGACGAAGGTTCTTTCGAAATCAACCCTACAGACGAGCAGGCTAAGAGCTTGAAAGACTATGTTGGTAAGGAAGTTTCATTCGGTATTCGTCCTGAAGACCTCACATACGTTGAAAAGCCAGCTGCAAAAGATGATATGCAGATGAAGATTACTAACAAGGAACCACTTGGTGCTGAAACACACCTCTACCTTGTTTCTAACAAAGGTCAGTC
>JAFZRP010000011.1 GCA_017619795.1 Treponema sp.
AGAATGAAATTGGTTTGCTCTCTAAAAAAGCAAAGGAATATGGCGCACCAATCATTGTCGGTGAATACGCCGCATTCCCAAAAAAGTATTCTGCTTATTAATTGAATAGTTTTTTACTGCTTACTTTATATCTTTCCTCATTATCTTACCAGAAATTGTTTTTGGCAGACTGTCGGCAAAAGCAACAATTCTAGGATACTTATATGGAGCTGTAGTTTTCTTTACAAAGGTTTGAATATCCTTTACAAGCTCGTCACTTGGAGTATAGCCTTTGGCAAGTACAATTGTAGCCTTTACAACCTGACCGCGAACAGGATCTGGTGCTGCGGTAACTGCACATTCAACTACAGCAGGATGCTGCATTAGAACGGATTCAACTTCAAAAGTACCAATTCGGTAACCTGAACACTTGATTACGTCGTCATTGCGGCCCGTAAACCAGAAGTATCCGTCTTCATCACGCCAGGCGTTATCGCTTGTATGATAGTAGCCGTCGTGCATAACTGCTTTTGTACGGGCCTGGTCACCAAAATATTCCATAAAGAGGCCCGGGAAGTTACCATTTTTCATATCAACTACGATTTCGCCAACTTCACCGTCTTCTACTTCGTTGCCTTCATCGTCTATAAGGGTTACATTGTAGTAAGGTGCAGGTTTTCCAAGGCTACCCGGTTTTATGCGTTCGTTGCCGTAATTAAAGAGGCTGAGAGTTGTTTCTGTCTGACCAAAGCCTTCGCGGATTTCTTTTCCGGTAATTTCCTTCCACTTATTGAATACTTCTTCACTGAGCGGCTCTCCAGCTGTAGACCAATGTAGACAACTTGAGAAATCATATTGAGTTAAATCTTCCTGAATAAGGAAACGGTAGATTGTTGGAGGCGCACAGAACGAAGTAATATGATGTTTTTCAATCTGTTTGATAAGATCAATTGGCTTAAACTTGTCGTGATAGTCGTAAATAAATACAGAACATTCAGCAATCCACTGACCATAAAGCTTACCCCAAACTGCCTTTCCCCAACCAGTATCGGCAACTGTAAGGTGAAGTCCACCCTTCTGAACCTGCTGCCAGTAGCTTGCTGTAACAATGTGTCCGAGCGGATAAAGGTAGTTGTGCGATACAAGTTTTGGATGACTTGTTGTACCGGAAGTAAAATAAGCAAGAAGAATATCATCATTTTTACTGATGTCTTCGCGTTTAAGAGAACGGAAATCATTAAGTCCTGCTTCGCTTACATTCTTACAGCCCTCTGTAAAATCAAGCCAGGTTGGATGAGCAGCCTTGAACTCTGCACTCATCGGCTGGTCAATTCCAAACGGCGGAACTGCAACAAGAGTTTTAAGCGAAGGACATTCCTGCTGAGCCTGTTCTATATATGTAAAAAGTTCACGGTGATCTACTGCTACCACTGCCTTAATAAAAGCGGCATTACAGCGGAAAACAATATCTTCTTTTGTAAGCATGTGGGTTGCAGGGATTACTGCTGCACCAATTTTATGAAGTGCAACAATAGAAATCCAGAACTCGTAGCGGCGCTGTAAAATGAGCATTACGAAATCACCGCGTTTAATACCAATGCTTCTAAAATATGCAGCGGCCCGGTCTGTACGCTCTTTGAGCTCGCCAAAAGTCATTGTAATTTCTTCGTCGTTATCATTACACCAGATAAAAGCATTTGCATCTGGTGTTCGTTTTGCGAGTACATCAACAACATCGTAACCAAAGTTGAAGTTTGCAGGTACCTTTATTTTATAGTTTTCAAAAAAATCTTTATAATCTGTAAACTCTGTTTTTTCAAGAAAATCTTCTAACATATTAAATCCTTAATTATATTGTCTCGTCCGACGTAAATGTTGATGTAAAAGTTATATTATGATTGCAAGAAACTTAGCTTTTTTATTATTCAGCGCCTGCATACCGTGCTGTTTTGTCGCATCAAAATAAATGCTGTCGCCTTCTTCGAGCACCATTTCTTTACCATCAACTACAATTTTCATGGAACCTTCAATCATATACTCAAACTCGTGGCCCGGATGTGCATTGTAGTGAATCTCGCGGGTTTCTTCCGGAGTGATTGTTACAATGAAAGGATCAGCCTTGCGATTCTGGAAGCCGGCTGCAAGTGCCTGATACTTGTAATCGCTGCGGCGGTCAACAGAAAGTCCCTTATCCTTTTTTGTAAGACAGTAGGTCTTCATTCGAGGCTCATCGCCGGAAATCAAAGTTCCCAAATCAATGCCATATTTTTTTGCCATTGACTGTAAAATACCTACGGGAATGTCAACATAACCACTTTCGTACTTCTGATACTGTTCAATAGAAACACCGCAAACACCGGCAGCTTCTTCCACACTTACGTCCATAATGTCACGTAAACCGATTAATCGTTGTGCTACAGCTTTGATTTCCTCGTTCATAGTCACCTCGCTATTGCTTTTGATTCCCGGATCAAGTCCGAGAATGACACTGTCATTGTCGGGTTGGCCCCGACAATCTTATATTACAGAAAAGCGCCGAGTTTTTCAATAGAAAAATTAAAAAATATTAAAGAACTTTAGTATATTTAAATGTTATGATATAAGAATACAGCTTTACAGTTTGTTTCTAACAAAACTTTTCCATCAACTGCTTACGATTTTTACAATTTGAAATATTCAAAATATAGCTCACATAATTTTCTACAGTGTGCAGGCCTAAGAAAAGTTCATCCTTAATCTGGTCATTGTTTTTACCCTGCAAGACAAGCTCGAAAACCCGGCGTTCATTTTCTTTTAGGAAAGGGACGATGGAATCAAGCTCTTTTTGAATAGACAGGTCATTTTCTTCGTAGTAGCTTCCACCATTTTTTACGGTATTCAGACAGGCTACAAGCTTTTCGTCACTGCTGGCCTTGGAAATAAAACCTTCTGCACCTAAATCTTTAGCCTGCAGCTTAAAGCCCAGAGTATCGAACATTGAATATATTACAATTTTAATTTGAGGAAAGGCAGATTTTATTTGACTAACAAGCTCAAAACCTGATTCTTTTCCCAGCTGTATGTCGATTATGATGATTTCGGGAAAGGCAGATGCAGCCCTATTCAATTCTTCCAGGCAGGATTTTGAATCTGCAAAGGTTCCGGTAATTCTCCAGAAAGTTTTTTCTTCAAGATAAGCGGCAATTCCTTTTCGGAGCATAAAATGGTCGTCAACTATAAAAAGATTGTGTGTCATTTTGAACTGTCCTCTTTTAAAGCACGCGAACACGGAACTTTTAGAACAATGTTCATTCCCTCGTTTGGTTTTGTATAAAACTCAACCTTACCGCCTGCCAGGTTTATATTTTCAATAATATTCCGCACGCCAAAATGATGCTTGTTTTTTGTCATTTCGCTCTGCTCGCAGCCAATTCCATCATCAATCACTACGATTTTGAGCATTTCGTTTTCTTCCAGCTGCTCGTTGCTTATTAGAATGCTCACCGAAGTTGCAAACGAATGTTTTTCTATGTTAGTAAGGATTTCCTGAATTACGCGGATAACGTATTTTGAAACTTCAAGTGTAAAAATCGGGATGTAAAAGTTTGTATCGGTATTGATTGTGCACGGTATTTTATTTTTTTGTGAAAACTGCTTACAGAGGGTGTCTATTACAGAAAGCAGTTCAAGATGATTTGTGGTGCCACCTTGTCCGCCTGAGTTTTCGGCAAGGCTTATTTCTGCAGGGCTCAGGTTGTAGCAGATATTTCGCAAAAGAACCACGCTGTCTGTAATTTCTTTGATGATTTGCTGCTGTTTTACAACTTCATCCGGCTGAACTTTAAGCATTTCTACATCGGTGCGGATTGCCCTTACAGTCTGAACTACTGAATCGTGAAGGTCGCGAGAGATTTTTGTACGTTCATTGTTTTGAATTGTAAAGATGAGGCGCTTGTCTTTTTTGTTTAAGTGCTGCTGGTATTTTTTTGAACATAAGGTGATGATGATGACGATTGCCGCGGTAAGAAGAATGAATAGAATGATGGAGATGAAAAACCACGTGTCAATTGAAGATGGGATATCTGGTTGCTCAGAAGCTTCAATTTGTGATTCAGAGATTAAACTTTCCTGTGATGAAATTACAGGTTCTGATTCAACCGGCGCTGGTAATAAAGTCACTTTTTCTGATTCAACGGGCTCTGGTGACTTTTGAATCACTTGAGGTGCCGGAGTTTTCTCAACTTTTGGTTCAATCTTTTCTACAGTTTTATTTAATTCACTCAAAAACGAAATCATCTGTGAATAACTTGGCTTACTGAGAAACTCTCCATTTTTATATGCACAAAAAGTCTGTCCATCCATATCGCGCATTAAAAGCCAGCCGTTATAAACGAAAAAGCCCTTATCTACCTCATCTGTCTCACTTATTATTGGACAGATTTTAAATTGTTTTATTGATTCAGGCTGCTGGCGGACAAGATTTCCGTTTTTATCTTCAAGCAGATATGGACTTAAATATTGCATTTCCCATTTTGTATATTTGTTTCCATTTTCATCAGTTTTTCCTACCGGACCCGCCTTTTCATTTATAAACCAGATGCCGTCATCACTCTGTACAAAATTGGCAACATTCAAAGTATCTTTACAGACAGAATCTTTAAGCTCAGGGCAGCCGTTTAACGTAAAGGCTGATTTTTCCGTAACAGCGCCCTTTTCTACCCGCCTTAAATATTTATTCAAAAAGGCAAAAGAATCTGATGAATAAAGCTTGTTCTTCCAGATGTATTCAGCGGCTTTTTCATCATAAAGCAATTTTCCGTCATCATCTGTAACGCACAGCTTTTTCTCGCATGAATCAGAAATTGAGCTGATAAAATCTACAAAGCCCGCATAATCACCTTTTTTAAGAAAAGCATCTTTTACAAAATCAAAAATCCATTTCTCAGGAACATAATAACGTTTGCAATCATCTTTTGAAAAAACACCGTTCTTCCTACTGAACGAATAAAGTCCTGCATCATAATAAACAACATAACTGTTAACAGGCGCAGGACTTGCCACAATATGAAAATATAATGTGTCCGATTTTTTGCTGTAAAACATTGCGGTAAAACTGTAATCCTGTTTTGCACGGTTTTCAAAAAGCACGGAATACTCAGAAGGTTTGTTTTTGTTAACGCACACTAACCGCGTTGATTTTTTGCGTTCAGAATAAAGCTCCAGAAAATCAAACTTTTCATCGCCGTTGATTTTTGTTTTCAGCTCATAATCCGGGAAATCTGAATAAACAGATTTTGTCTGCGCAAAAACACCGGCAAGAGGAAGGACGGTTAGAATCATCAAACAAAAAACAAATCTTCTCATAATTATATTTTATTGACTTTTCCAGTTGCTAACAAGAATCTAATCGGAATCTCCTGATGTAAAATAGATTCTGTTGATTTTTACTTCTGCCTCTCCATTTACACTTCTGCATTGTAATTTGATTTTCAGTTTTTTAGAGGCCATCATTTTAGATTCGTCTAATCCAAGATAAACTTTTGTTTTGGAAGAAACAAATGTGACTGAATCATATGGATTTCCTTCATTATACCAGTTGCTATCGCCTTCATCATAAGCTGCAAATAATGTAATTTCACCTTTCAGATTTTCATATTCCAGACAGATATACTTATCCTTTGCTTCGTATTCGGGATTTAAAGAAAAATCAGCATACTGTTTTTTAAAACTGACAGTACCTGTAGCTTTATTGAATGAAACTTCATCTTCTTGTACCAAATAATCATCAAATCCAATTTCCATTGTATTTCCAATTTCATTTTGATTACTCCAGTCTTCAACAAGATACTCCGGAAGGTATTTTCCGTTGATTGTACGCATTAAATCACTCAGATGGAAGATGAGGATCGACATATTATACTTCCCTGCATACTTAGCTAAATCGCTTAATGGTTTGAGTGCTTCAAGATTTTTTTCTTCTTCAGATTTTCCTTGAACTAGTTTTTCAAAATTACCTTCTTGAGGACCAATTTCGCCAAGAACAACAGGAATACCTTTTTCAACAAAGTTCTTGTTCAAATCTGAGAAAATATCATCCATCATTTGTAAATCCCAGGATTCAGTTTTCCATAAATGACCAATATCCAACGGATACCAGTGTACAGTAAGAATCAATTTGTCAGTTGCCGTTTCTTTATCTTTTGGCATTTTAAATACTTCATCCAGCCCACTATCTCTGTCACAACCAACATTTGGAATCATCACAAAACGTTTAGCATTGTTTCCACCACTCGCCCGGATTGTATCAAGAACAAGCTGATTAAAACGATTATTGAGTTCTGCTTCCTTTAAACACAATTCACAGTTTTTATCAACTCCCCAATGCTGATCATCAGAATTAAGAGGTTCGTTCATAGTTTCAAAAATGAGATGTTCATCGTAAGAATTATTGAATGCTTTACAAATCTGTTCCCAAATTGCTTTTAAGAAACGCTCTGATTCAGCAATATCTTCCGGAGTATCTCTAAGAATATATCCTTCATGATATTTTAATGGTTCATGAGTTTCCGGTGTATCATGATGAGAATTAATGATTACATAATAATCAAGTGCTAAAGCATAATCCACAGCCTTTTTTACGTTTTCCATCCAGTACGGATCAATTTTATATTTATCGTCAATAATATGATTATACCAGGTTACTGGAATACGGATTGTTTTTGCATTTGATTTTCCTGAATCATCTTTTCCAAACTTTTCACCCAAGGATTCTATTACCTTTTCAGACATATCTGGTTCAGCCCAATATTCATGACCATCCCATCCTAAATAAATATCAGCAGGATCATTCATAGATTTATGGGCTTCATAACAGTTTCCAAGATTAAAACCGACACCCATATCTTTTACAAAATTGATTGAAGAAATTGTATTGTCGAATGCTACAGCATTTTCGTCTGATTTTTTATCAATTACAGGGGATTTATTTTCAATTTTTTCACCTGTAAAATATATTTTGTTTATTGTAACTTCTGCTGCAGGTGTTATAGACAAAAACTTGATTCTAATTTTCTTCGAACTTATATATTTAAATTCTTCTAATTCCAGATAAATCTTATCTTTATAAGAAACAAATGATTCCTGAGTGTATGGGTTTCCGTCATTATCATAGTTATTATCACCATCATCATAATGCACATATAATGTAATTCCGCCCTTAAGATTACTGTATTCCACACAAATATATTTATCTTTTGCTTCAGTCAAAGGAAGCTGAAAGTTTTTCCATTCTGCTGGAAACTTTACAGTTTTTGTTGATTTATCATATGTTGCTTCGCCGTAATAAGGTTCTATTTTAATTTCATTTTCATCATCGTGCGTTTGTTCTGGATCTCCACCAGCACTATTTCCACACCCTATCACACTCACGCATAAAAGAATTCCGAACAAAAAAATCAGCCCGGTAAAAAATTTTAATGTCAGCTTTTTCATAATCACCTCGTTGTTAAGCCTTTATAATAAAAATGCCGCAAGAATACGACATTTTTATTATAAAGCGAGGTGAAAAAATCAGATGGGGGTAAAACTCCTTTTTTTAACAAAAAATTACCATTCAGAATAATCACAATTTTCATAACTGATATGATAATTTTCGCTGTTCTTTAATTTTAACAAGCTAAAGCGGTCACCAACTCTGCAATTTACATCTCGTCTGCAAAGCGGAATACACCAGGTTATCATATCATTGCTTTGTACGTATTCACGGATTTTTTTACAGTGTTTTTTTACGCTGTAAAAAGGATTGTACCAGCATTTTACATCACCAAAGGTTGTAAGCTCATCTATTAAAACTTCGCCGCCTGTTCTTATACTAAAATGCCTTGCAACTATTTTTGCCATTGCACTTCCAAAGCTCCAGCCCCAAATTACAATCTGATAATCAGGATGCTCCTGTATCTGCTTATAAAACTCATTAAAAGGAACATCTTTTGCAGATTTATAAACTCGTGCATAGCCTAACGTTGTCCAGACAATTTTATTATCAAGCTTAAGTGGCCAGGGAATAAACAGATAATTATTAACCCAATCTTCTTTGCAATCTGTTTCTTCAAATTGAATGATTACCTGTTTTGTTTCATCGTTTACCATTATTTTATAATCAAGGTCTCTGCCAATAACTTCATAGTCATAAGTATATTTTATGCAGTAAAACTTTTTCTGCTCTTCTGTCATACCAGCTGTTCTTACTTCCATTGAGTTTTCGTCTGGGGATGATGATGATTCGGCTTGAGCTTCATTGTCAGCTGGATTTTCAGTGTTTTCAGTATTTTCTGAAACCTCTTCTGTTGAATTAAGGGTTTCTTCTATATTGACTTCTGATGCAATAGCCATATTTTGTTCTTCTGAATCTGATGCTTCTGCAATTTCATTTTGAGCATTAAGTGCATCAATTTCGTTTTGTATTGCGATTTCTGAATTTCTTGTATTATTTACATTATCTGTTGTGCTGCAGGAAATAAATCCGAAAATCAATATCATTGAGAAAAAAATTATGAATATTGTGATGTTTTTACTTTGTATGTGTTTCATAATTGCTAATATGAAAACATTTTTAATGTGTTTAATGTAACATATTATTTTTTCATCATCATCTTCTACGCTTTTCTAAAAAACTACACTCCTTGCAAAGATTTACATAGAATTATATAATGCGGTAAGAGGTAAATAGAAAATGGTTCTTTTTGGTGGAATCCTATCAATCAAAACAATTAGTTTTTTAGTATTTTGTGTATTCTTAATCGCTGGATTAGGATACCTTCTTGGCAGAATCACCATCAAAGGTGTTTCTTTGGGAACTGCGGGTGTATTTATTGTAGCCCTTTTGTTTGGTGCTTTCTTTTATGGTATTGATAAAGAAGGTAATATTGTTGGCGGACTTGCAAAGCAGCTTATGGTAGGAAACAAATCTTATGTTTCGAATGCACTTAAGATTGTAGAAAACCTTGGTCTTATTCTTTTTGTAACATCCGTTGGTTTTATTGCAGGACCTAGCTTCTTTGGCGACTTAAAAAAGAACTTTAAGTCATATATTCTGCTTGGTCTTATCATCATTGTAATTGGTGGATTAAGCTGTGCAGCCTGTATCTGGTTTGACTACAAAGTATTTGATCGTCCGCTCGAAGAAATCTCTGCAATGCTCGTTGGTCTTCTTTCAGGTTCTCTTACTTCTACTCCAGCCTTCTCTGCTGCAAAAGCAACAGTAACAGATTCTGCTTTATTTACAGCAAATCAGCTTGAAGATATTGTAGCTGTTGGTCACGGAATTGCTTATCTGTTTGGTGTAATTGGTGTTGTTCTTTTTGTACAGCTTGTTCCAAAGTTTGAAAAAGCAGATATGGATTTGGAAAGACAGAAGCTTTCTGAATCAGCACCTGAAGCTCCATCAAAGCTTTCTGGAAGCGAACTTCAGCTTGATCCTCTTGGATTCTGTGCTTTCTCTTTAGTAGCAATCCTTGGAGTTTTAGTTGGTTCCTTTAAGTTTGGAAACTTCTCTCTTACAACAACTGGTGGATGTCTTATTCTTGCTCTTGTATTCGGTCATTTCCAGAAAATCGGAAAAGTTTGTATTATGCCAAAAACTGAAACACTTCAGGTATTCCGCGAGCTTGGTCTTATGCTCTTCCTGATTGGTGCAGGTGTTGCTGGTGGTGCAAGCTTTGTTAAATACTTTGAATGGGTATACTTCATCTACGGAATTATAATGACTATGTTGCCAATGATTATTGGTTTCATTTTTGCAAAGTATGTTTTGAAGTTGAACCTTCTCAACAACCTTGGTTCAATCTGTGGTGGTATGACTTCTACTCCAGCTCTTGGAACTTTGATTGGAACTGCCAAAACAGAAAAAGTTGCCGGTGCTTATGCTTCAACTTACCCAATTGCTTTAGTTGCAGTTGTTCTTGTTTCACAGCTTCTGATTATATTCTTCCGTTAAAAAAATAAACCCCGGCAAAACCGCCGGGGTTTTTCATTTCTACAGTGTTTATTTATTCTTCTTTTTTTCTTCTTTCGGCACAACTACTTCCCATGTTTCAATCTTAAAAGCACCATCTTTAAGACTCATTGGTGGAAGCTCAGCTTCATCATTGATGATAAAACCTGTAAACTCAATAAGTTTGCCTTGTCTTGCCAGAAGCTCCTGTTTTGTTTCTGTAGAAGCTACAATCAGATATTCCTTACCTTTTGTTGTTGTTACTCCAGGATAAGTCATTGGTTCTGCACCATAACTTTTAATTGTACCTCTAATTGTTTTTACCTTTGGTTCTGAATAAGAGGAAAGAATAACAGTTGCAAGCAAAGTAACAATAATTGTAATAATAGATACATTCTTTTTCATCATCATCACCTTTCTTAGTTATAGATTACATCAAAAGTTATACTGTTTTTACCAGCGTTAATTCCGGCATAATAAGTAAAGCTCTTTAATTTTGTTCCAACCTTGTGAATTGTAAAGCCGTTTGGATAAATATCATTTACAGTATCTTTAGCATAGATTTTTGGCTCATATTTCTCTACTGTACTTCCAAAGGTCTCTGAATATACAAGATTGATTGGAGACAATTTAATTCCGCTTGTTAATGTTGTTCCAGATTTATTGAGTGTGATACCTGTAGTTTTTGTATTTATAAGAACCCAGGCAAACTCTTTTAAAGTGTCTTCAAAAGTTATTGAAGTATAACCGCATTTATTAAGAGCTGCAGTAATTGCTTCTCCGTTTACTTTACTGTTAGTTGCAATTTCTTTAATGAGCTTTTCTCCACCATAGTTTCGGCACAGATAAGCTCCATAAGCAAAGGCATTTGCATAAGAGTAATAAACATCATCATTTTTTCCCCAAACAGTAAAACCATAGTTATAGCCTTCGTCAAAATAATTTAATCTTCCACGGGCAGAAGCAATTGCTTCAATTCCAAGATAATCCATAAACATATCTTCAGAAATAAGAGAAAGCATTTCTGTGAACCAGGTTTCCATTGTTCCAGAATTATTAATAATGTATTTCTGTACGTTATTCAGAAGATGATTAAACTCATGGGAAATTGTTGAATAAATATAATCCTGAGCATCGTAGCCCTTAGGATTATATGTAGTTTTACCAGTTGTTTTTCCTTTGTATGAGAAGAAAAGAGAATCAAGATAAATTATATGATCTTCATTTGATTTGATTTTTGACCAGCCGTATGATGAAGGAAGTGTCTGAAGATATGTGTTTGTGTATAAATCTGCCATTGACTGATATCCAAAGGTTCCAGAAGCCTGATTTTTTTCTGCATCGCACATACAGTCACATACAACAATCTGAATCTTATCACTTGCTGCTACATATCTTTGTTCGTGACTTGTATATTTATTTGTACCCATGATTCCGATTTCTTTTTCATAAATCTGGTCAAACTTTGTTGCAAGAGAAGAAAAATCCATATCTTTTTCATTTACAAGTTTTGTTAATCCCGAATTGGCATTGTCTACATACCATACATTACAATGAGAACCTACTGCTTTACAGGTAGCTTTATAAGAAGTAGTCTTTGTCTGAGTTTTATCTAATAAATTAAAATTTCTTGTAGAACCAACACTAGCTGCACTAGAACGAACAGCATCCTCTACATTAACAACAGCACCACGCTCTCTTGCAAGATTATTAGATAAAGCAGCTAACTCTTCGTTCATTCTGTTAATAGCTTCGTTATCATTATAAAGAGCTTCCGGATCTCTTAATAAACTTGGTCTGATCTGTTCAACTTCTTCAGCTTCATCAACTTCAGCAGCTTTTGCTTTTGTTGCAGAAACATAGCCTGTATACTGACCTTGAACTGTTGTACTTGAAGTGTTGTATTTTACAAAATAAACAGTTCCATCATCTGTTACCTGCCAGGTTTTTGATGCCTGTCCTTTATAATTCGATGTTTTTATTGTAGTATCTTTACCATTTGAGGTAGTTGTACCAGTTCCGCCTTCCAATAATGCACTTAGTAAAAAACTACAGCTGGACATTATTCCGCAGAAAGCTACTGCACAAAAAATAAGTAATGCTTTTCGTAAGATTTTCTTCATAAAAATCACTCCTCTTAATATATATTATTTTTCTGTCATATTTAAAATGCCGTCCCAGTTTTCTGGTATTCCATTTTCAATATAATCTTTACATCTGTTTGCAAGAACTAATGCTGTATCATCTGTTCCTACAATAGACGATGCCTGCATAAACATTTTGCCGGCATTTACAAAATCCTTAAGTATGTATTTTTCATAAGCAGCATTAAAGATTTCAATAGATTCAATTTCTTCAGGTTTCATTTCATCTCTAAAGCCGATTATGTTATACAACTGAACTGGAGTTTTTCGTCCAACTACTCGAACCTGATCAAGCTTTCTGGCAACAATCTTTCCTTCATTTGCTCCTGAATTAGCTTTGTTCCAGGTTTCATCTGAAGTCATAATCCAGGACTTATAAGGCTTGTTTACACCTTCAAGTCGGCTTGCAAGGTTTACAGTATCTCCAATCATTGTATAGTTCAATTTACTGAAAGTTTCTGTTTTACTACCCATAAGTCCAACATTTGCATAACCTGAGTTTAAACCAATACGTGTTTGGAATGGGTTTAATTTTAAAACTTGTTTTTCGCCTGATGGTAACACAATTTCCATAGGTTCAAACAATTCCTGGTGTGTAGCATTAAACTCTACTTCGCACTTCTTCATTCTGATAGCTGAATCAAGACTTGCGTAAGCCCATCCTTCTGGTCCGTGCAGATTCATTGGATCCGGTGCACCAAACATAGAGATAATAGCATCACCTTCGTATTTATCGATGTTACCGTTGTTCTTAAGGATTTCGTTAGACATTGCACCAAGATATTCGTTAAGCAAGGCAATAAGTCTGTTAGCACCATCTTCCGGATGCATTTTTGTAATTGTCTCACTGAATGTAGAGAACTTCTGAATATCGCTGAACAATGCGGTAATATATTTCTTTTCTCCTTCAGTCTTGAACAATTCAGGATTCTTTCTAAGCTGTTCAACTGTATCCTTGTTGGCAAAAGAAGAAGCAACTGCAGTAATGAACTTCTTTTCCCGGCTGCTAAGCAAATATCTGTAAATAACACCGACAAGGAAATCTATAAGAGTAAACATTATTACCGAAGTTAACATTGGAATATAAATATGGAAGAAAACAAAAAGCACTATAAAGAATACAATGATAATAAACCTTGAGATTCCTCCAACAAGATTCTGGAAGGATGAACTTTTATCACTGAAAAATAAAAGAATTATAGAAAGAATAAGAGTTACTGCAAAACCAAAATACCAAGGATAATAGGTGATAAAATCCTTTTCCAGAATTGTATTCATTAAATTAGCGTGGATACCTACGTTTGGATACTGCTTTACAAAAGGAATTGCTCCAATATCGGTTGTGGATGCAGCTGTCTGACCCAATATACAGTATTTATTATTAAACTTTTTGCTAAGTTCATCAAAAGTAGTTAAATATTCACTAATATCAGTTTCAATAGTATTGAATGCATCTTCAAGGGCATTTAAATGCTGCTCATCATAATAGGCTGCAATTCCACTTTCTTTTATCTGATTAAAGTAGCCAGCTTCGCAGAAGGTTTTAACCTCTTCAAAGAAGTTTTTTCTGTAGGCAAAATAATTATCATAATCTTCCTGGATAATTCCGTCTAATGGCTGACTGTTTACATCATAGCCTGTACAGAGGGAAAGAAGATATTCCTTATAGCCTGCAATTTCATTATAAAAATCTACAAGCTCTGCAGCATGACCTACATACTCCATTGCATATCCATCTTCATCAAAAAGAATAAAATCTGAATCAGAAGAAAGAAGATTAAGAATTGAAATTATATTTTTTTCTGAATTATCAAGGTTTTTGATGTAATAAACGTTTGCATAATTAATACCGTAAAGATTTGATTTATCCATCTGGTTACTTTCATGCTGCCAGTTTATTAACATTTCTCCGTGATTATCCAAAGGGATCTTTACGGTCTGGCGTTCTTTTGTTCCAGGATAAAGCGCATCGTGAATAATCAGGGCATTTTTAGTACGAGTAAACTCGTGTGCATCTAAGATAGACATTAACGGTGCAAAAACAAGCTGACCAAGATATTTTCCGTCATATTCATAGAAAAGCTCATTTCGTCGGCGAACTCCATCCGGGTCTACATTGGAATTAGTAAAGCCTACACCATGAGAACGCTTTACCAGGGAGTGCAAGGCAGGAGTAAAGCCCATGCCAACTCCATCATAAGTATTTTCAAAGGTATATTTGTTGTCTTTTTGAATGTTGTCTTTTTCATCATCAATTCTATAAGTAAGCATGCGGTTACGAATATAATTCACATCTTCTTTTGTAATTGAGGAATAACCTAAGTCCTGGTTATTAACTGTAAGCCAGGTATTGCCAAAGAATTGTATTGCTCTACCAAAGTATTCGTCGTTATCAAAAGAAACGTTATTTGAAACATAATCATAAAGGTCAGAATAAGATGGAATTAAGTATTCATCTATCAAAGAGTTTGCAAAAGAAGCAATTTCATCTTTTGGAGTACCACCATTTAAGGCCTGTGGAATTGCCTGAATTAACTGTTCTGTTAAATCCTGAGTTTGATATATTTGTGAATTGATTTTTTCTTCTGCATTGGAAGCAACCGATTTTGGTGCTGTATTAATATACTCAATATCGAATATAGCAGCGGCTGCACCTAATTCCTTCATACGGATTAAGGTATCTGCAAGAATATCACGGCTCCAAGGCCAGTCACCAAGCTGATCAATATCAATGTCGTCGATTATGACCATCAGAATGTCGTCTGACATTTCCGGGTCTTTAGTTAAATGAATAAGTCCATCATAAAGACGGAACTCAAGTTTTTCTGTTACATTTGAACCGCATAACAGGACAATAAACAATGATACAAGGAGCGTTATCATTGCGTTTGCAAATAATGTTTTTCTCTTCATTCAAATATTTTAACATAGAAATGTATTATTTGCCAATTAAATAATCTAAAGCTTCCTTTGCTACATTTTGTTCGGCTTCTTTTTTTGTTTTTCCCGTTGCAGGACCAAAGGTTTGTTCACCTATGTGGACTATATACTTAAAAGTCTGATCATGCTCTGGGCCTGTTCTATCTACAAGCTCATAAACCGGACAGTTTTTATATTTTTTCTGACAAAGCTCCTGAAGTACAGTCTTATAATCTTTTGTACCTTCTTTTAAGACTTCTGTAACGGCAGGCTTTATAAACTCTAAAACAAACTTTTCTGCGTTTTTGTAGCCTGAATCAAGATAATATGCACCAATTATAGCTTCCATACAGTCAGCAAGAATGGCAGGCTTTTTGCGGCCACCTGTCATTTCTTCTCCATGACCAAGAACAAGCAATTTGTCTACACCAAATCTAACGGCAACAGGTGCAAGTGCTTTTTCTGAAACTACAATTGATTTTATTTTTGCAAGATCTCCTTCAGGATTTTCTAGAAGATTGTATAGATAGGAAGCGGTAACCATTCCAAGCACAGAATCACCTAAAAATTCAAGTCTTTCGTTGTTATGAACATTTTTCTTTTCGTTTGTTACAGAACGATGATGAAAGGCCAGATCCAGAAGTTCCAGGTTTTTAAAATGAATATGAACTTTTGTACAAAAGTCAATTAAAACATTTTTCCGGTTTTTATCCAGTGACTGATATTTTGAATCATTTTTTTTCATAAAACAAAAATCCTGCGCCTAAAATGACAAAAAAAAAGTACAAGTCATATAAACTTGTACCTTTCTAAAAGTCTTTCTTTTAAGGGAAAATTACTTGCCCTGCTCTGACTTAATAAAATCGTAAGCATCACGAACTGTTTCAAATTCATTTGCTTTTTCATCTGGAATACTTATTCCAAGCTCTTCTTCAATTGCATAAACAAGCTCGTAAGTATCAAGACTGTCTGCTCCAAGATCATTTCTGAAAGAAGCATCAAGTGTTACTTTAGCTGGATCAATATCCAATTTTTCAACAATCATCTTCTGAATTTTTTCAAACAATTCGTCCATTCTCTTTTTCTCCTAAAAATAATTATCCATTAACTTCTGGTAAGATAACCTGTCTGCCACGGTAGAATCCGCATTTTGGACATACGTGGTGAGACTGAACAAGGTTTCCGCAGTTATTGCATTCAACAAGCTGTGGTGCCTTGAGCTTCATATTAATGGTCTGGCGTCTTTTTGTAACGGCCTTTGAAACTTTTGATCTAGGTACTGCCATATATATAACCTCACTTTAAAATCTGATAATTACTGAGTTTCATAATACAACAGTTCCAATCAGAATGTCAATATTATAACAGAATTGTAGAAATAATCAACCTTATTTCTTACAAAATTAAAGATTTTGTCATTTAAAATATAAATTATTTTGCTTTTTTATTTTCTTTAAGCTTTTTCTTAAGGGCTGTTTCAACAATCTTCGGAACCATTCTGCTTATATCGCCGCCGAACATTGCCAGTTCTTTGATTGAGCTTGATTTTACAATTGCATACTTTTCCTTTGTCGGAACAAAAAGTGTTTCAATTCCAGGATTAAGGTTCTGATTCATATGCGCAAGATCAAACTCATAGGCAAAATCGTTTGTAGAACGAATACCTCTAATAAGAACATTTGCTCCATTATCCTTTGCGTAATTAACAATAAGTCCCTTCCAGATGTGTACCTGAACATTCTTGTAATCCTTTACAAGCTCAGTAAGCAAAGCAAGCCTCTCCTCTTCCGAAAACATATACTTTTTTTCAGGATTTACAGAGATAAGGACATCAATCTCGTCAAAAAGCTTTGAAGTCCTCTGGATAATGTCTAAATGCCCGTTTGTAGGCGGATCAAAAGATCCAGCAAATACAGCTTTTATCATATAGTTGACTGTATCTTATTTGACCAAATCACGCAATAGATGTTATATTAAGAATATGGGAAATATGGGAAGAGGAAAACTATTAACAGTTATTTTTGGTGTTTCTTTGCTTTTCTTTTCTACTTTAAATGTAAGCTGTAAATCTGATGATGTTCCACCACCAGAAGAGAAAGAAGAAGTTGTACCACCTGAAATTACTCCGGAAGAAGAACCTACACCGGTTGAAGAACCTGTAGTAATGGAAGAGCCGGAAGAAGAAATAATAGAGATTTCCGAAGAAGAAGAAGAATACCTCCGCTCCACAAACAATCTTGATGAAACAACTATAGTTACTAAGGAAGAATTTAACGAAGATAAAGCAACAATCCTTAAAATAATTTCTGAGCTTCAGGTTGTAATGGATACAAAGGATTCAAAAAAATGGCTTAACTACCTTGACCCGGAATCTATTCATTATTATTCAAATCCTGTAAATCTTAGAAATGCGCAGAAAAAGCTTCCAAGTAAATATGTAAAGCTCAATAATATTTCAGATTACTTCTATTATGTATTTATTCCATCACGCAAAAGAAGCCAGGTTGATGAAATCCGTTATATTTCAAAGACAAACATTAAGGCTGTACAGGTGCGCGAGGATTATACAACAGTTGTTTACTATTATTTTACAAAAATAAACGGTAAATGGCTTGTTCACCTTCCGCCAGTATGATTTTTGGTATAAATTTTAGTTTTATTGATTTATTATTTCTTATAATATATAATTACTTGATAGTATTTTAACGATAATTATTTAACAGCTAATTATTCCGGAGGAAATCTTTTATGAAACTGACTAAAGTCCTTATCGCTTCAATCACACTTTTAGTATCTGGCAGCTTTGTTTTCGCACAGCAGCAGAGTGTAAAGAAGGGTTCTAATAACAGCAAATATTCTGAAACAGAAACTTCTGTAGAAAATGAATATTTGAATGATGTTGACGGCGACATCATTATGAGTCTTGCCAACTCAGATGAGCTTGATAACAAGCTTGTTGCCCTTCAATATCTTCAGAATGCTATTGAGGACGGAAACACCTCTGATACAGTAATACAGGCACTTGACCAGCTTGCAGGTGAAGGTCTTACAACACAATCAAGAACAAATGGTCGTGTAATCAATAACTTCCCAGAAATCAGACGACAGGCTTGTCTGCTTCTCGCAAAAGTTCCTACAGAGCATTCAAAGAATACTCTTGTTTCAATCGCACTTGCAGATAATGAACCAATGGTTATGGCAGCTGCTGTTCAGTCGCTTGGTGTAATTGGTATAAATGATAATGATGAAGTTGTAGATGCAATTGCTTTTGCTAACAGAAAGAATCAGGTTCTTAATCCTACAAGCAGCCTTGCACTCGAAGTACTCAACGCTTTCGAAGCTCTTGCAGATGTTACAGAAAACAAAAAGACAATGATTGACGCTATTGCAAGAATCTCAACTGATTATCATTATGTTACACCTGTTCGCCAGAAAGCATACAAGCTTCTTAAACAGCTTTCAAATAATGCAAATCAGAACAAATCAAACAACAAACAGTCAGACAACGGAAAATAATTAAAACATAATACATGGAACCGATAATTTTAGCTTCGTCATCGCCACGCAGACAGGAAATACTCAAAATGCTTAAAATACCCTACAGGGTTATTATGCCGAATATTGATGAAACTGTTTCCAATCTGCTGCCGCATGACGAAATACCCGAGCTGCTTGCAAGGGAAAAGGTTCTAGCCGTAATAAAATCACTTCCTGTTGGACAGGAGATTCCCTGGGTTTTAGGTGCCGATACAATTATTTCTTTTGAAGATAAATTGTATGGTAAGCCTGAAAATCAGGACCAGGCCTTTGAGTTCTTAAAGGGCTTCCAGGGTAAAAGCCACAGAATAATCACTTCTATTGTTTTATATAACGGACGAAAGCGAACAACATCATCGCGCGTATGCAAGACTGACATTACGTTTGCACCTATGAGCGATGATGAGATTCAGTGGTATGTAGATACTGGTGAATGGCACGGTGCAGCTGGCGGTTACAGAATCCAGAGCCTTTCATCAATGTTTATTTCAAAAATCGAGGGTTCCTATTCTGGTGCGGTAGGATTGCCTATTTTTGAACTTTACGATATATTGAAAGAACAGGGATATAAAATCCTTGAATAGAGCCGTTGGCTCAAATATTTATCTTCCGGCCCTTTTGGGTACGAGAAACAGAGTTTGGTGGAAAACACATTTTGTGTCATTCTTTGGTTTAATCCAAGGATTTTTATTGTCGTATAAAGTGTGACAATGACAAAAAAAAGTATTTTCCCGTGAAGGAGTTACTCATGGCAGTAGTTACCATGAAAAACCTGCTTGAATCCGGAGTACATTTCGGTCATCAGGTAAAACGCTGGGATCCACGTATGAAGAAGTATATCTTCGCAGAACGCAATGGAATCCACATCATCGATTTGCAGAAGACAATCGCTGCAATTAAAGACGGCTACGACGAAGTTCGCAAAGTTACAGCCGCAGGAAAATCAGTACTTTTCGTAGGTACAAAAAAACAGGCACAGCAAGCAGTTCAGAAAGAAGCTGAGCGCTGTGGAATGTTCTATGTAAACAACCGCTGGCTTGGTGGTATGCTTACAAACTTCTCTACAATCAAAAAGTCACTTCAGCGCCTCAAGAAAATTGAGAAGATGGAGATTGACGGAACTTTCGAAAATCTTACAAAGAAAGAAGTTGCTTCTCTTCAGAAAGAAAAGACAAAGCTCGAGAAAAACCTTGGTGGTATTAAGGAAATGAAAGAGCTTCCTGGTGCTATCTTTATCATCGATACACACAAGGAACAGCTTGCAGTTGCAGAAGCTCGCAGAATGGGTATCCCTATCATCGCTGTTGTAGATACAAACTGTAACCCAGAAGGAATTGACTTCCCTATTCCTGGAAATGATGACGCTATCCGCGCTATTTCATTGTTCACATCAATCATTGCTAACGCTGTAATTGAGTCAGACAATGAAGCTGGTCTTAAGATTCTTGAAAATCTTAATGATGAAGATGAAGTTCAGACAGATGCTGTTGTAAAGAACGAAGATGAAGAAATCGTTGACTATTCTAACTATCAGCCAACTGAACCAAAAGAAGAGGATATCGAAGCTGACGAAAAAGACAGCCTCGTTGATGAAGATAAAATTTATAAGGACTAATAATTATGGCATTTACAGCTGCTGATGTTAAGGCTCTCCGCGATAAAACGGGTGCCGGTATGATGGAATGTAAAAAAGCCCTTACAGAATGTAATGGTGATGCTGCTGAAGCAGAAAAATATCTTAAGGAAAAAGGACTTGCAGCTATGGCTAAGCGCTCAGAGCGTGCTACAACTGAAGGTCGTTTGTTTATCCGCCAGGTAGGCAATAAGATTGCTGTTGCTGAAGTTACTTGTGAAACAGACTTCGTTGCAAACAACTCAGACTTTATTGCTACTGGTGAAAAGATTCTTGATGTAACTTTTGAAAAAGGTTATACAAAGGTTGAAGCTGACCACGAAGCTCTTCTTGAACCACTCAAGGTTTCTATCCGCGAGAACATGAAGGTTGCCAAGGTAGAAGTATTTGAAGTACCTGCAGATGGAATTGGTTCTTTCTATGTACACTCAGACAAGAAGACTGGTGCCGTAGTAATCCTCAAAGGTTCAAATGCAGAAGCTCTCAAGACATTTGCTTATGACTGCTGTCTCCATATTGCTGCTTTCACACCTTCTTACATTTCTAAGAAAGAAGTTCCACAGAGCTACATTGATGAGCAGAGAGAAATCTTCAAGGCTTTGATGGATCAGGATCCTAAAAATGCTTCTAAACCTGAAAATGTTAAGGCTAATATCCTTGATGGTAAGGTTACAAAGCACCTTGCAGAAATCTGTTTCGAAGATCAAATGTTCGTAAAGGATGACAAGAAGACTGTTACAGCTAAGCTCGCTGAAGTTGGAAAAGAAGTTGGTGCTACCCTTTCTTTTGCAACAGCTAAGCTTTTCATTCTTGGTAAATAAATAAAATTCTCGGGCTTCGGCCCGGGAATTAAACTAAAAGGAGATAAAAATGGCAGATTCATGTGAAGTTCGTATGGAAAAAACAATTGCGGCTCTTAAAGATTCTTTTAATACAATCAGAACGGGACGTGCTAATGCGGCTCTTTTTGATAAGGTTCGTGTTGATTATTACGGAACAAAATCTCCTCTTAATCAGGTTGCTACAATTCAGATTCCAGAGGCTCGCTCTGTTATTATCCAGCCGTTTGATAAATCACTTATCTCAGAAATTGAAAAAGCAATTCTTACTGCCGACCTTGGACTTAATCCTTCAAACGACGGTAAAGTAATCCGCATTTCAATTCCTGCCCTTACAGCTGACAGAAGAAAAGAACTTGTAAAACAGGCTAAGAATATGGCTGAAAACTCAAGAACTTCTATCCGCAATATCAGACGTGACGGAAACGATGAACTTAAAAAACAGCAGAAATCAGGTGAATTGACAGAAGACGGATTAAAAGCCGAAACTGACAAGCTCCAGAAGCTGACTGACAAATACATCGACGAAATCAACAAGATTTACGATGCAAAAGAAAAGGAAATCTTGAACTAGTAATGTCTGTAGATACTAACAATCTTCCGTTTCATGTTGCCATTACAATGGACGGAAACGGAAGATGGGCACAGCATAGAAATCTCCCTAGAACAGCAGGTCATAACGAAGGACTTACAGCTGCGAAGAACATAGTAAAAGCTGCTGCAGATATTGGAATAAAACATCTTACACTTTATGTTTTTTCTACAGAAAACTGGAAACGAACACAGGAAGAAGTTGGATTTTTAATGAATCTTGTTCATGTATATTTGAACAACGAGCTTGAGTTTTATAAAAAAAATCAGATCAGAATCAAGCATATTGGTGATATTGAAAAGCTTCCTGAACAAATACAAAAAGACATAAATAAAGCTATAAAACAGACAGATTCCTTTACAGGAATGACACTTCATCTTGCAATCAATTACGGTGGCCGAGATGAAATTATACGCGGAATTAAGAAAATTATAGATGATGGACTTACATCAGATAAAATAGACGAAAAAGTGGTGTCAGATTATCTGGATATGCCGGAGAGTCCCGACGTTGACCTTTTAATAAGGACAGGCGGAGAAAAAAGACTTAGCAATTATTTATTGTGGCACATTCCTTATGCTGAACAAATTTACATTGATACTCTCTGGCCGGACTACACAAAAGACGAATTTTATAATAATATTGAAGAGTATCAGAAAAGGAACAGAAGATTCGGTGCAGAAAAAGCACTGAAGAAATGAGGATTGCTGATGAAGAACGTTTATCAAAGACTTTTGATTTTTTTCTTAGGAATACCGATTATAATCGGACTTATATTTATAAATTTCTATGATCATCTTGTTGTTAACGTTCTTGTAATGATTATGGCAGCTCTTGGTTCAAATGAATTTTATAATATGATTTCACCAAGATCAAAGCTTTTCTCAAGACCATTTATTATAATCCTTACTGTATTGCAACCCTTCTGCGCTTTTATTTTCATCCTTCTTGGAATAGATTCTATTGTTTGTTCCTGGATTCTTGTTTTTGAAATACTTATTCTTATGGGAACAGAATGCTTCTCTGTAAAAGAGTTCTCTGATTCTGTTTCAAAAATTGCTTTCAGTACATTAATTATATTCTACTGCGGTTATATGTTCTCATTTATTACAAAGATTACAGGTATTAAGGATTATTCAACTTATTACATGTGTCTTTTTGTACTTCTTGTATTTATGTGCGATTCAATTGCCTGGTTCTTTGGAGTACTTTTTGGTAAAAACTCAAGAGGAATAGTTGCCGCAAGCCCTAACAAAAGTATTGCAGGCTTTATCGGCGGTTTTGCAGGTGCAATAGTTTCTTCAGTACTTATGAAATTGATTTTTAAAGATATTTTCCCAGGTGCTTACTGGAAAATAATTCTTTTAGCTGTATGCTGTGCTGCCGCTACAATCGTAGGAGATTTAATTGAATCTGTTTTCAAACGCTCCTGCGGTGTAAAAGACAGCGGAAACTTTATTCCTGGTCGTGGCGGAGTTCTTGATTCAATTGACTCTTTGCTCGCAACAGCACCAGTTTTCTATACCATAGCTCACTTTTTATACCATATTTAATTATGAAACGCGTTTTAGTTTTAGGAAGTACAGGCTCAATAGGCACAAATGCCATAAACATCATCTCATATATGCCAAAAGATTTTTGTCTTTGCGGTGTACAGGCTCATTCAAGTGAAGATAAACTTATAAGAATTGCAGAACAATATAAGTGTCCTTATCTTTTAACATCTAAGGATATTTCTGCAGAAGCTTTTATTAAGCTTATTGAAGAATCAAAGCCAGATATTGTTGTAAACGGAATCTCTGGTGCAGCCGGTCTTATGCCTTCGAAAATTGTTCTTGAACATGGAATTGATTTAGCACTTGCAAATAAAGAAACAATTGTAATGGCAGGCAGCTTAATTAAACAGCTTGCTGCAGAAAAAAATGCAAAGATTATTCCAGTAGATTCTGAGCATTCTGCAATTTTTAATTTAGTTGAAAAAATCGGGAAAAAGAATATATCAAAGGTAATTATAACAGCAAGCGGAGGTCCGTTCAGAACATATACAAAAGAACAGCTTGAAAATGTTACGGTTGAACAGGCTCTTAATCATCCTACGTGGCAAATGGGAAAGAAAATAACAATCGACTCCTCTACCCTTGCCAACAAAGGTCTTGAAGTAATAGAAGCTGCCTATCTTTTTGATTTAACTGCTGAGCAGATTGAAGTTGTTGTTCATCCACAAAGTCTTATTCATTCTCTTGTACGAACAAACGACGGAATGCTTTATGCTCAGATTTCTGATCCTGATATGAAGCATCCTATTTTCGGTGCCCTTACCTGGCCTGAGAATAAACAGACTTATCTTGAACCGTTTGATTTATTCGATAAAACGATGACCTTCTTTAAACCACGCATGCAGGATTTCCCGATGCTTCAATACGCTTTTGAATGTGTAAAGTTTGGAAAGGCAAATCCAATTGCGTTTAATGCGGCTAACGAGGTTGCAGTTCATGCGTTCTTAGATAAAAAAGTTTCATATAATGCTATTTCCAGAATTGTAAGAAGTGTTCTGGACAAAAACTGGAATCAGGATATCAATTCCTTTGACGATGTTTTTGCCGCAGATGAGCTTGCAAGAAAATATGCGGCGGAGCTTATATGAAATGGCTTTACGGTATTTTATGCCTGTTCTTTTTAATTCTGTTTCATGAGTTCGGGCATTTTCTTGCAGCAAAGCTTTTTGGCGTAAAGGTCGAATCCTTTTCTATAGGCTTTGGTCCAATTCTTCTTCACAAAACGTTTAAGGGTACAGATTACAGGCTTTCTCTTTTTCCTCTTGGCGGCTACTGCGGAATGAAGGGAGAAAATGATTTTAGGACAGCCGTTGAAGAGCATCTGCCGGAAATTAAAGCTGAAAAAGATTCTTTGTATGGAGTTCACCCTATAAAACGGGCTGCCATTGGTTTTGCAGGACCTCTATTTAATTTTATTTTTGCAATAATTGCTTACAGTCTTATAAATCTTATTGGCTATACGTATTACACTTATTCTAACAAAATTATTCTTGCTGATGAATTATATGCTGAACAATTTGCGGACGAACCAAGTGCTGCAAAGCTTGGCGGTTTACAGACCGGCGATTTAATTATTGAAATCAACGGAAAGGAAATTACAGATTTTTCTGAAATTATAGAAGAGATTTCAGTTCGCCCTGATGAAGATATTCGTGTTAAGGTTGATAGAGACGGTGAAATTTTACTTTTGAATGTACACACACAAATGGATAAATCTCAGGGAACAGGAAAGCTCGGAGTTGCGGCAGATACCTCAATTAAACTTACAAAGCATACACCTAAATACAATGTGTTCACTGCTTTTGGTCGAGGATTCCTTGATACAATTGATTCTCTTGTCCTTACAATAAAAAGCATTGGAATCCTGTTCAAAGGAATTGATGTAAAAAATGCTGTTTCTGGTCCAGCCAGAGTAACAGAAATGCTTGGTTCTACAGTAAAGGAAGGCTTTGCTGCAAGTACAAAAATAGGTTTTATAAGCATGTTCAATCTTATGGCAATAATTAGCATTTCTCTGTTTTTTATGAATCTTCTGCCGGTTCCTGTACTAGACGGCGGGCTTATCCTTATTGCGTTAATTGAAACAGTTTTCCGAAAAAGACTTAATCCGCGCATTCAGTATTATGTTCAATTTATAGGTTTGGCATTTATCATATTTTTGTTTATAATCGGTACATATAGTGATATTTCATATTTTATAAAACAAGGAAGCATGGCAAAATGAAAAAGCTATTCGTAGTTCTTCTTACATTCAGTATTTTTTTATCATACATATATTCTCAGTCACATTTTTCAACACAGTCTCATCAGGAATCAGTTACTAATATAATTGACTTTTCGCCAAGTAACAGCAGCGACACATATTATCTTAGTTCTGGTGATGATGGATTTTTAATTAAATGGTCGGACGACAATCAGGGCGAACATTATCAGATTACTGATGTAGGAATTAAGCTTATAGCAGTTTCTCCAAACGGAAATGATATTGCAGTTTATGAAAGTGATGGTGGTTCTGTAAATAAAGTAAGCATCTGGGACTGGAGAAGACTTTCCAGAAAATGGCAGAAAAAATATACAGATTCAATTACTTCGCTTGCTTTCTCTGCAAAAGGCAATTATTTAATTGTTGGTACAGCAACAGTAGACGGTGTTGAGTTTATAAATACTTCAAACTGGACAAAAACAAATAAAATTAAATCAAACACAGGTATTGTAAATTATATTCAGACAAGCGGCACGGAAAAAACTGTAGTGTTCTACTCTCCTTCCGGCTATCTTTCTTATTACAATATGCAGAATGGTCAGCTTAAAGAAAAGTTTATGATTCCGCAGGGACTTTCGCAGACTCTTCTTTATAATGACAGCATTTTCTTTGCCGGCGTAAAGGATAACACAATCTACATTATCAACGCTTATAAAGGAACTACAGTTTCTACAATCAATGCAAAAAATCCTATACTTCTTTCTTCTCCAGATGACTACAATCTTTATTATCTGGAATATGATGGCAAAAATAATTACGAAATAAAGATGCTTGAAAATCTTGCGAACCAGAAGGTTTCTAATCCAAGAATTGTAAAAAGCATGAGAGGACCAAGAGGAAACGCTTCCATTACAACAGGTAAGAAAATCAATGCTGATATAATCCTTGGAAGTAAAGCCGGTGCAATTTACAAGTTTGATACAGAACCTTCAACTTCTGTAGATTCTATGGCAGAAATTACAGAAAATACATATTCTAAGATTTATGATATGACTCCAGCTCCTGAGGATTTCTACTTCCTTACAGAAAAAGCAATTTTCAAATCCTCTTATGATTCAGGACTTATAGACAGGCTTGCTTCAACTGACGGCCAGACAAATATAATTCCAAGCACAGACAACAAGGTTATCCTCTGGACAAAAGGTTCAAGAAATCCTGTTATTCAGATGGATTTGACAAAAAAGACAAAGGAAACACTCTTTACACCAAAGAGCAACATTCAGTCTTTGAGGCTTTCTTCAATTGAAGATAAAAACTATCTTATTGAAATTGAAAGTAACACAACTGTAAATCTTTATAACTTTGCAAAGAAAAGCTTTGTAGAGGTTTATTCGGGAATGGGTGTTCAGGATGCAATCCTTACTGATGACGGAAACATGTATATCGCAAAGACAGCGGCTACAAATCCTAAGGTTCCGCTGCTTTGTGTAGATCTTGAATCGTTTGAAACAGTTCCTATGTCTTTGAACGGAAACGTTTCTTATGCACTCAGTACAGACGGAAAAACAATTTATGGTATTGTCCTTCAGTCTGATGATGATGTTAGAAATACTTATGTTTATTCTTTTAATACTGCAACAAAGAAAGCAACAAATATTTTGAAGTTCTCTGAGGAAGATTCTGAAGCGTTTACATATCTGTATGGAAATGCACTTTATACAAATATTGGTAAGAACAAGGTTTACTGCTATAACATTGCAACAAAGAAACGCTTCAGCTATAACCGTTCCGGATCAATTCCTTTTAGAATCTCACAGAACGGTAACAGAGTCGTAATTTTGAATAATAACGGTAGCATTTCGTGGTGCAGTCCGAATGGATCAAATTTGCTCGCTGACTGGTATTTGACTAAAGATGAACAGTGGTATGAATTCTAGTGTTCATTTTATCTCCAGTCGGCTGTGTTTATTCCACATCCACGCATTAAAGCTTCAGAATATACTGATTCATATCCTTTAACTGAAAGTTCCCAGCTGAAGTCTTTTTTCATACCGCGTTTCTGCATCTTTTTAATGTCATTCGGTTTGTTGTAGTAAGCGTATAATGCCCAGCCTACTGTATCGTAAATGGCACCTGGAGTTAATGAATCAAAGAGGAAACCTGTGCCGTCGCCGGTTTCCTGATTGTATTGTTCAACTGTATCTGCTAGGCCACCTGTTCGGCGAACGATTGGCAAGGTTCCGTACAGCATAGAATACATCTGATTTAAGCCGCAAGGCTCATAACGTGAAGGCATAAGGAAGAAATCTGAGCCGGCTTCAATTAAGTGGCTGAGGGATTCGTCATAACCGATATATGCACGAAGGTTTGGAAGCTGCTTTTGAAGTGTTTTTATTTCTTCTTCGCACCATTTTTCGCCGCTTCCTAAAATTGCAAACTGAACAACCATAGTGTTACAGATGCTATAAATTGAACCGTAAGTTGGAGCAAAAACTTCTGCAATACCCTTCTGGTCTGCAAGACGTGTTATTATACCAATTAAAGGAATATCTGGATCTACAGGAAGTCCCATTCGTTTCTGTAGCTCTTTTTTACACTTTGCTTTATTTGCAAGATTTTCAGAATTATAATTTGCTGGAATAAGCTTGTCTTTAGAAGGATTCCAGGTTTCGAGATCACAGCCGTTTAATACGCCTCTAATAACATCAGAACGAACACGAAGAAGTCCGTCCAGACCAAAACCGCCTTCCATAGACTGGATTTCTTTTGCGTATGTTGGAGAAACTGTTGTAATCATATCGGCACAGGAAAGAGCGGCCTGCATAAGATTGATGGAACCGTTTCGTTCAAAGCCCGCACCGTGATAAAGCTGCCAGTCAATTCCAAGAGCCGGGAAAGAATCCTTTCCATACCAGCCCTGATAGCCTAAATTATGAATTGTAAATACAGAAGCTGTATGTGCAAAATAACCGTTTCGGCAAACATGTTTCAAAAGAACAGGTATAAGAGCGCAGAACCAGTCGTGAGCATGCATAATATCTGGATACCAGCCTAAAAGCCGGCAAATCTGGAAGGCTCCGTGGCAAAGAACTGCAGAACGATATGGATTATCGTGGAAATCTGGCTCATATTTTGTACCATAAATACCATCGCGGCCAAAGCTCTGCTCATGATCAATAAAATAAACAGGAACTTGAGAATCTGGCAGGGTTGATTCGTAAACCTTTACCCAGGTTTCAATCTGTCCTGCCGCTACAGCAAGTGGAGCTTCAATTGGCTTTAGTTTGGAGCGGTCAATCTTGTAATAACGTGGCATTACAATTCTTACATCGTGACCGAGTTTTTTCAAAGCAATTGCAAGTGCCGAAACAGCATCTGCAAGTCCGCCAGTTTTTGCAAAAGGTACAGTTTCTGAAGTCACCATTAAGATTTTCATAGATCCTCCTGATTTTTTTATTTTTCTTCTACAGCTTTTTTGAAAGCTTCCTTACTATTCAAAATTGTCTTTTCACTGCAGCAGTAAGCTATTCTAAACCAGCCTTTTCCACCAAAGCCCGAGCCTGGAGCACATAGAATGTTGTATTTTTTAAGATGATTTGTAAAAGCCATATCATCATCATTCCAGCCTTCAGGAACTTTTACAAATAAATAGAATGCTCCGTCTGGAACTGCATATTTTAAACCGGCATAATCCATAACTTCGCATATTTCGTTTCGGCGCTTTTCGTAAAGGCTGTAATCACATTTTGCATTCCAGCTTTTTGCAATAACCTTCTGGAATAAAGCTGGAGCATTTACATAACCTAAGATTCTTGTTGAGAAAACAGCAGCAGACATAAATGCAGCAGCTTCAGGACAAGCAGGATTTACGCATACATAGCCGATTCGCTCTCCTGGCAAGCTGAGGTTTTTTGCAAACGAGGTAACAACTACTGCATAAGGATATTTTGGGAATATAGCGGCAACTTTTTTGCCGTAAGTGATTGCTCTGTAAGGTTCATCACAAATAATATATGGATAACGGCCAGTTTTTTTACCGTGTTCGTTCAAAACCTGTACAACTTCATTCAATTCATCATCAGAATAAATGCGACCGGATGGATTGTTTGGAGAATTGATTAAAATGGCAGCTGTCTTTTCATTCAAAGCAGCTTTAATTGTATTTGCATCGAGTCCAAAATCATCCTTTGTCTTTACACGGATAATTTCACCGCCATGATTATGAATATAATGATCGTATTCTGTAAAATATGGACAAGGAACGATTACTTCATCACCATCATTTAGAAGCGCTTTAAGCGTAACGTTTAAGGCACCTGCAGCACCAACAGCCATTACAACATTAGAAAAATCAACAGGAACACCCTGCTCTGCAGCTGTTTTTGCGGCCATTGCCTCACGGGCTTCTTTGTAACCGGCATTTGGCATATATCCATGGCAAAGATGAGTTGTGTCAGCTGCAACCTCTTTTATCCGGCTCGCAACTTCTTCCGGCGGATCCAGATCTGGATTTCCAAGGCTAAAATCAAAAACCTTGTCTTCGCCGTACTTTTGCTTTAATAAATTACCTTCTTCAAACATCTTTCGGATTACACCGGCCGATGGACTTTCTGTTAATGCTTTAATTTTTTGTGATATCATATGTAGCTATTATAGCACAATTATGTTTATTGAAACAATATAACAATTATTTTATAATGGAGGTGCATTATGACAAGAAAAAATAGACTTTTTATAGCAATTTTTGCAATATTATTCATCATCCCGTTGAACGCTCAATATTTTAATTCTAACCTCACAGAGGATGAAAAACAGATAATTTCAAGCGGTGAGATTTATATTAAGAACATAAATTATCATAAATATATGTGTCTTAATAAAGGAATTAATGCTAACGGCGATTATCTGATTGAAGAAATTAAGGAATTAAGCCCGAAATATCTTGCTGAAGTTATTCAGATTAAAAAATATGAAGGAAATGAAGATTTACCACAGCGTCTTGAAGCACTTTTAAACAATGTTTCCGATTATGCCGGTATTCCTTATTATTCAGAACGTGCAGAAGCCTGGTACGATTTGTATACTTCGGCAGAAATTGTAAACAGCAAAACAGAAGGCAATAAAACAACAATTGACGCTGTTTTTGTAATGGAACCTTTTGACGTAGTAAATGAAAAAATCATAATGATGAATGATAATGATTCGATTCTGTATATTGCAACAAACCAGAACAAGCTTCGCTATCTTGATAAGTTTGACTGTATCTGGCCAAAGAAAATGAAGATTTGCATTTTGCTTTTCAGAGACGGCGATAACTGGGTATTGTATGGAATTGGTGGTGTTAATGCTCCGCGTATTCCGCTTTTTACAGAAAGGATTCAGACTTCGTTTATAAACAGAATTAATACATTCTGCAGCTTTATTTTTAAGAAACTGGGGTAAATTAAATGATTTGGTTGATTGGGTGTAAGGGAATGCTTGGTACAGAGGTTGCAAAACAACTGGAAGAAGCACGCATTCCTTTTGTGGGAACAGACAAAGAAGTTGATATTACTGATCCGCATGCTCTTGAAGAGTTTGAGGCAAATGTTGAGCGAGAGTCTTATCTGCAATACAAAAACTCAGACAGACATATACGATGGATTATAAACTGCTCGGCATATACAAATGTTGATAAAGCAGAAGAAGATGTTGAGCTTGCTGAAAAGCTTAATACAACTGGTCCTTTGAATATTGCCCGAATTGCACGAAAAATCGGTGCTAAACTGATTCATATTTCTACAGATTATGTTTTCAACGGACGTGGAAAAGAACCTTACACTGAAGATATGGAAAAAGAACCACTCGGCGTTTATGGAAAAACAAAAGCGCTCGGTGAAGAAGCAGTTCAGAAGGAAATGAATCAGTATTACATTATCCGAACTGCCTGGCTTTACGGCTTTGACGGCAAAAACTTTGTTTACACAATGACAAAGCTCATGAATAGCCGCGATTCCATAAAGGTTGTAAACGATCAGTTTGGAACCCCTACTTTTGCAGAAGACCTGGCTGGTGTTATTCTCAAGCTTATTAAAAAGGCTGATGGTGCTAAAGAGATTTTTGGAAAGAAAAGCGCACCAGCTTACGGAATCTATCATTTTACAGATGCCGGAGAAACAAACTGGCACGATTTTGCTGCTGAGATTTACAGACTAGGAACAAAGTTTGGACGAATTAAAAATAACTGTAAGGTTGAACCGTGTACTACAGAAGAATACGGTGCCAAAGTTGAACGTCCGCTTTATTCAGTTTTAAGTAAGGAAAAGATTTCTAAAGAGCTTAAAATTAAGATTCCTGACTGGAAACAGAGTCTTGAAAAGTTTATGAAATCAAACAGATTTGAGGTAAAATAATTTGAAAAAGCTTTTTGCAGTTTTTGTACTGTTTTTTTCATCATCACTTTTTTTTATTGCCTTTTCACAGGAAATATTAAAATCTACTGAAGAAGAATATTATGATTTTCTCTCTTTAAGTGGATTAGTAAAACGAAGCTTTTTGAATTACCGTACTTTGTCCGATTCTAAATGGATTTTTAATGAAGATGTAACTTATGAAGTTGAAGCCTCTGAAGAAGACTTTATACATCCGTGGCAGGACAATAATCTAGGTACTACATTTACTCTTTATAAGCTTGAAAAAGAAAAGCTTAATTTTTATGAACGCGGTGTAGATAACTCCATCAATCTTAAGGTTTATGGACCTGAATGGTATAACAACTACAATACAGATGCTCCCTGGGGCGGAAACGACGGTGCTTTATGGCAGGGACGCGGATACAATACAGCTTTTACAACCGGAATCCGTTTAGAATGCTTTGGTTTTGATTTAACCTGCAGACCACAGCTTAGCTTTTCTCAAAATAAAGAGTTTGAAATAATGCCTTCCAGCTATGGAAACGGTTATGGATATTTCTGGGGAGCTTGTGATGCACCTCAGCGCTTTGGTGATTCCTCCTTCTGGACATATGATTGGGGAGACACAGAAATCCGTTACAGCTGGCATGCCTTTACAATTGGAGCCGGAACACAAGCAATCTGGCTGGGACCGGCTCATGAAAACGCACTTCTTTATTCTAATAACGCAGCTACTTTCCCAAAGCTTGATATAGGTTTTAAACGAACAGAAGTAATTATTCCTATTCCAAAAATCAGACATACAATCCAGCAGTTTCAGCTTCCAAAAAGCGACAGAAGCTTTGATTTTTACAATATCAATATTGGAGAAATTGAATTACGAACCTGGGTTGGCAAGCTTAAAGAATCAGATTATTTTGATACAAATCCTGATAATGATGACAGACAGCTTAGTGGCTGGACAGTATCTTATTCACCATCTTTTTTAAAAGGCTTTACAATTGGCTTTAATAAAACATGTATGTGTTATTGGGGCGATAAATACTGGCTTAAATATCTGAATCCGTTTTTTAAAGGAAATGTCGTAAAAACAACCGATGAAAAACAGGGTGAAGACCAGAAGGCCTCATTTACGTTTGAGTGGCTTTTCGAAAACATTCTGTTTGACTGTTATGCTGAAGTTGGTGTAGATGATTATCCTTCTCAAGGCGTTAAGCTTTATGAATATGCACGTTTCCCATTCCATACAATGACTTACACTGTCGGCTTTAAGAAAGGCATTGAGTTTGAAAAAACAAATAAGCTTCGCGGTTTAATTAATTTTGAATGGAACTGTACAGAAGCAAGCCAGGATTATCAGATGTGGCCTAATTCAGGCTATAATTTTGGTTTTCACGGTCAAATAAGACAAGGCTGGACAAATAAAGGACAGTGGCTTGGTTCTTCAATCGGTTATGGCGGAAACAATCAGTATTTGTCTTTTACCCTATTCTCTCCACACGGCTACGAAAAGCTTTTTGTTGGAAGAAATAATCCTGACAACAGCTATATCTGGGCAAAATGTGTTGAAGGAGATACTACTTATAATTCCTTAAGATATTTTACAGCTTTTAAAGCTAATTTTTATACAGGAATTGAAAGCTTATGGTATGTAATTCCAAGTCTTTCTGTAAAAGCTTCTTTTATGTATGATATGCTTATAAATCCTTTGTATAATCCTGGAATGAATAATTACGGAGCATATAGGGAATATAATTATATTAACAATTTTGTATTTGGTCTTACGGTAAAATATGAAATATAGAATGATGATGACAAAAAAAGGAATTTTATTTTCTCTTATTTTTTTCTTTTTTGTTTCATTATCCTTTACGCAGGAAGCACTTAAATCAATCGAAGAAGATTATTACGATTTTCTTTCTCTAAACGGTACTGTCGCACGACCTACACTTGGTTACAAAACATTAAGTGATAATATCTGGGAATTTTCCGAAATTGATTCAGAATCCCACATATGGTCTAATCTGAATCTCGGTTCAAACTTTTTACTCTGGCAGGCTTCTTCACCGGTAGACAACTGGTTTACTCGAGGAATAGAACAAAGTCTTACTGCTAAAGTTTATGGACCAGAATGGGTTAACAGCTATAACACTGCTTCTCCTTACGGCCAGAATGATGGCGGTTTATGGCAGGGATGCGGTTACAATACAGCTTTCACTGCTGGTGCCAGACTTGAAGGTTATGGTTTTGAAGCAACTTTTAAGCCTCAGGTAAGCTGGATGCAAAACCGTGAATACGAATATATTAAGCCAAATTACACTGGTGAAACGTACAAAGATAAAGCTGAAAAGTATGGTTATTACGGTGTTACAAGCGTAGATGTTCCTCAGCGTTTTGGTGATTCGCCTTTCTGGAATTTTGATTGGGGTGATTCCGAAATCAGATACTCTTTGTATTCATTTACAGTTGGCTTTGGAACCCAGTCAATATGGCTTGGACCAGCAAAGCTTAATCCAATAATGCACTCAAACAATGCATCTTCCTATCCAAAACTTGATATAGGCTTTAGAAAAACTGAATTAAAAATGCCTTACTGGGAATGGTATTTAGGAAGCATTGAATTACGCGGCTGGTGGGGAAAGCTTACAGAAAGTGACTGGTTTGATAATGATAATACAAATGATAATACTTTAATTTCTGGTTTATCAATTAATTATCAGCTTCCGTTTTTCAGAGATTTGACATTTGGATTAAACAGAACAATGTTGAGCGCATGGAAAAATATGTCTTCATATACATTGTTTAAAATTTATAATCCTTCAATTTCTTCAGGAACCTCCGGCGGTAAAGATGAAAGTGACCAGAGAGTTTCTTTTACAATTGATTACAATATTAAAAATGCCGGCTTTGAAGTTTATCTTGAATGGGCACGAAACGATTTTAGTCCAAACCGAGATTATTATATTAGATATCCTTTTCATACTGCAGGCTGGACTTTTGGAACAGAAAAAACTTTTGATTTACCATGGAATCTGAAAGGTGCTTTTTTACTTGAATTAACTTTCCTTGAATGTTCTGCAGATTACGACCGACTTATAAGCTGGTACTCAACTTTCTATGCACATCACGAAATTAAGCAAGGCTATACAAACAATGGACAATGGCTTGGTGCTGGAATTGGTACAGGCGGCAACAGTCAGTATTTTGGTTTAACAGTTTATTATCCAAGAGGATCCGTGTTGTTATTTATGCAAAGACGAAATCCAGATTTAGATTATTCAATGTATATAGATTCAAGAGCTAACGGTACTCAGGCAGAAAAAAATATTCGTGCAGAACTTAATTTTGGAATTTCCGGACTTTATTATTTTACAGACAGCTTCAATGTTCAGTTACAATACATCCTTAATAATCAGCATAATCCTTTGAATGTTGCAAGCGGTAATACTTCAATCCACAGATATAACAATTATATTAACCTGTCATTATCGTATAAAATATAATGAATAATTGAATGTTTTGTTATATAATTAAACAACTTACTTATTTATACGAATTTTATGGATTAACGAATGAAACAGAAATCTCTAAAGCTTAATGCAGCATTAAATGTATTAAGAACAATAATGAGTCTGATTTTTCCAATTATTACTTTTCCTTATGCTTCTAGAATTTTGTTGCCGGAAGGTATTGGAAAAGTAAATTTTGTTAATTCAATTGTTTCATATTTCTCTATGCTTGCAATGCTTGGAATTGGTACATACGGTACAAGAGAAGCAGCAAAGCTAAGAAATGATAAAGAAGGTCTTAATCAATTCTGCTCTGAAGTATTTACTATAAATCTTTTATCAACAATTGTTGCTTATGTTTTTTTCTTTATAATAAGTTTTTGCATTCCTTTCTTAAGAAATTACAGAACCTTACTGCTTCTTGCCAGTATAACAATTCTTTTTACAACAATTGGAATCGGCTGGTTTTATGGCGGCATTGAGGAATATGCATATATAACAATCAGAACAGTTCTTTTTCAAATAATCAGTATTGCTTTGCTTTTTATTTTTGTAAAAACTGAAAAGGATGTTGTTTATTATTTACTTATTGGTATTGTAAGCTCTGTCGGTTCAAATCTTTTGAATTTAATTCATGCAAGAAAGTTTATTAAGCTTTCCATAACAAAACCAAATATAAGTAAACACTTTAAGCCAATCTGTCTCCTTTTCGGTATAACAGTCATTTCAAGTATTTATAATATGCTTGATACAACAATGCTTGGTTTTTTATCGAATGATGATCAGGTTGGTTTTTATACTGCCGCAACAAAAATCAACAAAATGGTATTAATGCTCGTAACTTCTGTAAGTGCAGTAATTTTCCCAAGACTTTCTTACTATGCAAATAATAATGAAACAAAGGAATTTAATAATCTTGTAAGCAAAAGCTTTTCTTTCCTTTTGTGTATTTCCATTCCTGCAACAATAGGTTTAAATCTTTTAAGCAATCAGATAATGCTTTTATTCAGCGGTGAAAACTTTATTCCTGCTATTCCTGTAATGAAGCTTATGAATCCTATCATAATCATTATTTCTATAAGCAGTTTTATTGGTTCACAAATCTTTATTCCATTAAAAAAAGAAAAAACAACTATAAGAGCAGTTTCTTTAGGCGCTGCAATAAACTTTATTCTTAATCTGATTCTTATAAGAAAATATAATGCGTATGGAGCTGCAATTGCCACTCTTACTGCTGAAAGTGCAGTTTTAATTCATCAGTTCATTTTTGCCCGACAATATTTTTCAATCAAAAAAGAAATTAAAAATATTTTACAGTATTGTTTTGCGACAGCTTTAATGGCTTTAGCTGTAAAAGGATTATTGCTTCTAATTCAATCAACTACCTTAGGCTTAATAATAAGTATTATTACTGGTGTAATTGTATATGCCGGTACACTTCTCCTATTAAGAAACACTTTTATAATATCAATTTTAAAAAACTCTAAAATATATTCGTTCTATAAGAAATATCACAAGAATACACTTAATGAGAAAAAAGCTTTTAGAAAATTATATAGAGAAGCTAATAAAATAATTAATAACTCACAAAAAATCGGAAATAATAATTCCCTTATTGTTTCCCTAACCTCTTACCCTGAACGAATTAAATCTGCCGCTATAGTTATTGCTTCTATTTTTAATCAGTCTGTAAAGCCAGATAAAATTGTTCTAACATTATCTTCCCTTCAATTTCCAAAGCATAAGCTTCCAAAGCTTATTAAAAAAGAAATAAAGAAAGGTCTTGAAATAATCTGGACAGATGATGATTTACGTTCTCATAAAAAATATTTTTATGTCATGCAGCAGTATCCTCAGAGTATTATTATAACTGTTGATGATGATAACCTTTATGATAAAACGTTAATTGAAACTATATTAAACGCACATAAAGCCTTCCCTGATACTGTTATTTGTACGTATGCACACGAAATTAAAGAGAACGAAAACTCAATCGCTCCTTACTCTACGTGGACAGAAGAAGTTCCGGTGAATATTCCTTCAACAATGTTTACGGCAATTGGTGTTGGTGGTGTTCTTTATCCTCCGGAAATTATGAACCCGCTTTTGTTTAATAAACAGGATATTATTGAATTATGTCCGTTTGCTGATGATTTATGGTTAAAAACTATGCAGCTTCTTGCTCAAACTCCAGTAAAGGTTGTAAAGGTTGGAGATTTTTCTCAAAACGTAATTCCTTGTTCACAGAATAACAGCCTGTATGTAAGTAATTTATACGAAGGCAGAAATGATGAACAATTAAAAAACATTATGAATAAATATAATGATTTTATTGGAAATGAAGCTTCAATATTAAACATAATATTTAATGATAAAGACTTAGTTTATCCAGCGGAGAAGAGAATGAAAAAATATGGTTTTGTAATTTTACACTATCTTTCTTTTGAAATGACAGATATATGTATAAAACGAATACTAAATCTATTCCTGCAATATGATATTGAAATTGTTTGTGTAGATAATAATTCAAATAATGATTCTTTACAAAGATTAAAGCAAAAGTATGATACCTATTCAAATATCACTTTTATAAAAAATGAAGAAAACTTAGGTTTTGCTCGTGGAAATAATGCGGGCTATACATACCTGAAAAATAATTTCAACTGCGATTATATACTTGTCATAAACAACGATCTTTTATTCTTAGATAGTGATACCTTAGATAAAATTGATATGATTTATAATAAGTCGCATTTTGGAGTTTTAGGCCCTGATATTTATAATCCTAAAGCTGGAACGCATCAGAACCCGGCTTATTATTATAATGTCGCAAGATTGTACGGAAGAACTATAGAAGATGTAGTAAAACGCAACAAAGAGCTTAAGACTCAGAATGATAATTTCCTCTATTTTACAATTAAAGATAAATTACTTAAAATGCGTCATAAATACTTTTTCTGGCTAAGAAAGTTCATTCCGAATAAAAATCCGCCACAGGAAGATAAAAAGCTCGAAAGCTTCGATAATGAACTTGAAAATGTTGTTCTTCATGGTGCATGCTACATCTTCTCTAAGGATTTTATTAAAAAGAGAGAGTTAGCATTTAATCCAGAAACGTTCCTTTATTTTGAAGAAGATATTCTCCATCTGGAATGTAAGCACCAGAATATTAAAATGCTTTATTCTCCGTTAATTAAAGTTGAACATTTAGAAGATGTTTCTACAAATATTGCGTTCAGAAGAAAATATAAACGTGAGAAAATGATTACAAAAAATCTTCTGCATTCAACAAATGTATTTATTAAGCTTTATAATGAATATAACAAAGACTAAAGGAATTAAATTATGAATCCTAAAAAATATTCAATAATAGTTCGTATATATAATGCAGAAAAATATCTCCGTCAATGTATAGAAAGTGTTATAGCTCAAACCTATACCAACTGGGAATTACTTCTTGTTAATGATGGAAGTAAAGATTCAAGTCTTTCAATTTGCAATGAATATGCTCAAAAGGATAACAGAATAAAAGTAATAAGCCAGGAAAATCAGGGAGGCGTAAAAGCGCAGATAACAGGTTTTGAAGCTGTAACAGGAGATTATGTCTGCGGACTTGATGCAGATGACTGGTATGAAAACAACCTTATTGAAAAATGTAATGATTACTTTGAAAATAATTCTGAAATTGATTTGGTTTTATTTGGTTATAAATGCATTTATGAAGATAATCACACTTCTCTTTTTACGTTGACAGAAGAAAACAAATTATTAGATACACAACAGCTTGTTGATTATGTTATGACAACTACCGTTCATGCACTGTGGTTAAAGATTTTCAAAAAAGAGCTTATAAATTATTCAGATTTTGAAAAAGAAATAATCAGAACAGATGCAAAGAAGTTCCGTTTTAATAATGACTTATTCTTGTGTATTCCACTTCTATTTAATTCAAAAAAGGCACTTGTTACAAACGAAATCCTTTATGATTACCGTATTTTAAGTGATTCAAGCTCTCACAAAAAAAATCCATATAACAGGATTTCAATTTCCTTTAATACAATGGAATATCTTTATAAAATATTTGAAGAGAAAAAGTTTTTGAACTCTGAGACAGAATTACTTATCATAAAAGAAATATACAGAGAAGTTTTACCAGAGTTTTATAATATTTTCAGACATTTTCAAATAAAGCTTTCTGAAATTAAAAAGATTAAAAAGGATTTCTATTACAAGAAATTAGTAAATAATCCGCAGAGTAAAGCTATTGTAAAAACTTCCGGGCTAAAATTTAGAATAGCTTTCAATATTTTTACCAAAGTATTATAATTTATTTTAAGAGGTTATTTTATAACATATGTTGAATCTGGAACAATTTATTTCAAAATACGTCACCGAACGTGACTCAAGTCTTTTTGAAAAAGACATTAAGAACAATTCTGCAGCACTTACAAAAGCAATTAATGGAAAATCTATGCTTGTAATTGGAGGTGCTGGAAGCATTGGAAGTTCTTTTATAAAAGCGTGCCTTCAATTTAAACCAAAGGTACTTGTTGTAGTTGATTTAAACGAAAATGGTCTTGCAGAGCTTACCCGAGATTTGCGCAGTACAAAAGATATGTTTGTTCCTGACGATTATGTTCCTTATCCAATAAATTATGCTTCTTCTGTTTTTGAAAAAATGTTCCGCGCGCGAGGAGGTTTTGATATTGTTGCAAACTTTTCTGCACACAAACATGTTCGCAGCGAAAAAGACATTTATTCTGTTGAAGCACTTTTACAGAACAATGTTTTAAATGCAAAAAAGCTTCTTGATTTACTTGCTGAGTTCCCGCCGGAAGAATACTTCTGTGTATCAACTGATAAGGCTGCAAACCCTGTAAACATTATGGGTGCAAGTAAAAGAATTATGGAAGACGTAATCTTCTCTTATTCAGATAAGTTCCCTGTAAAAACAGCCCGTTTTGCAAATGTTGCTTTTTCAAACGGCTCTCTTCCGGCAGGCTTTATAGACCGTATTTCTAAGCTTCAGCCAATTTCAGCTCCTAAGGATGTAAAGCGTTATTTTGTTAGTCCTCAGGAAAGCGGACAGATTTGTATGCTTGCGTGTATGCTCGGAAAAAATCGCGAAATCTATTTTCCTAAGCTCGAAGAAAAGAAAATGAAAACTTTTTCTTCAATTGCCACAGATTTTCTACACGAAAACGGCTACAAAGTTTTTGAATGTAAATCCGATGAAGAAGCAATTGATAAAGCTCAAGAGCTAAAAAAAGGCTCAAAACAATATCCTGTTCATTATTTTATTTCTGACACAACCGGTGAAAAAGCTTACGAAGAGTTTTATACCGATGAAGAACAGACAGATATGAAGCAATTTGAATCTCTTGGCGTAGTTACAAACAGAAAAGCACGTCCTGTTTCAGAAATACAGGAATTATTTATAAAACTTGAAGCTGCTTTTTCAAAATCAGAAACAACAAAAGCAGAAATTGTAAAAATCTTAAAAGACTTTTTGCCTAATTTTGAACACGAAGAAAAAGGCAAAAGTCTTGACAGTAAAATGTGAGGAAAACTAAATGGGATATACAATACCGTTATTTGACGTAAACTTTGATGAAAAAGAAGCACAAGCTGCCTACAATACAATAAAATCAGGCTGGGTTTCTGCAGGTTCAAAATGTGAAGAGCTTGAAAATCAGTTTAAGGAGCAATGGAAGGTAAAGCATGCACTTGCCGTTGCAAACTGTACTATTGCTTTGCATATGTCCTGTATTCTTGCAGGTTTTAAGCCTGGAGATGAAGTTCTTTGCCCTTCACTCACCTTTGCCGCCTCTGCCAACTGCATTCGCTATGTTGGAGCGAAGCCAGTATTCTGTGATTTAGTCAGTCTTGAAAACATGACAATAGATCCTAAAGATATTGAAAAGAAAATTACTAAAAATACAAAAGGTATTGTTGTTGTTCATTTTGCAGGCTTCCCATGTGATATGGATGCTGTAATGAGCATTGCTAAAAAATACAATCTAAAGGTAATAGAAGATGCCTGTCATGGTCCGCTTTCTGAATATAAAGGAAAAAAGCTTGGAACAATTGGTGATTTCGGATGCTTTAGTTTCTTTTCTAATAAAAACATTAGTACCGGCGAAGGCGGAATGCTTATTACAAATAATGATGAATATGCAGAACGTGCAAGACTTATAAGGTCACATGGTATGACAACAATGAGTTTTCAACGTGCAAGCGGACATGCAACTTCTTATGATATTGTAGATTTAGGTTATAACTTCCGCTTTGATGATATTCGTGCTTCAATTGCATTAGAACAGTTGAAAAAGCTTCCTGCTGATTATAAACGCAGGGCTGAAGTAAGAAAACGCTATGTAAATAATCTTTCTGCCTGTGAAAGAATTGCAATTCCTTTTAAGGATAATACTGAATATGTATCAAATTATATACTACCTGTAATTATAAAAGACTCTACAAAAGAGTTTAGAGATACAATAAGGACAAAACTTGCAGAAAAAGGCATTCAGACTTCCGTACATTACCCTGCAATTCATCTTTTTTCTGTTTTCAAAGAAGAAGGCGTTTCTTTACCGGTAACAGAATATATTACTGATAATGAAATAACTCTTCCAATGTATGCAAAACTTACAGATGAACAGATTGATTTTATTTGCAAGGAACTAATTGATTTATTAAAATAGAATAAGTATGAATAGAAACGAAATAGTAATATCTCCAGAAACTACTCTGTTTGAAGCTTTAAATAAAATGGATCAAATTGCCCGTAAGCTTCTTTTAGTATTGGATAACGAAAAGTTTATAAGCTTAATAAGCGTTGGAGATATTCAGCGAAGTATCCTTAAAAAGATTCCGCTAGAATCTCCTGTAAGTACGGTTTTCCGTGATGATATTCTTGTTGCAAAAGATACAGATGATCGTAAATCAATCTTAAGAATGATGAAGTATGAAAGAATCGAGTTTATGCCTGTTATAGACTCAAAATCAAATCTTGTAGACATTCTTTTCTGGGAAGATTATTTCCAGGATAAAAAAATCACTTCCGGTACAAAGCTTGGACTTCCTGTTGTTATTATGGCTGGAGGCGAAGGAACCCGTTTGCGACCGCTTACAAACATTATTCCAAAGCCTTTAATTCCAATCGATGACAAAACGATTGTTGAAGATATTATGGATCGTTTTATTGATGTTGGCTGTAAAGATTTTACTTTCTCAGTAAACTATAAAGCAGACAAAATCAAAGAATATTTTGATGGAATCCCAGATAAAAAATATACAGTTTCTTATATTCAGGAAGATAAACCACTGGGAACTGCAGGTTCACTTTTCCTATTAAAGGATAAACTAAAGGAAACTTTTTTTGTTTCAAACTGCGACATTCTTGTTGATGTAAATCTTAAGGACTTAGTTGATTATCACAAAAAAAATAACAATGTAATTACTGTTGTTTCTGTTTTGAAAAACTATAAGATTCCGTATGGAACAATTGAAACCTCAGAAAACGGAATGCTTCAGAGTCTAAATGAAAAACCAAATATCGTTTACCAGATAAACTCAGGACTTTATATTCTTGAACCGGAAATCTTTAATTATTTACCGGAAAACAATTTTATGCATATTACAGACCTCATTTTACGACTTAAAGAAAATGGTAAAAATGTTGGTGTTTTCCCGGTAAGCGAAGGCTCCTGGATTGATATGGGTAACTGGGATGAATATCTGAAAATCATAAACAGGAAATAATATGAAAAAAGCCCTTTTGCTTGGTATTTTTGATTCGACCTATATCGTGCATTTTATAAATGATGTTTTAATTCCGCTTGGCTACGATGTTTACATTATGCCCGATTCAAAAAAAATCAATAATGCCTTTATTCCAAACGAAAAGCTTCATGTTATTTACAGCCTGAAAAAAGAAACAAACAATTTCATTATAAACAAGCTTTTAAGCTTTAAAAAAGTTTATTCGGATATCCAGAAACTAAAAAAACTCGGTCCGTTTGATTTAATTCATATTCATTATGTAAGCTACAAGGCAATGTTCATAGGTAAAATGATTAAGCAAGCCTTTAATTCAAAGCTTGTTATAACTTACTGGGGCAGCGACATCATGCGCGATACGCATAATGAAAATAAAAAGAATCTAAAATATCTTCCTTATGTAGATTATATTTCAAGCGATTCCCTTGTAACAAAAAAAACTTTTTTTGACATTTACAAAGATAAGTTTAATCTGAACGTTATATATTTTGGAGATTCAATCTGTACAGAAATAGACAGCCTGGATAAAACAAAAGCAGACGAATATAAAACAGAGTTTTCAATACCAGAAAATAAAACTATTGTAACAATAGGTTATAATGCAAGACCTGCACAACAGCATCTTCAGGTAATTACAGAAATAATAAAATCTCCTGAAAAGTTTAAAGATTATTATTTTATTCTTCCAATGACTTATTGCAAGGAAGATTTGGAATATATCAAAAAGCTTGAAAATATATTGCAAAGCTCTTCCCTTAATTATAAGATTTTTGATTCGTATCTTTCAGAAAACGATATTGCAAAGCTTCGCATAATTTCAGATATTTTTATAAATGCTCAGACTACAGATGCTTTCTGCAATACAATAAAAGAGTTTTTCTATTTAGGAAAAATCATATTGAATCCAGTCTGGCTTGATTATCCTGAATTATCTGAATGGAAGTTAAAGACAATTTCCTACAAAGAGTTTTCTGAGCTCCCAGACTTACTTTTGAATGCTTCTTCTTATATTTCCAATGAAGATTTAACTCATAATAAAAAAATATTTGAAAATAGATTAAGCTGGGAAAATTGCAAGGAAAACTGGAGTAACATTTATAATGCATAAAATAACCTTCATAACAACCCATAACTGGGATACAAAAAGACAGGGCGGTTTTCATAAGTTTGCAGAAGCAACTGCAGCTGCCGGAATAGAAACTGTATTTTTTAGTTTTCCCCGTCCCTACTACGGCCTTTTTATGAAGCGCGAGCAATTAAATAGTCAGATTATTAATACGCTGAAAAAAGGAAAAATATATAAAATAAACAGTGAAAGTAAAGATGATGATGAAAATCACTCAATCTTCAACATCACTTTTCCTACGTTCCGCCTGCCCGATTCTGCAGGCAAGCTGCTTCCCGCCGGATTGATGAACTTTCTTCTTACACACTCCTTCCGAAGCTTTAAACGTTTTTGTAATAAGTTTCTTACTTGCACAGACTGTTTTGTTTTTGAATCCTGCGAAGGCGTTGCGTTTATAGACAAACTTAAAAAGCTTTTTCCGCAGGCTAAAATGATTTACCGGCCAAGTGATCCTATGGTTTATGCAAGCATTCCGGAGCGCGTAAAAAAGCTTGAACAAAATATCCTTTATAAAGCAGATCTTACCTTGCTCGTAAATAACGAAGGACTTGAAGCATACCAAAAAACAATTCCAGAATTTGACAGTAAAGTTAATTATAAGCTGCTTTCAAACGGTATAGATATAGATTCTTATACAAAACAATATCCTGTTCCAGAGCTTTTACAAAAGCAGAATACAATTCTTTATGTCGGTGCCTGGGAAGTTGAATGGCCGCTTCTTTTCCAGGCTGCACAGACAAATCCTGAGTATAACTATATTGTAGTCTGCCCTAACTATCCAAGTGCAGAAATACAAAAGCAAGCGGAACAGACAGCTAACTTATTCTATGTTCCAGGCATTAAGCCTACCGAAGTTCCAGCCTGGATCACAAATTGTACAGTTGTAATGGTTCCTTATGTTACAGATTTTTATAAGGATCGGCCGCTTGGAATTACCGCAAAGTATTATCAGGCAATGGCAGCCCATAAACCAATTGTAGCATATTGTGATACGCCAAAGCTTAAAGATGCAGGTGCTGTTGTTACTTATACTTATGAGGATTTTATAAAGGCTATACAGGAAGCAGTAAAAACCGGTTCAAAAAATTATACGTTTAATCTTGAAAACAGACGCTGGGACAACATCACAAAAACTTTTATGGAATTAGTAGAAAATACTCCCGATAAGCGTTAAAATACAATTATGAAAATTACAGTAGCAGGAACAGGCTATGTAGGCCTTTCAATTTCGATTCTTCTCGCACAGAATAACAATGTTACAGCCTGTGATATTGTTCAGAAAAAGGTTGATTTAATTAACAGTAAAAAGTCACCTATTGTTGATAAAGAAATCTCAGAATATCTTGAAACAAAACCTCTTAATCTAAAGGCAACGTGCGATACAAACCAGGCATATGCTTCTCCGGATTATGTTGTTATCGCAACTCCAACAAATTACGATTCTGAAAAAAACTTTTTCGACACCTCTTCTATAGAGGCAGTACTTAAAATTGTTGAACAAAAGTGTCCTGAAACTATAGTTGTAATTAAATCTACAATTCCAGTTGGATATACAGAATCACTTTATAAAGCATTTCCTAAACTTAACATTCTTTTTTCTCCAGAGTTTCTTCGTGAAGGTCATGCTCTTTTCGATAATCTCTACCCTAGCCGTATTGTTGTAAGCTATCCTAAAAATAAGCCGGAGCTTGAAGTTCAGGCAAAAGCTTTTGCCCAGCTGCTGCTTGATGGAGCAATTAAAAAGGATGTAGAGATTCTTACTCCAAACTGCACAGAAGCCGAAGCAATAAAGCTTTTTGCAAATACATATCTTGCACTTCGCGTAGCTTATTTTAATGAGCTCGACACTTATGCTGAGCTTAGAGACTTAAATACAAAGCAGATTATTCAGGGAATAAGCCTCGATCCTCGAATCGGAGACTTTTACAATAATCCAAGCTTTGGCTATGGTGGTTATTGTCTTCCAAAAGATACAAAGCAGCTGCTTGCAAATTTTAATTCTGTTCCTCAGAATCTTATTCAGGCAATTGTAGATTCAAACCGAACAAGAAAAGAGTTTATAGCTCATCAGATTCTTGCAAGAAAACCAAAAACTGTAGGCATTTATCGTCTTACAATGAAAGCTAACAGTGATAATTTCCGTCAGAGCTCCATTCAGGATATTATGAAAATGCTTCGCGGTGAAGGAATTGCCGTTATTATTTACGAGCCAACTCTAAAAGAAGATTCGTTTGAAAACTTTACAGTTGAACACAATCTTTCTTCATTCAAAAATAATTGCGATGTAATTCTTGCAAACCGAATGTCTGACGAATTAAAAGACTGTACAGATAAAATCTATACCCGCGATTTATTTACAAGGGATTGATTAAGGCTATATGACATATCTTATCAATCCAAACTTTTTATGCAGAAGCCTCACAGGTATAGAACGCTTTGCTTATGAAACATGTGCTCATCTGGATACTATATTAACAGCTGAAGATGATGTTCGCATAATAATTCCTTCAAACGTAAAAACTGTTCCGCAATACAAAAATATAAAAATTATCCGCACAGAGAAACCATTAAAAAGTTTTCCTCTCTGGGATTTGTTTGAGTTTTCCCGCTGGTGCAAAAAATTAAATGCTACTGGAATTAATTTTTCTAACACTGCTCCACTTGGCAAGCGCTGCGGCATAAGTTTTATTCACGACATTTATGCGAAACAATATCCACAGGATTTTTCAAGTTTTAAGGAAAAGCTTATAAAATTATACAGTTGTTTTAATTATAGAAATATTGCACGTAATGCTAAAAAAGTTATTACAGTTTCTGAGTTTTCTCGTGAACAGATTCAAAAAACTTACAAAGTTCCTGACGAAAGAATTACTGTTATTCCAAACGGCTGGGAACATTTTAAGTCTGTTCAGGAAGAAGCTCCAGAACTTTCAGAACAGTTAAAACCAAAATCATTTTATTTTACACTCGGCAGCCTGCAGAAACGAAAGAACTTAAAATGGATTGTAGAATATGCTTCAAAACATCCAGAGGACAAATTTGCAATAAGTGGAAAGGCTGTTTCTGGTTTTGTCTCAAATGATTTAGCTTCACTTCAACAGCTTCCAAACGTAATTCTTCTTGGTTATGTTACAGATGGTCAGGTAAAGTGGCTTATGAAAAACTGTAAGGCTTTTGTTTTTCCAAGCTATTACGAAGGTTTTGGCATTCCACCACTTGAAGCTTTATCTGTTGGAGCAAAAATTGTTGTTGGAAAAGCTGCAAGTCTTCCCGAGATTTATAAAGAAACTGCTGTTTATATTGATCCATATAATTCTGATTGTGATTTAGATGCACTTCTTGAAACAAACATTGCTTCTCCCGATTCAGTCTTAAATGAATATACTTATGACAAAGCCGCCCAAAAGTTGTATAATGTTATAACAAATATTTAATAAAAGACGGTGAATTATAAACATGAAGTATACTGTTTTAGATTATCTTGAAGAAACTGTTGCACAATTTCCAGATAAAGTTGCTTTTGCTGATATAAATAGTTCTATTACCTGGAAGGAACTTGTAGAACAATCAAAAAAATATGCAGTTATAATTTCTAAATATTTTGAACCTGGAAAAGCTGTACCAATTATGGTAGATAAAAGTGTTGAAACAATTAAATTGTTTTTTGGTGCATTATATTCAGGCTGCTTTTATTCTTATTTTGATTCAACATTTCCAGATACACGCCTCGATTCAATGATTCAAACATTGCAGGTAAAATATATTATTGCAGATAAACGATTTGAAAAAAAATTAAGCAATCTAAATATTTCACCATTGTTTTTACAGGATTTTGAAGCTGACATTCAATCAACTGATTTTTCTAATCTTCGTAGAAATCAGATTATTGATACTGATCCTGTATATGCTAATTTTACTTCTGGGTCTACAGGAACTCCAAAAGCTGTAGTAGTTTCACATCGTTCTGTAATAGATTTTATAAGCTGTTTTACTGAACTTTTTGGAATTAAAGCTTCAGATAATATTGCTAATCAGGCTCCGTTTGATTTTGATGTTTCAGTTAAAGATATTTTTTCTGGTGTTTTTACTGGAGCGACAGTTCACCTTGTTCCAAAAATGTTCTTTTCATTTCCAACAAAGCTTCTCGACTATCTTATAGAACGTGAGATTACTGTTTTAATCTGGGCTGTTTCTGCCTTATGTATTGTTTCAACCTTAAATGGATTTGATTATAAAGTTCCTGATATATTGAGATTAATAATGTTCTCCGGCGAAGTTATGCCTATTAAACAGCTGGAAATCTGGAAAAAGTTTATTCCTGGAGCAGAATATATAAATCTTTATGGTCCAACAGAAATCACTTGTAATTGTTCTTACTATAGGATTCCGAAAGATATAGATTTATCATCTTTTATGCACGGTATTCCAATGGGTATACCTTTTCCAAATGAAAGAATAATTTTACTTGACGAGAATAACAATCAGATAACAGAAGTTGAAACTGAAGGTGAAGTTTGTGTAAGCGGAACTTGTGTTGCACTCGGTTATTATAATAATGATAAAACTTATGAAGTATTTATTCAAAATCCTCTGAATAATAATTTCTTTGAACGAATATATAAAACCGGCGATTTAGCATTTTTTGGAAAAGATGGAAACTATTATTATTTAGGACGCAAAGATACTCAAATAAAACACATGGGGCATAGAATTGAGCTAGGTGAAATTGAAAATGCGTTAGCTAAACATAACAATATAAATCGATCGTGTTGTGTTTTTGCTGACAATAAAATTACTGCTTTTTATCTTGGAGAAGAAACAGAAAAGAAAGAACTTGTATCTTTGCTAAAAACAACTTTACCCGCTTATATGGTTCCAGCAGATTTTATTTATTTAAAAGAGTTTCCTTTAACAAAAAATGGAAAGATAGATAAGCATTTACTTTTGGAGAAATTAAATGTCTGTAAAAACTGATTATAATAAGCTTGCTTCAGAGTACGGTACTCCTTTTTATCTTTTTGATTATGATTCAGCTATAAACCGTATTTCTCAAATTAAACAAAGACTTCCTTCCAATGCAATGCTTTGTTACGCAATTAAGGCAAATACTTTTCTTGTAGATATCTTAAAAAATGAAGAGCTTTTATTTGAAGTCTGCTCACCAGGAGAATTATCAATTTGCGAAAAGGTTGGTTTGAATCCTAATAAAATAGTTTTTTCTGGTGTTGTAAAAAATCTGGAAGATATAAAAAGAGCTTATAATAAAAAAGTACATACAATTACAATTGAGTCTCTTACACATTGTAATTATCTTATTCAAGCAATTGAATCAGAACCAAAGCATACACAAAATGTAATTTTACGACTTTCAAGTGGAAATCAATTTGGAATGAGTCCAGAAGATTTATATGAATGTGCAGAAAAGCTTAAGCTCTATGAAAATGTAAAAATCCGTGGTATACATTTTTTCTCAGGTACGCAAAAAAAGCTTTCTAAAATTACAGATGAAATAACATTTATTCAAAACTTCTGTGATGATTTTAAAACAAAAACAGGAATTGATTTTTCAGATATTGAATATGGTCCGGGATTATCTTATGACTATTTTTCTCTTAATGATGAAAGTCAGAATTATACAGAACTCGAATCAGTTTCTTTATTATTTAAAGATTCAAAATATAATTTTGTAATTGAACTTGGACGTTATATAGCTTCTCCTTGCGGAAAATATGTTACAAAAATTTCAGATTTAAAAGGCGATGAAAAAAATCACTTCTGCCTGATTGACGGCGGTATAAATCATATAAATTATTATGGTCAGATGATGGGTATGAAAAATCCAAAAATTGAACATATTTCCCATAATCAAAATAATGACATTAAAAAATACACAATTGCTGGTTCTTTATGTACAACAGCAGATATTGTCGTAAGACAAATAGATTTAGCTTCTCCTGAAATTGGAGATTTGCTTGTATTTAATGATATTGGCGCATATTCAATCACAGAGGGAATCTATCTATTCTTAAGTCATCCCCTGCCCGCTGTTTTGTTACAAAAAGGAAACAATGTAACATTATTGAGAAAAGCAGAAGAAACTTATATAATTAATTCATAATTTTATAATGGAGATCTTTATGGACGAACTTCTTAAGATTTTAACTGAGCTTAAACCAGATGTTGATTTTAATTCTGAAAAAGCATTAATTGATAATGCAATTCTGGACTCTTTTGATATTGTACAGCTGATTACAACTATTAAAGATACTTTTGATATTGATATTACTCCAGCTGAAATTGTTCCAGAAAACTTTAACAGCGCAGAAGCTCTTTGGGCTATGATTCAACGTTTACAATAATCTTTTTATTAATATTGCGCATACATAAATCCAACATCCCCAGAACTAAAGCTTAAAGAAAGTATTATCAGAATCAAAGGAATATAATATGCAAGCCAGCGTACTGCAATATTTCTTTTCTGTATTTCTTTATAAACATCAATTTTATTCTCTTTAAGAATACTTATAATGAAAATTATCATTGAGCCTATAAATACAAGCATTATATGACTTTGAAAATCACTTATATTTCCAAGAATCTGATTCATATAATCTTTAGAAGCTAGTAAAAGTGGATTTCCAAAATGAACAAAAGTATTTTTTAGATAAATAAATGATTTTTTTACATCAGTTATCCGGTCAAAATACCAGCCGATATTTACAATAATAAAAGTTCTTATTATTTGAAATAAATGCCAGCTTTTGCTTTTATCATTTATGTGCAGCTTTTTGTTTATGTTTTGGAAAACCGGTTTTAGAATATCACTTAATGCAATAACAAAACCATTATATAAGCCCCATACAAAGAAATGCATTTCAGGTCCATGCCAAATACCAACTAACATAAATACAACAATATTAGCTATACACGCAGGAAGAGTTCGACCAAAATGTTTTCCTAAATGCTCTGTACTCCATTTACTAATTTTCTGCATTCCTTTTGTTAAAGCCAGTGGATAGAAAACATAATCACGCATCCAGCTTCCAAGAGTTATATGCCATCTTTGCCAGAAATTAGCAATGCTTATTGAAAAATACGGTTGTTTAAAATTCTGTGGAAGTTTTATACCAAACAGTTCTGCAATTCCCAAGACAAGATCCGTTCCACCTGAAAAATCTGCATACTGATAAACTGCATACATCAATATACCTAACATGAGGAGACAGCCAGGATAATTTGCATATTCACTATCAAAAATTGTACCGATGTGTTTTACAAGAAGATTTGCAACAAGATATTTCTTTAAGCATCCATAAAGAATCATCATTGTTCCATGTTTAATGTTTTCAAAATCAAAATATTTTTCTTCTTTAAATTGAATGCCAGTCTGGTTGTATCTTGTAATTGGACCTAAAAGCAACTGAGGAAAGAATGAGACAAATACAAAATATTTTAAGAAATTATGTTCACGTTCATATTTTGAATTGTAGACATCCATAAAATAACCGATTGTAGAAAGCGTATAATAAGAAATACCAAGAGGAAGCAATAACGTTTTTGAACCGATAAGTATTCTCCAATATTTTAAGTAAAAAAGAATACCTATGTTTAAAAGAAGCATACCAATTAAAATCAATCGCTTCTTTAACTGAACATGTTTTTTTTCTTCCTTAAAATCATCTTTTGAAAGAATTGCTTTTTTTGATTTTAGGTTTTCATTTTGAATTGAAACAAGCTTGGCAGCAAAAAAAGTTATTAATGAACTTAAAACAATGAAAACGATATGTCCGATTCCGCTATACAAATAAAAAACTGTATTTGCTACTAATAAAACATACCACTGATATTTCTTAGGAAATATATAATAAATAAAAAGAGATATTATTAAAAAAATTGCAAATGTAAAAGAAAAAAAAGTCATTTTATACCTCTTGTTTTAAAAGCCTACAAAACTTTGTATGCAATCATTCTGTTTGTTATCATTAATATAGCTTACAACTCTTATTTTTCCGTTTTTACCTGAAGGAAGAGTTATAATATTATTTTCGGTTTTCTGTGCTACAGGAACTTCTTCATTATCAATAATCGTATATATGTCATAAGTAATTCCATTTATTGTTTTATGATTTTGAACTGGAATTATTTCAACAGTCTGTTTATTACTGCTTGGAATAAGATAAAGACCAAAAATCTTATCTTCCTGTGCATTCATTTTTTCTTTATAAGAAGAATAGAAATATTTCTCAATTCCATTACTTTCAAGATATTTTGTTGAAAAGAAATCGCAGAAAAAATCTGTCCATTTATAAACGCCCTTTTTACTCAAATGATTATCATCTTGAAAATCTGAATCTTCGAGGCTTAGAAGTTCTGGTTTAATTAAATTAAAATCATAATATTTAAATCCTTGCTTAGTAACAAAATCATAACAGAAAGAATAATACTCATCGTAATTTGCTCGTTCATTTAAATAGAAATCACTGCAAGGCATAGAAAAGAAAATCAATTCTATATTTTTCTCTTTACAAAAAGATATGATATTTTCAATTGTGTGTATCCAATCATCACTTATATCATCTACAGGAATAGGTTTTTCTTTTTTATCATTACAATAACCACCATTTGGAATCTCGTCTAAATCAAGAACACAGCCTTTTCCTGCATATTCTGAATCTGAATCTTTGTAAGTATATTTAAAATATTCTCCTGTTATTATTGATTTTATTTTTCCAAAAATCTTTTTTGGATTAAGAGTCATCAGTTTGTCTTTTCCAATCGGTAAAAAAGCATTCAGATAATATTTTGGTTTTGAACAGTTAAGTAAAAAATCAGTTTTTATTTTATAGTCTTTAATTCCATTTGAAACGATGTATTCAGAAGTAAAACCTGTACGCTCGGAAAAAGCAGGTGAACAAGCAATTGAAAAATCCAATTCCAGAAAAACTTTTTCAATGTTATATAACTCAGAAGCTTGTCTTATAATTGCATAAGTACCATCAATTTTCTGTGAAGGTGTACCTGTATTAAAAACATTTTTTTCAAAATATTCACCTGCAATATTTGCTTCCAGACCGTGTGAAACATGAGATGCACCGCATACTAAATAATCAATATTTTCCTGTTCATAAAACTCATGAAATAGAGTCCTTGCATAGGAGTTTGCATCATCTTTGCATAAAAAAGCTACAATTTTTGTTAATCCAAAAAATATAATTATAAAAACTATAACTTTTATTAAATAAACACATTTTTGTTTTAATGATATGTTAATCATATTGATATTATAACAAATTTGTTATATTTAAGTACATATGACAAAGCAGCTCAAAAGTTGTATAATAATTCAGGAGCATATCATACATGACCTTTGGAAATATCCTATATACAATAATTCTTTATCCATTAATTCAGATAATAGAAATATCTTTTAAAATATTCAACAAGCTTTTTGATAATACAGGAATTGCAGTTCTTGGAGTAAGCCTTACAGTTACCCTGCTCTGTCTTCCGCTTTATATTGTAGCAGAGCACTGGCAGCAGATTGAACGTGACACTCAGGCAAAGCTTAAACCTGGAATTGACCGAATCAAGAAAACCTTCAAGGGCGATGAACAATACATGATTCTTTCTACCTTCTATAAGCAGAATCATTATCACCCGATGATGGCTTTACGCTCAAGCTTTGGTCTTCTTATTCAGATTCCTTTTTTTATGGCAGCCTACAGCTGTCTTTCAAAGCTCCCGGCCCTTCAAGGACAATCCTTCCTTTTTATTAGAGATATGGGACAGCCTGATGCAATTTTCAAAATCGGCAACTTTCCAATAAATATACTTCCAATTGCAATGACTGTTATAAATATAATAGCCGGTGCAATTTATACAAAGGGCTTTCCGTTTAAGGAAAAGCTTCAGATTTATGGAATGGCCCTTATCTTCCTTGTACTGCTTTATACCAGTCCTGCGGGGCTTGTCCTTTACTGGACAATGAACAATGTTTTCAGTCTTATAAAAAACATTTTCTACAAATTAAAGAATCCGCTTAAGGTGCTTTATATTCTTATGGTTGCAGGCTGTGTTTTTGTAGCGGTGTTCGTTCTTTTTATTTATGATGGTGGTGCTTCTCCTAAAAAACGACTTGCAGCAGCCCTTCCAATGCTTTTACTTACAGGAATACCGGTTTACTTAAAAGGAATTAAATGGCTTTTGGATAAGCCTCTTGCAAGCATTCAGGAAAATAAAACTAACCGCTTACGTCTGTTTTTGTTTTCTGCCTGTGGACTTTGTGTACTTACAGGTCTTGTACTTCCAACAACGCTTATTGCTTCTTCTGTGCAAGAGTTTTCAAATGTAGAAAACTACACTTCTCCTCTTAATTTTATTCACGCCCCTTTCTGGCAGAGTGTCGGTCTTTTTGTTTTCTGGCCTGTTTGTATTTATTTCCTTTTCAACAAAAGAATCCAGACTCTTATAGCAACGCTTTTTTCAATTCTTCTTGTAAGCTTTGCAATTAACTCTTATGCTTTCTCCGGCAATTACGGTTCAATGGATATTACGCTTAAATTTATTGGCGGCATGGAAGCTCAGAAAAAACTTTTTATTCTTTTGAATCTAATTGTAAATCTCATCATCATAGTTCTTATTCCGTTTATTCTTTCGAGAAAAAAGAATGTAATTTATACAAATGTAATGCTCATTGCTTTTGCATCCTTTACATTACTTGGAATAATCAATTCTGTAAAAATTAAAAGTGAATATAAAGCTTTTGAAGCAGCAAGAACTGCAAATGCCGGTTCAACTGAAAATGATTTTACAACCCGTTTTCATCTTTCAAAGACTCAAAAAAATGTAATAGTGATGATGTTGGATCGCGCCGAAAGCTCTTATTTCCCACATATTGTCGAAAACTTTCCGGAACTTAATCAAAAGTTTAGCGGCTTTACATTCTATCCAAATACACTTTCCTTTAATGGACATACACTCATGGGAAGTCCAGGCATTTATGGTGGCTATGAATATACGCCTTATGAAATGAATAAACGTCCAGATGAATCTTTGCAACAAAAGCATAATGAAGCACTCCTCCTTATGCCGCGCATTTTTACAGAACAGGCAGATTTTACCGCTACAGTTTCTGATCTTTCCTGGGGAAACTACAGTTATGTTTCAGACCTTAGCTTTATGAACAGCTATGACAAAATCTCTACAAATATTTTGAATGGTCGTTATACCGGAGAATTAAAGAAGACAATCACTGTAGATAATCAGGTAACACTTGTTAAAAATGCAAACAGAAATCTTTTCTGGGTAAGCCTTTTCCGCGAAGCTCCAGCTGCACTCCGACCTGTTGTTTATTATAAAGGCTCCTGGTGGGGAGAAGAAGGTGCAGTTGATATGGATTCCTTCCTCGACTGGTATGGACCAATGTACTTTTTGAATAATATAACAGATTTTAGTTCAACAACCGGAAATCTTGTAATAATGACAAATGAAGCACCACATTCAAACGAAGATATTTCATATTTAGATATAACGAAACAAGTAAATCATTTTTCCGGTTATCTTCCGGGCTATGATATAAATGTTGCCTGTCTGATGAAGGTTGCTGATTTCTGTGATTACCTAAAAACTAACAACGCTTATGATAATACAAAAATTATTATTGCAGCTGACCATGGAATTGGTTATGGTGCTACTTCCGAAGAGTTATACAATACAGCCGCTTTGGAAAACGGTTATATGAAAGATCATCTTAATCCTCTTTTACTTGTAAAAGATTTTAACTCTGAAGAACCACTTAAAACAGATTATACCTTTATGACAAATGCAGATACTCCTTCTATAGCCTGCGAAGGAATTATAGAAAATCCTGTAAACCCATTTACAGGAAAGGCAATAAGCCAGGATTATAAAAAGAACGGAGTCACCGTTACCACAGATGATATTTTTATGCCGCATCACAGCAAAAGCTCAAATACCTTTACTGTAAAACCAAACTCCTGGTATAAGGTAAAAGACAATATCTTTATAGACGAAAACTGGAAGCAGGAGGAACCTCGTGACTAATTCATATCTTCTTTACATAGATCCCGGCACAGGCTCAATGCTTTTTTCAATTCTTATTGGAGCCGCCGCAACTCTTTTCTTTTTAGGAAAGGCTGCAATTCTTAAATTAAAGCTTGTATTTTCTGGAAAAAAAGGTTCTGCCGCACAGGATTCCTCTTACAAAAAATATGTAATTTACAATGAAGGAATGCAGTATTGGAATGTTTTTAAGCCTGTCTGCGAAGAGTTTGAAAAACGTCAGATAGAGCTTACCTATTATACTTCTGTAGAAAAAGATCCTTGCTTTGAACAGAATTACAAGTTTGTAAAACCAGAGTTTATAGGCGAAGGAAACATGGCTTTTGCCAAGCTGAATATGCTTTCTGCCGGCGTTGTTCTTATGACAACTCCAGGTCTTCAGGTTTATCAGCTTAAACGAAGCAAAAATGTAAAGCATTATACTCACGTTCTTCACGCAGCAAGTGATGCAACAATGTACAGACTTTTTGGAATTGATTATTTTGATTCCGTTCTTCTTTCAGGTGATTATCAAAAGGCTGATATAAGGATTCTGGAAAAACAGCGTGATATTAAACAGAAGGAGCTTGTTGTTGTCGGTTGTCCTTATCTTGATACACTTAAACAAAAAATGGAAGCGGTTCCTGCAGAAGAAAATCATCCGTTTACAGTTTTAGTTTCTCCAAGCTGGGGCGAAAGTGCTCTTCTTTCTAAATATGGAGAAAAGCTTCTTGATCCGCTTCTAAATACAGGCTGGCGAATTATTGTTCGTCCTCATCCTCAGTCAAAAAAATCTGAAAAAGAAATGCTTGACCGTCTTACAGAACGCTATAAAACATCTGATAATCTTATCTGGGATTATGAACGCGACAATATCTATTCAATGAAAAAATCAGATATAATGATTTCTGACTTTTCCGGAATCATTTATGATTATACGTTCCTTTGCGACAAACCGGTTATGTATGTAAATGCCCAGCTCGATCTTCGTCCTTATGATGCTTACGATTTAACCGGTGAAAATAATGAACGCAATAATGGAAAGGATATCTGGCAGTTTACTACATTGAAGAAAATTGGTATTGAATTAAAACAGGAACAATTTGATAATATAAAAGAAGTAATTCAACAGGCAAGCGATTCACAGGAACTGGCACAATTACGAAAAGCTGCAAAAGACGAAGCCTGGATGAATGAAGGAAAAGCCGGACAAGCTATTGTCGACTTTATGATAAGCAAAATTGAATAAATAATAATGTCATTTCGAACTTGATTCGGAATCTCAAAAAAGAGGTAAAATTATGCAGGCATTAATGCTCGCCGCCGGAATGGGCAAACGACTTGGACGTTATACAAAAAACGCAACAAAATGTATGGTTCCGGTAAACGGAAAAACTCTTATCGAATATGCAATTGAAGCTCTTGTAAAAAACAATATCAAAAAAATGATTATTGTTGTCGGCTACAAGAGTGATGTTCTGATTGATTTTATTCATTCTAAGTTTAATAAAGACAATCTGAAAGGAATGGAAATCTCTTTTATTGAAAATAAAGTTTACGATAAAACTAACAATATCTATTCCCTTTTTATGGCTGCCGATGAGCTTTGTAAGGATGATACAATTCTTCTTGAAAGTGACCTGATTTTTAAACCGGAAATTATTACAAAGCTTATTAAATCAAAGGATCCTAATCTTGCAGTTGTTTCTCATTTTGAAAGCTGGATGGACGGAACCTGTACTCTTCTTGATGAAAATAACAATATCACCGGTATTCTTGATAAAGCACATTTTAACTGGTTTGAAACAGAGGATTATTACAAGACTGTAAATATTTATAAGTTTTCTAAAGATTTTTCTAAGAACTATTATGTTCCATTCCTTGAAGCTTATCAAAAAGCATTTGGTAAAAATGAATATTACGAACAGGTTCTTAAAGTTCTTTCATTCCTTTCTGCTTCAACCTTAAAAGGTCTTCCTGTACCTGGTGATGACTGGTATGAAATTGATGATCCTGCAGATCTTGCAATTGCAGAAACCCGCTTTGCTAAGGGAAAAACAAAGCTTAAGCTGCTTCAGAAAAACTACGGTGGTTACTGGCGCTTCCCTCAGCTCAAGGATTACTGTTATTTAGTAAATCCATATTTCCCGCCACAGCAAATGATGAACGAGCTGCAGGCAAGCTTTAATACTCTTCTTACTCAGTATCCAAGTGGTGCGGCTCAGATGAGTCTTCTTGCAGGAAAAATCTTTAATCTTCTACCGGAAAATATTGCAGTTGGAAATGGAGCAGCCGAACTTATTTCTTCTTATTGCGAAGGTCTTGAAGGAAAGGTTGCCGTTCCTTACCCTACTTTTAATGAATACCCGGCCCGCTTTAAGAATTGTGAGCTTGTAGAAATTGATACTTCAAAAAATAATTTTACTTATACAGCAGACGATATTTTATCTGTTGTAAAAAAAGAAAAGGTTCAGTCTGTTCTGCTTATAAACCCTGATAATCCATCCGGAAGCTTTATTGATATAAAATCTATTCTTAAACTTTTAAAGGAGCTTAAGTCTCTTGATGTAAAGCTTATTTTTGATGAATCCTTTATTGATTTTGCAGACAAAGAGCTTCGCTATACCCTTTTGAATCAGGATATTTTGAATGAATATCCAAATCTTGTAATTATTAAATCTATAAGCAAGAGCTATGGCGTTCCTGGTTTAAGACTTGGTGTTATTGCTTCTGGTGAGGTTGAAAGTATAAATAAGATTAAAAAGATTAATTCTATCTGGAATATTAACTCCTTTGCTGAATATTATCTTCAGATTTATGAGAAATATAACAAGACTTATTCTGCTGCTTGCGATTCAATTGCAGAGGAACGCGCTCATTTTATAAAGGAGCTTTCAAAAATAAAGCATCTTAAGGTTTATCCAAGTCAGGCAAACTTTGTTCTTTGTAAGCTTACAGGAAAAACAAAATCTGACGAGCTTGCCCTAAAGCTTATAGAAAAGTCTAATATTCTTATTAAGGATTTAACCGGCAAAAAATGCTTTGATAAGCCTGAATATATAAGACTTGCAATTAAGAGCCGAGAAGATAACGACATTATTGTTGAGGCTCTTAAATCTTTTGTAGAATAAAACTGACTTTCATCATCGGTTTCGCCCTATGTCATCATCGGGCTTGACCCGATGATCTCTTAAAACTTAATTCCTGCTCCAAGCGTAAGTATTGCACCAAACATCTTTGGATACTCATCTGTATCTACAATGCTGTATTTTGTCTTATAGCTTGCATTCTTGCAGTTACCGTTATTTCCATAAACAGAGCGATCATAATCCTCAGCCGATATAGCTGTATAATAACTGTACAATAATCCAAGATTTGCATTTATTGAAACAGGAAACTTTGTATTAAGCGTTACTTTTCCACCGGCACTTAAAATATGATTCCAGTTATAAGCTCCGTCATGTAAAAAATACTTTTGCAATTCATCTCTGTTTTTGTTACTAAGCTCTGAATAAAGCGAGCTTCCTGGAACTTGCTGGCTACCATAATCTGCACCATGACGAATAAGCTGATAAGAAGCACCAACAGAAATGCCCGCAGTAGGTTTCATCTTAAAGGAAAGTAAGATTTCGTCTGAGTTTGGCGGCAGATAATAACCTAAGCATTCGCCGTCATTTGTATAATTCTCGCAGATATAATGACTGTACCATGGGGTATAATTTATAGAATGATGTGTATAACAGTACGGTTCAATTTTTGTATACCGTAAGCTTATACTGGCAAAAGTAAGTCTTGGAATTATGTACTTTGCTCCACCTTGAATTGCAAACATCATTCTGGTAGCTGTAAAAGGATTATTTGCTACATTCATTTCGTCCAGATAAAGCGAGCCCCATACAGAACCAATTCCTGCAAGCGTATACTTTAAGTCGCCGAATAAACAAAGGTTATCACAGTCTCCAATATGATTTTGATATTCAACAAAGCTTGCCAACGGGAATATGTAGCCTAATTCAAAGCGTTTTGGCCAAACAGCAGTTCCACCAAAATCTACGTGAAGACCTTTATAATCTACTTCAAGCATATTTAAAGAAAAAGCATTCTGATAATAGAACGAATCATCATTGTTGCCGTCTTCGCCAAACTTTGCAAAAGCTTTTTCGTTTATATAATCCTGATTAGGATATTCAAGAACACCAGTTAATGAATAAAACTTAAGCGATTTTAAAACCTTAAACTGAACATCCATTGCCATAAAAGGATAAGCATGACTGTTAAGTACTAAAGAACTTCCTGTATCCATTGCGGCAACTTCTCTGTCAAAACGGCCTGCTCCAATTAAAATATGATCATCCAAAAGAGAAAACTTTATTTCACCATCTACAGAAAAACCAAGCCCAAGCTCTAACGGCCAGCCTTCCAAGCCGCTTGCAGACATATTGCTAAAATAATAAAACTGTCCTGCCCAAGGTTTTTTGTAAGAATATGGAAGATATGAGGTATTCAGATATTTTTTGATATAACGTGCTTTATCTGAAACATCATAAAGAGTATCATCTTCACGTTTTTTCCCATTCAAAAAGTTTTCTACATCAGAATCATACCAGGGATAACCAATAAAATATTCACCCATATAATGAAGAGGAACTTTTGTTATATCTCCAACAGCTCCCATTCTGTATGATAGATTTTTTCCTAAATCACCGTCAAATCCAAACCTGTAGATATTATCTATTGCAAAGCTGCTGTAATCAGATTTATTATACAAACCTCCAGAGGCTATTGTTTCAATTTTTGTTGAATAATTAAAGGATATCGGTAAATCCTCATTATCATTAGTAATTCTTGCTCTGAAAATATTATTCTTTTTATCTTTATAAGTATCTTCATATAATTCAAGATACTTTTCTACAATTATAAGTTCGTTTTCAGAAAGCCTATCATCATTTCGACGGATTTCATGTAAAGCCGAAGTTATCTGCTTCTTTGTATATGGTCTATAAGAATTAAGCGGTTCACATAATCCTTTTGTCTGTGCTAAATCTAGAAAATCATATATATCTTCAGACAGATTAACAGAAACATTTTCCTGCGCAAAAATATTTTCTGTAGTAATAATTAATACTGCTGCAATTATAAAAAGTATTTTTTTCATATTAACCTCTATTCAAAAAGCTTGTACTGTACCGACAACGCAAGCTCTAATCCATTTGCAGGATTATCTAATATATTATAATTATTTATTATAAATGTATATGCAAGCTGTCCGCTTACATTAAAATGCTTATTTATATTATATTCTCCAGCCAGTGTAATTTTATGTGTATATTCAGGAATACCGCTCATCCACATATAGCGAGACTGTTTTACACTTTCATCCATTTCTTCCTGATCACCTTTCTTATGCCCATCTTTGAATTGTGCATAAGGATAATAAGCCCACACCCATTCCGGATTTTCTTCAGTTCCAACATTTATACGCATTGTTTCTGCATTAAATAATTTATCTGCAGTATTTTCACCGTGAATCTTAAACAGGTAACCAAATGTTAAATTCCAGCGTTCGTTTGGTTTATAGTTGACTGATAATTGTGTAGCAAAACAATCCGGACCGAATGGAGAACCGATCCAGGAGCTTACAACTCCACTAGTCTGCATTTCTTCTCTAATTTTGTACATAGACCAGTCAGGACTCTGCTTTACATAAAGATAAGGTGATGTATATGAGCCTTCAAGATTTGTTCGCAAAAAGGCTCCGTTATTAAGTGCAAAATTGTATTCAAAACCTAACTGTCCTCCTAAACCATCAGGTGTAGATAAAGCCTGCTGACTTCTGCTTCCACCTAAATCAAGAACTTCTGTCTGTGCAAACATTCCGTAAATCCTGAAATTATTTACAGGAACATAATCAAAAGAAATACCAAGATAAGCACAGAAATGACCTTCTCCATAATAATAAATCTCATTATCGGTCATCTGATAGTCGTGCTGTTCCCAGGAACCAAACGAATGCATAATCATAAGCGGATTCAGATAACGTAATTCAAATGGTGAATTAAGCAGAGAACCTTCTACGGCACTAAATCTGAAGTTTTTGAACGGTCTGAAATCAAGCTGATGAAGATAAAGGAAGGTTTCTGGATCTATTTGGTTTACAAACATTGTATACTTGTATCTTTTTGTATACAAGTTTAACTCTGAATAAAAGTCTGTTTCAAAGGTTTCGTTGTAGATTATGCTTCCAAGCTCTGTTTTTCCAAGGGTTACGCCTTCTTTTCCCATATGAAAGTTGAAGCCCCAGTTATCAAAGGTTTTTCCAACACTTCCATATGCAAAACGTGGAAACAAAAACTCAACATCATCTCCAGAAAGAGGAACATTTGTAAAACTGCTGTTGAGCTTTGTCTGGGTATAATTCTTTCCAATAAAAAAATCCGATTCAATCGTAACATAATCAGAAAAGCCCATTATAATCGGAAAAGTAAGTGCAAAATCCTTATAATTATAATCAAAGCTCCACGGAACATTATCAGCAGTTTTGTAATAAAGTTCTGGAGAAAGTTTTACATTTCCAAAAAGCCTTAATTTTTGTTCTTTTGCTTGTTCAAGCTTATCACTTTTTATATATTCGCCATTTAAAAGGTTATAATCCTTCTTTAAAAAATCTGAAACTTTTTTATAAAGCTGTTTTCCACTATCCGACAATTCATCGTAATCAATATCATTAAAATAAAACTTAATTTCTCCAATACTCATTGGCTGGATATCAGTAAAATGGGAAAGATTTGCTTCTGAAAAAAGTGTATATAAATCATCGTAAAGCCAGTGGCCAGATTGAATCATTATAGTATTGTTCTGAGGTTGAGCCCAGCATAAACAGATGCTTATGAATAACAAAGTGCAAAATATAAGTTTTTTCATATTTATAAAATAACATTTTATTTAGTTTTAAACAATATAATTAACTTATGGAAATAAGTTTTGAAAATATATTATAAAATATCGAGAAGGAGAGGAACGGATTTCAAAAACGCTCTGTTGTGCTGCCGCTTTTGCGGCAAACGTATATAATTACAAGGCACAACAGCGCGTAACACGCAAGCGTGTGGTTTTGAAAGACGTTACTCGACTGGAAGATATTTTTAATAAGTTATTAAAAATTTATTTCCATATGTTTCAGTTTTGTAAACTTTATTATATTTTTTTATTATGTTATACTTTAATTATGAAACTTGCTGTTGATTGTCGTATGATTGGAAGCGGTGGAATCGGCACTTATTTTTTATCTATTCTGCCCTATCTTATGCGTAATTTTGAATGTATCTTATTCGGCGATGAAAAAATTATAAATAAAAGCCTTGAGGAAATTATTCAACGCAATTTTTCGCAAACTGAGGTTCCGGCTTATAAAGTCGTTTCCTGTAATGTAACGACTTTTTCTTTTAAAGAGCTTTTGTTTTTTCCATCATCACTTTTGAAAATCCCTAATTCCTGCGATGCTTATTATACTCCTTACTGCAATATTCCAATGGGCTTGAATATTCCTATTTATTCTACAATTCACGATGTAGTTTTTCTCGATATCCCAGAAATTACTTCTAAGCTCGGTTATTATGCCAGAAAGTGGTTTTATCAGAGAGCCGTAAAAAAATCCGCAACAATTTTTACAGTTTCTCAGTTCTCTGCCGAGCGGATTATTCATCATCTTAAAATAAAAAATAAACCGGTTATTGTTACTTACAATGCTGTTCCTGAATGGTTTACAAATGAAGCGTTTTTTGATGATGTTGTTAAAGAAGATATTTTGTTTGTCGGTAACATTAAGCATCATAAGGGACTTCATATTCTTGTTCCGGCTTTTAATAAAGCAGTTGAGCGCGGACTTAATGCAAAGCTTCTTATTGTTGGAAACGCAGAAAACTTCAGGACAGGCGACTCTGCAATTCTAAGTGAGATTTCTGGTTCAAAGAATATTCTTTTTACAGGTAAGGTTTCCGATGAAAAGCTTCGAACACTTTACCGCAATTCCGCACTTCTTGTTCAGCCGTCTTTATACGAAGGCTTTGGTATGCCGCCAATGGAAGCTATAGCGTGCGGTACAAATGTTGTTCTTTCCGATATCCCGGTTTTTAAGGAGATTTACAAAGATTTCCCGGTTACTTTCTTTAAGTCTGGTGATATTGATGACCTTACGGAAAAGCTTATAGAAAAATATAACTCTCCTTCTCCACCTGTTCCACCTGATATTTACTCTTTTGAAAAAACGTCTTCAATTATTATAAATCAAATTAAGCAGTCATTTAGCGTGTCTAAATGACCATTCCAGCAGGAGGCATAAATTGAAAGTAGCAATTGTACATTACTGGCTTGTAACAATGCGCGGTGGAGAAAAAGTTATAGAAGCTTTATGCGACATTTTTCCCGATGCCGACATTTATACTAACGTCTACGATCCGTCTCATATTTCTGAAAAAATTAAATCTCATAAGATTTATACTACTAAAATAAACAAGTGGCCGATGGCTAAAAAAATGTATCAGAAATATATGCCTTTTATGCCGAATGCGCTTATGGAGCTTGACCTTACCGGTTATGATTTGATTATTTCAAGTGAGTCTGGTCCTGCAAAAGGTGTTGTACCGGCTCCAAATGCATTCCATCTATGCTACTGTCATACACCAATGCGTTATCTCTGGGATATGTATCATGAATACTTCAGGAAATCAAATGCAGTCGTAAAGTTTTTTATGAAGAAGATGATTCCTAATCTGCGTCAGTGGGATGTAATGTCAAGCAATCTTGTAGACCACTTTGTCGCAAACTCCCATTATGTTGCGTCCCGTATTCAACGCTATTATAACCGTAAGGCAGATGTAATTTATCCTCCATGCGATATTGACCGATTCATTTCCAATCCTCGAAATCCACAGGATTTTTATCTGTTTTTTGGTCAGCTTGTCGGCTATAAGCGTGCTGATCTTGCAATTGAAGCGTGTATTCAGTCTGGCCGCAAAATTGTAGTTATCGGCGACGGTAAATCAAAGGAAGCAGCTAAATATAAAAAATCTGGACTTGTTACTTTTACCGGCCGTGTATCTGATCAGGAAATTGCAAAATATCTTTCTGAAGCAAAAGCCCTTCTTTTCCCTGGAATTGAAGATTTCGGCATTATTCCTGTTGAGGCAAATGCGGCTGGTTGTCCTGTTCTAGCCTATAAGGATGGAGGTGCGCTGGATTCAGTTGCTGAAGGAAAAACAGGTTTATTCTTTGAAGAACAGACAGTTCCAAGTCTTATAGAATGCCTGGACCGCTTTGAAAAAGAAGAAGCATTATTCGCAAATCGCCAGACTTTTACAGAGCACGTACAGAAATTTTCAATCCAGAACTTTAAGAATTCCATTCAAAAACTCTGTGATGAACGCATAAGACTCTAAGGGATTTGTCCTAAAATGGCTTTTTATTACTTTGGTAATAATAGACAATTATAATCTTTTGTTCTATAATTAATGTTATGAATGAAGAAGAATTCAAAAAGTATCTTAAAGCAAATTTTCCACGCACAAGTAGTTTCTTAAGCGGATTTATGCTTTTTCTCGTAGATATTTTTACACTTATTTTTTGTATTGCAGCAGGCTTCTTTATCATAAACCTTTTTGCAACAAGCGACATAAACTTCAAATCCTTTATAAATTATTCAGTTTTTCTTCCTGTCAATCTTATAATTTTTGCAATTATGGGACTTTATCCCGGCATTATGATTCCGGCAGCAGAGGAAGTAAAAAAATATTGTGTTTCAACCTTTTTCAGCTTTGCCGCAATCGTTTTAAGTATTTTCTTCTCAGATTTAACAGATACAAATCTTACAAAAAACATTACAAAGGACAGTCAGGATTTTGAAATCATGCTTGCCTTTGCAATTGCTTTTCTTTTTGCAACAATTTTGCTTCCTGCCTTTAGGGAATATTCAAAAAGAATCTTGGGAAAAAAGAAATGGTGGGGAATTCCAGCCGTTATTTATAGCTCAGGAAACAGTGCTGATGAAGTTATTGACCGTCTTGTAAAGCATACATATCTTGGTTACAGACCCGCAGTTATACTTGATGGTCTTGCTACAGCTCCATATACCTACAATAATATTCCGGTATTTCCTGCTTCCAACAACAAAATCATAGATATAATTCACACATATAATATTAAAAATGCCGTTATTTGTGATTATCAGCAGGATATTACACCGATTATGACAACGTACAGATATACAATTTCTGTTTCTAAAAAACAGACTTCGTTTACATGTACACAGCATCTTAAGGATATTGCCGGTATAATTGGATTCGCATCGCTTCATAATCTTACTTTCAAATCTAATCTTTTTATTAAGCGAACCCTTGATATCCTGCTTATTATTATTGCCTTACCAATTCTTATTCCTGTATTCCTTATTTTAAGTCTTATCGTAAAGCTTACTTCTAAAGGACCTGTTTTTTACAGACATGAACGAATCGGTAAAAACGGAAAGAAAATTAAATGCTGGAAATTCCGTTCCATGAAAATTAACTCTCAGGAAATGCTAAAAGAAATCCTTGAAAATGATCCTGTAAGACGTGCAGAATGGGAAGCAGAACGAAAGTTTAAGGACGATCCTCGTGTAACAAAATTCGGTAAATTCCTTAGAAAAACAAGTCTGGATGAACTTCCACAGCTTTTCAACGTACTTGCTGGTGAAATGAGCTTTGTTGGTCCTCGCCCTGTTACTGCAGAAGAAATAGAAATGTATGGCGATTATAAGGATTTTGTACTTTCTGTTTTACCTGGTATTTCAGGAATGTGGCAGGTTTCCGGCCGTTCAGATGCTACCTACGAAGAACGAATTGTTTTTGATACATATTATATTCAGAACTGGTCAATCTGGCTTGATCTTTGGATTCTTATTAAAACTGTATATGTCGTATTAAGAAGAAAGGGTGCTTATTAGAATATGAAAAAGTTATTATTTTTTATCCTCGCTTTGTTTTATGGACTTTTTTGCTATGCTAATAAATATCAAATAACAGAAGTAAAATATTTAATCATTCCAAGTGAAATAAAGTTTTTAGGCGTAACAAAGCCCTATTGTCTTGAACAAAAGGTTTCTGTAGATAAAAATAAAATCTTCGAAACAGAAGAAGAATTTACCGAATATCTTGAGGACTATAAGCAGAGACTTAATAATACGCGAGTTTTTGAAGAGCTTAATGTTGAATTTGTCTGCTTAAGTGTTGAACCAAAAGAACCGGTTGAAACAGATGAACCTGTAGACATTGAAGATGAAGTAATGAAGGTAAGACTTCATGTATATTTAAAAGATTCTTTTCATATTTTTGTTTTACCAGGTCCAAAATATGATTCAAATAACGGTTTGAGATTGAAATTCAAAATTAAGGATTTTAACTTTCTTGGAACCCTTAATACTATGAATTCAGATATCTACTTTCTTATTCCAACCATTGAATCGGATAATAAGAATACAGAGTTTGGACTTAATTTTTCTTTCGACTACCCTTTCAAAGCCGGTATCTTTGATTCTGCCTGGGTAAATGATCTTGGTATTTCGTATACAATTGGTGATTCAATGCCTGAATGGGATGTAAAAACCGGCGTTCAGTTTAAGCTTCCATTCGATAAGTATTCCTTTATCTGGGAAATCTATCAGAAATCTATAAATAATTTTGATTATGAAAAGTTTGGAGATTCCCTTTATTTCGCAGAAGAAATAAAGTTTTCTTTACCGATTAAGTTCTATGAATCTTCTACTTTAGGAACCTTTACATACACACCATATCTTGATACTTATTTCAACTGGGACCTTGACTCAATCTCTGAAAATAACTCAAGCCTTTCAAGCCCAGTAATTGATTTAGGACACAGTATTTCTTTCGGCCGTGTAGACTGGAATAACAATTTGCGAGACGGTTTGGATTTTACACTTTTGAATTATTATATGTATAACTTCCAGAGAAACATGTTTTATCCAATTACAAAAGTTGATTTTAGATTCTATAATTCAATTCCTTTATTAGATGCTCCGGTATTCAAACGCTTAGGCATTAACGGTAAAATCTATTCATTTATTTATATGCTTAATCCAGATAAAAATGAATATATACGATATGACGGTTATTCTTTTGGAGATGAGCTTAGAGGAATCCGTGACTCTCAGAACTATAAGGATACAGATATTTCTTCCCTTACTTCAACTTCTGCCATAATCGTAAATCTTGATTTCCCTCTTCATATTTATACAACAAACTTTACCGCTAAGTTCTTTAAATTTTTCAATTTTGACTTACAGATTTCGCCTTTCGTAGATATAGCACTTACATATAATAAGTATAACAAGAGCTGGTATAATCCAAAGGATGGTTTTTATTCTGCCGGAGTTGAGTTCTTAGTTTATCCTACAAAATGGAAAGGCATTACAGTACGAGCTAATTTTGGTTATGATATTGGACGAAAGTTCCTTAAGAATTATCTTAACATGGATTGGCGTGGCGATTCTTCTAAATACGAGATTTATTTAGGACTCGGATTGCATTATTAATCCTGTTTTTCTATCGGTTTAGAAATACCATCAAGTGTATCAAGTTTAATAACAGCTTCCTGCTGCCAGTATTTTTCTGGAGAATGGAAGGCTAAAATCTCAAGCATTTCCATAGAAAACTTTTTATAGCCTAAATCTGCGCAGATATCGCTGAAAACATTGAAGTTCTTCCAGATATGATTTAATTTTCCCCATTCAAGAATATCTGAATATTCAGGAACCTTATCAAAAAACTCAGCTAAATCATAAAAGGTATATTCAGAATCTCTTTTTTCCATAAGAGAACAGATTCTCGTAAAACCATTGAGCATTGCGAGAGCTGAATAATCAAAAGCTTTTTGTAATTCATTTAATTTATAATAATAATCTGCAAGCTGGCTGTAAGCATTCAAAGAATAATAATCATAAGTTCTGTAAAGATTGAAAATCTTATTAACATTTTCTTTTTTGTCTGCAGCAACAGTATTTTTCATTGCACGTACAAGAACTTTGTTTTTATCATTCTGAGTATTTCCAATAATATTTAAGAGACGGATTTCGTACTTTTCATTATCTCCTTTTAAGCGACTTATTTCTGCAAGGAGATAAAGGATTTCGTACCTTTCATCAGGAATATCAAGTACAGATTGATTAGCAAGAGCTTTTCTATAATATTCTTCAGCAAAATCATATTCACCTTCAATTCTGTAAATGTCACCTATCAGCTTTTGTGCCTCAGGATATTCTTCCTGCTGTCTTAAATAATTAAGCAATTGAGAAATTGATTCATTAAAGAAAGCCTGTCCGTTTTTCTTAACATAATGATTTATAATGCTTATACAATCAATTTCACCACGCTCTTCAAGAACAGCCAGAACATCATCAATTCTGTCTCCAGCTTTTTTAACTTCTTTAGAAGAAAGACTTTTTTCAACAGTTTTTATTTCATAATTGATTTGTTCTTTTTTTAAGGTAATTGCATCCTCTGCATATCTTAAAGCTTTACCATAATCCTTGTCTTCAAAATAAATGCTTGCGTTTCTAAAGGCAGTTACACTGTTCTGTGTATTTTTCTGTGAATTACTCTGCGAATAAACAGACAAAACTAAAAAAGAAAAACAGATGATGGCTAAAGCTTTTTTCATAATAATTCCTATTTATCTTAAATTATTTTCATTCATTTTTCAGAAGCTCATTTAATTCTTCTTCAAATACTTTATCGGTTAATTCCGGCCTGATTGTTTGCACTATTTTTCCTTTTTTGAAAATAATTACCTTATCCGCAGCACCGGCAATACCTAAATCCGCATGCTTCCCTTCTCCAGGACCGTTTACAACACAGCCCATAACCGCAACCGTAATATCCTTGTTGATTGATAAAAGCCTGTTCTGCCAGCGCTCAACAAAGCTGTGAACATCAAAGCCTTCTCGTCCGCAGCGAGGACAGCTTACTAGCTTTAAGCCTCCCTGTCGCTTTCCGCATTCCTTTAATATATTAAGGCCTGCAATTACTTCGTTTTCTGCTGATGATGAAAGGCTAACTCTTATAGTATCTCCAATCCCTTCATTTAATAAAGTTGAAAATGCAATAGAAGATTTTACAATGCCGCCGATTAATGGACCGGCTTCCGTTACTCCAAGATGAAGCGGATTATTATATTTGTTCGCATAATAGCGGTTACATTCAATTGTTTCCTGAACATCTGAGGATTTCATGCTTACAACATACTGTGAAAAGTTAAGCTTTTCAAAAACCTCTGCCTCGCGGCAGGCCGTTTCACATAATCCCTGCGACCGCGTTATCTCGCCTACCGCAATCTTTGCCTGTAAATCCTTTGGCAGGCTACCGCTGTTTATTCCTATTCTTATTGCTACGCCATTATCCCGGCAAGCCTCTACAACCTTTTGTGTATTTTCAAAAGAACCAATATTTCCTGGATTTATACGGATAGCGGCAACATTTCCTTTAAGACATTCGAGCGCAAGTCTATAATCAAAATGAATATCTGCAACAAGCGGTATTGAAGTATGAGCCGCAATTTCACATAAGCCTGCAGCACTTTCAACATCAGGAACGGCAAATCGTATTATATCGCAGCCAAGAAGCTGTAATTGTTCAATCTGGCGTAAAATATCATTCAGCTTTGCAGGATTATTTACAACGTCCTTAATTCCATCCTTCCACATTGTCTGTAAGGAAACAGGACTTCCACCCCCGATTGCAATGCGCTTTGTTATTCCCTTGCCGCCTAAAAAAACTTCTTTGGTCATAATTTTGTTATAAAAAAAGGGATGTCTAAAAAGAATAAATCAGTTTGGACATCCCGTGTATTTCGAAAATAGTTAACTATTAGCAGAATCCAAATGAGAATGCCATAGCGAACAAAGCTACAGTTTCACAAAGACCTACAACCATGATGTACTGAGCAAAACCCTTTCCTGTTTCACCCTGAGCATCAGAAGCGGCTGCACCAGCTTTTCCCTGTGCAATTGCAGAAAGACACATAGCAATACCAGAACCAATACCAAGACCAAGCAGCTGCCAGCCGTTAGTAACGCCAGAATCAATCATTCTCTTTGTAAGAAGAAAACCATAAAGTGTCTGAGTAAGTGGAGCACCAGCAAATACAAGAAGAATAAATGGTGCAGGCTTATTATTGATATAACAACGTTTCCAAGCACCAATTGCACCCTGTCCGGCAATTCCAATTCCAATAGCTGAACCAATAGCAGCAATACCCATACAAATTGCAGCACCTAACATTCCAAAATTCATATATTACTCCTTATTATTCATTTCCCTTTTCAGAGAATGGTTTATATTTTATTCCAGACCAGGACATTCCTAAGTGACTGGAGAATTCCAAAGTATTTAATCGTACACCATGAACAAGTACAGAAAGCAGGTTCAGTACCATATTCAAGCCGTGTCCGAATACAAGCAGAATGATTCCGATAGCAAATAAAATTGCGTGTCCGAGAATCGGTCCTGCCATAGAGTTTACTGTAGCAGAAATAGCTGCTCCAGCAAGACCAACTGCCCAAAGACGGATGTATGAAACTATGTCTGAGAAAACGTTTACAACTCCAAGTATTACAGGAATAATTCCCTTTACACTTGCAAGTATTGATTTTGCCACGCTTCCTTCATAATTAGCAAAGATAAAGCTTAAAACAAAACCAAACGCAATCAGACCAACTTCAACATAACCGATTGGAATATTGTAAATAATCTTATCAAGCGCGAAAACTTCTGAGCTTACAACAAGATTAAGAACAATATAATACATACCTATAAGCTGCAGCAAAGATCCAAGCTCACCAAAGAACTTAAGCGATTTTCTGTTAGCAATCATTCCCTTTATATGAGCAATTGAAAGCTGTAATAAAGCGAGTGTAAAGCAGAAAATCTGAAGATTCTGGTCAGTTGTAAAGCCTGTCAGCTCGTCTGTATATGCATTAGATAATGGTCGTACAGAAATTGTCTTTAAGAAATCAGGGAGATTTGCAGCCGGAATACCAAACCAGGTACAAGTTACTGTTCCCCAGATTACAGTTGCAATTCCAAGAATTATTCCTAAGAACAACAATGGAGGATTTTTCTTCTTTGTTATGCCGTTCTTGATGATAATACCAAGGAATGCAAAAGTAAGAAGAAGTCCATAACCACCGTCTCCAAAAATCATTCCAAAGAATATTGAGAAGAACAACAGGAACCAGCCGGAAATATCATATTCGTGATAGCCTGGAACTGTTCCCAAGAAGTCTGTAAGCGGATAAATGAGGCTTACAAGCTTATTGTTCTTAAGCTTGGTTGGAACTTCAATATCTTCATCTTCAGGATCTGCATAACCAACAGCCCAGTTATTCTTTGCACATTCGGCCTTAAAGGCTTCCATATTGTCTGTTGGAACATAACCGCTTATCCAGGCAAGGTCTGTATCTGCACCTTCTTCTTCGTGCTCCATACCTGCGTTTATGTTTTCAAACTCAATGTAAGTCTCAAGCTTGTTCTTATATTTTCTGAGAGCTGGAAGACATTCAGCCTTCTGAACATAGAAAGCATCGATTTCCTTAACAAGCTTTTCATCCTGTACAATTTCATCTTCAAGCTGTTGAGTAGACATTCTTGGTTCTGGAACTTCGAAGGCTTCCGGTAAAAGATTTTCTGGACGTCCCTCGCCTCCATTGATTATCATAAACCGAACAGTCTTTTTGTCTTTATTTACAAGAACTGTTTCAATGTCATCTCCAATGAGAGAATATTTGTCACCAGGAATCTCGTACATTTTAAGCTGTACGCCTTTTTCCTTAAGGAATGCAAAGTCCTCAAGACATACACTTCCCCAGTTTTCAAAGCGTTCAAGCTCATTAGAATCTGCGGCAATTTCTTCAAGCAGCTGTTTCTTTTTGTCAGATTTGGCAACAATCTCATTACACAAAGCAACAACTTCTTCTTCTGTCATTTCAACAGCAGGAGCTTTTTTGTTTTTCTTAGTTTTGATTTCACCAAGAATGCTTTCGCTTATAAGAAGTGCAGAAGACTGTTCCTTAAACTGATTAAGCTTTTCGGAAGTACCTTCAACTCTTTCAAGATGAACAAGCCCAATTTTTCGCAAAGCTTTTAAAGCCTGTTCCTTGTCTCTATTCAATAAAACAATGGAGACTTTTTTCATTTTTTCAATCATTCGTCAGCCTCCTGTTTATCATTTATCTTAGCCTGCAGCTTCTTCTTAGAAATCTTGCTTCGTACAACAGCGGCAACCTGTTCATCTCCAAGGTAAACTGTAATTTTTTTGATGTTAGCCTTAGCCTCAGGAATCTTAACCTTTTCAAAAAGATTTACCCTTTGTGTAGTTGAGCGCAATTCCTTAGAAAGAAGTCGAACCTGTTCATCAAGAACTTCTGCTTCAAGATCTAAAGAAAGTGCCTTTTCCATTCTGTCGGCAGCCATATCAATCCAGAGAGGAGTTTTATATAAATCATAATCACCTCTTCCAAAATCGGCTCCCTCATACACAGGAATAGTTACACCGGCTATATTTCCAACACCCTTTTTAATGTTTTTTACAGTTACCATATCTGGAGTAAAGGCTTCCCGTTCACCAAAAACCGCAATCCATTCGTCAAACTCTTTTTCAAGAGCAACTCTTGCGGCCCTTACTTCACGGGCTTTGGCATCTATTGTGCGGATTTCTGTCTGAAGCTGTTGTTTTTTCAGAATGAGCGTAGGAAGATAACGCTTATACATTTTAAGCGCATCTTTTTGAACCTTAAGCTCGTTCTTTGTCAGCTTTATTTTTGCCATCAGACACCTCTAGTTTTTAGGCCAATACTGTTCAATAAGTGATGATTTCAAACCTGTTTCTTCAGGTTCAAAGCATTCTGCAAGAATCTTCCAGCCTAAATCAAGAGCATCCTCAAGCGGAATATTCTTAGACAAATCCATCATACCGTCTTCAAACTTCTTTCCATAAGTAAGAAGCTTTTCGTCCCATTTACTCATCATAAAGCCCATCGATTTTTTCTCGAGTGTATCTTTATAATTTGCATAAAGACGAATCATACCGTCCATAAGTGCACGGTGGTCAGAACGGGTTGTACCGTTTACATTCTGTTTAAGACGAGACAAAGAACCAAACGGCTCAATTCGTCCGCCCTTAAGATAATACTGACCTTCTGTAATGTAACCAGTGTTATCTGGAACCGGGTGAGTAACATCATCGCCAGGCATTGTTGTTACAGCAAGAACAGTAACAGAACCAGCACTATCAAAATCTACAGCCTTTTCGTAACGGCTTGCGAGCTGAGAATACAAATCTCCAGGATAACCTCGGTTAGAAGGAACCTGTTCCTGTGTAATAGCAATCTCTTTCATTGAGTCTGCAAAGTTTGTCATATCAGTAAGAAGAACAAGAACGTCCTTACCTTTAAGGGCAAACTGTTCTGCAACAGCAAGAGACAGGTCAGGAATCTTCTGACATTCTACAGTCGGGTCAGCAGCTGTATGAATGAACATTACAGTTCTGCTCAAAGCACCGCCGTCTTCAAGTGTTTTCTTAAAATAAAGATAATCGTCGTATTTAAGACCCATACCACCAAGAACGATTACGTCAACTTCAGCTTGCATGGCAATACGTGCAAGCAGCTGGTTGTAAGGCTCTCCGGAAATAGAGAAAATCGGGAGCTTCTGAGATACAACAAGAGTATTGAACATATCAATCATTGGAATACCGGTACGAATCATACGGCGTGCCATAATTCGTTTTGAAGGGTTTACTGATGGACCACCGATTGTAACAAGGCTGTCTGCAAGAGCAGGTCCCTTATCTCTTGGTTCAGCAGAACCGTTGAAAATACGTCCAAGCAAATCATCAGAAAAGCTAACCTGCATCTGATGACCCAAAAACTTAATATGGTCACCGGTAGAAATACCTCGTCCACCTGCAAAAACCTGAAGCGAAACAACATCACCGTCAATCTTGTTTACTTCAGCAAGAGACTTACCAAAACGTGTATCAATTTCAGCAAGCTCGCCATAAGCAACATTTTCAGCCTTTACTGTAATTACACTTCCAACGATGGATTCAATTTTACTGTATACTTTGTTCATAATTATTCACCATCCTTGAGCATTGCTTCAACTTCATCTCTGACAGCACCCTTAGCACCGGCATAGAAGTCAGCGATATCTTTTTCTGCAGCCTTAAACTTATCTGAGTTCCATTCTGAATAGTTCCAGTCTATGAACTTCTGTCTTAGCTGGTTAAAGAAGTTTCGTGCAGTATCTTTATCGTGCAGATCAAAATCTGAACCGAGAACCTTTACTACATTCGCAAAAGTATATTTCTGACGTTCAACACTTACTGCTGCATCAATTTCATCAAAAGAGTTCTGCTGCATGTAAACAGCATCAAGGAACTCACTCTTAAGATATTCAATGTAATCTTCAGTTGTAGTTCCTTCTTCACCAATAACCTTCATCATCTGGTTTACTTCTACACCACTAAGGAATACCTTTCTGGCAAGAGCAACCCATTTTTCAGGAAGTACTGATTTATATTTTGACCAGGAAATAATCGGGTCAATTGCAGGATATTTACGAGCATCTGAACGTTCGCGTGAAAGTCCGTGGAAAGCACCAACTACTTTAAGTGTAGCCTGAGTTACAGGCTCTTCAAAGTTACCGCCGGCAGGAGATACTGTACCACCAATTGTTACAGAACCAATGTTTCCGTCGCGGAGTTTAACAATACCGGCACGCTCATAGAAGGCTGCAATGTAAGATTCAAGATAAGCTGGGAAAGCCTCTTCACCAGGAATCTCTTCCAGACGACCAGACATTTCACGGAGAGCCTGTGCCCAGCGTGAGGTTGAATCTGCAAGAAGAAGAACATGCAAGCCCATCTGGCGGTAATATTCAGCAAGTGTAACAGATGTATAAACCGAAGCTTCTCGGGAAGCTACAGGCATTGAAGAGGTGTTACAGATGATGATTGTTCGTTCCATCAAGCTTCGACCTGTACGTGGGTCTTTAAGCTCTGGGAACTCTTTAATTGTTTCTACAACTTCACCGGCACGTTCACCGCACGCAGCGATGATTACGATATCAACGTCTGCGTTTCGTGATGTTGTATGCTGAAGTACAGTTTTACCTGCACCGAATGGACCTGGAATACAATAGGTTCCACCCTTAGATACAGGATAGAAGGTATCGATAAGACGAACCTGAGTTACCATTGGCTCACTTGGAGCAAGACGTTCAGCATAACAGTCTACGGCACGTTTTACAGGCCACTTAAACGACATTTTAAGCTCGTGGTCATTACCCTTTTCATCTGTAACAACTGCAACAACATCCTGAATTGTATAGCTTCCTGCAGCAACTACAGATTTTACCTTGTACATTCCGAGTAAATCAAACGGAACAAGAATCTTATGTGTAAAAGGACCTTCCGGTACAGTACCGATTGGATCTCCACGAAGAACTGTATCACCAGCTTTTACAATAGGAGTCCAGTCCCATTTTTTGTCTTTTGGAAGAGGATCTACATAAATACCTCTTTCAAGGAAGAAGCCTGCTTTTTCTGCAACAAGCGGAAGCGGGTTCTGAAGACCATCAAAGGTCTGTCCAAGAAGTCCAGGTCCAAGCTCTGCACAGAGAAGATCTCCAACAAGATCAACTGTATCGCCGGCTTTAATTCCCTGAGTCATTTCAAAAATCTGCATCTGGGCTTTGTTACCGCGAATACGGATAATTTCACCTCTGAGCTTCTTTCCATCTACATTAACGTAACCGACCTCGTTCATAGAAACATTACCTTCAAACTCGATGGTAACCATGTTTCCATTAATGCCGACTACTCTTGCTTTTGTATCAGTCATATATTAACTCCATTTATCCTCATTCAGAATCGAATTATAAATCTTATGATAAGAAGTTTTTCCATTCTCAACATCAAACTTGCGCATTCTTTCTACGAGCATAAGCTTAATTCCATACGCATAAACCGCATCAATAGAAAAAGAATCAATCGGGCGTAAATCGTCCAGAAGTCTTATTCTATAATCATAAAGAAACTGTTCTGCAGAATAAGGACTATCCATACCTACTGCTGTTCTTGCTGCCGAAATAATATCTGCAGTACAGCCAGGTGGCAGAACAAAGGCTTCCTTTTTCATTTTCTGCGCCCTTATCTGAGCTAATGCAAAACGCAAGTTTCTTTCTTTTTCGTACCAAGTATCTAAGAAAACAGAACCTGTTTTGGCACCGTCCACTGGAGGAACAAGAGAAAGTCCGTTTATGATTGTCTTTTCATTTTCAGAAATAAAACGACAGCACAATTCCTTAAAGGCTTTTGTATCTAACGGCAGATTGCCTTTTCCTTCCGAGGCTGAGATATTTGGTAACTGCGAAACCAAATAATAATATGACACTATTCTTGTCCTTTTGCAGCGGCTTTTAATAGTCCGGCAACCTTAGGATTAAGATATGCGCTGAACATTTCTGCAAGACTTTCGGCAGAATAATCATAATAAGCGGCACCGTTCTTTACACCGATTCTAAAGCCATAAGACAAGGTTTTATCCGGTTTAATTTCCATACCCTTTGCAATTTCTTCTTTAAGCTCTGTCTTAAAAGCAGACTCAAGAAGCTTTAAATCCTGCTCGCCAAGAAGTACAGAAAGCTCTGAAACCTCTGATTTCTGAGTCCAGGCTTTTACTGTTGCCGGTACAATTTTAGCAAGAGCTTCGCCGGCGAGTGCTTTTTCAGTTTCCTTCTGAACAAGAGAATCAAGCTCTGCAACAAGCGAATCTCTGAAAGAAATAAGCATGTTTCTTCCAGCCTGAGCGATTGATTCTTCACCAGCCTTTTCCATTTTTTCAGTTTCAGACTTAGCCTTTTTTACAATCTCTTCGGCTTCTTCTTTAGCAGCCGCCTTGATGCTTTCGGCCTTTTTTTCTGCTTCACTGATTATCATAGCCGCTTTTTCTTCGGCAGCGGCTACACCATCCTTCTTGATCTTATCAATCAGTTCTTGAAGTTGAACATCCATTACAGAAAACCTCACAAAAAAATATCGATTATAAATAATAAACTCAGAAAAACTATTATTAAATAAAGCATTTATTTGTATTTAAATAACAAAAATGCTTCTATATATAATAATAAACATTCAGAGATAATTCAAACACTTTTTTTAATAATCTTTAATTATATTTTAAACGAATAAACTGTCTTTGCCTTCATTTTCTGGCCTGGATTTAAGATGCAGGATGGGAAATCAGGCTTATTTGGTGTATCCGGGAAACACTGAGTTTCAAGACAGAAAGCATCGTGAGCCTGGTAGCGCACTCCGTTTTTGCCTAAAATACCTCCGATAAAGTTACCGGTATAGAACTGACAGCCTTCCATATTTGTATAAACAGCCATTTCGTGTCCTGAAGCAGGCTCCTTTACAACTGCAAACTCAACTAAATCTGTATCATCTAAAGGACAACCGCAACGCTTGTTTTCAGGATCGTACATTTCTGTAACGTAACAGTGATCATAGCCAGGACCAAGTTCTCCAATATCTTTACCGATTGATTTTTCCTTTGTAAAGTCAAATGGAGTATCCTTTACAGGAAGAAGCTTGCCAGTTGGTATAAGTTTTGGACTAACTTCGAGAATATAGTCTGAGTTCATTTTTACTGTATGACCTGTAATCTGTCCGTTTCCAGCAAGATTAAAATATGCATGGTTAGTGATGTTGATTGGAGTTGCCTTATCTGTAATTGCAGAATATTCGCAGGTAAGATTGTTTAGCTCGTCCAGAAGATAAGTGATTTCAAGCTTAACTTTTCCAGGGAAACCTTGTTCGCCGTCTGGAGAAGTTCTCTTAAACTTTACACCACACTGCTTGCTTCCTTTAATAACCTCAGCTTGCCACATCATTTTATCGTAGCCGTTAAAGCCGCCGTGTAAGGTGTTAGGTCCATCATTTTTATCAAGAGTGTATTTTTTGTCGTTCAGAGTAAAGGATGCTTTACCAATTCTGTTTGCAAAGCGTCCAACAATTGCACCAAAGCAGAACTTAGTATTTAAGTATCCTTCCAGGGTTGAAAAACCAAGCAGAACATCTGTTTTTGTTCCGTTATCGTTATTAAGCACAATGCTTGTTAATGTGCAGCCATAATCTGTACAAGAAAATGACATTGAATCATTCTGTACCGTATAAAGATGTACCTTTGTTCCGTCAGCTAAAACACCGAACTTCTGCTTGTTAATTTTCATATTTCCTCCAAACTTTTATCAGCTGTTCATGTCTATTATAAGCTGAACTTCCGTAATTGAACAGGATAATTCGTTAGCTATCTGTTCGACTGTAAGTCCGTTGTTATATAATTCCTGAACTGCTTTTGTTATGTTTTTCTTTTTGTTTTTGTTATCAATATCTACAGGTTTTTCATCGTAAACCTTTGTGATGATGAGAGGTACTTCCTTGTAAGCAGCACCATCTTCAGTAACGTTTGTTACTGTATCTGTCATTATAATTTTATCTTGAGAAAATAAATCCTGCTGTTCAGATGCTGTAACTCTGTATGTACTTTCAGCATCTATCGAGGAATTACCTTTATAATTTGTGCTGTTTTGAATATAGGCATCTATGTTTCTTCTTACTGGCTGTGCAGGAGTAGGCTTTGCTTTTATAACTTCAATATTCGGATTGTAAATAGGACTTTTTGTTTCGGCATGGCGTGTAAGTCTTTCTGCTTCTGCAATCATTTCTCTTAACCGCTGACCGGCTTCCCTGAAAAGCTCCATGTTTTTTTCAGCTTCACTTAGAAGCTCTCTTATTCTTTTTTCAGATTCTCTTGTGAGGGACAAATCACGGTCTGTAGCATTATCAATATCCCTTACGAGTCTGTTCATTTTTTCAGTTGTGGTATCGATTATTTTGTCTGTAGAAAAAAGCTTTTTGAATTTAACAAGAAAGATTACCCATAGGATAATGTTTATGATACAAATGCACGCTACAAGTATTGCCATATCCTACCTCGTAATATCTATAATCGTTCCAATATAAGAAGAGTCTTTTGAGCTTGAAGGATTGTGATTCTGTTCCTTTTCCTGTTCGCCTTTATTATTTTTTTTCTGCTGACCATAAGACATTGTCCCATGATGTCCATTTTCGTTAACATTTCCGGTATCAGATTTTTCGTTTGTCTGCTGGATTCTCTGGGCATTTATCATATTCTGTTCAATCTGATTCTGCTGCTGCATAGATTCGCTTAATTGAGCTGCCTGCTGTTGCCCTGCAACTGCTTTTGCAACGTTAGACAGCTGAGAATACATATTCTGCAAATCTATCGGTTGAACACCCATACCTCTCTCCTGGTACTATTCGGTTATTCCGTCAATTTCTTCCTGCTTTAACGATGGCGGCTCATAATCACTGTGTTTAGGAGTTGGGAAGCCCTTATCATAACTGAACGTAAGATGCTTTGTATCCATCTTAATTTCATCCATCAAATCTCGGACATATATCTTTACACCTGCGTATACAGTTTCTTCAACCTTTACTTTACCTACAGCCTTCAAATCCTTTAAATGAGACTGAATCTTATTGATTTCTGCGTTGATATCATCAAGCTGCTCTTCAAGCTCTTTGTTTTCGTTCTTAAGCTTGGTAAGCTTTTCTTCCTTATCCTGTGGGAGTCTCTTTCTAACCTTCTTTGTCTGTTCAAGGTTCTGAATATCAAGCTCGTTTGTATTATATTTAGAAGTTTTATCTCCCTGCTGCTTTTGAAGCTCAACAAGGCGGATTTTTGCTCTCGGGTCAATACCAACTTCAATAATTGTTTCTGTACCACCGCCTGAAGAACCAATGTATTTAGCACAAACCTCTTCCGTTGCAAGCAGATGTCCACCGTTTATCTGAGCACGCTTACCACGAAGAAGAATATTTCTCATGGCTGTAACATTTGAGTTCATGATGTAGTCATATACAATAACGTTTTCTTCAACTTCAACGTTTGTCTGGTCAATAAACTTAGCCCACAGAGATTTGCCTGCCTTTATATAACCGGTACCCTTTCCATGAATACCCTGGCGAACAATAATATTTTCTGTGGCTATCAATACAGACGGATCTACGTTTCCGTTTACCTCTATGTTTGTTGCTTCTACCTTATAGCCTTCTTCAACTGCACCTTTTATTACAACCGTACCAACAAACTTAATATCGCCAGTCTTAACATTAACGGCATCAAGATACTTAATTGGTACAACGGTAACTTTACCGTTAACAAGCATTACTTCACCGTCAATTGCAGCTTTAATTGTAACTCCATCACGGTCAAGACGAACATTTTCGCCAAGCTGAATCTGAATATCTTTTCCGTTCTTTGCTTCCAGATAGCGTCCAAAAATTGTCTTTCCGCCCTTTCCTCTTTCTGCAGGAATCTTTACGGCAAGCGGCTGGTCTGAAATAACGTTCTGAATCTGGTTTAATTCGTGATAGTTTATATTACCTGTTTCTGAAACCTTAGCCTTAAGCTTCTTAGGGTCAATTTCAAAGTTATAGGAAAGATATGCATCCTGTCCGTCTGTCGGCTGAATTGCGGCTGCAACCTCAAACGGAATATTGTAAACAGGATTATCAACAAACTCGTAAACCTTTTTAAGGTCGATACACTGTTCAATAACACCCTGTGACTGAAGCGAACGAACAATAAGCTCCGGAGAAGCTTCCGCACCACTTTTTCCCGGTGGTGAAACAACGATAGAAGCCTTCATTTCATCCTTTGTTACATCGACTGAAACAAGAGCATCGCCGGCCTGAACATGTTTATAAGTACCAACTACATTGTATTCGTCATCGGTGCCGGACTTAACATATTTCTTAATAAGGGATTCGTCAATTTCGAGAGTATCAGGCTGTTTAACAGCGGCAAGGACTTCGTGTAAGTCAACAGGTAAGCCTTCGCCAATTGCAGGAATAACCTTGAGAACAATGTCTGAAGCAAAATGGCGGACATAGAAAAGACCGTCTCTGTTTTGAATCTGAACCTGCTCTTCTTCTTCATCATCAATGATAAGACCGTCTGAGGCAAGCTTTTTAGCTTTAACAACTGTTGTAGGATCCTGGTAAATTTTTAAAGTCCAGTGCTTCTTTCCCATTCCAAGAAAGCCGTCACTACCACGTTCAACAACTTCGTACTGAAGGTTAGAAACCTTTGAATCAAGCTGGACAGCCGCATCTGCAAGACATTCATCAATCGTGTCAGCCATAACTTCTACTTGACGAATCTCTTTATCGATTGCGTACTTATTCCTCATGTCCTCCCGAAGTTTGTCCAGCGTTACCATAATTCAATCAGATAATTCCTTTTCTAAGATTTGTGAGCTTAGCTCTCAATCTGAGGTTTGCTTTTGTATGAAGCTGAGAGATTCTTGATTCACTTACATCAAGAACTTCACCAATTTCTTTAAATGTTAAATCTTCATGGTAGTACAGAACGATTACCATTTTTTCTTTTTCCGGCAGTTCGCTAATAGCCTGGGCAATTACCTTTTTAATTTCTTCTCGTTCAGCAATTACATCCGGGTTTAAGCTTGATGGAGATTCAATGTTGTTACCGATAGACATATTGTCATTATCGTCGCCGGCATACCAAACATCGTTCAAAGAAAGAATGCTTGTACCAGAAACCTTCATTACCGTACGATGATATTCATCTTCGGTCATATTGAGGGATTCGGCAATCTCTGTATCTGTAGCGGTTCTTCCAAGACGAGACTCAAGTGTTGCAATTGCATCTTCAATTTCTCTTGATTTCTGTCTTACAGAGCGTGGAACCCAGTCTAACTGTCGCAATTCATCGAAAATTGCACCACGAATTCTGGTTACCGCATAAGTTTTAAACTTAACGTTTTTAGAAGTGTCGTATTTGCTAATAGCATCCAGCAATCCAAACTGCCCAAATCCAACTAAATCATCGAATTCAACACTATTAGGCATACCAACAGCTAGCTTTCCCGCTACATATTTTACAAGCGGCATATATTGGCGTATGAATTTATCTCTTATTGCGGGTGATTTTGTTTTCTTGTATTCTTCCCAGAGATCATCTTCTTCCTGTTCATCATTAATTGGCATGTTCTTTCACCTTTTTATGTTTCTTCAGATAAAATTGAGCTAATTGCCTTCGCCATAAGCGACGCATCTTGTATATTGTTTGCATTGTCATCTTTATATTTCAATGCTGAGCTAATGAAATCTGTATTATCAGAAATCATTTCGCCTCCACTTCCAAATCCTGAGTCTGTATCTTCTGACTGTCCAGAAGAAAGATTCAGATTTGCTAAATCCGGTAAATCGAGAGTGCTTGAACTGCTGGCTGCCTTAGAAAAAGCACTGCCTGCATCAGTCATTGAAGCAAACTGAGCTCCAGAGCCCTTTTTACCATCATTACCAGTTGAAACTGCTTCTGTTCCGGAGAAATTAGCTGCAGTTTCTTTATCTCTAAGCGGTACGAATTCACCTACCGGTCCAGAGTCCTGTACAATTGTCTGCTGCTGTCTGTAGTCAGATTCATTCAGCATCTGTCTATTATTTCCGACATTATAATGATTACTGTTACCTGTAGGCTCCAGATCAAGCTCAGAAATAACAATATCAGCCTTTGCGCCTGCACTGCTCTTATTTCCACCAGACAGTGCAACGGAATAACCTAAATCTCCGCCAGAACCGTCCAGATTCAAAAACTTGTTGTAAAGGAACGAAACAAGAATGCCCATTATTGCAAAAACAATGGCAAACAGCAGCGCTATCAGCAGAATCCTTATAAATGATGAATGAGAGAAAAAGCCGCAGAAAAGCGACAGGACAAATCCAATCCCGGCAGATATAGATACAAGCTTAATATTTATATTCTGCATTTTTTCCTCCCATACCATTAATAGACTAATTATACACCATATTTCTAAAAAATAATAGCATTATTTCTTTTTTCCAAGGAACTTCTTCAAGAAGCTTGCAACTCCTTCATTATATTCAGGCTCATTCTTTTCAATTTTGCCTACAATATGCTTCAAACATACAGCCGGTTTTGAAGTTGGATTTACAACAATAAACGGCTTTTGTCTGATTACCGAAGCCTGAACAACAGGATCCTCATAAACAAATCCAAGGTACTCAACCTTATAGCCCAGGAACTGTCCTACAATATTGATAATTCGCTCTGAAATACGTTTTCCTTCATCTGCAGAATGTACACGGTTTACAACAAGTTTAATGTTTACTGTGCGGTCAACAATTTCTGTTGTAATGATTTTGATAATACCGTAAGCATCTGTAATTGCAGTTGGTTCTGGAGTTGTTACAACATAAACCTCATCAGCAGCGGCAACAAACTGAAGAACGTTATTAGCAATTCCCGCACCTGTATCTATAATGATTATGTCTGCATTTCCAAGAGAAGCGAACTGCTTCGCAAAGTAATCAAGCTCTTCCACAGTAAGATTGGCAATTTTGGAGAAACCATTTGCACCAGCAATGAACTTAATTCCAAACTCGGTGTCCATAATGATTTCTTTCATTGTTTTTTTCTTATTAATTACGTGCATAAGATTGTACTGAGGTACAATGTTAAGAATAACGTTGACATTAGCCATACCCAAGTCACCGTCAATAAGAATTACCTTTTTACCGAGCTGAGCATATGCAATGGCCATATTAACGGCAAAGTTTGTTTTTCCTACACCACCCTTACCGCTCGTAATGGCAATAATTCTTGTATTATGATTTCTTGTACTGACAGCAGGCTGCTCATATTCTTTTCTTTCAGGAGCACGTTCTTCGCTTGAAAAGCTATCTTCCTTCATCAATTCTCTCAGTTCTTCTACCTGTTCTTCCATAATCATTTTTCTCCAAATTTATCTTCAATATGAATCCTGTCTACGTCAAAGCCGGAAAGGTTCTTTAAAAATTCAATAACATTTGCAGGTCTTATATTTCTAGGTACACGCTGTCCGTCGCAAATATAAGAAACGCTCTTATGCTTATCCCATAAAACACTTATGATATTGCCATACTGCTTTGTTTCATCGCACTTAGTAATAATAACAGATTCATAAGCAAATGGCTCATAATTCCTGAAAATATTCTGTAAATCGCTTGCCTTTGTTGTTGCTGTTACAGAAAGATATACATCCGGATTCATATTTACATCGAGCATGTTTTTCATTTCGCTGATGTGTGTTGAATCATTCGGGCTGTAGCCGCTTGTATCTATGAAAATATAATCAACGTGTTCCTTGTATTCCTCATAAATCTGGCGAACATCTTCAACAGATTCAGCCTTAAGAACAGATTTACCAAGAATATCACCGAACTTAGAAAGCTGTTCCTGTGCACCAACACGCATTGTATCTATTGTAAGAATACAGATTTCTGGTTTTGGGAGTCCTTTATTTTTTGCATCGAGAATTGTGTTTGAAGCGAGCTTTGCAATTGTTGTAGTTTTTCCAACTCCTGTAGGACCAACAATTATATATACGTGAGGCGGTCTGAAGGTTCTTGGCTTTGCAATCTGAATAGATTCACCAATCCAGTCTACAACATAGCGTTCTACAAGCTTAAAGTCTTCAAGATCTTCAAGAGAAAATTGATTTCTTATTTTTTCTTCAATCATGCGGATATAAGATACAGTAAACTCATTCTGCTCGAGCAGCTCTTCTATACGTCTTATTGTCTCGTGCTGATCATTACCCGCATTAAGATTCTTTTTAGAAAGCTCCTCTATCTGCTTTGTCATTTCATCAAGCTTAGTAGAAACCTGATTCATATGCGAAGCCAACAGAATATTATTCTGCTTTTGCAAAATAGCCTCTTTGTTTTTCTGAAGCTGAAGCTCTTCAGTTTCCCTGTCGTAAAAATTATCAGAATCATAAGCCTTTCTATGATTTACTGTATAATATACAACCTGAACTTCCTTTTGATTCAGCCACAAAAAACCGCAACGTTTAAACCGTGTTTCTCTGTTCTCAATGCTGTAATCTTTACCATACATCTGGTAAAGTCTTTCTTTGCATTCATCTAGAGTATCGCCTTCAATTTTTTGTTTTATACCATTTTCTAATGCCATTTTACAGTTTAGTCCTCTTCGTTAGTCGATATTTCCCCCAGTATCTCAACGGAGATATTTCTGCCGGCGGCATTTACTTCCATATCTGAAAGTACAATTATTCCCGGCATATCCCTTTGTACCGCCGATTTCACGAGTTGTCTTACAGTGTTTGCACATAGAATAATCGGCTGGAAGCCTTTTTCCTGTATTCTTGTAACACTCTTACTCACACAGTTTACCCATTTTCGGTAATCAGGCGGATCAAAGGCTACAGATGGTCTTGAACCATCTGCCGGATAATACGCATGCTCGTTAATAAACTCAGCATAATCCTGCGAAAGAAGAAGCGCTCTGATTTTCTTATCCTGAGAGTCTGCGTATTGCATGCAAATCTGGAGTCCTAAAGCCTCGCGTACCTTTTCTGTGAGTACCCACGGATTGTTGGAAATGCCCGCATAGTTTGCAAGTGTCTCAAGAATAGTAACAATGTTTCGTATAGAAACATTCTCCTCCAGAAGATTTTGCAGGACTTTTTCGATCTGACCAATAGTAAGCTTGGCTGTATTAAGAACTTCATCAACAAGTACCGGATTCCGTTCTTTAACAGTATCAAGGATGGCAGAAACCTCCTGTCTTCCAAGCATCTCGGCAGCATGGGCTCGGATTATCTCTGTAAGATGTGTGGCTATAATTGTGGGTGGGTCAACAACTACATAGCCAGCTTCTTCAGCCTCCGCCCGTCTGTCTTCCGGTAGCCATATTGCATCCATTCCAAACGCAGGGTCTTTTGTTTTTTCTCCTTTAAGCGGAGTAATAACGGCGCCTGTGTCCATGCACATATAGTAACCGAGTCTTATGTTCGCATGACCATACTCAATTCCCTTAATCTTAAAGCTGTAATCATTTGGATCGAGAGTCATGTTGTCCTGTATACGTATTTTAGGAATGACAAAGCCCATATCAAGCTTTGCTTCGTTTCTTATTCGGGTAATTCTTTCAAGAAGCTCTGCTCCTTTTTCCTTGCTTACAAGCGGAATAAGTGCATAACCGAGCTCAAGCGAAAGAGGATCGAGCATTGAAATGCTTTCTGTATCGAGTGATGAAGATTTCTGGTCTGTTGCCTTTGCCTGCTCTTCTGCCTGTTTGAGTGCCTGCTTTTGTTTAGTCTGATTTCGTGAAAGTCTGTAGCCAATAAATATAAACAGTGCTCCAACCGGAACAAGCAGAAACTGAGTACCAGCTCTTAAGGCAATTCCAGTTACAGCTAAAACAATACCGACAATTTCGTAAATATGTCCGTCGCGGGTAAAATCCTGTTTAACCTGTTCTCCAAGATCTTCATCAGACTTAGTACCGGTTACAAGGATACCGGTTGCAAAAGAAATGATAAGGGCCGGCAGCTGCGACATTAAGCCGTCACCAATTGTAAGAATAGAATACGACCTGATAGCACTTGAAAAATCCATTCCGTGCATCAGCATTCCAACAACCAAACCGCCTATAAGGTTTACAACTGTAATAAAAATACCAGCTTTAACATTTCCAGATACGAACTTAGAGGAACCGTCCATATTTGAGTAGAAGTCAATCTCTTTTCTGATTGAATCCTTAAGTCTCCTAGCTTCCTGATCATCAATCATTCCGCTGTTAAGACGGTTATCTACATCAAAAAACTTCTGGCTCATGGAGTCCAAGCTGAAGCGTGCTGCAACCTCAGATACACGACCTGCACCCTTTGTTACAACGAGCACCTGAACAACGATAAGAATAATAAAGATTACAAAACCAATTACAATATTATCGCCCGCTACAATTTTCGCGAACGCCTGAACCATTGCACTCTGTTCGTTTGAATATCCACCAGCTGCAATATTTCCAGATTTTAAAAGAATAAGCCTTGTTGAAGAAATATTTATACCAAGCCCAAACATTGTTTCAAAAAGAATAATTCGCGGGTATGTCTGGAAGTCTGAAGCTCGTGGGGTTGCAAGTACAGAAAGAAGAATGATGATTGAGAATGCAAGATTCAAAATCATACATAAATCTATAAGCATTTTAGGGATAGGAATAAAAATCAGGAAAACGACGAGAACAGCAGTTACGGCAATATAACTATTCTGTAAAAAATTAATTACTTTTCCACGACTTTCGTTTGCCATTAGTCCCCACCCAGCAATCTACTAATTCAAATTAGAGTTATTTAAAATATGACTATAAATTACAGAAATTACTTTCCAATAATCACTAGGTATTATATCACCAATTTCTGTATCTGTATATAGTCCTCGCGCTACCGGCTTATTTTCTACGATAGGCTTATCGTATTCTTTTGCAAATCTTCTGATTGTAAAAGCCATTTCGTCTTCACCCTTTGCAGTTACCATTGGTGCATCTGCAACTGCTGTATCGTATTTAAGTACAACAGCAAAGTGCGTAGGGTTTGTAATTACTACGTCTGCTTCTGATACAGCCTTTGGTATATTCTGCTGTAAAAGCTGTCTCTGCATCTGCATAAGGCGGCTTTTTACTTCAGGGTCACCTTCGAGTTCTTTGAACTCCTGCTTTACTTCCTGCTTTGTCATCTTCATTGTTTCCATGAACTCTCGTTTTTGAACAAAGTAGTCTGGAATAGAGATTGCGATAAAAGAAACAGCTACGAAAATAAGAATCTTAGCAGCCATTCTCGCAATTTTTCCAACAGCAGGCAGAATCTGACCGTTACTTACAATTTCAACAAGAACAGGAATATCTCCTTTTATAAGGATATATGCAATAATGATTATGATTGCAACTTTAAGAATTGATTTTGCAATATTAAAAAGTCCTCTACCGGAAAATACGGTTTTCTTAAAATATTCGCCGAACTTTGGAGCAATTTTTGAAAACTTTGGTTCAAGCGGCTTCCAGCTGAAAATAAAGCCTTTATTCTGGATGATGTTGGCAATCAAGCCTGCAACTACAGCGACAAGGCTTGTAGGTAGAATCATTTTAATATATTCGCGGAAAAATACAGAAGCAAGCTTTCCGTCCGTTACATCCTGATTTGAGCAGCGGGAAAAGTAATAGGTAAAAATATCAATACACTGACCAAGAACCCATTTTGCAATAAAAATGAGCACGACAATAGTAAGCAGCAATACAAGTGAGCTGCCTATTTCCTGGCTTTTTGCGACTCTTCCTTCTTTACGTGCCTTTTCCAGCCTGTACTCCGAAGGTTCTTCGGTACGGCCTTCATCTTCCGCAGCCAACTACTTTCCACCTCCGCCAAAAATATCAAAGAGTCTTTCTATTTCCGAAAAACCGTGTCTGAATGATCTCACAAAGAAATCTGCCATGTACGGCATAAGTGTCATTATCAGGAAGAATGAAACAAGAATCATAATCGGGAAACCTTCGGACATAAGGTTCATCTGTGGAGCGGCCTTAGACAAAAGACCTGTACAGATTGAAATAAGAAGAAGAGTTCCCATAATAGGCAGCGCAATTATAAGAGCATCTGTAAAAAGCTTGGTGAGTCCCCTTAAAAGAAAGCTCATAAAATGCTGCTGATTTTGTATAAGAGAAATTGTTGTCATTGTTGTAAAGCTTTTTGAAAGTCCGCCAAGAAAAAGCCGCTGAAACCACTGGTTCTGCATAAAAACAAGCATAGCTACAAAATTGAAAAACTGACCGAGCAATGGATTTTCAACCTGGGAAAGGGCATCATACGTACTTGCGGCAGAGAAACCCATCTGGAAAGCCATAAACTGACCGGCCGAGCTGAACGCTGCAAAGATAATGCTTATATAAAAACCGATTATTACACCGATTAGTCCTTCGCCAACTGCTATAAGCAGAAACTGAATTGATAAAGCTCCGTCTTCCGTAATAAAGCCTGAATAAGCAGAAAAATCGACGGTGTTCATCAGGAAAAAGGACATATAGCCAGCAAGCGCAACCTTTGCGGCCATAGGAACAGCCCTCATTGAAAAAAGAGGCAAAGTCATAAGAAGTCCTACACATCTTATGGCAACAAGGAGAAAAATCGGTGCCTGTAATATTACTTTTTCCAGCATCGCCGCACTTTATCTCCTTTTATTTTGCAAAATTAGGAATTGTGTTGAATAAAGCAACTGTATATTCTGCAAGAGAAGAAAATGTTTTTCCACCAAAGAGTGCAAGTACAAGAATGATAACGAGCAGTTTTGGAAGGAATGTTAATGTCTGTTCCTGAATTGAGGTTACTGCCTGTAAAATGGCAACTATAAGACCAACAATAAGCGCAAGACCTAAAACAGGTCCAATTGCAGAAATAATTTGAGTAACAGCACCACGCATTAATGAATTAATCTGACCAATCGTCATTTATAGCCTCCTTTTTAGCGCAAAACTGAAAGGAACAGCTGATTTGTCAAAAGTCCCCATCCGTCGACAAGTACAAAAAGAATGAGCTTGAACGGCATAGAAATCTGTACCGGTGGAAGCATCATCATACCCATAGACATAAGTATACTCGCCACAACCATATCTATGATTATGAACGGTATATAAAGCAGTACACCAATCTTAAAAGCAACTGTTAACTCGTGCAAAATATAAGACGGAACAAGAATGTATGTAGGTACGTCGGATGGAGTTGTAGGCTTTTCCATTTTTGCCATACTCATGAACATTTTTATATAGCTTGTGTCATCCGACATTTGTTCAAACATAAAGTAACGGATTGGTGCTTCGGCTTCCTTGTATGCTTCTTCGAGCCCTATTTCTTCGTTTGCAAGCGGCTTAAACGATTTTTCGTAGATCGTAGAAAAGGTTGGCCACATTACGAACAGGGTCATAAAAAGTGCTATTCCGTTAAGGACGAGTGTTGGCGGAACCTGCTGAAGAGACAAGGCTCGTTTAATAAAATCCAGAACAATTGAAAAACGCAGGAAGCATGTAACAAGGATAAGGATGCTTGGCGCAAGAGTCAGCAGTGTGAGTAAAAGTAAAAGCCTTATTGAAAAAGCAACTTCTTTTCCGGATTGAGGCTGAGTGATTTGTACAGCAACATTCGGTATTTGAACAGGGCTTATATTTCCGTTCATTTCCATAGTACCGGCTGTTGAGCCCTGCGGAAAAGTATTGCCATTGTTACTCTGGGCCGAAAGAGGCATGCTTAAAAAAAGAAGAACTGAAAGTAAACATAAAGCTCTTATTTTAGTTTTCATTGTTTACCTCGTTATCTTCAGAGCTGTTTTTTATTTGATTCAGTTTTTTTTCTGCATCTGCATAAACATTTACACTGTTTCTTGGTCCGTGAGGCATAAAGATATCGAGCACATCGGCAAAGTTCATAGGCTTTTTAGTATTCTGCTTTTTGTCGAAGTTTAGGTTCATTGCCTGAATAAGCTCTTTATCTTCAATTTCGCTTATAAGATTTATATTTGAATCGGTAACACCAAGGATATATGCTTTATCAATTAAAGAGACAATTTCGATTGATCTTCCAGGAGAAAGCTGCAGTGAAGAAACTCGGCGTAAAAAATCATCATCACTTTTTGAAACATTATTCTTTTTCTTAAAGAAAAGCATTATTCCGTAGATTGCGGCTACAACAAGAATAAGCACTACAACGGTTTTTACAATAAAGCCTGTTGTAGAAGGAGCTTTATATTCAGCTGTGGACTCAGCTTCAGTATTATCGGTATTAAAATATGATAAGCTTGATTCAAAACTATTTTCCGTACCTTTATTTTCGTTTTGAGTTCCAGCTGACTGAGAAAAAATAAAAAATGAAACTGCTATGAGCAATATCATAGCAAGAAGAGATTTTTTTGAACTCACCAATTTCCCCACCCTAAAAAATCGGTAATTTTAATTTATATCATTCACCCTTTCCATAGGAGAGATAATTTCAGTTACACGAACACCGAAGTTTTCATCGATAACTACTACCTCACCCTTTGCAATCGGCTTATGATTTACAAGAATGTCTACAGGCTCACCGGCAAGCTTATCAAGCTCGATGATGGTACCTTCACCCATTCCAAGAATATCCTTTATGGATTTTTTTGTACGACCAAGCTCTACGGTCATCTCCATAAATACATCCATAATCAGGCCGATATTTCCCTGTTCGGCTCCGCTTATGTTTGTCTGGAGATTTGGGAACTGTAAAGACTGAACATTTGGAACATTCATTCCAAGGTTTGCACCCATATTCATAGCTGGCTGCATTCCCATGCCCATTCCGCCCATGTTCATAGCCATGCCACCCATTCCCATATTAGGCATTCCGCCGCCCATACCGGCATTCATTCCCATGCCACCGGCAGCTCCGCCCATTCCCATGTTAGGCATCATATTATTCATTTGTGGCTGAGCAGGCTGTCCGCCCATACCCATATTAGGCATACTCATTCCACCAGCAGCACCGCCCATTCCCATGTCGCCCATGTCTATTCCGCCGAGCATTGCAGTTGCATCTTCTGCTTCTGCAGGACCAGCACCAAGAGCATTGGAAATCTTTTCTGCAACTTCGCCGCTGATACATTCCCACAAGGTATATGCATTTCCATCCAGAGTAAGAGGATAACTTGTAAAGGCAAACTCACCCTGAGTGAACATTACCATTGCTTTAGATTCATTTGAGCTTTCAGGTGTTGCATAAGCAAGTCCAGAAAGCTTTCCAGAACCTTCGAGCTCGAGAATCTGAGCACTAATATGAGTAGCAACGATTTCAGATACTACAGAAAGTACCATATCGTCAACATCAGTAGCTTCTTCATTATTTACAAGAGCAAAAAGTTTTAAAGCAAAATCAGGCGAAAGCAGATACATATGCTCGCCGCGGATACCTTCGTTGTAATTTGCAACTACAGAAATAACAACTTCAGGCAATCTTGCAAGAACCTTATCTCTGTCGCTAACTTCTACAACAGGGTTTCCAACACTAAAGCTGGCTCCAGTATATTTATTTATATTTTCTTCAAGCTTTGGCTTTAAGTTATCGGCAAGCTTCTGCAGAGTAGGAACATCAATATGATAACTAGGTCCCTTTCCTACATGACCAGAGGAGTTTAATCCATCTATTGCAACACCAGACAGTAAAGCATCAATCTCATCTTGTGATATAGCACCATCACTCATACGTTTCATCTCCTTCTACAGAAAGTTCTTCAAAATCCTCAGATTCATTATCTTCAATTTTTCCCGTAATCTGTACGGCCATTTTTTTGCCTACAACACCGGGCTGACAATAAAACTTCTTTTTATTTCCAACGCTAAGGGTTAAAGGATCTCCAACCTTAATATTTGAAAGCCTTACAACATCACCAACTCTAAGTGAAAGTACATCTCTAATTGAAAGATTTATTGTACTTACATCAGCAACAATATCCATGTTTACAGTGGAAATCTGATTTTTGATTACACCAAGATACTGTGTTGTAGAGTTTCTTCTTACAGAAGAGAACCAGAACTGAGATGAAAGCTTTGATACAATCGGTTCAATTACGAGGTAAGGAATACAAATGTTCATCATTCCTTCTTCGTCGCCGACTTTTGTATCGAGTGTGATAAGTACGACCATCTCGTTTGGTGGTACGATTGAAGCAAACTGCGGGTTAGTTTCAATCTGCTGGAAGCGTGGTCTAAGTTCAATTACCTGAGTCCAGGCTTCCCTCATATTTGCAAGGATTCTTACAATTACATTTTCCATTACCTGCTGCTCAATATCTGTCAATTCTCGGTTTTTATTACCGGTTGAAGCACCTTTTCCACCAAAAAGGCGATCTATCATACAGAAAGTAATGGCAGGGTCAATTTCAAGTACGGCAGTTCCTTTCAACGGCTCCATACTGATAATGGCAAGCGTTGTAGGTGTCGGAATAGAACGGATAAATTCCTCGTAGGTCAATTCATCTACAGAAGCAACGTGTACATGAACTAGCGAACGCAGCTGTGCAGAAAGGCTTGTCGTTGTTAAACGAGCAAAAGTTTCGTGCATGTTAGATACTGTACGAAGCTGTTCCTTTGAGAATTTTGACGGACGCTTAAAGTCATAAATTTTTATTTTTCTTGCACTATTGACCGGCTTAAAGTCATCGGCTTCGCCCTCTCCGCCCTGGCTGATGGCAGTTAATAACTGGTCAATCTCATCCTGTGACAGAACTTCGTTCATTCACACTCCACCTTTTTTTAATTAGTTTTGCTCGATTACGTCCAATTGATCAAAACTTATATCACGGATTTTAGAACCGCTTAAAATAAGATCATTTATTCCGTTTCTTATTTCCATTTTTAATTTGTCTTCGTTGTTTGAGTTCTTAAGCTCAGCTGCAGATTTTCCTCTGAAATAGCGTCTCAGATAATCTTTAAGCTCTACTGTTCTCTGTGTAATTTCTGTAGAGGTTACCTTATCGTCTTTTTTGTAGCCTAAGAATACGTTTACACGAACTGTAGCAGGATTTTCATCGCAGGTTGTTGTCTGGATTACGCCGATTGACTTATACCAGTCGTAAACCTCACGCTGTCCCTGATACTCTTCTGCTGATATTGCGGGATTATAAACTTCTTTAGAATTATTCTTTGTAACGATTTTTACGGTAAAGAAGACAATGACAACAATTACAATTACAGAAGCGAGACCAATAATTATCCATTTTAAAAGGCTAGGAAAGATTCCTCCTAATTTACCTTTTTTCGCAGGTGCTGAACTACCACTGTCATCCAGGTTCAGATCATCATCATCATTTGCCATTTTCCCCTCCAGCAAACAAATCAAGTATTATATATAGTAACATTAAAAATGTCCTTCGTCTAGAATAATTATATCCACTCTTCTATTATATGCTCTGCCCTCTGCAGTTTCATTTGAAAACTTAGAACGGGTGTCCGCATATCCGGCAATGGAAAAATTATTCTCTCTTACTCCATAATCGGCAAGATAATGAAGAACATTAACAGCTCTTGTTGAAGATAGCTCCCAATTGCTTGGAAATTTAGAATTTCCGTCTACAGGAGTGTTATCTGTATGTCCTTCTATTCTGAATTTTCTGTTTTTCATTTCATCTGAACGGAAAAACTCAGAAAGTCTGAGAAGTGTATCGCGGGTTTCGTTTATATTAAGGTCCGCGCTGCCTTCTTCAAAAAAGTTGTCTGAAAGAAGAGTGATTACAAGTCCTCTTTCATCGCTTGTAATTGTAATTTTATTGCTTTTTACATCAGGCGCAAAAAGACTTACGGCCTTCTTTTTAGCAAGACCAAGGGAATGTCCTTTTTCAAGAGATGGCAAAGAGTTTATGTTATTTCCTAAATCAGAAAGGCGTCCGGCAGAAAGGGACAAACCGCCGGTTACAGATTCAGTTTCCTGCATCTGAAGGCTCTGGGTAATAGTAGCCAGCTGAGTAACATCAATTTCCGATGGATTATAGAGCATGACGAAGAAACAGAGCATAAGGGTGATCATATCACCATAGGTACCTTGCCACGCGGTTGACGGTTTTGCCGGTTCTTTAGCTTTTTTTGCCATAACTTTATTTATTCCCTACAACTCTTTTAATCTTTCAGAACGTCAGATTCAATTGCCTTTCTTGTAATTGGATCAAGATAAGTCAAAAGCTTCTGAGCCATAATTCGTGGGTTCTCACCAGCCTGAATAGCAAGAACACCTTCTATAATCATTTCTTTTGTTCTCATTTCTGCAGTATTGTGTGCAAGAAGCTTTGTTGAGAATGGAGAAATAAGCCAGTTAGCCATCATAGAACCGTAGAGGGTTGTAATCAAAGCAACCGCCATGTTAGGACCAAGTGAAGACTTATCTTCGAGGTTACGAAGCATACCAATAAGACCTACTACGGTACCCATCATACCAAAACCTGGTGCAAATCCAGCCCAGGTATTTATAATACTAATCCATTCCATATGACGAGCTTCACACTGGTTCATCTCGTTTTCCATAATTGCGCGGATGATGTTACCATCAGTACCGTCTACAACGAGTCGCAAACCGGTTTTCATAAACGGATCATCAAGATCATCAAGACTGTCTTCAAGCGCAAGAATACCTTCTCGTCTTGCTTTTTCAGACAAAGCCTGCATGTTGATTACAATATTTTTTTCACCAAAATCAGGTACCTTAAAACAGCGTCCCATAATCTTAAAAATTCGGACTGCTTTTCTTAAAGGCGCAGCGATGAACATCGCCATATAAGAACCGCCGATTGTCATGAAGACAGAAGCCGGATCCCAGATTCCTCCAATAGAACCACCCGATGAAATAACCGAAACTACGATACAAATCGCACCACCAATAAGACCAATTATACTCGCCAAATCCATATTACAAGACCTCTTGTGTATCTATACCGATTTTCTTTCGATATTCGATGATTTTTTCTATTAAATCTTCGGGGGAATTTCGAACAATGATTTTTCTGCCTGACAACATTGTGAGTGTTAAATCAGGAGTTGTCTCCATGCTTTCGATCATGTGCGGATTCACCCAATATTTTTTCCCATCCAACCGCATTACATCAATCATTAGATAATGTCCAATTATGTTATGTATAAAAAGCCTAAACTTTAAACTTATAACTATTATACCCTATTTTTTTTTTATTTCAACATAAAGATATAATTTTTCATTATCATTTTCTTTTTATATTACCTTTTCTACGCTACAATATTATAATTTATTCATAAAATAACAAATTTTTACAAATGATTAACAAAAGAGGAAGTTTAAAAATGCCAAATGACAAAAATCCACTGGTTTACGTTATAGAGGATGAAGCAGATATTTCTAAGCTCATCTGCCTTTATCTTTCAAAATCTGACATTGATACAAAGCCCTTTACAAATGCAGAAGAGGCTCTAGCAAGCCTTAAGGAAAAGCTTCCTGATTTGATTATTCTTGATCTTAATCTTCCGTGCATGAGCGGTTTTGATTTTCTTGAACATTTCCGAAAGGAGTATTCTCAGTCTGTACCGGTTGTTATTGTTTCTGCGCGTGATGATGATAATGACATTATCCAGGGACTTGGCTTTGGTGCTGATGAATTTGTTACAAAGCCTTTTTCTCCAGGTGTACTTGTAGCACGAATAAAAGCAAACCTTCGCCGTCAGGCTCTCATACATTCTCAGGGAGAGGATTCCATTTCCTTTGATGATTACACTCTCCTTCTCAACAGCTGCGTTCTTAAAAAAGGTCCTAACAAAATTCCTCTTTCTACAAAGGAATATGAGGTACTTGAATTCCTTGTTAAGCATGCAGGAGAAGTTCTTTTACCTGAAAAGATTTATAATGCTGTATGGAAGGTTCAGTACGGAGATATTACAGCCGTTGCCGTTTACATTCAGCGCTTAAGAAAAAAGATTGAAAAAGATCCTGCAAAAGCAGAATATATAAAAACAGAATTTGGCAAGGGGTACGTTTTTTCTAAAGAAGCAATAAATAATCATGACGATTAAAAAGCAGTTCATACTATTATCCTCAATAATAGTAATAATTCCTATTCTCGCAATCTGTTTTTTTGTTATTCAAAGCTATATGCGTTCTCCACGTTCTTCAATGATTGAACAATATAATAATCTTGTAGAAGAAAATCAGGATGAATATACAGAACAAGATCTTGAAATAATTCACCGCACGCTCGAAAGGATTTCTCCAGATTTTGAATTTGTGATTTTTTCTAAGAATAAGGTTGTAATTTCAAATATTGAAGAGCTTAAAAAAGATGATTTTGTTTCTTTTGAAGTATTGATTAGCATTATCAATAAATCCTCTAAAAAATACATTTACCAGTATAGACGCTTAAATGACAGCAAAGAATCGGAAGGGAGAGATTTTTATCTTCTTACGAGAATTATAAGAAGCGGAAAAAAATATAACCGCATGTACACAACTTATACAGTTCTTCTTTCCTTTATTATTGGATTGATAACTATCTGTATAATTTTAATTATTCTCATTTCTAAAAACATCTTTGATTCTATCGAAAAGCTTGAAAAACAGACTCAGGCAATTGCAAATGGAAACCTTGATGTAAAAATAGATATTTCTGAAGAACAGCAAAACAATGAAATTACAACAATTACCTCCAGCCTTGAAAAAATGCGTATTTCTCTTCTGGAAGCCCAGAACCGTAAATACAAGTTTATTATGGGTTTAAGCCACGACCTCAGAACTCCGGTTTCTATTATTAAAGGTTATACAGAAGCAATTCACGATGGAATTATTACAGACAAAGATGAAATTAATAATTCCCTTGAACTTATAAATACAAAAACTACTCAGCTTGAAGAAATGATTGAAACGCTTTTAAGCTACATCAAGCTGAACAACATTGAACTCAGGAATAAGTTTATTCCTCAATCAATTACAGAATTTATTTCATCCTTTGCCAAGAGTGCAGAAATTACAGGAAATATTTTTAAACGAACTGTAAGCTTAAATATTGATCTTCCGTATGATGTAAAGATTCCGTTTGATGCTCAGCTTGTAAACAGAGCCTTTGAAAATATTTTCAGTAATGCAATCCGTTATACAAAAGAAAATGATTCTATTTTTATTTCTTCATATATAAACAGCCGTTCAAAGGTTATTGTTTTTTCCATTAAAGATACAGGTGCTGGAATTAGAAAAGAAGATTTAAATAATATTTTTGAGCTGTTTTACAGAGGAACTTCATCAAGACGAGAAGAAGGACTTGGCATAGGACTTTCTGTTGTAAAGAATATTATTGAAACTCACGGCTGGAAAATTACCGTCCATTCAAAGCTAAATGAAGGCAGTGATTTTGTTATTACAATTCCGTTTGGTAACTAAAGCTCCAGCTCAGAAAGAAATCTGTTCAAGAAAAGAAGACCGTCTCTATTCATTCTGTAACATTTTACTGTTTGCCCGTATTCCTGCTTGCTGAATATTTCAAAGAGTCCTTCTTTTTCCCACTTCTCCGCCAGCCGTAAAAACTTCTCCGGCAGAGCGCTCCCAAACGCATCCTTATATTCCGCCTCAGTTATGCCGCTCGCCTTCCGTAAACCCATCATAAAAAATTCATATTTTGAAGCCTCAAGCTCTACAACCTCTTCCAGTTGCGGTAACTGAATCTGTTTGCGTGTACCTGTTTGCGTCGACAGCACCAGGTCCCATGTACTCTTCTGTGGCAACTCCAGCTGATCCAGTGTCCCTTTCTTCCCCCAGAACCCAATATATTTTTCAATATCAACAGTATTTGTCCAGCGGAAACCGCTTCCATCTTTATTGTAAACTGTTCCAGTACCGCCGCTTCCACATCCAATATACGGCTTATGTTTCCAGTAAAAAAGATTATGTTTACACTCAAAACCTTCCTTCGCAAAATTAGAAACTTCGTACTGTGTATATCCATTCTTCTCTAAAAGCTCCCTGCCGGAAAGCCACATTTCATCTGCAAAGTCAAAATCATAATCAATCTGGCCGGAAGAAAGCTGTTTTCCCAAGGGAGTTTCTTCTTCAATTGTAAGTGAATAAAGCGAAATATGATCAGGATTAAAAGAGATGACTTCGTTTATTCCTTCTTCAAAACTGCTCACCGTTTCCAAAGGCAACGCAGAAATTAAATCTACAGAAGATCTTCCGTTCCAGTTTTTGCAGATACAATCAAGTGCTTTAAGATTTTCTTCTCTTCCCGCACGACGCTTTACATTTTTCAATACAGAATCGTTCATCGACTGAATGCCGACAGAAATCCTGTTTACGCCGTTTGAAGCAAGTGTCTCCAATAACTCAGCATTCACATCATCTGGATTTAATTCAACGGTAATCTCACACTCTGAAATATCTTCTCTGCAGAAGTCTTTTATTGCTCCAAATATTTTAGAAAACTGAGATTTTGAAAGTAAGCTTGGAGTTCCTCCGCCAATGTATACAGTTTTTAAATTAGCCTTATCAATATCATTTAATCTGAAAGTTATTTCGTTACACAACGCGTCTACGTATTTTTCAAGACACGACGCAGATTTCGTTGCAGGAGTATTTTCCGCAACAGAAACAGTTTCAGTTTTAGAAACCGGAATACTAAAAAAATCACAATAAGAGCATTTAGAGAGACAGAATGGAATATGAATATATAATGCAAGGTTCATGCCGGAAATCAATATTTTTTAATGTTTTTGAACGGGAAATAGCACAGAATAATCTGTCCGCCGATATCTTTTTCGTTCACTGATCCCCACAATCTTGAATCAGAGCAGTTTTTTCTGTTGTCGCCTAAAACAAAATATTCTTTATCGCCAAGAACAATTTCTTCAAAGGAACCTTTAGTACCGATTGACTTATCCCACTCTGCAGGAGCTGCATAAAATGTCAGGTTGTATTCTTTTTCTGACACTTCAAACTCAGTAAGATAGTGTTTTTCGCCAGCAGGCTTTACATAAAGAACATAATCGCGCATATAGATTGAATCGCCTGGAATACCAACAACTCTTCTTATGTGAGGCTTAGTTCCAGGATAATTTTTATCTTCTGTAATAGTAACTTGAGCTCCAGAGAAAAAATACACAAAGCCCTTTGCAATCTTCTTGAAAAATGAAATATCTTCTTTTTTACGTGGTCCTATAAAAACAACATCACCTCTTTCAAGCCGCGGCACAAAAGAGGTTACAAAAACGTAAGACTGTTCCTGAATATCGGGAAGCATGGAATTACTAACCTGTTTTACAGGAAAAAGAATAAAATGGAAAAAGAGATTTATAATGGCAATAATCAGAATTATATATAAAATGATTGAAAAGCTTTTTCTTTTTCTTTCTTTACGTAAGCCGTAAGAAAACTCAAGCAACTGTCTGTTCATTAAACCACACCCTTAAATCCTATATTATTAAAATATTACACGGGTTGCAAGCCTTTCTTCTATGATTTATAATATATATTTATGGCAGATGGAAAGAAGATTATTGCAGAAAACAGAAAAGCTCGTTTTGACTACTTCATTGAAGAAACTTATGAGTGCGGGATTGCACTTGAAGGAACCGAAGTAAAATCTGTTAAAAACGGCAATATTTCTTTTCCAGACAGCTTTGCAGAAATAACAAACGGTGAGGTTTGGGTAAAGAACTTTCATATTTCAGAGTATGCTTATTCTTCAATCTTTAATCATAATCCTGACCGACCGAAAAAGCTTTTACTGCATAAAGAAGAAATTAAGCGGCTTACAAGAAAAGTTGAAGAAAAAGGTTACACTTTGATTCCTATTGAGTTTTATTTAAAGAACGGAAGAGTAAAAGTCATGCTTGGAGTCTGTAAGGGTAAAAAACAGTTCGACAAGCGGGCTACAATAAAGGATAGAGATTTAAACAGGGAGCTTCAGAGGGAATTTTCCAATAAATTAAAGGGATAAAGCCTTGAGAAAGATTTTTTTTGTTTTAATTTTATTTTCTCTCACAATCACTTCATTTTTTGCAGAAGAACGCTACAGCATAGACTACTACGGTATAGTTGCAACTGAAATTGATTCTAATATGTCAAAAATGACGAGTGACCTTTATTACACCCAGCTCTGCGAAATAAATAACTTTGTAATAAATGATAAACGTGTTGAATCTTCCATGAAAGCAGCTCCAGATAAGGCTTCTCTTTCTGCAGAAAACCTTTCTTTCTATACAGAAATCACAAAAAAAGAAAACAGCTCAAAATGGGTTTCTACCTTAAAGCTTATAAATCCTACGACAAATAAAACTGAATCTCAGACAAAAGAATACGATTCCTTCTATAAGATTCTTATGGAACCAAAATCAGTACTTCACGAATCAATTCTTAATCTTCTGGAAAACAAGCAGAACTCTGCAGCTAACAACGATGATTTTTTAATGCCTGAAAAACAGTCTGGTGATATTGAATCTACCGAGTTTTTATCCGGCACCTGGTCCGGCGAAGATTCAATAGACAAAATAGTGATAATGAGAGGCGGACGCGGCTTTGTTATTTTTACAAATGGTGCTTCCATGAATATCACTGTAGAAATTAAAAATACTGCAGAAGGTAAAAAAATATTGATAAAGCAGAACGGAAGAGCAAATGCATCGTTCTTCCCAGAGCTTTCAAGAACAGTTGCCTTAAAAGAAGCTGTAAATGCTTCACCTGTAACGTGGCTTTTCTCAATAGTAAATGATAATACTTTATCCGGAACTAAAAATACACTTATAGAAAGTAACGGAGCTGCAATTCGTTCAGATATAAACGTTACCTGGAAAAAACGCTCTTAGATTTTTATAAATCCTTGTCTAATAACTTTATATTCACCATCTTCTACGCGTACAATTGTTGAAGGAACAGAGTTTTTCCTGTCTCCGTCAGCCACAATAAGCCCAACTTCGCCTTCAAACTCACTTATTATTGCGTTTTCTTCATCAAGTACAGGCTGACCGCTCCTGTTCACGCTTGTAGAATAAATGGAAGCTCCACACTCACTAATTATTTTTCTAAGCCATTCATCTCCCGGACAGCGAAGCGCGACGGTACCAGTGTTCGCTGCAGATTCAGTGCCTGTACCGATTCCAGTGTTTTTCTTAGTATTAACAATAATCGTAAGTGGACCAGGCCAGCAGTCTAAAAGCTTTTGCGGAATATCATCATCAGTATAGTTTTTAATATCTTCAGGAGCAGCAATCAACTGAATAAAAGGCTTATACTCTTCCCTGCCCTTTATTTTTCTTATAACTGCGTCGGTATTAAAATGTGCGGAAGAATCAACAACTCCAGAAAAACCGTACACTGTATCTGTGGGAATAATCACTATTCCCCCATTTTTCAGTACAGAGACGCATTTTTGAACGGAATCATCATCAGATTTGTGGCAAATCATAGATTGGAACACCTGTGACCATAGGTTTCTTCTCGTGCTTAAAAGAAATATTGCCTTTATTTAAATCGTACAGGAAAAGTATTATCAGCCAAAGCGAAGCGAGAATGACTGCTACCATCTTACAGAAACGTTCTGAAACGAAATCAGGATCCTCATGGCGGAGAACTGAGCCTGTATCATAAAGAGTTGTCTGAGCAGGCTTAAGACCAGTGATCTTTACAAGCTTTTCACCATCAGAAACATAATCCATCTTTCTGGCATAGGCAGCAATTACTGTCTTGTCACTTTTTAGAGAAGTTAATTCCAGCTGCAATTCATTATTTATATTCTGAATATCGGTTGTGCGTTTGCTGACAATCCTCTTCTGCTCTTCCATTTTATTAAAGCATTTAAGGCTGTTCTGACCAATAGTTGCAGAAAGCAGTACGTAAACTAACGTTCCTATGAATATAACACTTAAATATTTTGCACGATTCATAATTACTTAATTATCGGCAAAATATTCTTGTTTTCTGAATTCAAAATGTGTGATATAATTAAAAAAATTATATTGAAGAGTACTGTTTTTTTTAGACATTTCTGCCGATATATAAAGATAGAAAACCAATATCTAAAACAAGAGGGAATAAATGAGCGATTCAACAGACAAAACCAATGAACTTGACAGTTATGGAGTATGGGTAAAAAAATCACCTGCAGAAAATACTGATGAAAGTTTTGACATTACAGACTCTCTGGATCTTCCAGATTTCGATTCGGAAGAATCCTTTGACGATACGGACTTTTCCGATATGTTCAAGGACGACAATCAATTTGGAGCAGAAAACACAGAAGGAGATACAACACTCACTTCAGACGAGCTTTTAAATCTTACTAACGGAATGGATGACGTTCCTGTAGAAGAAGCTTCTGTTGATTTCGATGACATTGCTGAAATCAATGATATTCCAGAAACAGAGGATATTCCTGTTGAAGAAACACCAGTTGATATTCCGGATGTAGACATCCCTGAAGTTTCTGATATTTCAGAAGAAAGCGGTTTTGCTGCAGATTCTAATGAAACTGAAGAAGTTTCTTTGGATGAATTCGAAGAAGTATCTTTCGATGACTTTACAGGCGATGACAGCTCAAGTGATTCAAGTTCAGACAGTGGTGAAGAAGAAGTTTCCCTCGACGATTTCATGTCTGACAGCTCTCCTGCCCCTTCAGCTGGCGGTGAAGAAGAAGTTTCCCTTGATGACTTTGTTGATTTAAGCGATTTTGGTGTAGAAGCCGCTCCTGCTGCACCAAAAGAAGAAGAAATTGTTGATGAAAAACCTCTTAATATGGATATAAGCTTTGATTCTTCTGCTGACAGTGTTCAGACAGTAGAAAATACAGAAGCTGAAGTTATAGAAGAAGATGATGATGACATTACAGCAGCTTCTTCTGAAGGCTTCGAAGAAGTTTCTTTTGATGATATTGGTTCAAGCGGTTCTGGAGATAACATTGAAGCAGAAGAAGTTGACCTTGCTGACTTTGGAATCGATTCAGATGCCGAAGAAACACCGGTTACACAGGATGTTGAAGGTTCTAAGATTAAAGAACAGGTAGTTGATTATGACCTTTCAGTTGATAACGACAATATGTCTTCAGCTCCAATCGTAAACGAAATTAAATCTGAAGCTGCTCCTGCTGCTCCAGAACAGCCAGTTACAGAAAGTTCAGGCATTGCTTCTGGTGAATCAGTAGCTGTAGATTCAGTAAGTTCATCACTTCTCCAGCAGATTGTTGCCGATCTTTCTAGTCTTAAGGAAGAAATCAACTCATTAAAGACAAATCTTGCTGAAATTAAGGCAAAAGAAAGCTCAGGAATCGTTGAAGAACCTGCAGAAGAGCCTTCAATCGAAGAAAGCACAGATGATATATTCGAAGGAATTGAAGAAGACACAGATCAGGGTGGTTTCTTTGGTTCTCTTGATGATGATGACGACACTCTTGCCCTCTCAACAGACGACTTGAACAAAATCATGAACACAACTGATTTCGTTACAGAACCTGCTGAATCTGCAGACGCTGACGAAGATGCTTTTGCAACTGTAGATGAAGAACCTGTTGTAGAAGAAACTTTCACAGAAGAACCAGTTGTAGAAGAAACAATCGTTGACGAACCTGTAATTGAAGAGCCGGTTGAAGAAGAAGTTGTTGAAGAAAGCTCAGATGAATTGCCAGAAACAATCGAAATTGATGATTTTGAAACAACAACAGAAGAAACTGCTCTTGAAACAGAAGATAATATTGAACCTGAGTTCTTTAGAGAAGAAGTAACAGAAACTCCTGTTGACGAAGATCTTCCTGAAGAAATTGAAATCCCTAAGGAAGAAGAAGACGATAACAATGACCTTCTTAAGGCTGCAGCTATAACTGGTGGTGCCGTACTTGGTGCTGCTGCAATTGCCGCTGTTGCTTCTAACAAGGATGAAGAAGAAGAGGAAGAAGAAACCTTTGATGATGTATTCACAGACATTGATTCTGAACAGACTGTAGAAGAAACAACAGAAGAAGCTGTTGCCGAAGAATCTTTTGATGATATTTTTGATTCAGCTGATGAAATTATAGCAGAAGAAGAGCTTTCTCCTGAAGAAACAGTTGTTGAAGAAGCTGCAGAACCAGAAACTACAGAAGCTCAGGATGATTACGTTCTTGAAGAATCATTCTTTGAAGAAAAACCTGCTTCTGAATCTTCTGAAGAAGAGCTTTCAGACTTCTTTAGCGAGCCTGTAGAAGAAACTGTTACAGAAGAAACAATTGTTGAAGAGCCTGTAATCGAAGAACCAGTTGTTGAAGAAGTAATCGAAAACGAAGAACCTCTTATTGAAGAAACCTTCGTTGAAGAACCTGTTGAAAACAACTTTGTTTCAGAGCCACTTATTGAAACAGAACCTGCAGTTGAAGAAACAGATGACTTCAGCTTTGCTTCTACTGATGACAGCTTTGTAGAAGAAGCTTTACCAGAAGAAGAACCTGTTGAAGAAATTGCAGAAGAAGTTGAACCAATAGAAGAAATTATCGACGAACCAATTGATGAAATAATTGAAGAGCCTGTAGAAGAAGAACCAGTTGTTGAACCTGTTGAAGATACTTTCGCAGATACAGATGACCTGGTTGCAGTAAAAGGCAACGATTCATTATCAGACAGCAACATAAATTATCTTACAGCAAGTGATGATACAGCTGATGATGATTCAAATGCAGAGCTCAAGAAAGACATTAAGTCTGTTCTCCTCTACATGGATCAGCTGCTTGAAAATCTTCCTGAAGAAAAAATCATTGAGTTTGCGAAATCAGACGAGTTTGCAACATACAAAAAATTATTCTCTGAGTTAGGATTATCTTAATGGATTTTCTCCAAGCTTCAGAAAAATCCAATTCTGTTGGTCTCTTAAGAAAAATCATTCTTATGGACGAAAAAAACAGATTGGATTTTTTTGATTATGTAAACAAGTATAAGCTTTCTCAATGTGCAATCTTAAAGCTGCGGAATGGTTATTTTCAGATTTCAAGCTGTTTTGGCTTTGACAGCCAGTCGATTTTAAAATCAGTTTCAACAGAAGACTTCTGGAAAGGGTTAATTCCAAAAAACAATACCCCTTACCTTTTTTCTCGCAGTGACAATTCAATTCAGCCACTTTATCAGTTTTTTTCTGATACAATCATAGATTCCATAAGCTCAATTATTCTTTACAAAACAAAGAATGACGTAATTCTTCTTGCTTCGTCAGAATCAATTGAAACGCTTATGAAAGATAAAGCTTTTTTCAAGAACTTTAATGAGCTTGATACTTATGATGTAAAATACGCATTTTCTTCAAATCCTGCAGATTTATTTGAAGTAAGCTCTGCTAAAAATAAATATACTTCCTTCTGTATTTTTACAATTGAGCTATCAGATTCAATAAATGATTTTATGCTAAATAACAAGCAGAATCTTACAGAAGCACAGGAAGCTCATTTCAGACAGGTAATTTTTTATAATGTTTATTACACATTAAAAAAATGCTTCCCTGATCACAGACTTGAAGAAGCAGAAACAACAATAAAACTTTTTGTCCCGGCAGAATATAACTTACCTGAAAAAATGCTTACAAAGCATCTTAAGCTTTTGCTAAAAGAGATTCTTGGAGAAAGCTCACTCCAGATAAAAATCACTCAGGCGGATAACTAAAATTGAATCTGTCTTTTTCTTCTGCAAAAGATAATAATCAAACTTTTTCAGTAGACAAGCATTTTATTCATTCTCCCTACTCGCCTGTAAAAGAAGCTGAACGCTTTGTTTCTCTTTTACCTTCCGATGCTGAATACGATGTAATTATTTTAATAGAGCCAGGTCTTTCATATACAAAACAATTTCTAAAACAAAAATATCCGAATGCAAAAATCGGAATAATAAGACTAATCCCAGAGCTTTCAAGCTACAATTCTGACTGGGATTTTACAATAAACTTTGAAAATGTAGATAAACTTCAGAATCAGCTATTATCGCTTTTTACAGAAGAACAGTTACTTTGTTCAATGCTGTGTGACTGGCTGCCAAGCAAAAATCTTTTTAATACAGTAAACTTACAAATCTGGCAGGCATATAAGCTTGTTATGGAACAGTGCAAAACAATTCTTATAACAAGGCAGTATTTTGAGAAAAAGTGGATTATCAATTCGTGCAATTATATAAAATATCTTTCTGAAAAAACTTTATTGGCTCCGCAAAATATTTTACATACAGGAAAACCTGTTCTTATTGCGGCTTCTGGCCCAAGTTTAAATGCTGTAATTTCAAAAATCCCTTTATTCAGGGAAAAGTGTTTTATTATTTGTCTTTCTTCCGCAATAAAAGCATTTCTTTCAAACAACATAATTCCTGATTTAATTCTTACGACAGACGGCGGTTATTATGCCGGCCAGCATCTGAAGGCTTTAATAAATACTAACAACTTATTAGTTGCGGCTCCATGCGAAGCTTTTATTCAAAAACAGCTGCTGGAAAAAATGAACATAATTCCGTGTGCTTATTCAGATGGAGTTTCAAACAAACTGATGGAACAAAGCGGAATAAAACCTTTAATTCTTGAACGTAATGGTACAGTCAGCGGTACAGCCTTAAAACTAGCCTTATCAATTACTAACAACGAGATTTATTTTTTAGGTTTAGATCTTGCAGGTAATAAAGCAAATCAGCATACAGAACCGAATGAGCTTGAGCTTAATAACTCAATTAAGGATTTCCGTCTTAATAATAAAGAAAGCCGCCAGACAAGGTCTCGTTATAATTCAGGTTCACTTGAGATTTATAGAGACTGGTTTAAAAATCAGAAAAACTTAAAAAACAGAGTATTCCGTATAATTGAAAATCAGGAAGAATTAGGTGAGATTGAAAATATTAGTTTTAATGATTTTGAAAAAAAGCTGTTATTGGAGAAATCTGTTTCTGAAGAAAAAATTATAAATAATGCAAACTTTAATGCCGTCAATTCAAACAAGTCATCCAATATCAACAACCTAATCACATTTATAAACGAATACAGCCAGTCCGACGAATGGAAAAAACAGATTTTTCCTGTAGATTTTATTTCAATCAAACATGCTAAAACAAAAGAAGAAAAAGAACTTTTATTGCAGAAGCTTTCAGAAAAAAATGATAAGCTTATAAAAAAGATAGGGAAGATTTTGAATGGAAAAACAAAGTAACAATCAACATAATCAGATTGATATTTCAAGCTTTCTAGAAGGAACTCCTCAACTTTATTCTTCTTTGTTTACTGCAAAAAATGGTTCTGTTATTCCTGTTTTTTCAAGCAACCGTACTATGGAGTCGCGTTATAATCCTCAAAGCGAAGCAGAACGTCTTGTAGAAGTTACTCCATCATCATCCTTTTATATTGTTCTTGGAATTGGCGGCGGAATACTTATAGAAAAACTTTTGCAAAAATACCCTTCTTCATTTTTTCTTTGCATAGAAAAAGATGATGATACCCTTACATTTTTACATCAGTTTCCACTTATTACCGAGCTCAAAAACAACCCGCATGTAAAGCTTACAACAATACAAAACCTTTCCTCTGATTTTGAAGCTACATATATTCCTTCTTTGTATGGCGGACTATATGTAGTTGAACAAAAAGGCTGGGTTCAGGAAGTTGAATATCTTTATCCGTTAATTCAGCGGATTATAAAAGCAAGTCTCAATAATATTTCCGCAGATTTTTCAGTACAAACTCATTTCGGTAAAATGTGGCAGAAGAATATTCTTAATAACTTAAAGACTTATTCTTTTATAAACTCAAATGCCTTCAACCTTCTCGAAGCAAAGCTTAAAAATAGTAAACAAAAAAAAGCAGCCATTATCGCTGCAGGTCCTTCACTTGATAAAACTATCTCAATTCTTTCAAACTCCAGAGACGAGTATTTTATAATTTCTACGGATACAGCTTACACTTCTCTGCTCCGTAATAACCTTATCCCGGATGTAGTTGTTTCTATCGACGGACAGAATGTTTCGCATTCACATTTTTTCAAAAACAATCCGGACCTTTCATCTACTCTGTTTGTATTTGATCTTTGCGCCAATCACTCGGCTGTAAATCATATTGCAAATTATACAGCTAACATTCTTTTTTCTGCATCCGGTCATCCCTTTTCTGAGCTTATTTGTTCCTACGCGCCACAGACTTTTATTCATCTTTTTTCCGGCTCCGGTACCGTTACAATTTCTGCTTTAGATTTTGCCGTAAAATGCGGTTTTTCTTCAATTGAAGTTTTTGGTGCAGATTTCTCTTATTACAAAACAAGAACATACACAAAAGGCACTTATCTGGATGATTTATTTTCTGTAAACTCCTCTGCCCTTAAAACCTTTGAATATAATTTCTTAAAGCTTTTATACAGAACAGAGCTTATTCAAAGTGATGATGATGAAAGAGTTTCAACTACAGTTTTAGACTCATACCGTCAATCTTTTGAACAGTACCTTCTTAATAACAATTATTCATTTACACGGGATAATGACAGATACTTTATCACAGTAAATAATAACCAAAGTATTTTTTCACAAGCTTCTGCTTATTCTCCGCTTACCAAATCAGATTTTACAGAAATAATCAGAAAGCTTCAAAATCAGCTTAAAACTAACGAAAATGAGTTAAAAAACTCGCCTGAAATGCAAAAAAATACGATTTTTGAGCTTAATAATCTTGATATTTCGCTTTTACCGTTAATCTCATCACTAAGATTTTACGATAATAAAAATAGCAGTTTTCAAGTTTATTTGAAAAAAGCATATCAATTATTGTCAAGGAATCTTAGCCAATATGAAAAGTAAGCTTACCGGTTTTTATTGTTTTTTTGTAATCTTAATGTTTCTTGTTTCAATTTTTATTTTTGGATTTAGTGTTTTTTCTGAATACACACAGGCAGAAAAACGCTGCGATTACAGATTTGAACAGATGTCTTTAAGCCTTAAGCAGCTTACAAACAGAACCGATTTCTTTACTGACCAGTTTGATAACAAGCTTTATGATATTACTTCTCCTTTAGAGGATTTTGCAATTCTTCGAATCAAATATAATTCAGAAGATTATTTTACATATTCAGTTACAGAAAACGAACGCGATACAATAAACTCAAAAATCATTTACAATAAGTCTTTTTCTTTTTCAACTTATGACGGAAATGTAAGCATTTTTGCCGCAATGTACAGAATCAGACCTTCAGAAATTGCACGTTTTGCTAAGATTTCTTTCCTTCTCGTTCTTATTACAACTATCATAACAATAATTCTCATTATCATCCTTAATCATAATACCAGAAAAATTGATGCTATTAATGCTCCAGAAGATGATGATGAAGAAAAAAGTTCTAGCAAGCTTAAAACTGCTGATGAAATAATTGCGGACATGAATTATTCAGGAACAGTATTAAATAAAGCCGAGCTTGAAGCAGAAGCCGCTGCAAATAAAGCTTTTGAGGCTCAGCATATTTCACAGCCAGTTACACGAACTCTTGCAGAACCAGTGTCAGAACCAGTTGTACAGCCAACAGAACAATTTGTTCCTCAGCCTGAACCTCAAATCCAGGAAGCTCCAAAGCCTCAGCCAGAGGTTAAAGCAGAAAAACCAAAAGAACCTGTTTCCTTCCCTGCTGAAGAAGTAAAGCCAATGGTAATTAAAGAAAACGAAAACAAAACTCCGGAAGGTCTCTTTTCTCCAGATACAGGACTTGGCTGGGAATCATACTTAAAGGTTAGACTTGAAAATGAATTAAACAGAGCAATCAGCTCAGAAGTAGACCTTGCACTGTTTTTGTTTAAGATTCCTTGCATTGAAAAAACATCTTCTGTATTTAAAGAAATCTGTGAATATCTTACAGTTCAGTTCCAGTTTAAAGATCTTTTATTTGAATACAAAGAAGATTCAATCGCTGCAATCAAAATAAATACAGATGTTGATCAGGCACTTTCTTTTGCAGAAAAACTTCAGTCAGATATTAACGAGCTTTTAAAAGATTATCCTTCAAAATGCTATATTGGTATTTCAACACGTACAGTAAGAATGATGTCTGCAGAAAGACTTATTAAAGAAACAGACGAAGCTCTTATACATGCTCAGGAAGATGATGATTGTCAGATTATTGCTTTCCGTGCAGATGCTATAAAATACCGTCAATTCCTGGAAAATAATTAAGCTTCCGGAACTTCAGTTTTTGTTTCTTCAGATTTTTCTTCTTCTGTTATAGCACCAGTTTCTTTTCCGAGCTTTTCAATTTCTTTTTGAAGCTTTTCGCCGTTCTGATTATCTGGGAACTGCTGTTTAAAAGTTTCAAAATATTTTACACTCGATTCATAATCCTTTTGCGCAAGATAAACGGCAATAATATTCTGATAGTATTCTGCATTTTCAGGATTATTTTTTATAAGATCTTCGTACGTTTTTATTGCTTTGTCTGTTTCATTACTCATTGCATAAATATAAGCAATAGAAACCTTAAGTGCATTGTTTTCCGGATCTCTCTTAAGCAATGTTTCATACATTGGTAAGGCTTCGTTCCATTTTGACTGTAAGGTATACGTTCTTGCAAGCTTATAATAAACACCCCAGTAGTTTTCCTTGCTGTTTAAGGCAAGCTTATAATACTCTACAGCTTTGTCGTATTTCTCCATTCCAAAATAAATATCAGCAATTGAAAGATATTCATTATAGATTTTTTTTGTTTCAATAGTTGACTTACCGGGAATTAAACCACCGTTAGAAGCACAACCTGTAATTGTAACAAAAAGAGAAATACAACTTACTAAAATTAAACAAAGCCTTTTTATCATGCTTATTATGTCCAGGATGTAATTAGCCTAAAACAACCTTTTCAATTTCGTAAAGCTGACTTCTGTAAAGACCAGAAATGTTGCTACCGTAGTCTGCAATAAGCTGGATAATGTTACGTGGAGCATCCTTTGTATCGCAGCCATTAAGTCTGTCTCCGGCATCACCAAGACCTGGCATAATATAAGCTTTCTCATTCATTACAGGGTCAAGCCACAAAGTATAGCAGGTACAGTTTTCAAGAGCTCTTGTTACACGAATACTTCCCTTTAATGTAGAGATTGTGTTAAAGAACTTAATTGATTTTGGATGAACGCCCTGGCTCTGAAGATATTTTACAACAGTTACAAGAGAACCTCCTGTTGCGTTCATAGGGTCAGCAAAAATCAAATCTTTACCGTCAAGTTGTTCAAGGTTAAAGAAGGATTTATTCAAATCCATTATGTATTCCATATCGTTTTCGTTCTTTGAATCATTTCTGCTGATTTTGAACAAAGCAAAAGGAGTGATATATCCGTTAGAAGAATATTCCTGAATCTCCTTTGACATAATCATACTTGGAAGAAGAGCACCACGGAGCATAACACACATAACAGAGTTTTCAAGCTTGTGGTCAATTGCCGGAATCTTATGAACTGCATAGTTCTGAACAGGGAATGTAACAGGAGTTCTTACTACGATAAAGCCTTTTTTATCTGTATGCTGGTCTGTATAAGCCATTCTGAAAAGCATTTCATATGCACGCTGGCTGTAATACATAAACTCCTGATGATCTGTTCTTTCGTCGCGGAGTTTTGAAATTACACGGGAAGCTTCTGCATGAGCACCCTCTTCTGTAACAAACGAATATACCCTTACATTCGGATGAGAAGCACAGATTTCCTGCATTGCATGACCCATCTTATCATAGCCTTCAATGATTTTTGCTTCATCTACCGGATCAAAAGATTTCATTGTTTCCTTGAACATTTTGTCCAGTCTTTCCAAGTCAAGCAAATCCTGTCTTGTAAGATAACCATCCAAATCTTCTGCTTTAAGAATAATTTTGTCGTTTGCCATTTTCTGCTCCTGTATATTTTTTTATAAACTCAATAATTTATATATCTGTTCCTTGCTTATCTGTACATTCTGTATAATAAGCTCAGAATCATCACCGTCTTCAACTTCTTTGTTACTGAATCCAAAAGCAAGCTTAAGAATTGCCCTTCCCGCCTTTAAGAACTTATTGCTTGAGAACTTAAACATAAGCTTCATCTTGTACTTAGTGGTATCTTCATCATCCTTAACTATTGCACCAGCTATAGTCAGAATCCTTAAATCAACATTAACACCAATAAGGTAAGATAAAAATGTATTTGGATTATTTGTAAAGAATCTGATTTCGTCATTTGATTCCAATAAATAATTATAAAAATACTCATTCTTCAGCATTATGCTTTCATTTTCTTCCTGCATTTCCGGTAAAAAATCAATTGAAGAAAAATCATCATAACGGGAAAGCATTTTTTCTATATCTCGTCCAGCACAAGCAATATTATTCGAAGGGAAAGCAACATTTATATATTCATCTGAACCTTGAATAATCTGCTTTGTATAAATCGGATGTTTTTTAGCACATTCAGAGCTGCAGGTAATTACTTCCCAACCGTTCTTTTTGTTCAAAAGCTTTGGAACCATTTTTTTAGGAATATTTCCGTCAACCGAAATCTGAACTGCATCTGTAGAAAAGATTCTTCTTGAAATATCAATACCAGCATATACTGTATTAATTCTGGTCAGGATTCTTTCAATTTCTTTTTCTGTAATACCAGAAACTCTTTCCTTCAGGATTTTCTCCAAAAGCTCATTATCAACATTATTTGGAATTGAAAAATAAAGATTACTATTGTCATCAAGCAGAGAAAGAGCTTCAACCTTTCTTGCATTCGGCATAGAAATACACGATGAAAATAAAATTATAACTGTACAAAAAATAACCGACAGCCCGAATAATTCAGACCATCGGTTACAGGAATTATGCTTTTTCAATTAAGAAACTCCATATTTTATCATCAGCTTCTACTGTTACAGCACCAGCTAAAGAATCTTTCCAGGCTATATCAACTGCAAGAGTTTCACTTGAAATGAACTCCGCAAACATTGTATAGGCATCTTTAAGCTTGTCATCGCCGGAAAGGGTTATCTTAATTCTGTCTGTTACATTGTAGCCGTTTTCCTTGCGCTGATTCTGAATACCGCGGATAAGGTCACGAACATAACCTTCCTTCTTAAGCTCGTCGGTAACCTTTGTATCAAGACCAACTGTAAGAGTTCCGTCATTAAGAACCTTAAGGTTGTCTTTTTCAAAGCGTTCAACAATAACCTTTTCAGAATCAAGTTCAACGGAAGTTCCGCCAACATCAATTGAAAGCTTAATGCCTTCAATAATTGACTGAATCTGTTCGCTTGTAAGTGTTGCAATTATTCCGGCAGCCTGCTTCATAAGAGGTCCAAGCTCTTTTCCAAGCACCTTAAAGTTTGCTTTTGCCTTATACTCAACAAGCTCATCTTCTCTTTCGTGGAAGATAACTTCCTTTACGTTAAGCTCTTCGCGGATACAGTCTTCCATTTCTGCAAGAACCTTTTTCTCATCTGCATTGCGTGTAACAAGTGCTACGCTTGCAAGAGGCTGACGGTTCTTAAGATTAAAGGTATTTCTAAGGCTGTGTCCCATAGAAACTGCTTTCTGAACAGAAGCCATCTTAAACTCAAGGGCTTCGTTTATCCAGTCTTTATTTGGTACCGGATAATCACAGAGATGTACAGATTCTTTATCCTCAGAAGTTCTAAGATTCTGATACATTTCTTCTGTAATGAACGGTACAAATGGAGCTGCAGTTTGTGCAAGAGTCTTAAGAGCAATATACAAAGCTTCGTAAGCTTCGTTTTTATCGTTATCGTTTTCGGATTTCCAGAAGCGTCGGCGGCTGCGGCGGATATACCAGTTATTAAGCTCATCAATAAACTTAACAATCGGATCAATTGAAGCAGACAAATCGTATGCATCAAGGGCAGCAGAAACTTCTTTAATAAGATTCTGTGTGATTGAAAGCAGCCAGGCATCAAGAGGATTTGATGGTGTATGATCGTCGAATAAATGACCTGTAGGACTTACCTTATCAATATTTGCATAAGTTACAAAGAATGAATAAGAGTTCCACCAAGGAATGATTATTGACTTAAGAACATCTCTAACACCTTCATCTGAGTAGCGGATTTCATCTGCCTTAACAACAGCTGAATGCATTAAGAACAAACGGATTGCATCTGCACCAAACTGATTGATTGCATCAACAGGGTCTGTATAGTTTTGCAGAGATTTACTCATCTTGCGTCCGTCGTTTGCAAGAACAATACCGTTTACAATACAGTTTTCAAAGGCTGGCTTGTCAAAAAGCTGAGCGGCAAGAACTGTAAGTGTATAGAACCAGCCTCGTGTCTGATCAAGACCTTCGGAAATAAAGTTTGCTGGGAAATTAGCCTCAAACTTTTCTTTATTTTCAAACGGATAATGTACCTGTGCGTAAGGCATTGAGCCTGATTCAAACCAGCAGTCAAAAACTTCTGGGATTCGGTGCATTGTACCTTTTTTACACTTTGGACAGGTAAAGGTAATTTTATCTACAAACTGCTTGTGCAAATCATCTGGATAAGTTCCGCTAAGGTCTTTAAGCTCCTGGCGGCTTCCTACACAAAGTGTATGCTTACATTCAGGGTCATCACAGCGCCAGATTGGCATAGGATTTCCCCAGTAGCGGTTTCGGCTTACAGCCCAGTCTCTTGAACCGGCGAGCCATTTTCCAAAACGTCCTTCTTTAATGTGAGAAGGCTGCCAGTTGATTTTAGCATTAGCATTCAAAAGCTTGTCGTGATAGTCTGCAACCTTTACAAACCAGCTGCCGATTCCTCTGTAAATAAGTGGAGAACCACAGCGCCAGCAGTGAGGATATGAGTGAACAACTGTATCTCTCTTAACAAGCTTACCTTCGTTCTTAAGACGAGCGATTATGTCTTTATCACATTCCTTTACAAAACGACCAACATAATCAGTTACTTCAGAAGTAAACTTACATTCTGCGTCGATTGGTTCTACATTTGGAACTCCAGTGCCCTTGAATACCTTGTTATCTTCTTCACCAAAGGCAGGAGCAATATGAACAATACCAGTACCGTCTTCTGTAGAAACATATGCTGCATTGAACATTCTGAAGGCACCTTTTTCGCACTTCTGATTTGTTTCTTCAGCGCATACTGCAGGATCCTTAAGCTTAGCAAAATACGGGAACAATGGCTCGTATTCAGCATCAACAAAATCCTTACCTTTTGCACGGTAAATTATCTGATAGCCTTCTTCGCTCTTGTAATAAGCAGAAAGACGAGCTTCAGCAAAAATATAATAGTCGCCGCTTTCTTTATCGAGGATTTTTACGTAATCAATATCAGGACCCATACAAAGACCAAGATTGCTTGGTAATGTCCAGGGAGTTGTTGTCCAGGCAAGGAAATATGTTTTTCCGTTTGCCATATCTGGATCTTTTACGCCAGCCGGAGCCTTTGTAATCTTAAAGCGTACAGTTACAGTAGGATCCTGAACATCCTTATAGCCCTGTGCAAGCTCGTGTGTAGAAAGAACTGTAGAACAGCGTGGACAGTATGGAAGGATATATTTTCCTTCGTAGATAAGGCCTTTATCCCAGAGAGCTTTTGCAACCCACCAGATAGATTCCATATATTCAGGATTCATTGTCTTGTAGTCGTTGTCAAAATCTACCCAGCGGCCCATTCTTGTGATTGTTTTTCTCCACTCTGAAGTATATTCCAATACAGAATTACAGCAGGCTTCGTTAAATTTATCTATACCAAGAGCTTCAATTTCGTGCTTTGAGTTAAGACCAAGTCTTTTTTCAATAAGATTCTCTACAGGAAGGCCGTGACAGTCCCAACCAAAACGGCGTTCAACGTGCTTTCCTTTCATTGTCTGATAACGAGGAATAATATCTTTAATTGTTGACGGAATAAAATGTCCGAAATGTGGAAGACCTGTAGCAAATGGAGGTCCATCATAGAAAACGAACTCTTCAGCCCCTTCTCTCTGGCTTAAAGATTTTTTAAAAATGTCGTTATCTTCCCAAAACTTAAGAACTTCTTCTTCCTTTTGTGGAAAACTAACCTTTGGATCAACTGGTTTAAAACTCATTTATTTTTTCCTTTCTGTTTGTTATTCAAAATTTTGAATCAAAATATATTATCATATAAGAGGATTTTATTCTATAAGTAGACAAAAATATGTTTGGTATTGTAATAGTTTTCAATTATTACTATAATTAATATAAATTAAAAAGAAGAGGGGCTTTTTAGTGGGAAAAGATAATACGGATACTAGAACTATAGAAAAAGCGCCGGACCGTCTTAAGGTTCTACAGCGAATAGACGAATACGAACGTAACGGATGGTGGTCTCAAGATGTTGAAGATGACCCTCCTACAATTCCATTAACTCCAGACAAAGTAGATTATCTTAATAAAAAGCCTATAAATAAGATTTTAAGTAAAATAATTACACATAAAGCCGAAAAATTCATAGACAGCCTTATTGCAAGCAAAAAGCTCATCATAAAAGATGTACGCGGAATTGAAAACTTTACATCGCTTGCCAACAAAGGTACCGTCATTACCTGCAATCACTTCAATGCCTTTGACAATTTTGCTATTCATCATGTTGTACTGCCCTACCTTCACAAAGAGCACAGGGAGCTTTATAAAGTAATTCGAGAGGGTAACTTCACCAATTTCCCGGGTCTTTACGGACTATTTTTCCGTCATTGTCACACACTTCCATTAAGCAGTAACTATTCAACAATGAAAAAGTTTATGGAAGCGATGGATGTTTTGTTGAGGCGCGGAGAAAAAGTACTTGTTTATGCCGAACAGGGAATGTGGTGGAACTACAGAAAACCAAGACCTCTTACAAGCGGTGCATTCAGCTTTGCAGTAACGAGCAATGTACCGGTGCTTCCAATGTTCATCACAATGGAAGATTCAGACCTTATAGGAGATGACGGTTTTCCAATTCAAGAATATACGTTGCATATTCTTAAACCCATCTTTCCGGATCCAGCAAAATCCAGGAAGGAAAACATTAACTTCATGAAGGAGAAAAATTATCAGATGTGGAAGGAAACCTACGAAAGCTTCTACGGTATTCCACTTGAGTATCTGAAAAAAGAGGACTCTTGATTCTACCATTTGATAAATGATATTATTTTAATATGAACAAAAAATACAAAGAAATACCAATCTTTTTTGCTTCGGACAACAATTACGCACCTTATCTTGTTGTAGCACTCAAATCACTTTTAGCAAATGCTTCAAAAGATTATTTTTATAAGATCCATGTTCTTACATCAAACATGTCCGACGATCACAAGCTTGTTCTTCTTAAACAGCTTACACCAAATGCATCAATTGAGTTTATAAATCTTTCTAAAGAAATTGAATCTATCAAGGATAAGTTCCATCTTAGAGATTATTATTCAATCGATACATATTTCCGCTTTTTCATTGCAGACTTGTTCCCAGAGTATGATAAAGTAATCTACCTTGACAGCGACATCATCGTTCTTGGTGATATTTCTGACTTGTACTTTACAAACATTTCTAACTATCTGCTCGGTGTTGTACAGGAACAGGTAATGTCTCACAATGAATGCTTCTCTGATTATGTAGAAAAGGCTCTTGGCGTTAAATGCAAGAATTACTTTAATGCCGGAATCCTTCTTATGAACTCTAAGATGTTCAGAATCTGCAATATTCAGACTAAGTTCTTTAAGCTTATGGAACGCTTTAAGTTCCGTGTTACTCAGGATGAAGATTATCTCAATGTTATTTGTAAAGATAAAGTTAAATATCTTGAGCTTGGCTGGAACAAAATGCCTTTTGAAGAAACAGGCTTTGATGATGTAGATTTGAGAATCATTCACTACACTCTCGGCTGGAAGCCCTGGCACTACGAAAATGTTCGCTATGAAGAATATTTCTGGCAGTATGCTGCTCAGACAGAGTATTACGAGCTTCTTAAAGATCAGCTTAATAGTTATGATGATGAAAAGAAAAAGAAGGATGCTGAAAGCTACGAAAGACTCAGACAGCTTGCTATAAGCGATTCACTTGATTACAACAATTACAAGAAAACAATTGAACGTGAACAGAGAAGAAATTATATTTCAAGAGGTCTGAAAACCTTCATCAATATTCCTGGAATCAGATTTATTTCTAGATTTATTGGTACACAAAGCTACAGACTGTTCAATTTCTATTTAAGATTTAGAAACAGAGTAAAGAACGCTTCTTAGTGAGATTATTATGGCTCTATATTTGATTTCCATCATCGGTGGCGATGCGCTGATTATTCTTTTTAATCTTCTTTTCAGCAGGAATTATTTTCCTGAGCTTTCAGTGCTTTATATTGTTATTGCTTCAATTCTGGCTGCAGTTCTTGTAATTGCAATTGACGGAGTTTTAGCAACCTTTATAAGGCGCTGTCTGCCGGAAAAATGGTTTGCTTATAACGTAAAGCTTCACAATGTTTCTCAAAAGGAATGTAAGCTTTACGAAAAGCTTGGCATTAAGCACTGGAAGGATAAGGTTTTAGAACTTGGAGTTTTTACAAACTTCAGTAAAAAGACAATTGCAGACCCACACAGCCGTGAATATATGGAAAGATTTATTCTTGAATGCAATTATGGAGCCGTAATTCATCTTTCAAATGCAATTCTTGGTTTTCTTCTGATTTTCTGCTATCCGCTTAAATACTGGCTTTTGTTTGCTTTCCCTGCCTGTATCATAAACTTTGTTTTAAGTATGCTTCCTTATATGATTCTCCGCTATAACGTACCACGTTTACAGAGAGCAAGAAACATTCTGGAGAAAAAAGAAGAGCGCGAAAAAGCAAAGTCAGAAGCTGCAGCTGAGACTAAAGAATAATTCTTTATTTTTCCCAAAGCTTCATCTTCATTTTAATTAACTCAGTACACTGGTTGTTTATTTCAATCATTCCCATTTTGATGATGTTCTCACGCATTTCTTCCCAGTTTGCATCAAAATCTTTTTCAGGCGCAACTATCATCTTTATAAGCCTGTCTTTTACATATTCATCAACTTCACTAATTACCTTTGTCATTTGTGATGAAAGCGGATACTGCCAGACCTGGCCATGCTTTGAAACTCCAAGCTCCTGCGAAGTTGGGAAAAGCTCTGTCCAAAGCTCTGCTCCGTAAGCGGATAAGGTTTCTTTTTCCGCAGAAGAATAGTTTTCAATTATGTTTTCTTTGTACAACTTTGCCAGAGGATTTCCTGTTGAATCTATAAATCCGCCACCGGCTTCCGGGAAAGGATAAATATATCTTCCTACCCCATCATTTTCATCAATATTCTGGTAAGAGATTCTTCGTCCATTTTTATCGTAATAGTAATGCTTTCCTTCAATTCCCCAGTTCACTAAAATCTGAGCTTCTTCAGAACACATCCAGTCAAGAAACTTAAAGGCTCTTACAGGATCCTTGCAATCCTTAGAAATTGCAATTCCCCAGCCGCCGGAATAACCGTAATCTTTTAAGGCCGGATCCTTATAATTTTCATCATAAGAAACTGGAAGAAAAGCAAAAGTCCTTTGCTCCAGATCATTCTGTACAAGATACCTGTTTATATCTTTTAAGCCCCAATAAGGATAACTTGTTCCAAGCACATACCCATCCATAAGCTTTGAGTTCCATACATCTATATCCTGGGTAAAGCTTTCCGGATCAAGAAGTCCTTCATGATAAATCTTATTAAGCCACTTATAAAACAATTTCATTTCCGGGTACAGGAACTTATAGGTTGCTTCCATTGTTTCCTGGTCTACAATCCACTGTCCGTCATCAGGATAACCTATAACATAATTTCCGGGATTTGAAAGCCCCAGATACCAGTACCAGCTGTCTGTAATAAGCGAAATACCAATTGTTTTATGTCCGTTTATTTCCGGATACTTTTTGATATATGCCAACAGAATATTTTCGTAATCTTCCAGAGTTTTAATTCGCGGATAGCCAAACTCTTTTAGTACAGCATTCTGAATCGGCATGTTACCGGAAACTTCCATAATTTTATTTTTAATTTCATAAGTGCCTACTGAATAAATATATGGATTATCGAGAGTGTACCTTAAACGGGAAAGCTGGTCGCCATAAAGCTTTTTCATATTCTGACCATATTTTTCTATGTAATCATCAAGCTTAAGCACTGCATTCTGTTCAATAAGTTTTGTAAGGTTTCCTTTTGCATAAATAAAATCCTGATAGTTTGCGTTAGCAATCATAAGGTTTATTGCGTCATCAGGATTTTCTGTAGAATACTCAAACTTTAGCGTCACCCCAGTTTTTTTTGTAATTTCCTTTGCGATCATATCGTTGAAATACTGAGGCTTTGATAAATCAGATGAGAAAAATGTAAAAGTTATAGGTTCTGCAACAGACTCCTGTGCCTTTTTACTGCATGAAATAAAAACACAGACAAGCATAAAAAGCATAAGGATTAGTGATTTTTTTCCGGAACCTTCTGTGTTTTCTGAGTCCTTTGAGTTTCTGCTTTTAAACTCTTTAGGAGTCATTCCTGTACTCTTTTTGAACTTCATAAAAAAGTAATCGGTATTTGTGTAGCCTACAAGCTTTGAAATCTGATAAATCTTTAAGTCAGTATTTAAAAGCTTGTTTTTAGCATCTTCAATTCTCAGGTTATCAATATATGTATTAAACTGCTCGCCAGTGTATTTTTTAAACCTTTTCCCTAAGTAAGCACTGTTACAGTTGAACATTTGCCCAAGAGCTTCCAGTTTCAAATCCTGGGTATAATTTGCTTTTACGTAGGCAATTACTTTTACAATTACAGAATCAGCGGTATTGAAATTAAAGTTTTCAATAAAGTCATCAAGTATATTTGTAAAATATTCAAACATACTTTCAAAAGTTTTCTTTTCAAGAATATTTGGAACAACATCAAAGGTTGAACCGTCAGCTATATCTCTCTGTGGATATTTTGAAGTAATTCTGTTCCTTAGCTCAAGAATACAGTAAATAAGATTTTTCTTTGTTTCTGCTTCAGAAAGAAGCGGCTTAAAAAAGGTCTCGTATAATTCTTTCTTTGTTTCCTCAAGCTTTTTTTTGTCATAAGTTTCAATGCAGAAAATTAAATCTTCAATATATTTATTGATAGTTTGCTTAAAATCCTTGTTACCAGCTTCTTCCAAAAGCTTTTCATTTTGTTCTGCAAGCTCCGGACTTATGCATTTTTCTTTATCAAAGTAAAATAAAAACTTTTTATTATCCGTTGCTTCGTTGTAAGATTTAACAAGACCATCCAGTCCCATGTAATTATTTCCACAGGTTATGAAAGTTCTTGCTTCATGAAGTGATGTAATTCTTTCGATACAATTCTGGACACCTTTTGTGTTTGAAGTTTTCAGAATCAGCAAGATATTTTCATTTTGCTCTATAATTACTTTTGTAAAAAAAGAAAAATAATTTTGTATTACCTTATTAAGTTCTTTTTTATATTCTGATTGATAATAATCAAGATTAAAAATAATTGCCTGATAAAAGGATTTTTCCGAATCCTCAAAAAAAACAGAATCAGTTGGATTTTTCATTTCCGAAAATGCTTCTGTCCGGATCAGTTTTAAGAGATAATCTTTAGTTTCAAGCTCCTTAGCATTTTTTGAGTTTTCTTTAAGATTATTCTGTTCGTTAATTTCTTTAGCAATATTCCTTACGTTTTTTTCAAGTTCATCTTCATCTACAGGTTTTAGAAGATAAGCTTTAGCACCATAATTAAGCGCATCCTTAGCAAACTCAAACTCAGAAAAACCTGTAAGAATAATAAAGGCAGGAATTGTCAGATTGTTTTTTGTAAAATATTCACTTACTTGTTTTATAACATCAATTCCGCTCATACCCGGCATTTTTATATCAAGCATTACAAGATGAGGACGCAAATCAATAATCTGGCTGACAGCATCTTTTCCGTTAGAAGCTTCTCCGCAAAGCATAAAGCCGCAGTCTTTCCAGTCAATTATGCATTTTAATCCGTTGCGAATAATTTCTTCATCATCTGCAATAAAATAATTCAGCATCTGCCGCCTCCGTTTTCTTATCTCCTGCTTTATAAAACCGGAATCCTTATACGAACTGAAGTACCTTCTCCAAGCTTACTGCTTATAGAAATACCGTATTCCTGACCATAAAATATTTTTATTCTTGATTGAACATTTATCAATCCTATTGAAGAAGAATATTCTTCTGGTTTACCGCAATTAAGCTTTTTATTTAAATCATCAAGCTTTTCTTCCGGAATACCACATCCATTATCTTTAACTTCAATATTTAAAATATTCTGTCCATTTGCTTCATTAGTTTCCATATTTATGATGATATAAATAAAACCGCCCGAAACTTTATCTTCAAGGCCATGACTGAAGGAGTTTTCTACAATCGGCTGAATCAAAAACGGAAGGACATTTATGTTATTTATATCACACATAGTCATAACATCATATGACACACGTTCTCCAAAACGCATATGCTGTATGGTAAGATAATTCTGAACTGCATTTAATTCGTCAATAAGAGGACCAGGCTGTCCCTTTACAGAAAGATTGTATCTTAGTAATGAAGCCAGAAGCTTGAGCATAAGGGCAACTTCTTTTTCTCCGGAAGCGATTACTTTCATTCTTATAGTTTCCAGAGTATTAAAAAGAAAGTGAGGATTTATCTGAGTAGAAAGCATTTTGAGGCTTATTTCATTCTGCCGTGCTGCCAGCTGTTCCTTTTCAAGATTCTGAACATAAAGCTTGTTGATTAAGTCTTTAAGGTTTACTGCCATTTCGTAAATTGATTCATAAATCTGCTCAAACTCATCTTTTCCGCCAATTGTAGGTTCAATTTCAAGATTATTATCTACAACTTTTGTAATTCCAATCTGAACCTTACTAACACGTTTATCTATGTAGTTTGAGAAAATTGTAAGTACAAGGAAAGAAAAACTGATTAAGAGAAGAATAACAACAATAAGAATCGCAAGGATTTTTAAGGTTACCTTGGTAAGCTCAAAAATTGGAATAATATAAATAATTGAAAAATAGATTGAAATTGTATTTTTGGGAACAAACTTTTCGTGGAAGAGTCCTACCTTTTCGTTGTTTAATTTTATAGTTTGTATTTTCTTACTCGTTACAGGATTTTTTGTATATTCAATAAGTATTTTTTCATCTTCTTCTGCAAGATCTTCTATTGAGGTATACAAAATAGAATTATCGTAAGTAATTACAGTTTTATAAAAGAGGTTTGAAAGATTTTTTTCAATTACATCAGGTGCAATATTTATAACAAGTACACCGCAGAATTGTCCGGTTGAAGTACTCCATATTGAACGGATTAAAGAAAGATATTTCTTTTTTGAAATGCTGTCTGTTTTATAAACCCAATAAGCCTGTCCGCTATATAATTTTGCATTCTGGTACCAGTCTTCTGCCATTATATTTTTATCAGCCTTAATTATAAACTGATTGTCTAGCAAGGTTTGATTTTCTGTATAGATTCTGTAGCTTTCAACTTCATTGTAGGTCTGCAGGTAATTTTCAAAAAAGGTCATTGATGCGTAATCAGAATAAAGGTCCTGGATATCCTTATATTCTTTTAGCATTACAGCTTGAAGCTGCTTATTTACATAGATTCTGTCGGAAAGCTTTTTTATTTGACGCAGCGTATTATCAAAAACAAGTTCTGTCTGTTCAAGATTTTTCTGAATATCGCTCATTTCCTTTTTAAGCATTTCATCAAAAAGAAAAAAACAGCAGATTGAAGAAACAGTAATTACTGGAACAATAAAGAATAGAAGAAATAAAATGCGGATACTTTTTCTTATAGGAATATCATTCAGCTTATAAAAAAAATGATTATGCTTTCCCTTCATCAGGATAACATTATATCACAAATAATTTAAAAAGTGTAATTCGTGTGTTTTATTCAGCGTGGAGGATTAAGTTCTTTTCCACGTAAGCCAAAGGCTCTTTGTCTTTCCCTAACCTTTTGAACCTGTTCATTGTCTTTTTCAAGCAGGTCAATTAAGTCCCAGTGCCAGTCTAAGTTTGATGGAGGAAAAAGTGGCGGCGGATCAGGTTTTCTTCTTGAGTTTGCAGCCTTTACAATTTTCATAAGCGCTTCAAAATCATCTTTATCTGCAAGCTTTCTTAAATAACAGGAATCCTTTTTAGCCATAACAGTTTTGTCAGCATTAAAGTAATAGTCAGCTTCATTAAAAACTGTATAACCTTGAGGATTTCTTATTCTTTTACTTCTTCCAGTTACGCAGGAATACTGATTGTTTGCAACATTTAGATATTTTGGAACTGTATATTTATCATCACCATATATAAAATCAACTTCTTTATCGCGCTCATCCCGTTCTTCAATATCGCTAAGCCAGTAGCGGATATCGTACATTTTCTGACCGTCCAGAACAATTAAACCAATATTTTCATCAATCACCTGAGGATTTATTGTTATGCCCTGTGTGTTAATGTTTCCAAGCCAGTAACCGTTGGTTGTAATTTCTTTTGTTTCCTGCTGCGATAATTTCTTATAAAAATCTATAAAAAGCTGGTCTTCAATTACTGTAACCGGAATATAGTTTTTATGATGAGTTGAATAATTAATAATCATTTCGAAGGAGCTTTCAGATTCTTCTTTTATGTCAAAGCTGATATATTCTGCTGTTTTATGGGTAGCGGCATTTCTTGAACGGTTTAATCTGTCTGCATATTCTTCCGGCTCTGCAGCTCTATCTAAATACCAGCCGTAATATTCCTTAAGGATAATGACAAGCTGAGGATATTGTTTAGGGGTAAAATTGTCAGAAAAAAAATCAGGATTTTCATTTTCCGGCTGCTGTTCAAAAAAAACATATCTGTCCTTGCCTTCCCAGATTCCAAGCAGCTGCTCGGGAATAGATGTGGAAAACACAGGAATAAGAAAAAATAAAACCAGAAAAACTGAAAATCCTTTTTTCATATTTTAAATTATCGGCACAAAATTATAAAATATTTCCTTTATCTATATCCTTTAATTTTTTTCATTTTCTCTTTATACTATAGCTATGACATATTTAGCAAAACTTGGTGAGCTTACATTAAAAGGCTCAAATCTTCAGGAATTTGAAAATCTTTTAAAACACAATACAGCAGCGTGTCTTAATGGTCTTGGCTGCAAAATCTCTCTTATGGCAGGAAGACTTTATATTGATTGTGATGAATCTGCCGCAGAAAAAGTAGAGTTTACACTTAATCATCTTTTGGGAATTACCGGATGGGCAAAGGCAACTGTATGCGAAAAAACTATTGAAGCAATAAACCAGGCTGTTTACGATAATGCTTTATTACAGGCTAAAAAAGGCTGTAAAACCTTTAAGATTGATGCACGCCGCGCAGATAAAGGCTTTCCACTCACCTCTTACCAGATTTGCTGCGAAAGCGCTGGACGAGTTGAAGAGCTGATGAAGGTTGATGTTCATAATCCTGACTGTACTATTTATGTTGAAGTTCGTGAACGAGTATTTGTTTATACAGATTCTGAAATTGGCTGCCGTGGACTTCCAGTTGGTTCTTCTTCAAAGGGACTTCTTCTTTTAAGCGGCGGTCTTGATTCTCCTGTTGCCGGTTACAGAATGCTAAGGCGCGGCATGAAGATTGAATGCTGTTACTTTCATTCATATCCATACACTTCAGACGAAGCAAAACAGAAGGTAGTTACCCTTGCACAAAAGCTCGCTTATTATGGAATCACAACTTATCTGAACATAATTCCTTTTACAGAAGTTCAGATGAAGATAAAGGAAAAAGCACC